>NZ_AP024713.1:0-612442 GCF_019702925.1 Campylobacter sp. 19-13652 | reverse complement strand
GTGCTTATATGTGGAAGCGGCATAGGCATAAGTATAGCGGCAAACCGCCATGAAAACGTCCGCTGCGCTCTAGCACACGATAGCCTATCGGCTAGGCTTGCTAGAATGCACAATAACGCAAACGTCATTGCTTTTGGAGAGCGGCTAATCGGCACAGACGTGGCAAAAGATGCGCTTTTAGCATTTTTAGAGACTAAATTTGAAGGCGGCAGACACGAGGGTCGCGTAGAAAAGATAAATAAAGGCAGATAGTGATATTTGACTGGCTGTTTTTTACCATATTAATCTGCGCAAATATATACTTAGTAGTCATGGTTTTTTACTTTAAAACCCTGCTTAAAAAAGAGCGCAAAACCAGAGAAAATATGAAAAACAACCTCCAAGATACAGAAATTGTCATACGAAAGCTACAAATCCAACTCCAAAGAAGCCTAGGGAATATAGATATTCTCACGGATGAGCTAAATAAAACAAAAAATGACGTTACAAGCCTACGCACAAGAAATTCTCAATATCGCTTAGAAAATGACAAACTTCGTGGCAGGATACGAGAGCTAGAAGGCAAGATTGAAGCACTCTTATAAGGATAAAAATGACAAATTTAACAATACAAGAAAAAGAATATCTACTAAACACAATAAGAGAAATACCAGACTTTCCAAAACCTGGAATAGTCTTTAGAGATATAACAACCCTTTTAAACGACCCAGCGGCATTTAAGTTTTTAAACGAGCATTTAGCCAGCAGATATGAAAACTTGGGCGTAGAGTACATAGCTGGCATTGAAAGTAGAGGATTTATATTTGGAGCGGCTCTTGCGGCTAGGCTTGGAGTTGGCTTTGTACCGATTCGCAAACCCAAAAAGCTACCATACACTACAATAAGCCAAAAATATAGCCTAGAATACGGCGTCGATGAGCTACAAATCCACGTGGATGCCTTTAAAAATAAGCAGGGCGCAAAGGTGCTTTTAATAGACGATTTAATAGCTACTGGCGGCACTGCAAAAGCAAGCGTTGAGCTAATTAAACAACTTGGTGCAGAGTGTATTGAAGCTTGCTTTTTAATAAATTTAAAAGAGCTTGGCGGCGCAGAAAATCTAACCAAACTATCGCCAGTTTATAGTGTTTTGGAGATTTAATGCAAGCAGACACAGCACTAACCACACTGGTGGCAAATCACCCAAATATCGAGTTTTTGGTAAATGCCATTCTTAATAATCACGTACTTTTAGCATATGCGATTGTCTTTGCTTGGTGTATACTAGAGGGGGAGCTAGCCCTCATACTAGCTGGGATACTAGCTCACATAGGACATGTTGATCTTTTCATGGTTACCTTTATCGCTGGGCTTGGGGCATTTTGTGGAGATCAAATTTATTTTTACATAGGTAGATATGGCAAGCGTTTTATTGGCAAGCGCCTTTCAAAACAGCGGCGTAAATTTGCCGTAGCGCACCTATTGCTTCAGCGTCTTGGTTGGCCTGTGATATTTATACAAAGATACATGTATGGTTTTAGGACAATAATCCCAATTAGCATAGGAATAACCCGCTATAACGCCAAAAAATTTGCAATTATAAATTTATTCTCAGCATGGGCATGGGCTGCAATAACGATAATTTTGGCGTGGTATTTTGGAGAGAGCATCATCGCAATTATAGATATGATAGCGGAACACTGGTACCTTGCGCTACCAGTTATCCTGCTTATAGTCGCTGGATTTTTATACACCATTAAGCGCATAGAACACTCAGTAGTAAACAAAAAGAAAGGAAAAGTATAGATGAAATTTGAACTAATCGAAAGACCTCTAAAAGAGATAGGTGCAGATGTTGAGCTTATATTTGTGGTAAATAAGGACTTAGAGCATAAATTTATAAAAGATAAATGTGAGTTTGAGTTTTATGGATTTAAAGGTGAGGGAGTACTATTTTTACAAAGTCAAAAAAGACTATATGTAGGCATAGCAAATACCGAAGTAGACACTATTAGACAAGGTGCAGCAAAGGCGTATAACGCGCTAAAAGATTACGAAGTCTCATCGCTAAAAGTAGCAAGCTATATCACAAAATGTGCCAAATTTAGCACCCAAGCACTAGTTGAAGGCTTTATCCTAGCTAGCTATAAATTTGACAAATACAAAAAAGAAAAAAAGCAAAGCAAGCTAGAAAGCGTACTAATAAGCTCTGAAAGTTTTGACGAAAACACACTAGAAATAGAAAAAGCTAAAATCGGCATAACAAACGGACAGATAATGGCAAATGCTACAAATTTCGCCAAAGATATAGTAAACGAAATCCCAGAGGTCTACACTCCGCTTAAATTTGAACAAGACGCACTAGAGCTTGCAAAATCGGACAAAAATATAAAATGCAAAGTCTATGACGAGAAATTTTTACAAAAAGAGAGTATGAACGCCTTTTTAGCCGTTAACCGTGCAAGCGTACATCCACCTCGCCTAATCCATCTAAGCTACACTCCAAAAGACGCCAAAAAGCGCATAGTCTTTGTAGGTAAGGGACTAACTTACGATAGCGGCGGACTTAGCCTAAAACCAGCTGATTATATGCTAACGATGAAAGCTGATAAAAGTGGTGGCGCAGCTGTAATGGCTATCATAAAAGCCGCGAGCGAGCTTGGGCTAAAGCTAGAAATTCATAGCATAATAGGCGCGACTGAAAATATGATAGGCGGCAATGCCTATAAACCAGATGACGTACTAATAAGCCGTGCTGGAGTAAGCATTGAGGTGCGAAACACCGACGCTGAAGGCAGGCTAGTGCTGGCTGATTGTCTAAGCTTTGCACAGGATTTAAAGCCTGATATTTTAATAGACCTAGCCACGCTAACTGGGGCTTGCGTGGTGGGGCTTGGCGAGTACACCACTGGTGTAATGGGAAATAGCTCCGAGCTAAAAGAGAGCTTTAGACACAAATCAAAGCTAAGCGGAGAGCTAAATAGCGAGCTTGAGTTTAACGACTATCTAAAAGAGCTAATAAAAAGTCAAATAGCAGACGTAAGCAACGCCGCTAGTAGCAGATACGGCGGAGCGATAACGGCTGGGCTATTTTTGGATAAATTTATAAAAGACGAGTATAAGGACAGCTGGCTACACCTAGACATAGCAGGACCTGCCTATGTAGAAAAGCCATGGGGTTATAATCAAGCGGGCGCAAGTGGAGCTGGAGTAAGGGCGTGTCTTTACTTTTTAAATTCAATAGGCAAGGATAAATAATGGGACTAAGTGTAGGCATAGTAGGGCTTCCAAATGTGGGCAAATCCACAACTTTTAATGCACTAACAAAAGCACAAAACGCACAAAGCGCAAACTATCCATTTTGTACCATAGAGCCAAATAAAGCGATAGTACCAGTCCCAGACGCTAGATTAAACGAACTAGCAAAGATAGTAAATCCGAATAAAATACAGCACTCTACAATCGAATTTGTCGATATCGCTGGGCTTGTGCGCGGAGCTAGCAATGGCGAGGGGCTAGGAAATAAATTCCTCTCAAACATACGAGAAACAGAGCTAATACTACACATCGTACGCTGCTTTGATGATGGCAATATCACGCACGTAGAAGGCAGCGTTGATCCAATAAGAGACATAGAAATAATCCAAACCGAGCTAATCCTAGCCGATATGGAGCAGCTAAATAAAAAAATAGAAAAGTTAACTCGTGAGGCAAAGGCAAATCAAAAAGGCGCAAAAGAGCAGCTTGAAATAGCAAAAGCACTACTATCCCACCTAGATGATGGCGCACCAGCAAGCAGCTTTAGTGGGCGAGATGATGAGGCGTATATAAGCCTAAATCGCGAGCTAAGACTACTATCCGCAAAAGAGGTCATATATGGTGCAAATGTCGATGAGGATGCGTTAGCTGAGGATAACGAATACGTAAAAAAGCTAAAAGAATTTGCTGCCACGTCAGGGCATGAAGTCATAAAAATATGCGCTAAAATAGAGGAGGAGCTAGTCGGACTAAGCGACGAGGAAGCAATTGAGCTTCTTAGCGGACTAGGCGTGAGCGAGAGCGGACTTGATAAGATAATAAGAACAAGCTTTGCCAAATTAAACCTAATAAGCTACTTTACCGCTGGCGTAGTAGAGGTACGTGCATGGACTATAACCGCTGGTTGGAAAGCACCAAAGGCAGCAAGCGTAATCCACAATGACTTTGAGCGTGGATTTATCAAAGCGGAAGTGATAAGCTATGAGGATTTTGTCACATGTGGTGGTGAAAGCGGAGCAAAAGAGGCAGGCAAGTTGCGCCTTGAGGGCAAAGACTACATCGTAAAAGATGGCGATGTAATGCACTTTAGATTTAACGTATAATGAGGCTATTTTGGCTTAGCTTTGTCCTGATTTTCCTATCAGCTTGCGCTGATGATGAGCACCTAACTCAGGCAAGGCAGCCAAAGAACTTTATCGATAAGGGCGATATTTTAGGATATTTAAATTTAATAAGAAAAGACCTAGGGCTTTCGCAGCTTTTGCTAGATAAAAGCCTAAGTATCTCAAGCCTGGCACACGCAAACTACTGCGTTAAAAACGGCATTACAGGGCATAACGAGGATAAAAATAATCCCTACTTTTATGCTACCACGCCTAGCAAAAGAGCGGTAAAAGCTGGAGCTAAAACCTCCTTAATAAGCGAAAATATCACCTACAAAAAGCATCCCAGCCTATACGTAGACTCCCTAATGAGCGCGATCTATCACAGGTTTGGCTTTACAAATAAAGAGATTGACAGGGTCGGCTTTGCCACTGCTAGCACAGATAATATGAGCGCTACTGTATTTAATATGTCAAACTCAAAAATAGGGGAGCTTTGCGCTCAAAGTTTTAGCCCAAAAAGTGGAAAGTATATCATAAACGCCTGCGCAAATGCCAAAGCAAAAATCCCAAAGGATAACTTTGATAAAGCCTTAAAAATCGATAACACAGACATAGTTTACTACCCAAATTCTTTGCCAGCTCAGCCCTATTTTAGCGGCGAAAATCCAGACCCTATGCCAGAGTGCAAGATACTAAGCACTCCTGTAAGCGTTGAATTTAATGAATCATTAGGGGTGGTGAGGCTTTTGGATTTTGAGATTTTTAAAGACGGCAAAAAGCTAAAAAACACAAGGCTTTTAACCTCCAAAAACGACCCAAATAAACGGCTAAGCCCATATCAATTTGCCCTATTTTCGCTAAAGCCATTTGAATTTGATAGCGCATATGAGGCAAGGGTGTCCTACGAACAAAACGGCAAAAAACTACAAAAAATTTGGCACTTTAGCACACAAACTCCGCAAAAGCAGTACTTTGTCATAGACAAAAACGACGCTATAGGCGTGCAACCTAATACAGAATATGAGATATTTTTCATGCCTAAAAATTGCAACGAAACCTTAAGCCAATATGTATATAGCGGCACAGCGAAGGTGCAAATAAAAAAGATAGATACTAATCTTTTAAGCGTGCGTTTAAGCGGCGTCAAAGGTCAGAGCATAGACCTAAAGGCAAACGATTATACCGTTAAAATCGTACTTTTAGACAGCTCCAAAGACAGCTTTAAGCCAAACGGAATAATCCCAGCCACGCTCATACTAGCCTCAATAATTTTGCTATTTCTCACGCTTAGAAAAAGACAAAGGTAATTTATTCCAAATATCCAACGTATTTGACACACTCTATCTCCTGCGCACTCTTTGTTTAAGGCATATTGTGAATACTGGAAAAATTCATTTTCAAGGATATCACAACTAGCCTTGATAAGCCTTAGGGGAGCATGATTGATTAGACTGTGATTTAGTTAATAAATATTTAACACCAAACATATGCGCAAGCAGATACGATTTAGCTTTTTGTGCTAGTAGCGACTTAGTCTTATTTGTGAGCAACAAACTCATAAATTACATTTTTTGGCGTGATTTTGTGCTGGTTACACTTAGACTAGGCTCTAATAAGCGTAAAAATAAAATAGATTAATTGCATCCATAAAATTTAAACCCTTCATCTTTGACATTATCCGAGTATGCAAAAAAAAGATAAAGATTGTTAGCGCCACCCAATGTAACTTTTTAAATTAATTTCCAATTTTGCACTTTAAAGCTATAATTTGAGTATTAAAGACTAAACTTTATACCCCAATTTTAATTTTATCTATATGCAAGAACAATAATGAAGTACAAAGAATAAAAAACTCAAAAGGCTCGAAATATCATTTTTAGGAGTTTTTAAAATATTTACAACAAATAATTTTTTTAAAAAATGGAGAGAATATATGTTGTGGTGGGTTCACCAGGACTCGAACCTGGGACCATCCGGTTATGAGCCGGATGCTCTAACCAACTGAGCTATGAACCCATTTGAATTGAAGTTGAGATTATATAAAAATATACCTTAAATTTAGCATAAATTTATAAACGAGGGCTAAAAATATCAAATTTTACTATGAAAAAATGACCTTTATTTTAAATTTATTCTTGGCTTTTATAACTAATAAAAAATTTAAGCCACTACCCTATTTTATATTTTAAAACCTATAAAATAAATTTTTAATCACAAATTTAAACCGCATTACAATCCCAACAACAAGTAGTTTTTAGAATTACCAACATCATAAAGTAAAATAATTTCGATACTATTTTTAAATGGCTCTTTTAAACAATAGCATTGCTTTGTAAATTTAAAGGCAAGCCCTAGTCATGTATACAAAGTAGGTTAGCATCAATTTTTGCGCTAATCCACTGTACAAAAGTGCTAAAAATTTTGATAACACTGCAAAGCAATAGTAATAATACTAATTATTATTAAACTTGTGTTACGGTTTAAATTTTTACAATTTAAAATAATACTATTCTTTTAAAGAGCTTTTTAAATATAAAAATCTAGGAAGTATCGGCAAGAAAAACCTAATAATCCAACTATTCTGTGTCGCTTGATATACTAACTTACATCCAGTTTTGCCAAGCTTTGTCTAGACTGGGTGGGTTTGCGCTACAAAGTGGCATGGAAAACCAAGCTTCTTTTAAATAAAAATTTATTTAAAAACCACGAATATACCTTATTTTAACAAACTGTACTTTGCCTTGTTTTGAATAAACATCGACTACGCCAATCGCATACGCTTGTTTTAAAGAAACTGCGGCTTTGCCTTGTTTTGTAAAACTTCGTTTTCATTGAAGCCATGCTTTTGCTAACAACATAGGAGTGTATGTAAACAACTGTATGGCTAATTGAAGCTTGTAAAGCCAAATTTAAGACAAAGCCTTCTAGATAAGGCATGAAGCAAACCGGAGATTAGCGAACTTATCATCTTACGATGGAAGGATGATAAATATATAAGCAAAATGGAATTATCTTGCAAAACAAGGCAAAGTCGCAGTTTATTTAAAACAAGCAAAATCAGACTAAATATGAGTGAGTGTCGCAGAATGATACAAGCGATTAATAAGTCCACTAATAACGTGGCGCATGGATTGTCTTTTAAACTTACAAAGAAATACAAGTATAAATTTAATACAAATCTATAAACATAAGGCTCTGTGTTTGCCATAAGCTCATAAAATTTAAAAAGGGCTTTAAAGCTAAAGCCCTCAGGGTTAGCGGATTATAAAGTGAGCCTTATTAAATCCGCCTTTAAAAATTATATGCTAGGTCCAGCCTTTGCAAATTCAACGCCAGCTGGCACATCAGAGTAGCGCTTAAAATTTTCATCAAACATAACAGCTAGCTTATCTCTTGCTACTATATACTCATCACGCGACGCCCATGTGTTTATAGGATTTAATAGCGAAGTCTCCACGCCATCAAGCGCTTTTGGTATGGCTAGATTAAATTTATCAAAGTTTTCAAACTCGCACTTAGTGATACTGCCGTCAAGTATGGCATTTATACAAGCACGAGTCGCTTTTATACTCATTCGCTTACCCACGCCATACGCACCGCCACTCCAGCCAGTATTTACTAGATAGACGTTTACTCCGTGTTTGTCGATTTTCTCACCCAAAAGCTTGGCGTAAATGGTAGGATGAAGTGGCATAAAAGGCTCGCCAAAGCATGCTGAAAAGGTCGCCACAGGCTCCGTGATACCACGCTCTGTACCAGCGACTTTGGCGGTGTAGCCGCTTAGGAAATAATACATAGCCTGCTCTTTAGTCAGCTTTGCCACTGGTGGCAATACGCCAAAAGCATCAGCGGTAAGGAATATGATATTTTTAGGATGCCCTGCACTCAAGCTTGGCTCGTGATTTGCGATATGCTCGATAGGATAGCTTACCCTTGTGTTTTCCGTTTTGCTTGCGTCTTTATAATCAACCACGCCATTTTCATCTAGCACAACGTTTTCAAGCAGAGCGTTTGGGCGGATAGCAGCGTAAATTTCAGGCTCGCTATTTGGGTCAAGATTTATACATTTAGCGTAGCATCCGCCTTCAAAATTAAATACGCCATGATCATCCCAGCCATGCTCATCATCGCCAATAAGTGCGCGCGCAGCGTCAGTTGATAGTGTAGTTTTACCAGTGCCAGAAAGCCCAAAAAATAGCGCCACATCACCGTCTTTACCGACATTTGCACTACAGTGCATACTCATCTTACCCTCAAGTGGCAGCCAGTAGTTCATCATAGAAAATATGCCCTTTTTCATCTCACCGCCATACCACGTACCGCCGATGACTGCGACATTTTTTTCTATATTAAATATGACAAAAACCTCAGAATTTAATCCATCCTCTTTATAATTTTCATTATTTGTTTTGCAAGCATTATAAACGACAAAATCTGGGTGAAACTGCTCTAACTCTGCCTTGGTTGGGCGGATAAACATATTCTTAACAAAGTGCGCCTGCCATGCCACTTCAGTAACAAAGCGCACCGATTTTCTGCTAGATTTACTAGCTCCGCAAAATGCGTCTTGGACATAGATGTCCTTGCCGCTTAATTGCGCTTTAGCCTTTTTTAAAAGCTTCTCAAATAGCTCCTCGGTGATTGGCTGATTTATCTTTCCCCATGCTATAAATTTATCACTTGGAGCTTGCTTGACAAAATACTTATCCTTTGGGCTTCTGCCTGTAAAAACACCAGTATCTACTACAAAGGTACCATTTTCGCTTAGTCGCCCCTCGCCATTTTCTATCTCATGGGTCTTTAGCTCATCGTAGCTTAGATTATGAAAAATCTGTTTTGTATTTTCAAGCCCAAGCTTTTCAATATCGTTTATCATAAATTTTCCTTATTTAAATATCGATAAAAGCACGCCAGCAGCGATAGCAGAGCCTATCACTCCAGCCACATTTGGCCCCATTGCGTGCATAAGCAAAATATTAGTGCAATCTTCCTTAACACCTTCTTTATTCACCACGCGCGCAGCCATAGGTACAGCAGACACACCAGCTGCACCAATTAGCGGATTTATCTTATGTTTGCTAAGCTTATTCATAATCTTTGCCATTAAAACCCCAGCCGCAGTACCGATAGAAAAGGCAATAAGCCCCAAAAGCAAAATAGCAAGGGTATTTGGCACTAAAAACTTTTCAGCCGCTAGCTTTGAGCCAACAGCAAGCCCTAAAAATATCGTTACTATATTTATAAGCGCATTTTGCATTGTATCGCTAAGTCTTGCTACTACGCCACTTTCACGCACTAAATTACCAAAAGCAAGCGCACCCATAAGCGGCGTCGCATCAGGTAAAAAAAGCGCACAAAGCATAAGGATAGTAATAGGAAATAGTATCTTTTCCGCCTTGCTTACTGTGCGAAGTTGCACCATTTTTATCTGGCGTTCTGCCTTTGTAGTAAGTGCCCTCATAATAGGAGGCTGAATAATCGGCACTAGCGCCATATACGAATAAGCTGCCACCGCAATAGCACCCAGCAAATCAGGCGCAAGGCGGCTTGCTAAAAATATAGCCGTTGGCCCATCTGCTCCGCCTATTATGCCGATAGCTGCGGCATCTTGGAGGGAGAAGCTAAAAATACTTGTATACTGAGATAGGGCAAGCGCACCTATAAGCGTGGCAAAAATTCCAAACTGCGCCGCACCACCGAGCAGAGCTGTTTTTGGATTTGCGAGCAAAGGCCCAAAATCAGTCATAGCTCCAACACCCATAAAAATAATAAGCGGAAAAAGCCCGTTTGTAATGCCGCTATTATAAATAATGCCTAAAAAGCCATTTGGTCCTGCAATTTCTGCGATAGGGATATTTGCCAAAAGCCCACCAAAACCGATAGGCAAAAGTAAAAGCGGCTCAAAGCCCCTTTTAATCGCTAGATAAAAGAGCAAAAAGCAAACCCCAAACATAATCACTCTGCCCCAACTTTGGTTAAACTCACTCATCACATGCCCGTTTGCATCAAGCGCACCAGAGCGTGGGTTAAACAGTGCATAAATCCCGGTCGTACGATAAAAGCTATCAAAAAGCTCAGCCATGCTCTTGCTGTGGTACTGCTTTTTAGATAGGTCTTCGGTTTGGTTTAAATTCGCACTTTGGCTGTGATTTTGAGTGCTTACGCTAATGCTCTTAGGCTCATCTGCATCATCACTAAAACATGTGGGATTATCGCAAGCTATCAAAAATCCAGCAAATAAATTTAACGCCAGCAAGGCTATAATAAAGCGCTTCAAGGTCTTATCCTCGCTAATAATTGATCATTTTGCACCGATTCGCCAACCGATACATCTATGCTGGATATGACGCCATCAACTGGTGCAGCGACTTCTATCTCCATTTTCATAGCCTCTAATACCACGATAGCTTCGCCCTTTTTTACGCTATCTCCCTGTTTTAATAAAATTTTATACACATTGCCAGGTAGACTAGAATTTACAGCCACATCATCAGATGAAGCAGTCCCCGCAGCAGCTTGAGCATTCGCACTAGGCGCAGAGGCTGGCTGGCTGGCTGGTGCAATAGAGGTAATAGACGCATCAAAACCTTCGGCAACCTCAACATTGTAACGGTTGCCATTTACAACTATGCTATATTTTGCGCTTTTAGCCATAGATTGGCTTGGCTCAGGCTGGCTGGCTGGCTCTTTAGGTTTGGTTGAAATTTTACGTACATTTACCTTTGCCTGCCCTTTTAAAAACGATATACCCTTTTCTTTGCAAGCAGCCGCTATAAAGATATTTTCATCAGTTTGTGGCAAACCCTCATCCTCTAATATAGCCTTAAAATGTGCTATTGATTTTTTAGGGTCTAAATCAGCTAAATCCATGGCGTCTTTGCTAGTAGGCTCAAGCCCTAGCTGCTGGCTAGCTAGCTTTACTATCTCTAAATCTGGAGCGACTGGGGTGCGTCCGAAGTATCCAAGCACCATTTTGCCGTAGCCATCGGCGATTTTTGCCCACTTACCAAACATCACATTATTAAACGCCTGCTGAAAATAAAACTGGCTAACAGGCGTAACAGAGGTGCCAAAGCCGCCCTTTTCGACGACTTCGCGCATAGCTTTTATGACGGCTGGGAATTTATCCATTATACCATTATCTCGCATCATTTGCGTATTTGCCGTAAGAGCCCCTCCTGGCATAGGGCTAAATGGTATGATAGGGCTTACCTGCGTAGCTTCTGGTGGGAGGAAGTAATCTTTTAAGCAATCAGCCAAAACGTCCTCGTATTTTAAAATTTTCTCAGCATCTAAGCCTAAATCATAATCCTTGCCTTTAAGCGCATGAAGCATAGTAAGAATATCAGGCTGGCTAGTCCCTCCACTAACTGGGTGTGCGGCTAGATCTATACCATCAACCCCAGCCTCAAGCGCAGCCAAATAGCAGGCTACAGACACGCCAGCTGTCTCATGGGTGTGAAGTCTTAAATGTGTGCCTTCAGGGAGTAACCTACGAGCCATTTTTATACTCTCGTAGACTTTTTGAGGATTTGCTGTGCCGCTTGCGTCCTTAAAACAGACACTATCAAAAGGTATACCAGCGTCTAATATATCGCGTAAAATTCGCTCATAAAAAGCCACATCATGCGCCCCAACGCAGCCTGGAGGCAAATCCATAATAGTAACTACAACCTCATGCTTTAAGCCATGTGCTGTGATACGCTCGCCACTATATTTTAGATTGTTTACGTCATTTAGCGCATCAAAATTTCGCACTGTCGTTGTGCCGTGCTTTTTAAAAAGCTTAGCGTGCAGATCTATAAGCTCACGACTTCCAGTATCTAGCATTACGGTATTTACGCCGCGACTTAGGGTTTGTAAATTTGCATCCTTGCCAGCAACTTCTCTAATTTTATCCATCATATCAAACGCATCTTCGTTTAGATAAAAATAAAGGCTTTGAAATCGCGCTCCACCGCCAAATTCAAAGTGCGTGATACCAGCCTCTTTAGCTGCCTCAACAGCAGGCAAAAAGTCCTGCATAAGCACACGTGCACCAAAAACAGACTGGAAACCATCTCTAAAGGTGGTATCCATCACGTCTATGAATTTTTTAGCCATTTATCCCCTCCCACTAGGATTTAAATTTATAAAGCATTATAGCCACTATACCAAGCGGCACTATGTATCTAAGCGCAAAATACCAAACATTAAAACCAACCCTACTCATAAAGCCACTAAAAAGCCCCCACAAAGTATCCTTTTTAAGTACATAGCCGACAAAAATACTAAAGCTAAGCGCACCAAGGGGCATAAGTAGTGTAGAGGTAAGTGCGTCTAAAATATCAAATATAGGCTTGCCAAATAGGCTAAAGCTCTCTGAAGTTGGCTTGTAAAAACTAAATACGCAAAAAATTCCTAGTACATAAACAACAACGCCTATTATTAAAAGTGCGCTTTTACGAGTGATGTTAAATTTATTTATAAGATAAAAAGCAAATGGCTCTATCATCGAAACCGCCGAAGTAACTCCGGCAAAAAGTAGCGCAGTAAAAAAACAAACCGCAAGCACCTGCCCTACAACGCCAAGCTTTGCAAAAAGTAGAGCAAGACTAACAAATATAAGCCCAGGCCCGCCTTGGGTACTATCAAAGCCGGCATCAAAAATAAAGGTAAAGACAATAAGTCCCATCATTATGCCAATTAAGATATTTATAAAAATAATCGAAAGCGTCGAACGGACTAAATTTGTCCTCTCATCAAGGCTAGCGGCGTATGTAGGGATGGTGCCAGTACCCATAGATAGCGAGAAAAACGCAAGTCCCAAAGCCTCAAGAACAAGGTGTGGAGTGATTTTGCTAAAATCAGGAACAAATAAAAACTCAGCCGCTTTTAAAAATCCCCCACCCATACTAAGCGAGTAAGCAAAAAGCACGCAAAGCAGGATAAAAAGGCTAGGCATCATAAATACATTCAGTCGCTCAATACCGCTTTTTATCCCCTTTGAAACGGTAAAAAATACAATAACAAAAACAAAACTAAAGCAGATAAGCGCGCTTGTAGCGTCTGCACTGATAATACGCTCAAAGCTAGCCCCTGAAGCCTCTGGAGTAGCTGGCAATCCTGTAAAGCTAAGGAATATATAATAAACAAGCCAGCCAATAACTACCATGTAAAAGCTGGCTATTAAAATCGCGCTAATTGAGAAAAATCCAGCTAAGCTCCATGCTCTTTTATGCTTTGGGGCTAGCTTGTAAAAGCAGCCAACAAGGTCAGTCTCGCCAAGCCGTCCGATAGCAAGCTCAGCCAAAAATGCAATAAAAGCGATAGCAAAGGTAAGCAGCAAATAAAGTGCGATAAAAGCCGAACCGCCGTTATTTCCCACCATAGTAGGGAACTTCCACGCATTACCAAGCCCCACAGCAGAACCAGCAACAGCAAGTATAAATCCTATGCGAGAGAATTTATCAGCTATCACTTTTGGCTCCTAAATTTATTAATAGCAACGCTAATGGCGGCTATGGTGTCATTATCTATTTGATTTTGATTTGGGTTGGCTTGGGGGGTTGGCTTGGGGGGTTGGTGTAAAGTTTGATTAAACCCTAAAGAAGATAAAATCCGACCTTGAAGTTTTAAGACAAATATCATAACGCTTAAAAAAATAAAGACGCTTGACATACCTAAAATCATAAATCTAAGCCCTTCGACCACTAGATTAATCTCCATGACAACCCTTTACAAAAGTATTTTTGTATTCTACAATTATTAAGTTTAAAAATTATTTATTTTATAGCTAGTTTTGGCGCATTTACGCCACTTTACATAAGATAAAGCGTAAACACAACCAAAACAACCAACTGTATAACAATAAAAGGTACCACACCTTTATAAATTTCGGCGGTCTTAATGCTCTTTGGCGCAACTCCGCGCAAAAAGAAAAGACTAAAACCAAAAGGAGGTGTTAAAAACGAAGTTTGTAAATTCATAGCTATAAGTATGGCAAAGGCTACTGGCTCAATCCCTAAATCTGAAATTATAGGCACAACAATCGGCAGGACAATATAAGAAATCTCCACAAAATCTATAAAAAATCCAAGCAAGAAAATAGCCACCATAACAAAGATAATAAAGCCCCATTTTTGCCCTGGTAAATTTGTCATAAACTCACTTACTAAATCCTCGCCACCACCGTAGCTAAACACCAAAGAAAACGCCGTAGCGCCAACGAGTATGGTAAAGATTACAGCAGTTGTACGCACGCTCTCAAGAAGCGCAGCCTTAATCATAGAAAATGAAAAAGTACGATAAAAAACAGACAAAATAACAGCTCCAGCGCAGCCTAAAGCCGAGCTTTCAGTAGGAGTGGCAACTCCAGCAAATATAGAACCAAGCACAAATATCACAAGCAAAAGCGGAGGCAAAATAGCCCTAATAGCTCTAAAAAGCTGGATGCTATAAGCCTCATGCTCATTTGCTGGCACTATAGGGGCATACTCTGGCTTAAAATATCCAACAACTAAAATATAAACCACATAAGCAAAAACCAAGACAAGCCCAGGTGCAAGCGCCTCGTGAAAGAGGCTTCCTACTGGGACATTAAAAACATCGCCCAAGATAATAAGCACGATTGAAGGCGGAATAATCTGCCCTAAAGTACCAGAAGCGCATATCGTACCACAGCCAAGTGAGGCATTGTATCGGTAGCGCAGCATGACAGGTAGGCTTATCATACCCATAGCCACCACGCTAGCACCCACTACGCCAGTGCTTGCAGCTAGTAGAGCACCGACAAGCACAGTACTAATAGCCACCCCGCCCCTAACTCCGCCAAATAAAAATGCCATAGAGGTTAGAAGTCTCTCAGCTAGCTTTGATTTTTCTAAAATAACCCCCATAAAGACAAAAAGTGGAACGGCAATTAGAATTTTATTTTCCATTATGGCATAAATTCGATACGGCATAAACTTAAACATGTCTATGAATATTTCAGCACTCTCTGCCAGTCCTCCGCCATCGCCAAAGGCCTCACTAATCGCGCCGATACCACCAAACACCATAGCCACAGCCCCAAAGGTAAAAGCCACAGGGTAGCCAAACCCAAGCGCAAGCAAAGCTGCGCCAAACATAACAATACCTATCATTTGTCGCCTCTTTCTTGTGCGCTTTTTAAAGATATTAAATTTTTAACTAGGGTGCCAAAACTTATAAATATCAGCAGGTAAAATGATAGTGGAATTAGGGCTTTTATGATAAATCTATGGCTTAATCCGCCTGGGTCTGCGCTTGCTTCATTAGACTGATATGCTTCGGCTACATAATCAAGCGAAAGCTGCGAGATTAAAAGTGCAAGCGGTATGACAAATAAAATTGTAAAGATGATATTTATTAAAGCCTTTTTCCTAGGGCTTATGTTAGCATAAAAAATATCCACCCTAACATGGCTATCATCATACAAGCAACAGCTCATACCAAGTAGGAAAATAACAGCAAAAAGGTGCCACTCAAGCTCCGAAAGCCCTACATTTGAGTAACTAAAGAGATAGCGCGAAACGACATTAAAAAGCACTACTAAAATAAGCAAAAGCATAGCTGCCATAGACAACGAAAGTACAAAACGTACAAGCACATCAAAAAATGAAACTATTTTATTAAGCATTATCTAGGCCACAAAGCATTAATCATAACCGCTATAACGCAAGCTGGAGCGATAAATCTAATACAGATATACCAAATTTCAAAAACAGCCTTTGGCATATGTGGTAAAAACAGTAGCTCAAGCCCATCACGCTTTATCACAAAGCCCACAAAAATAGCAGCCCCTATACCACATAGTGGCATTAAAATTTTAGACGCAACATAATCAAGAAAATCCAAAAATCCCATACCAAAAATTTGATAATGTTCGCCTACGCCAGAGACATTAGAAAGCAGGCTAGCAAGCCCTATAATAACCATACCAGCGCCAAGTATGCAAAGCGCTTTTGCCCTGCTTATGTTGTAGTTTCTAACCAGAAAAAAGGTAAATGGCTCAATAATAGAAATAGCCGAGGTAACCCCAGCAAAAAGCAACGCCACAAAAAAGCCAACACCCATAAGCGTACCCACGACTGAGCCCATTTTGGCAAATAAAAGTGGCAAAGACATAAACACAAGCCCTGGACCCTGGGCTGGTGGGGCGTTAAATTCAAAAATAAAAGTAAAGATTATAAGCCCCATCATAATAGCAAGCAAGATATTAATACCAACTACGCTAAATGTGGAGCGTAAAAAATTTGCATTGTCATTTAGGCTAGCCGAATAGGTAATAATCACTGCTATACCTAGCGACATCGTAAAAAATGCAAGCCCAAGGGCTTCTAAAAACGAGTTAAAGTTTATTTTGCTAAAATTAGGCACAAGCAAAAACCTGGCCGCCTCGCTAAATCCGCCACTGCTCGCACTAATTGAGTAAGCAAGCATAACCAAAAGCAGGATAAATAAAGACGGCATCATATAGGTATTAAGCCGCTCAATCCCACCTATTATGCCTCTTGAAACTATGAATACGCAGCCTGCTAAAACAGCAAAAAAACAGAGCGTTTGCATAAGCCAGTTTTGGGTTAAAAAGCTGATAAATACACCCTTTGACGTATCAAAAGCTTCTGAGAAACTAGCCGAGTTTGCCACCATAGAAATATCGCCAAATCCCCCAAGTGCCATAAAAATATAATAAAGCACCCAGCCAATAACTACAACATAATAACAAGCTATAATATATCCAGTAAGCACCGAAGTAAAGCCCACTGCTTTCCAAAAGCCTTTAAATTTATCAGTAAGTTTACTAAAGGCGTTTACGCTATCGCTTTCTGAGAGTTTACCTATACTAAGCTCGCCTAAAAATATAGGTATGCCTACCACTAGACAAATTCCAAGATACAAAAGCACAAAGGCAGAACCACCATTATTACCCACGACATATGGAAACTTCCATGCATTGCCAAGCCCCACAGCAGAGCCAGCAACAGCCAAAACATAACCTAATTTTGAAAATCTATTCATTATATAATCCTTTAATAAACACAGCCAAAACGCAAGCTGGAGCTATAAAGCGCACGCAAAAATACCAAAACTCAAAAATAGTCCTGCCCATATACGGCTTTAAAAGCCCCTGTACCTCATCAAAGCGCATGCTCCAGCCCACAAAAAAGCAGATAATCATACCACCAACTGGCAACATAATATTGGACGATATAAAATCAAGCCAATCAAAAAAGCTCTTACCTGCAAATTTTAAAGCCTCTGAGTAATCCGCACTCTGCCCAAATATACACAGCATGCCTAAAATATAAGTAATAGCGCCCACTATAAAAATAGCCCTTATACGGCTTATGCCCCTACTTTTGCTAAAATAAAAAATCAAAGGCTCAACCATAGAAATAGCCGATGTAAGCCCTGCAAATATAAGCACACTAAAAAACGCAAAGCTTAGCACATTGCCTAAAATGCCGACCTTTAGGCTTGCAAAAAGCGTAGGTAGAGTGATAAAAACAAGTCCAGGACCTCCATTTGGTGCACCTCCAAACTCAAAAACAAAGGTAAATACAATAAGCCCAATTACTATGCTTATGATTAAATTTAAAGCCACCACGTATAAAGAGGAAGTAAAGAGATTTGTGCTGTCATTTAGGCTGGCTGAATATGTGATAATAGCGCCAATACCTACACACATAGTAAAAAACGCAAGTCCCAAAGCCATAAATATAGTCTCGCCAGTAACCTTGCTAAAATCAGGACTTAATAAAAACTCAAGGGCAGCGGAAAAGCCAGACATGCTAGCCGAATAACCAAGCATAAGCATAAGAAGCACAAAAAGTATCGGCATAAGCCATAAATTTAGCCTCTCAATACCCGATTTTATCCCCTTAGCAAGTATAAAAAAGTAGCTAAAAAACGCTATAGAATAATAAAATATCTGCCCTTTTATGTCATTTGTGATAAAACCTACAAAGCTCTGCTGGGCTAGGTCTGTATTAATTGGCAAATCAGAAAAACTAAGTACAGCATATTTAATAACCCAGCCTATAATAAGCGTATAAAAGCTAGCCACTAGCACGCCTGTAATCATCATAAACCCAGCCTTGCTCCATAGCTTTTTATGCTTTGGCGCAAGCGAGTAAAAAGCGCTCACCACGTCGCCTCCGCTTAGCTTTCCCATAGCAAGCTCAGCAAAAAATATACTAAGCCCCACTAAAATAGTAAAAACTAGGTAAATAAGCACAAAAGCCGAGCCGCCGTTTGCACCAGTCATATATGGAAACTTCCACGCGTTTCCAAGCCCAATCGCAGCCCCAACAATAGAAAGGATAAAACCTAAACGAGAAAATTTATCATTCATCTTAGCCAACTATCTGATAAATTCCAATAGCACATATCGCAACAGGTACAACATAGCGGATAGCAAAGTACCAAAGCTCAAAAAACGCCCTGCCCATAAAGCGCCCAAGCAGTATATTAAGTGCCTCTTTATTTAGCACAAAGCCCACAAAAAAGCTAAATATAATAGCGCCAACTGGCATCATGATGTTTGAAGTAAGATAATCAAGCGCATCAAAGACCGATTTGCCAAACAGGCTAAAGCTATCAGCCGTTGGAGCATAAAAGCTAAGGGCTGAAAAAATGCCTAAAATATAGGTAAAAATTCCTATTAAAACCAGAGCTTTTGCACGGGTAAATTTAAACTGATTTATCAAATAAAAAGCAAATGGCTCAATCATAGAAATAGCTGAAGTAATGCCAGCAAAAAGCAGCGATACAAAAAAGCAAATAGCTAGGATATTACCTACAATTCCTAGCTTTGCAAATAGCGTCGTAAGGCTAACAAAAATAAGCCCAGGGCCAGATTGCGCAGTATCTGCACCATAGGCAAAGATAAACGTAAATACAACAAGCCCCATCATAAGCCCTATGAAGATATTTATAAATATTATAGATAGGGTTGATTTGATTAAATTTGTCCCATCAGGTAGACTAGCCGCATATGTAGGCACAGCCCCTACACCCATAGATAGCGAGAAAAACGCAAGCCCCAAAGCCTGAAGCACAAGCTCTCCGCTAATTTTACTAAAATTAGGCACAAATAAAAACTGAGCCGCCTTTAAAAATCCCTCCCCAAAGGTAAACGAATAAAAAAGCATAAGTAAAAGTAGCACAAAAAGCGTCGGCATCATCCATATATTTAGCCTTTCTATGCCATTTTTAATCCCACGCGAAACGATGTAAAATACAACAAAAAATACAGCACTAAAACACAGCACAACGCTTGTAATATCACTACTTATAAGTCCGCCAAATAGCGCTCCAGCCGCGCTCGTATCAGCAGGCAAAGAGCCAAACGAGATAATAATATAATATAAAATCCAGCCTATTACGACCATATAAAAGCTTGCGATTAAAACAGCACCTATCATGAAAAATCCAGCCAAAGACCACTGCTTTTTATGCTTTGGGGCAAGCTTAAAAAGCGAATGCACCAGATCAGATTCACCCAGCTTTCCTATCGCAGCCTCGCCCAAAAACGCAACAAAAGCCACGCAAAAAGTAAGAGCTAGATAAAGGATTATAAAGGCTGAACCACCGTTATTCCCCACCATAGTAGGAAACTTCCACGCATTTCCAAGCCCCACAGCAGAACCAGCCATAGCTAAAACAAAGCCTATTTTACTAAATTTATCATTTGCGCCTATCATTTACTATCCTGTTTGAAAATTGTTTGCAATCGTACCTAAAAAAATCTTTAATAAAGATAATAAATAGATATTAAACTTGCTATTTTTCAATTAAAATTAGTAAAATTTTGGGTAAATTTAAACCAAACAAAAGCTTTATAGGGTTATAATCTATGCCAACTCTTAGGTTCTAAGTAGGGATCACATCCGAACTAATCTAAGAAATTTATCAAACAAGGATCTTTTTATGAAAAAGATTGTATTTTTACTTTTTGCCCTTTGTGGCTTTGCTTTTGGCGCTGACGAGCAAGTAGCAAACGAGATGCTAAAAGCTTACTCAGTTATCGCTGCTGGCGTAGGTCTAGGTCTAGCGGCACTTGGTGGCGCTATCGGTATGGGACACGCTTCATCAGCTACAATCCTAGGTACAGCTAGAAATCCAGGTCTTGGCGGCAAGCTAATGACAACGATGTTTATATCACTTGCGATGATTGAAGCTCAGGTTATTTACGCTCTTGTTATCGCTCTTATAGTGCTATTCTCTAACCCTTATCTATAATAATATTTTAAGCCTCGATATGATAGACTTCGAGGCTTTTTAACCCAAACTATTGCGATTATGGTGGAATTGGTAGACACGCTATCTTGAGGGGGTAGTGCCAGTAGGTGTGCGAGTTCAAATCTCGCTAATCGCACCATTTTATACTTTAATATCTTTAATTTTAACCCTATAAATTTTTAAGATTAACCTAAAACAAAAGAGTACAAAATTTAAATCCTAATCTAAAGTATTTAAATTTATACAAAAGCCATCCAAAGCATCAAACACAAATCCTATGATAGATTTCTTTTTTGCGCAAGTAGCCTTAATATCCTCTTTCCTATCTCTACGGCTGGCTGGTCGTATGGATTAATGCCTAAAAGTATGCCAGTAGCAGAGGTTAGTAGCTCATAATAATAAATAAGCCAGCCTATGTGCCACTCATCAAGCCTATCAAGTTCGATTTCATCGACACTTAGCCCCTCTTGCACCAAAGCCATAGTAGTAGCGTCAGCTTGTAAATTTAAAAGCTCGCCTACGCTAAAATTGCCAGCAAAATCACTCTGAGCCAAATCCTCTAATCTAAGCCCATCAATGTTTACATTAGGCGCACTTAGCCCATGCTTAATATGCTCTTTAATACGCAAAAAAGTTACGCTTTTATCCTTTGCACCGTCCATTATAAGCTGCAAAAAGCTATGCTGGTCTTTACTGCCTATAAGCCCTACAGGCGTAAGCCCCACTCTTTTATGCCCCTGCCTTTTACCCAGACTTTCAGCCCAAAGCTGCACATACCATTCATTAAATTTCTCAAACCTATCAGAATAGCTAAAAATCACGTTTATGCGCGCATGTCGATGTGTGGCGTAGTGGTGAGCTTTCGCGATTAGGCTCATATCACCATCATCTATGTAGCGTTTAGCGCACGCCTTAGCACCCTCTAATAGCCCAGCAATATCCACTCCACAAAGCCCCAAAGGCACAAGCCCTATCGCACTTAGCACGCTAAATCGCCCACCTACATTATGCGGTATAAAAAACACACGAGCGCCGTTTTTACTAGCTAAATCATCAAGCGGAGTGCCTTTATCTGTTATAAATATAAAATTATCTTTTAGGCTATTTGGTTTAAATTTATTCAAAATATATTTAAAAATAGTAATAGTCTCTAACGTCGTGCCTGATTTTGAGCTTATGATAAAAAGCGTGGAGTTAAAATTTACGCCTTCAAGCGCACTTCTTATGCTCACCTCATCAAGATTATCTATTATTTTTAACTCTTTGCTTAAGCACTCAGGGAGCATAAACTCAATCGCCCTAACACCAAGCGCACTCCCTCCAACACCCACAAGTACCACCGTATCTATCCCGCTTCCTAGGCTTTTATTAAGCTCTGATATGCTAGGTAGCAGCGACGCACTCAAAGACGGCAGATGATAATACCCCACCTCACCCTTTTCATACTCATCATTTACTCTAGCGGCATACGCAGCGATATGCTCACTTTTTGCGGTGTTAAATTTAAGAGTTGTCTTTACCATATTCGCGCTCATAAAAGTAATTAGTCGCCTCTACAAATCCGTGCAATGAGCCACAATCAAACCGCCTACCTTTAAATTTTAAAGCCAGCACCATGCCCTCTAAGGCTTGAGTTTTTAGTGCGTCTGTGATTTGGACTTCGCCGTTTTTACCAGGTGCAGTACGCTCTAAGATAGAGAAAATATCAGGCGTTAGGATATAGCGTCCTATTATGGCTAGATTGCTTGGAGCTTCGTCTGGGTTTGGCTTTTCTACCATATCATCAACCATAATAAGACTATCATCTATCGCTCTGCCTGATATGACACCATAGCTTGCGGTCTGCTCACGAGGTACCTCCATGACAGCGACTATGCTACATCTATATTTTTCATAAATTTTAGTCATCTGAGAAAGAACACCCTCGCCATCCTCATTAATACACAAATCATCAGCCAAAACCACACCAAAGGCTTCATCATTTACTAGCCCCCTACCCGTATATATGGCATGCCCTAGCCCTTTCATCTCGTTTTGTCTAGTAAAGCTAAAGCTGCATTTATTCATAAGCTGCCTAATTTCAGCCAAAAGCGGCTCTTTTGAGCTACCAGCTATTTGATGCTCCAGCTCGTAGCTAATGTCAAAATAATCCTCCAAAGCCCTCTTTCCGCGCCCAGTAACAAACGCCATACTATCCATGCCGGCCTCAAGCGCCTCATCGACGCCATAATGAATAAGCGGCTTAGTAAGTATAGGTAGCATCTCTTTTGGCAGGGATTTTGTCGCTGGTAAAAATCTCGTCCCATAGCCAGCAGCTGGGAAAAGGCAGGTCTTAAGCATTAACTATCCTTAAAAATAAATAATGGATATTTTAGCTATTATTTGCTTAAATTTATGAAAAAATCTTACTATTTTAGCTTTTTATAAGGACAAAAATGCAAAATCTAAAGCTCATTAATAAAGCCCAGCCTCCTGCTAAAATCGAAATAAAGCACTCCATTTTTTACGCATTTTTAATCCCTGCAAGCGAGCTAAAGCAAACTCTTTTAAATTTAAGACAAGAACACACAAAAGCGGTGCATTTTGTCTGGGCTAGCAGAGAAATAAACAAATACTCCCAAATAGTGGAAAATCAAAGCGACGACGGCGAGCCAAAAGGTAGCAGTGGCGCCCCGAGTCTAAACGCACTACGAGGGGCTAGCCTAATAAACTCAGCCGTTGTAATTGTGCGGTATTTTGGCGGGATAAAGCTTGGCGTTGGCGGGCTTGTAAGGGCTTACTCATCGGCGGTAAATTTAGCCATAGATGAGGCAAAAACCGCAGGCGCAATAGCCGAATATACACAAAAAAGTGAGTGCATTTTCTACACGCCTTTTAGCCTTTTGGCTAGGTTTGAGCACTATTTTTTGGCTAAGGGCGAGCCACTGCCAGAGCGTGAGTTTATAGAGCAAGGAGCAGTCTGGCAGGCTAGCTTTAGCGAGGGCGAGTTTGGAGAGTTTTTTACCTTTGCAAAGGGCTTTAGCTTTAGTGGGTTAAAGTGGCTAGGGCTGCCTATTTATGCAAAAATTTATGATTTTTAGCTATAATCAACGCTTTAAATTTAAAAGGTAAGTTTTGTCTTGGATCTCATTTCCCACCATCGCTTTTGTTTTGTGTGCCTTTAGCTTTGGCATTAGTGTCTATTTTAAAAGAAGTCGAGCTGGCTATATCACGCTATTTTTAGTCATAGCCCAGCTAGCCTACGTCGATATAAACAGCGCAAGCGTCTATGATGCTATTTTGGCACTACTTCTTGCGCCAGTGATTACTCTTTTTGCCATGCTACCAGAGAGATTTATATTTAGCCGTCAGGGGCTGGCTAGGGCTTTGGTGCTGGCTTTTATTTTGCTTATTATTTATCTGCTTGGTAGGTATTCAAATTTTTCAAACTTCGCAGCAAGTGAGATATTTTTACCATGGAATAAGGGTCCTGTATCGCAACTTGGGGCGATTATTTGCATAGCTTGCCTTGGGACGCTTTGGTATAAGCTAAACTATGGTGAGCGATTTTATTCGCAGTTTTTATGGCTTAGCCTGCTAATTGCGTACGTGCCGTTTTTAAGCCCTATTTTAATGCCGTACGCTATATTTTTCTTAAGCGGAGCAGCTATGGTTATTTGCATGGCTTTGCTTGTTGAGGCTTATAGAATGGCGTATGTAGACACCCTCACTCAAATCCCTAGCCGCCGAGCGCTTGATGAGTATGCAGGCTCGCTTAGTCTGCCATTTAGCGTTTGCATGTGCGATATCGATCATTTTAAGAAATTTAATGACGAGTACGGTCATCACGTGGGCGATCAGGTACTTAGATTTATAGCGGCTGAGATTAAGCTAACTGACGGCGGAGCGCGGGCTTTTAGATACGGCGGAGAGGAGTTTTGCATAGTTTTTGCAGGGCGGCTTAAAAAGGAGTGCGTGCCGTTTTTAGAGGTGGTTAGGCAGAGGATTGAGGATAAGAAATTTGTCGTAAATCGTCGCCGTAAAAACGAGCAAACTCGCCACGATGTAAAAATCACCATAAGCATGGGCTTAAGCGATAGCAGCAATGGGGGCGATTTTGCACACGTGGTAAAAGCGGCCGATAAGCTACTTTATAAAGCAAAAGACGCTGGGCGAAACTGCCTGATTTACAACTAGGAGGGACTATGGGTGCTTGGCAAGAAATTTATACGCATTTTAATCCAGTAGCTTTTAACATATTTGGCTTTAAGGTGCACTGGTATGGCATAATGTATGTTTTAGCACTTCTTACAGCACTCATGGCGGCAAAATACTTTGTCAAAAAGGATAAAATTCCCATAAGCAATACACAGCTAGATAGCTACTTTTTTTGGGTTGAGATAGGCGTAATACTAGGTGCTAGGCTTGGCTATATCCTTATATATAGCACCCACGCAAGCTACTACCTCACGCACCCTTGGCAGATTTTTAACCCCTTTGTAAATGGCGAATTTGTTGGAATTAGCGGCATGAGCTACCATGGTGCGGTGCTTGGATTTTTAATAGCCACATTAGCATACGCCAAAAAAAGTGGCGTAAGTGTTTGGATTTTGCTTGATTTATGTGCTGTTTCTATCCCGCTTGGCTATACATTTGGCAGGATAGGAAATTTCTTAAATCAAGAGCTAATTGGACGCCAAACAGAAGTATCTTGGGCTATAAACGTAGATGGGGTGCTTAGACATCCTAGTCAGCTTTACGAGGCATTTTTTGAAGGTTTTGTAATATTTGTTGTGCTATTTTTTCTTAGAAAAAGGAAAAAATTTAACGGCGAACTCATAAGCCTTTATGCCATTTTTTACACTATTGCACGATTTTTCTGCGAGTACTTTAGGCAGCCAGACCCACAGCTTGGATTTATAATATTTGGGCTTAGCATGGGACAAATTTTAAGTATCGCTATGCTTGTTTTTGGAATTTGTGTGTATTTTAGAAACAGCTTTTTATTAAAAAAACTTTAATCCCATAAATTAATATTTTTTAAAGCTTTTAGAGTTATAATTTTCATTGCAAATTTATTAAAAAACTCTACAAGGATAGCAGATGAGCAATCAAATTGAGGGCTTTTTGGGCATAAGCTTAGAGCGCAAAAAGAGTAAGTTGCCAGCTAAATTAGACCTTATCCAAAGCGGTACAGGTGTGATTTTGGGGCTTTTTATGTGGTGTCATATGATGTTCGTTTCGACGATTCTCATAAGCCCAGATTTTTACAATAGCGTAATTCACGTTCTTGAGGCTAGATTTGTCTATGACAATCCAGTGATGAGCTACGTTACTTCATTCTTAGCCGCCTGTGTGTTGGTTGTATTTTTCGTCCACGCCGCACTTGGAATGAGAAAGTTTCCTATCAACTTCCGTCAGTGGCAGGCATACAGAGCTCACATGGGACGCATGGGGCATACTGATACTTCATTGTGGTGGATACAAGCAATAACTGGCTTTATTATGTTTTTCCTTGGCTCAGCTCACCTTATTATCATAATAACAAACTCTGACGCTATAAGTGCTACAGCATCTGGCGCAAGGGTGTTAAATCACTTTATGTGGGCGTTTTATTTGGTATTGCTTTTTGCAGTCGAGCTTCACGGCAGTATCGGACTATATAGAGTATGCGTAAAATGGGGAATTTTTGAAGGCAAAAACGCAAAAGAGAGCCGCGCAAAGCTTAAAAAGGCAAAGTGGTATTTAAGCGCATTTTTCTTGGTGCTTGGCGTATTGTCGCTGCTTGCTTTTATCAAAATCGGCTTATCAAATTAAATTTGGGGTAAAAATATGAATGTTAAATATTATGACGCATTAGTTATTGGTGGGGGTTTGGCAGGTCTACGCTCAGCCATTGCCACAGCTGAGCGTGGGCTTAGCACCGTAGTTTTGAGTATGTGTCCTGTCAAGCGAAGCCACTCGGCAGCGGCTCAGGGCGGCATGCAAGCAAGCCTTGGAAATTCAAAAATGAGCCAGGGCGATAATGAGGACGTGCATTTTGCCGACACCGTAAAGGGTAGCGACTGGGGCTGTGATCAGGACGTGGCTAGAATGTTTGCCCAGACTGCTCCAAAAGCCATTCGTGAGCTAGCCGCTTGGGGCGTGCCTTGGACTAGGATAGAAAAGGGCGAGCGAACCGCTATCATAAACGCTCAAAAAACAACCATAGTCGAAGACGAAGACGCTCACGGACTTATCCACTCACGAGACTTTGGTGGCACGAAAAAATGGCGCACCTGCTACACTTCTGACGCCACAGGACACACTATGCTTTTTGGCGTGGCAAACGAAGCACTTAAGCATAATGTCGAGATCCATGACCGCACCGAAGCCATCGCACTAATCCACGAAAACAACCGCTGCTACGGCGCTATCGTGCGTGATTTAGTAACTGGCGAGCTAACCGCCTACGTCGCACGCGGCACGCTAATCGCCACAGGCGGATACGGCAGGCTGTATAAGCACACCACAAACGCTGTCATCTGCGAGGGCATAGGAGCTGCTATCGCACTTGAGACTGGCGTAGCAAAGCTAGGAAATATGGAGGCCGTGCAGTTTCACCCAACGCCAATCGTGCCAAGCGGCATACTCCTAACTGAAGGCTGCCGTGGGGACGGCGGAATTTTAAGAGACGTCGACGGATACCGCTTTATGCCTGATTATGAGCCTGAGAAAAAAGAGCTTGCTAGCCGAGACGTCGTAAGCCGCCGTATAATGGAGCATATTAGAAACGGCAAGGGCGTAAAAAGCCCATACGGCGAGCACGTTTGGCTAGACATATCTATTTTGGGTCGCGAACACATCGAGAAAAACCTACGAGACGTGCAAGAAATTTGTCAAATTTTTAACGGCATAGATCCAGCTGACACCGAAATAGACGAAAATGGCAAGGGCAAGGGCTGGGCACCGATACTACCTATGCAGCACTACTCTATGGGAGGGGTCAAAACCAACGCCAAAGGCGAAAGCCCAACGCTAAAAGGGCTTTTCTCAGCTGGTGAGGCTGCGTGCTGGGATATGCACGGCTTTAACCGCCTAGGTGGCAACTCTGTGGCTGAAACCGTCGTGGCTGGTATGATAGTGGGCGGCTATTTTGCGGACTTTTGCGAGCAAAACAAAGTCGATATAAAAAGCGAAGTCGTCCAGAGCTTTTTAGATAAAGAAAACGCCTACCTAGATAGCCTGCTAGAAAAAGAGGGCAAGTATAATGTCTTTGAAATCAAAAACAGAATGAAAGACATAATGTGGGAGCACGTGGCGATTTTCCGCACTGGCGAAGGGCTAGAAAAAGCGGTCGCTGAGCTTGAAGAGCTATACAAAGAGAGCAACAACCTAAAGCTAGAAAACAAAGAACACTACGGCAACCCAGAGCTAGAAGAGGCTTATCGTGTGCCAAAAATGCTAAAACTAGCCCTTTGCGTGGCTTATGGTGCCTTATTGCGAACCGAAAGCCGTGGCGCTCACTACCGAGAGGACTATACCAAGCGAGATGACGCAAACTGGCTAAAACGCACGCTTACAAGCTGGCGTGAAGGCGACACTATGCCGATAGTCGAGTACGAGCCACTAGATATAATGAAAATGGAAATACCGCCTGCATTTAGGGGATATGGCGCAAAGGGCAATATAATCGAACACCCAGATAGTGCCGTCCGCCAAGCACAAGTCGATGAGATACGTGCTAAAATGGAAGCTGAAGGTAAGAGCCGCTACGAGATACAAGATGCGCTTATGCCTTATGAACTTCAGCCAGAATACAAAGCCCCAAATGAAAGACTAGGAGTAGGCGATGAGTAGAAAAATAACCATTCGTGCGTTTAAATTTAATCCACTAAGCAAAATTTCAAAGCCGCATTTTGCGACTTACGAGATAGAAGAGACCGACGGAATGACGCTGTTTATAGCGCTAAACGTCATAAGAGAGAACTTTGACCCAGGGCTTAGCTTTGACTTTGTCTGCCGAGCGGGAATTTGCGGCAGCTGTGCTATGCTGGTAAATGGCAAGCCAAAGCTAGCCTGCCGCACGCTGACAAAGGACTATGCTGAAGGCGTTATCGAGCTTATGCCACTGCCTGTGTTTAAGCTGCTAAAAGACCTAAGCGTCGATACTGGCAACTGGATGAATGATATGAGCAAGCGTGTAGAAAGCTGGATACACACTAGCAAGCAAACCGACATTAGCCGCCTAGAAGAGCGTGTCGAGCCAGCACAGGCTGAGGAGACATTTGAGCTAGACCGCTGTATAGAGTGCGGTATCTGCGTGGCTGCGTGCGGCACTGCTGTGATGAGAAAGGACTTTATCGGAGCTGTGGGGCTAAACCGCGTGGCTAGATTTAAAATCGACCCACTAGATGAGCGAACGGACGCTGATTTTTATGAACTAGTGGGCGATGATGATGGCGTGTTTGGTTGTATGAGCTTGCTTGGGTGCGAGGATTACTGCCCTAAGCACCTGCCACTTCAGAGCAAAATCGCATATATGCGTCGCAAACTAGCCGAAGTGGGTAATAAATAAATTTATTCTGCGCATAATTTCTGCGCCTAGAAGCTGGCTGGCTCGCTAGGGCGGCTAGCTTTTTGCCCTGCTAGAGCTAGCCATAAGCAGGGGCTAGCCTATCGATTAGCTTGAGTGCCTTTATCTGGGGATGGCACGTTTTTAGCTAGCTAAGCTCTTGTTAAGTTTTTGCTTTTTGGCTGGTTTTAAATTTAACTAGCCTCGACACTTTTGTAAGATTTTTGGTTTAAGCTTGATTATCTGCGATTTATAGCTACGCTTTTTTGGAATTTTAAATTTATTTTTTAATTCAAGCTAGCTTGCCATTTTTGGGGAGGTAATTTAGACTCTGTCTTACCATAAGCCCACCACCATAGATACCGATAGTCAGATAGCTCATATTGCTTGCTATTTAGTGCTGCCTTATTTTACTTTTGATAAAAGTTCCACTGCATATACTTCTTATCAAGCTAACCACACCCACACATTGTAAAGTCTGGTTTAGCTCGCTTTGCTATACACGCATTTAAACGCCGCTGCGACATAAGCTATATAAGAGCGGTCAAAGCCACAAGTCAAACGGTGAGCCTACAAATCCTCACGTCCATTATCTAGCCTAAAGCATGTCATAAGCAAAATCCACACTATCTTATTATAAGTCTAGCACGTAAAGCACAAACACTCCCTCAAGATAATAACATGCCAGACATTTGTCTTATTAAATTTAAGCTTTTAAAAAATACTATTGCTTTATAGGCAAGCCTAGCAGTAAACTTACCAAATATGAAAGCTTGCAGATACCTTATAGATTTTTTACATCAAGCTTTGCAAAGTACTAAAATTGCGCTGACATTGCTCTGCAACGGAGATAATTATTAAAAGCCTCTAGCAAGAATCAGTGGCGTTAGGTTTGTAAAATGGCTTAAATTTGTAATTAAAGCGACACTATCATTTAAAAATTTATTTACCTCTTGTGCCATTATATCGCCATCTTTAAGTATGGCATTTAAAAGCGCTTTACTTTTAGAGCGCTTTTAGCTCGCTAACCCAGTAAGCCTACTAAATGGACTTTACATAAGCCTCGCAAAATCAGCTCATGATTTAACTATCTTTCGTATTGCTAGATATTTATTTTAAATTCAAAAAGGCAAATTTATTGAATTTTACGCAACTTCAAAATCTAAAATACCTCGCATACTATATAAATTTAACGCTTTTTATACGCTATTTTATCCACTTCTTTGGCAAGCTCAAATCCACGTAGCCGAAGTCTGCAACTATCGCACTCACCGCATGCCTCGTCCTCGCTATCATAGCAGCTCCAGCTTAAGTGTACTGGCGAGCCAACCTCTATGGATTTAGCGACTATCTCTGCCTTGCTAAGCCCTATAATAGGCGTTTTTATCTCGATTTTTATATCCGTTGCGATGCCACTATTTATCGCATTTTGGGCAGCTTTAATAAACTCTACACGGCAGTCTGGATAGCCACTACTATCCTCCTCAACAGCCCCTAAAAAGATGGCACTTGCGCATGATTTCTCAGCCAAAGCCGCAGCTATACTTAAAAATATCCCATTGCGATACGGCACGTAAGTTATGGGCACAGCTTCGCCTAGTCCATCTTTTGGTACATCTATCGCACTATCTGTAAGTGCGCTGCCGCCAATAGTGGCGATAAAGCTCACATCAAGCACCACTCGCTCGCTAATGCCTAAAGCATCGCAGACATCATTAAACGCCTGTCTTTCACGGTTTTGCGTACGCTGAGAATAGTCAAAATGAAGCGCTATAATCTCATAGCCCTCCTTTAAAGCCAAAGTGGCGCATAGCGTGGAGTCCATTCCTCCGCTTAGCACACATACCGCCCTTTTTTTCATCAAATTTTCCTTTATTTTTGATACAATTATATTTTATTTTTGATAAAAAAGGTGTAAAAGTGATAATTTGCGAACAAAGCTATGATGAGATTTTGGATAAAATTTGCGCCCACCTCACAGATAAAGATGTGGAGCTTGTCTTTGTAAATAGCAAGCAAATAAGAGAGATAAATTTATCCCACCGTGGTATAGACAAACCAACAGACGTGCTTAGCTTTCCGCTATTTGATGCAGGACAAGCGCTAAGTGGGAGCATAGTGATAAACGAGGATGCGGTAGGTCAAATGGCGTCTGAGCTAGGGCATAGCGCGCAAGATGAGAGGGCATTATTATTTACTCATGGGCTTTTGCATATTTTAGGCTTTGATCACGAAATAGATAACGGAGAGATGAGAGAAAAAGAGAGTGAGGTGGTGCGCATCTTTGGCTTGCCTAAAAGCCTAATAGTACGAAACGATGGCTAAAATAGGCTAGTCGCGTCCTTAAAAAATGGATAAAATCTAAACTCATCAATAGGCTCAAGTAGCCTTGCTTTTGGCTTTTTATCAGCGCCACTATCGCCCCAACCTCTAAAATAAAACGCCACGCCTTGCGCATCGCACTGCCTTTTTATCTCAAGCATCCACTCAGGCTCGCACGCCCTAGCTCCGTATCCGCTCTCAGCCCCAGCCACGACCCAGTCTATGCCGTTTAAATTTAAATCTCCTAGCGAAGATAGCAGAGGTTCACAACATATCCAGCGCATAGCACACTCTATCTGCCTTAAAATCTCCATCCGCCACTTGCTAGTCGCCACCTCCACCGTAACGCCTAGCCATAAATTTAAAGGTGCTTTATGTGTGCTAAAATATTGCTGCATGCGCTCTGGACGCTTAGTTAAAAGCTGATACTGATGGTGTGGAGTACGCCTAATAACGTCAAATAAAGCATCCAAAAACCCCTCGCTCGCACTCTCAAAAAACAGATCACTCATAGCACTCATAAAAAATATAGTCGGTCTTTTTACAAGCAGGGGCTGCTCTAGCCTGTGCCAAAGCTCTTTATAACTAAAGCCGTCCTTATACTCAGCATTTCCACGCTTTTTTAGGCGTAACGCAATGGTGCGAGCGTAGCAGTGAGCGCAACCTAGGCTTATAGGTACGCAGCCGATACTGGGGCTAAAGTTTGCAAATTTATAAGGCAGGTCTTTTGCTTTTTGCATTTTAGAATTTAATATAACCTAACTCAATTAGCTTTTTATAAATTGCTGAGATTTTAGGACCTGCGGCACTTCCGCCGTGCCCACCATGCTCTATTATCATAGTGATGACATATTGAGGATCATCGTATGGAGCGTAGGTCGTAAGCCACGCATGTGAACGCTGGAGGTACTTCATATCCTCCTCTTTCATTCTTATTTTTTCGCTCTGACTAATGCCTACAACCTGCGCAGTACCTGTCTTTGCCGCGACTTTAAAAGGCAGATCGTGAAAATAGTGCCTAGCGGTGCCCTTTTCGTGATTTACCACCTCATACATAGCGTGTCTTATGTATGGTAGCTGAGATTTTTCAAATTCTGTATAAATACCATCCTCTAGCTCATATTTTAGCTTTTTACCATCTATGCTATCAATAAAATGTGGCACCACCACCTTGCCAGTGGCAAGCTGAGCGGTATACTTTGCCACCTGCATAGGGGTAACCAAAAAGCTTCCCTGCCCTATAGAAGTAATCAGTGTCTCCCCTACAAACCACGGCTTATTATATCTACGCTGCTTCCACTCACGGCTTGGGACTGTACCTACAAACTCGTTTGGCAAATCAACTCCACTACGCACGCCAAAGCCGATACGCTCGAGAGTTTGTGCGATGATGTCTATGCCTACTTTTTGGCTACCTTTGTAAAAATAATCATCACAGCTTTCTCTGATTGCTGAGTTTAGATTCATTATCCCATGCCCATGAGAGTTCCAGCAGCGAAACTTCCTGTCGCCTAATTCGTAGCTACCAGTACAATTAAAGGTATCGTGGCGAGTCAGCTTACCACTGTCTAAAAATGAAAGCCCAACACCCATTTTCACAACAGATCCTGGAGGATAAAGCCCATTTACTAGTTTGTTGGTAAAGGGATGATCAACATCATTTATCATCTCCTCCCACTGCGCTTTTGAGATGCCGCTTACAAACTGATTTAAGTCATACTCAGGAAAGCTACCTGCTGCTAGTATGGAGCCATCTTTTAGGCTTAGCACAACTACACTACCAGCCTCTTTACCAAAGACTTCGGCTATGTATTTTTGCAGCTGCATGTCTATGCTTAGCCTTATATCCTCGCTTCTTGGTGGAGTTATACTAAGCTGTTCTATCTCCTCATTTAGAGCATTTACGCGCACTACTCTAGTGCCTTTTTGTCCCTGAAGGACGGAGTTATAATACGCCTCAATACCAGTCCTACCCACATATCCACTAAGGCGTGTCATCTCGTCTTGTTCTATGTCTTTTTGATTTGCACGTCCGACGTAGCCTATTATGTGGCTAGCTATAGAAGAGTATGGGTACTGCCTTTTGCTAGCTGGGTCTATTCGCAAAAGCTCGTGCAGACTAATACTCGTATAATGTGGCATAAAGCGGTCATAATCTATAAATTCCACCACTTTTATAAAGTCTTGGTTATAAGGAGAGTCTGCCTTTTTGTATTCACGCTTTATCTTTTGGGCGTTTAAATCAGGAAAAAGCGAGACAATAAATTCTATCTCACCATCAAGCCTATCCTCTTTTGAGCTTAAATGAGGCTTAATTGATATGGCAAAACCTAGATTATTTATCGCAACTGGGCGATTTTTGATGTCATAAATTTCACCCCTAACTGGTGCAGTAAGCTGCGTTTTAGCCGCATTTTGCTCAGCTATGCCTTCGTAGTAAGTATTTGATTTTACGCTTAGATGATAAATTCTAGTTAAAAGTACAATCCAAAAAAGCACAATAATGCTAAATACTATCTTTAATCGCATCTAAACTAACCTATGCCTTAAAAAAACCATAGCAAGCAACCCCTCAAGAACTATATAAATAAGATACTGTATCCCAAAGGCTAAGACTTGCTCACTTTTAGTATATGTAAAAAAGCTACTAACCCCCCAGCTAAGCATATATCCAGCCGCAATAAAAATAAACAAAAGCCCACTTCGCCACTTAAGTGAAACAAAAAGCCAGTTAAAAAATAGTGAGTAAAAAATAATAAAGGCAATAAGTGCACTAAAGAGATAAAATCCATGAATTTGCTCTGCAAAAAACAAAAAGGCAACAGCTCCATACCATGCAAGCCCCAGATTTTGCATGGCTCTGGTACGCTCATGATACTCAAGTACTACAAATGCAAAGCATATCCCTATAAGTGGAGGCAGGTACTGCGACACAGTCGTGGCTATCTCATAAAGCACCAAAATCAAAGCCTCAATCAAAAATCGAAAAAGGCTAGCCTCATCATTTGTACGGCTCATACGCCAAAAGCCCCTGCTATTAGGCGCTCTTTTAGGATTGATATGCCTTTATTTTTAAGAGTTGAAACACAAAGCGCATTTGGGTCAAATTTTTTAAGCGCTGATAGCTCTTTTTGATTTAGCTTGTCGCTTTTAGTGTATACTCGCAAAACGCTCTGGTCTGGCCTTAAAAAGCTAGATAGATATTCGCTTACATTTTCATCTATATCTAGGTCAAAGTGCCTGCTATCCCTAAGCTGAATAAAAAGCCTAATATCGCTTCTAAGTCGCAAAAACTCATCAAGGCTTTTTTGCCACTGTGCGTGCATACTTTTGCTGACTTTTGCATAACCAAAGCCTGGCAAATCGACAAGCACAAGCTCAACTCTTTGACTATTTTGCCCTGCATCTTGGGTTAAATTTATCCCGTATTTTTCGCAAAATTCTTTAAAATCATCTATCTCAAAAGTGGCTTTGAAAAAATTTATAAGCTGAGTTTTGCCAGGAGTTGAGGAGCTTTTTGCTAGCCCTTTTTGATTTACTAAAGCGTTTATGAGGCTACTTTTGCCGACATTTGAACGCCCTAAAAAAGCCACCTCGCTAAGCCCAAAACTAGGCGCAAGCTCTATACGAGGCGCGGAGGTAATAAAGCTCGCGTTTATTGATTTTATCATCTATCTTTCTTATCTTGGACATTAAAAATAAACCGTACCGGCTGAGTGGTGTCGCCGCCTTCTACGTTATATGTGCCATTTTTTTGATTTATCACTATCTTTTGTCCGTAGACATTTTTATCGCCATCAAGCTCTTTTAGGTGTCCATTTCCTATTATGGTGTAAGTCTCATTTATTGCGTCATATACGAGCTTATCGCCACTACCGCTATATCTTTTGCCTTTTAATATGGCTTTAAATTTAGCGTTTCCTATGGCTTCATATCTTAGAGGCTGGCGCTTTTTGTCAAAATAGACAATAGCCTTATTTGCTCTTAGCTCATCATTCGCACGCTTTACTAGTACATCTCCGTTAAATTCACTTTTTAGCTGTGCTTCATTTGCATAAAAGCTTTTTGAGCTTATCTCAATCTGTTCAGCTTTTAAAAGCTGGAAAATCATAAAAAATCCCAGTGCTATCCTTAACGCCAAACCCACGCATTTACCTCCTGTGCGGTTATCTCTTTAGTTGGTAGATATTTTAAATTCTTGCCGATGACTTTTACGCCGTCACCTCGCCATAACGTAAACAAAGATGGCACTTGGGCTACTTTTGTAGAAATATTATACATAGCAACCTCACTATTTAGCCTAGTATCATCACTATTTTCATAAAAAACCGCACCTCTAAACTCAAGCTCATTTTCTCTTTTTATCGCTATATTTGAGCTTAGAGTGTGTTTTAGGTCATTGGCTATATAGCTTGCCTTAAAATCCTTAAACTCATCATGATCTTTATATCTATTTATCCGACTTGATGTATAAACTCCAACCACGCGAGTGCTACTTAGCTCATAAGTGGTTGCGTCAAGCACCTCAAGGCTTGAAATAGACGGATCTTGTATAAATTCATCCTGTATGTATGGGTCTTGAGCTACGACAAAAACCATAGCTACGCCAAATATCACAACTAGGGTATAAAAAAGCTTTATAACCACCTCTTAGCCCATTCATCGTATAAATTTTCACTTTTTATGAGCATCTCTATCATCTCTCGAACCGCTCCAGCGCCGCCTTTACTCTTAAGTCTAGTATGCACCTTAAGCTCTTTAATGGCATCTCTTGGCTTAAAGCTATGCGAAACTGCATTAAGTAGCCCATAATCATTATAATCATCGCCTATTGCTGCTGCATTTTCAAAGCTAAGCCCCTCAAACTCAAGCACCTGTTTTGCCACGCTTAGCTTATCGCCCACACCTTGATAGATGTGCGTAATCCCCAAATCCTCAGCCCTTCGCTCTACTATTTCTGAACTTCTGCCTGTGATGATAGCCACCTTTTTACCAAGCTTTATCCAGCTTTCAATAGCGTAGCCGTCTTTTACATTAAAAGCCTTAAAAAGCTCGCCATTCTTATCATAAGTAATCCGTCCATCAGTCAAGCAACCATCTACGTCTAAAAAAATAATCTCTATCATAAAACACCCTTTGTACTAGCATCTCCAGTACGCTCATTTTTAGCCACTGCACGTCTAAGTGCCACTGCAAACGCTTTAAAAGCCGCCTCAATGATGTGGTGTGCGTTTTTACCACGCTGCTTTATGATATGCACGCTTAATCCAGCATTAAACACAACGGCTCTAAAAAACTCCTCGCTAAGTTCAGTGTCAAAATCGCCTACTTTATCCCTGTCAACATCGCATTCATAGACTAAAAACGACCTATTGCTAACATCCATAACGCACTCAACAGCAGCCTCATCCATAACTACAATAGAATTTGAAAATCTCTCTATATTTGAGGCTGGATAAATTTCATCTTTTAAAAGCTGTCCTATAACTATACCGCAATCCTCCACACTATGATGAGCATCAACATACGTATCACCCACGCATTTTATGCTTAAGTCTATCAAAGCGTGCTTGCAAAATGCGCTTAGCATATGATCAAAAAATCCAACGCCCGTATCTATCTCGCCCTTGCCGCTACCATATAGGCTTAGGCTTGCTATTATATCCGTCTCTTTTGTAGTGCGTCTTAGCTCTTTCAAATTTATCCCCTGACTATAAATGCTCCATTAAATCGTCCGCTCTTTGCAAAATCTCTAGCCTCGTCCTCGCTTCTAAATCCAGTTACGAATACCTTAAAAATGCGCCTTCCACTTACATTAAATTCACGCACTATGCTTTGGTAGCCACCTACGTTTTTATGCTGGACTTGGTAGCTTTTTGCGCCGCTTAAGCTACTAAAAGAACCGATTTGTACCATAAACTCTCCTCCAACGACCTCATCAGCACTAGCCTCACTTTGGGCTTGGCTTTTTGAGATAGGAGAGATGACTATTACACTGGATTTGGCACTGATGTTTGAATTTATCGGCTCTATTTTAGCAGGGGTATTGCTTGCTGTATCTATGTTTGAAGTGCCACTTATTTTTGCATTAAATCCTATAACCTCAAGCAGTACTGGAGCAGTCCCAGCCCCTATCATTCCTATCTTACTCGCCGCACCTTTTGAGAGGTCTATAATGCGGTTTGAGACAAAAGGCCCTCTGTCATTTACCCTAACCACAACTTGGCGATTATTTTTTAAATTTGTAACTCTAAGCATAGTATTCATAGGTAGGGTTTTGTGCGCGGCGGTAAATCCGTGCATGTTATACACCTCGCCATTTGATGTCTTTTTACCGTGAAAATCTGGCCCATACCAGCTAGCAGTACCACTAGCCTTTTCCCCTACTTTTACCACTGTTGGGTAGTAAGTTTTGCCATTTACTGTGTATGGGCGCATAGTCGCTCGGTGCATAGCTGGGGAGTTTTTTATCTCGCTGCTACCTGATGGACTTGGTAGATACTGCGTGGTACTACACCCAACCACAAAGATTGAAAAAAATAGATAAATTATATTACGGTATAGCAATGTGCTCTCCTGATGCTATTTCCTCTTTTGAGTTTAAAATTTCGCCTTTTTTGCGCCCCATATCAAGCCTTACAATCTCGCTGCCTGAACTTAGCGTCTTTGGCTGGACTATCTTTGGGATTACAAGCGATTGATTAAGCGCAACACTATTTGTGCTTAACTCATTATAATCCTTTATTGCACGCGTATTTACCCCTGTTTTTTCAGCTATAGAAAGCAGGGTATCACCCTTTTTTACCTTATAAGTAAAAAACTCATTTTTACCGCCTTTTGGGGTAAAATTCTTAGTAAAAAGCGCGACACGATTTTGCGGTATATAAAGATGGTAATTTTTAGAATTTGGCGGAGTAAAGGCTAGCTTTATGTGGGCATTATACTCTTTAAGGCGATTTACGCCCACGCCTATGCTATCAGCTACCTCTACCAAACTCGTCCCTCCAGGGACACTTATTTTAGATAGTTTTAGTGAGTTTGCCTTGTCCTCTTTTGCTACACTAAAGCCCAAATCAGAGGCGATTATCGCTTGTCTTAAAATTTTACCTATAAAGCGCCTAGTCTCGCTTGGTAGATACTTTTTGCTAGGGTCTAAAAGCACAGCCAAATCATCGCTACCCGCCTGAGAGATAGCTTTTCTAAGCTTTGTGTTACCACAATTATACGCCAAAATAGCTAGATACCACTTGCCAAATTCGCGCTTTAGTGAGCGCAAATATTTTGTCGCAGCCTGGCTTGAACGCTGTGGGTCTTTTCGCTCATCCACATATTTATCCACTCTTAAGCCATAAAGCCTAGCAGTTGATTCCATAAACTGCCATATACCAGCCGCCTTAGCCCCTGAGATTACGCGATTTGACAGCCCAGACTCCACCATAGCTAGATAAAATAGCGTGGGAGGCACCCCTGAGCTTTGCACTGTGTTTTTTAGCATATCGATGTATGATTTTGCATTTTGTATAGACTCGTCAAAGTCCCTAATGTGTCCAACTTTTATGTCGTTTTTTATATCTTCAAAATATATAGTTTTGGCAAAATCTGGATTTATATCAAGCTCCTTTAAAAGCTCTAAATCACTGCTTGCGCTTGCTAGTAGAATTTGTATACTAAAGGTTAAAATAGAAAATATCTTTAAAATTCTCATGCTTCTCCTTTTAAGCCGTCAAAGGCTCGGTATGCGTTTGCTGTGGTAATTTCGCAAACTTCATCTTTGCTTAAATTTAAAAGCTCGCCTATCTTTTTAGCCACCAAATCAGTATAAGATGGCTCATTTCTCTGTCCACGAAATGGCTCAGGAGTGAGATATGGTGCGTCTGTTTCTATCAAAAGCCTGTCTTTTGGAATTTGTGGTAGAATTTCAACCAGACTTTTTGCGTTTTTAAATGTAAGCACTCCACCTATGCCGTAATAAAAATGCCCAAGATTTGCAAGCTCTAAAAGCCTTGGGCTTGAGTTGTAGCAGTGAAGCACAGCAGACTTTAAGTCATCTGCATATTGAGCTAGAATTTGGTATGTATCCTCATTTGCCTCACGACTATGAACTATTAGGGGCTTATTAAATTTAATCGCAAGCTCTATTTGAGCGATAAACACTCGCTTTTGCTCCGATTTTTCGCTCTGCTTTGCCGCCTCATCTTTTGGAAAGCGAAAATAATCAAGCCCACACTCTCCAACCGCTATGCACTTACTATCACTCATAAATTTAACCAAATAATCAAGGTCAAAATACTCTATGTCATAAGGATGCACACCAGCAGCAAAATAAACATCGTCAAATTCATGTGCTATTTTACAGGCTTTTTCTAGCTCACGTGGATCGGCTCCAGGTATGATATACCCACGCACGCCAGCCTCACTAGCCCTAGCTAGCATATCGGCAAAATCATCATTATATCTATCGTCATTTAAATGACAATGAGTATCTATTATCATATCATTTCCACGCGGTTTCGTCCGCCCTCTTTGGCCTTATAAAGAGCCTTATCGGTCCTGCTAAGAAGCATACTTAACTCAGTCTTAGTATCGCCTATACAAACACCAATAGATGCTGTCATTTTAAGAGAAACATTATCCACCACAAACTCTTTACTAGCTATCGTTGTTCTTAGTCTTACAAAAAACTTAACCGCATCTTCAGCTGAAATATTTTTAAGCAACATGCAAAACTCCTCACCACCAAAGCGAGCTACTAAGTCCCTACCCTTACAAGAATCAAGCAAAATATGTGAGATAAATTTAATAGCCTCATCGCCTATATCATGCCCATAAGTATCGTTTATACGCTTAAAATGGTCTATGTCTATGGTAGCTATAGCAAAACTTTCTGTGCTATTTTTTATGCTTTGTATATATTCTCTAGCCGAGCTCATAAAATAACGGCGATTGTAGAGGCCGCTTAGAAAATCCCGATTAGCAAAATTTGTGATAAGTTCTATATTTTCTATATTTTCTATGTGGTTATTTATGCGGACTATTAGCTCCTCCCTACCAAAGGGCTTTATAATAAAATCATTTGCCCCACTTTTTAAAAACGTAGCTGCCGCACCCTCATCATCAGTAGCAGTAAAAACTATGATACCTAGTTCTGATTTTGGATATTTTTCACGAAGATTTTTAGTAAGCTCAAGCCCATCCATTACTGGCATTTTATAATCAGTAAGCACGAGTTTTATGTTTTTATATTGCTCAAAGTAGTTCATAGCCTCCTCGCCGTGAGCTGCGACATAAACATCAAAGAGCTGGGATTTTAAGATATTTTTAATAGCTGTGCGCATAGGCTGGCTATCATCTACTACCATAACACCTACACCACGATTTTTACTTAGTCTATTTACGGTATTAAATATATAGTTTACATCAGCTATATTGCCCTTATAAACGTAATCCACGATAGGCTTGTGGATAAAGCTCTCCTTTGTCTGCACATCAATACTACCAGTAAGCACAATGACGAGAATATTTTTTGATAATACATAATCAACTATCTCCCCATCTGGCGCATCTGGTAAATTTAGATCAAGCAGCGCTATGAAGTAATTTTCCCCATGTTCATCTATGAGATCTTGCGCTTGGCTAAAACTATGAGCAACATCGACAATCATGTCCACATTGCTCTCCATTTTGCGCGCGATAAGCTTTGCAAGCGCTCTATTATCATCTACTATTAATATTCTCTCTTGAGTTTTTAAAGCCATAAAATATCCATAAAATCGTGATTTTTGATAATTAATCTGTCATTGTATCAAAAAATTTTATAAACTTATCTTAAGCTTTAGCGCTCTCAAGCAGACCTTTAGCAAAGCTTAAAGCCTCCTCGCTCACAACCTCACCACTTATCATCCTAGCTAACTCTGGCGCTCTTTCGCTTTCTTTAAGCTGTCTTACACTTGAACCGTTTTGCGTCTTTTCAACTAAAAAATGAGCATCTGCACGACTTGAAAGCTGAGGCTGATGCGAAATGGCAAAAATTTGGTAGCGTTTGGCTATTTTTACTAGCACATTTGCTATGCTCATCGCCTCTTTACCACTTAAATTTGCATCAATTTCGTCTAGGATTATCACGCCAGAACCTTGATTTAGCACCTGTGTTTCACTCGCTATAAATGCAAGCCTTAATCGATTTGTCTCGCCACTACTTATTTTTCCTAAATTTACCCCAGCCACTTCAAAACTTAGCACATCAGCTCCGCTCTCGCCAAAGCTAGCTTCGCTTAAGCTTGCTTTTAAGCTTGGCATATAAAGCTCACTTAAATAGCCATTTAGCAGGCTTTCAAGCTCGCCTAATGCGCCTTTTCTAGCCTTCGTGATATTAACACAAAGTCCGCTTAAGTCATTATAAAGCTTATTAAATTTAGCCTCCAGCTCGCTTTTTTGAAAGCTTATGTTTTCATATTTATTAAGCTCAGCCCTTTTACTCTCAAGCACCAAAAGCGCCTCCTCCTCGCTTCCATAACGCTTTATCAAGGAATTAAGCGCCTCTATCCTATCAAGCACCACCTCAACATCAACCTCATCAAGCCAGTCCATATTTAAGCCCTCTTGCAATACACGTAGCTCATTTATCGCATCAGTAAAAAAATCGCTATTTAAATCGCTTATATTAAGCGCATCTATCACAGCGCCTTCTAGATCATAAATTCTCTGTGCCTTTTGCCATGCAGCTTCTATTTTATCCTTTTTGCTAAGCTTTTTTTTAATCTCCAAAAGCTCGTCAAATTCGCCAGCTTTTGGGTTTACTGCCTCTATTTTTTCTATCTCAAAAGCCGCAAATTCCTTAAGTTCCTCTATCTTGCTCTCAGCCTCATTTAACTCATCAAGTTCGCTTTTTACCTTTGCATATTCTAAAAAAAGCTCTCTTACGGATTTTAAATTTAATTCATGATTTTTATCTTTTACAAGTGCGTCAAGCAGACGTAAAAATCTATCTCCATTTAGCTCGCCAAGCCCCTTTGCGCCGAAATATTTTATATGCTCACTTGCGATTAAACTCAGGCTTTTTTTTGCAATTGATTGAGAGTTTATAAAATACCTAACACTCTTTTCCCTAGCCATTTTAAAGCTATTTACAGGCTCATTTTCTATGCCAACTTCGCTCATATCAAAGCTAGCCTCCACGTCAGCCTCCACAAGCCTTGCTTCGCTATCTTTTAGTGCAAAAGCACTCATAATTGCCCCCATTAACACAGACTTTCCGGCTCCACTTGCACCCGTAAATACGCTAAGTCCTGCTTTAAATTTTAACTCAACCTTATCAAAGCCTAAATGCTCTTTAATAAAAACTCTGCTTATCATTTATCGCCCCAACGTAGTTTCTGCTTTAAAATTTGAAAATAATCGCGCCCCTCTCGCCGCAAAAATCGCGCCCTAACATCACCAAGTCCGACTTTAACACATGCGACATCTTGCATACTAAGGCTCTCTTGTCCGTCTATGACTAGCTCACTATTGCTATCTGCACTTAGGCTTACAGTCTCGCTAAAAGGCAGGATAAGTGGGCGCTGCGAAAGCGAATGCGAACAGATAGGCGTGAGCGAAAAAACAGCACTTAGCGGATATATCAAAGCCCCTCCAGCACTCATATTATAAGCTGTTGAGCCAGTTGGAGTACAGGCTATTATGCCGTCTCCAAAATATGAATTAAAATGCTTTCCGCCTAGATAAGCTTTGATATTTACCGTACTTGCTGGTCTACGTCTCATTATAACAGCGTCATTAAGCGCTAAAAGCTCCATATTTTTTCCGTTTTTTTGCTCCACTACTACACGTAAAAAATATGGTCTTTCAATGACAAATTTATTGTTAAAAAGCTCTTTAAAAAGCTCATCTGCCTCGCCTAGTGTTGCCTCTGTTAAAAAGCCAAGCCTACCTGTGTGAATTCCAAGTAAAAGTGGAGCAAAAGCAGCGGTTTTACGAGCTAAAGATATCAAAGTCCCATCCCCTCCAAGGCTAATAATCAAAGCACACTGCCTAGCTAGCTCATCTAGTAAATAGCCATTTTTTCCAACCGCTAAAGCCGCCTTTTGCTCACACAAAACCTCCACACCAAAGCGTGATAAAATATCAAAAATCAAGTCCATATCGTGCGTCATGCTCTCGCCCTCGCGCACTACGAGCCCAACTTTTTTTATACCATTTAAATTTATATTTTCATTTTTCATGGCGCAGATTTTATCATATTCGCCCGCAAAAGCAAATAAAAAGCATAAATTTAGTAAAATGCGCGCTAATTTTCACTATAAAAGGAATAAAAATGCGAAGTCATTATTGCGCCGAGCTTTGCAAAGACGACATCGGTAAGACCGTCGAACTAGCAGGCTGGGTAAATACCTACCGAGATCACGGTGGTGTTATATTCTTTGACCTAAGAGATCGCACAGGGCTAATCCAACTCGTCTGTGACCCAGCAGATAGCAAGCAAGCCCACGAAATAGCAAGCCACGTAAGGGACGAATACGTCCTAAGAGTAAAGGGCAAAGTCCGTGCTCGTGGAGCTGGGTTAGCAAATCCAAGGCTAAAAACAGGCGAGATAGAAGTCGTCGTCGATGAGCTAGTAGTGGAGAATGAAAGTGCGGCGCTGCCGTTTATGATAGGTGATGAGAGCGTGGGCGAAGATGTGCGGCTAAAATACCGCTTTTTAGACCTACGCAACGAGCGTTTGCAGCGAATTTTTATGCTCCGTTCCAAAGCAGCCATAGCTGCTAGAAACGCACTTGATAAAATGGGCTTTATTGAATTTGAAACGCCTGTTTTAACCAAGGCCACGCCAGAAGGAGCGAGAGACTATCTCGTGCCAAGCCGAATTTATCCAGGGCAGTTTTACGCCCTACCGCAAAGCCCACAGCTTTTTAAACAGCTTTTTATGTGTGCTGGTTTTGATAAGTATTTTCAAATAGCAAAGTGCTTTAGGGATGAAGATCTGCGTGCTGACCGCCAGCCTGAATTTACCCAAATCGACGTTGAAATGAGCTTTGTAACGCAAGAAGACATTATAAATATGGCGGAGAGTATGCTAAAAGAGGTCTTTGCTGCTTGCGGATATGACATAGCCACGCCGTTTCCTAGAATGAGCTACGCTGAAGCGACTGAAAAATACGGCTCTGACAAGCCTGATTTGCGTTATGATTTAGCGATGATTGACGTTGATGATATTTTTGAGCGAAGCAATAATGAAATTTTTAGCTCGATCGCAAAGGATAAACGCAACCGAGTAAAAGCCCTAAAAGTGCCAAATGGGGATAATATTTTTAGCAAGCGTCAGATGAAAAGCTTTGAAGAATATGTGCGTAAATTTGGCGCACAAGGGCTTGCGTTTTTGCAAGTCAAAGAAGAGGGCTTAAAAGGGCCACTTGAGAAATTTTTTGAGCCAAGCGACCTTGATGAGATTATTGCCCGCTGCGAGCTAAAAGTGGGCGATGTCGTATTTTTCGGAGCTGGCAAGAAAAAAGTCGTGCTTGATTATATGGGGCGGTTTAGAGCTTATCTAGCCGAGCAGATGGGTATCATCGATGAAAATGCGATGAAATTTTTATGGGTGCTTGATTTTCCTATGTTTGAGCAAAACGACGACGGCAGCTACTCAGCAATGCACCATCCATTTACAATGCCAAACAACATCGACGAGCCAGATCTAGAAAAGATCACAAGCATCGCCCACGACGTCGTGCTAAACGGCTTTGAGCTAGGCGGCGGGTCTATTCGTATCCACAAAAGCGACATACAGCAAAAGGTCTTTGCTAAACTTGGCATAGACGAAGCCGAGCAGCGTGAAAAATTTGGCTTTTTACTAGACGCGCTTAGCTTTGGTGCGCCGCCGCACGGGGGCATTGCCATAGGCTTTGATAGGCTTATAATGCTAGCAACAAAATCTAGCAGTATCCGTGATGTCATCGCATTCCCTAAAACCCAACGTGCCCAGTGTGCTATGACAAAAGCCCCTAGCGAAGTAAGCCCAGAGCAGCTTAGAGAGCTAGGACTACGCATAAGAGAAAGCAAAAAGGAGAGTTAAATTTAATGAAAAAGCTATTTTTAATCATCGGAGCCCCAGGCAGCGGCAAGACCACAGACGCGAGCCTAATCGCACAAAACGACGCAAGCTACGCACACTACTCAACTGGCGATTTACTAAGAGCCGAAGTGGCAAGCGGTAGCGAGCTAGGCAAGCTAATAGATAGCTTCATCTCAAAGGGCAACCTAGTGCCGCTTGAAGTCGTGGTAAATACCATAATCTCAGCGATCAACGGCTCAGATAAAAGCAAAATTCTAATCGACGGCTACCCACGAAGCGTAGAGCAGATGAGCGAGCTTGACAGCGTGCTTGCCAAGCAAGAGGCTATCAGCCTAGCTGGCGTGGTAGAAGTAGATGTAAGCGAAGCCGTGGCACGCGAGCGAGTGCTAGGACGTGCTAGGGGGGCTGATGATAACGAGCAGGTCTTTAATAATAGGATGAAAGTCTATACAGAGCCGCTTGCTGCCATACGTGAGTTTTACAGCAAAAAGGGGCTGCTTCACACGATTAACGGCGAACGCACGATAGATGAGATAGTAGCCGACCTAAAAAACCTAGTCGATAGCCTGTAAACTGCCCCCCCAGCTGGACTACCCCCCAGCTGGTGCAATGTCATAGCTTAAAAAATAAAAAACTAGCCCTGCTTTTTTAGTCTAAGTCTTGCAAATAAGCTTAACAAAGAGGGCTAGGAAATTTTAAATACCCTAAAAATTCACAAAACGCTAAATTAGCCAACCAAAATGTTTAAGCGGCTCCGCTTAATAATTTGCGTCTTGCTGCAAGCCCGCAAAATTAAATTTAAAGCAAACTTTGTGTAAAATCACCCTTTTAAAAAGGGGTAAAATGAAAAAAATCATCTTTCTCTGCCACGGAAATATCTGTCGCTCACCTGTGGCTGAAGCTGTGGCAAAGCACGAAGTGGCAAAGGCTGGACTAGCGGATAAAATCGAGATACACTCAGCCGCCCTAAGTAGTGACGAGATAGGCCACACCCCAGACCCACGCAGCCTAGCCACGCTTAAGAGCGTCGGACTAGACGGACTAGTCAAAACGCACAGAGCCAGGCAGGTGCAGGCTAGCGAGCTTAGCGACTTTGACCTATTTGTCGTGATGGATAGCAACAACGTCCGCCAGTTTCGCTCCATTTTTGGCACTACCGAAAAGATGATAAAACTCCTAGACGACAAAGACGTAGATGACCCATACTACACGCTTGAGTTTGACCGCACATTAAATGAAATCCAAGCTGGCGTAGCAAATTTAATTCAAAGCTTAAAGGCAAATTTGTGAAAGCCCTAGCAATGGCTTTTTTGCTCCTTTTAGCAGGCTGTGCAAGCCATCAAATATCACACAAAATAAGCGCAAAATGCAGCCAAAACGAGATAGATGAGCTGCTTGAAACTAGGCTAAAAGCCCTGCTAAAAAGCCAAAATAGCATAAGCCTAGCGTGCGAAAGCCTAGAGTTTAGCGGCGCAGGCAGGGGGCTAATCTACTACACGGGGCTTGAAAATGGCGGCTACGCCAAACACGTGGCGCAGGTGGATATAATAGACAAGGACAAAAAGCCGCTAACAGGCCTAAAAATCACAAACAAAATAAACCAGGGCGCATACGAACTAGACAAAATAGTGCAAAAAACAGCAGATGAAATTATTTTAAATTTAAAGGAGAAACAATGGATATAAGCAAAATCAAGGTGGGGCAAAACCCAGATAAACTAAACGCCGTCATCGAAATCCCATACGGCTCAAACATAAAATACGAAATCGATAAAGAAAGCGGCGCAGTCGTGGTAGATCGTGTGATGTATTCGGCGATGTTTTACCCAGCCAACTACGGCTTTATCCCAAACACCCTAGCCGCCGACGGCGACCCAGCCGACGTGCTAGTGCTAAATGAGTATCCGCTTCAAGCTGGCAGCGTCGTGCCGTGCAGGCTCATAGGCGTGCTTATAATGGAGGATGAAAGCGGAATGGACGAAAAGCTCCTAGCCGTGCCAGTAAGCAAAATCGACCCTAGATATGAGAACATAAAAAGCCTAGATGATCTGCCAAAAATCACGCTTGATAGGATTAAAAACTTCTTTGAAACCTATAAAATGCTAGAACCTGGCAAGTGGGTGAAGGTTAAAGATTTCGCCGACGCAAAGACGGCTGAGAAAATCCTAGACGAAGCGATAAAGGCGTATAAATAAGCTTTTGTAGGCTTGGCTATGGCGTGGGCTTATGCGAGTGCTAGATTTACGTGAAGCTGGAGTGAGCTGTTGGCTTGTACTAATCTGACTATGGGCTTGTATGAGCTGGCTGGGACTGGACTAAATGTAGGACTAGCTTTGTGTTTTTGAGACTACTTTAATAGTCTGCGAGCTTTTTTGGGCTTTAAAGGCTGGATAAATTTAATTTGTCTAGCCTTTAATTCAATTGCAACTTATATTTAAATTTAAACAACCCTGCCTTTATACGATAATTTACTTAAATGCAACCCAAATTTTATCCACTCGTATTCTTAGTCTATCTCAAGCTTAAGCTTTAAATTTAGTAATTTTGTGCTCAATACAGCAACCAATCCCATGCACAATAAATTTAAAATACGAACATACCACACAAACCATAGTAAGTCAATTCAAATTTGTAGCCATCAAAGTGTTGCGGATTTTAAACCGCATTAAAAGGCGGCTTGCCTTTTGGCTTAAATAGCAAAAAGCCAAAACAGCCCCTGCCACAGATAATTTTAACCGTAATAAGGCAACTTAAACACCAGCCAGCCCACAGCAAGCCCAGCCATAAAAGCCGCTAAAGATGCCATAATCATGCGCTGTTTATAGCGCTTTTGCAGCTTTTCAACCTGCTTTTTATGGTGGCGCTTCACGCCCTCAAAAGTGGCATTTAGCATTTTTTCATTATTTGCATTTAGCTGCTGCGCCATACGTTTTATATGCTCCTCATTTAGGTGCGCCACTGTCTTTATGGTTGCTTCACTGAGCTTTTCAAAATCCTCACAATGCTCCCAAATACCCGCTATATCGCCCTGTATAACGTGCTTGGATAGCTCAGTCGCATCCTCTCCAACCACCTCTACAAATGAAGCAAATTTGCTAGCCTCGTCATTATTTAGAGCTACGATTTGTGCTTTCTCGCTCATATTATCTCTCCTATGCGCTCACCAAATTTGACACTTTTGCCGCTGATTTCATCAAATCGTACGCTAGAACTATCTGCTAGAACGACCACAGTCGAGCCAAGCTCAAAGCAGCCCAAATCCTCGCCCTTTTTGACATAAAGGCACTTGTATTTATGCTCACTAGGTGCGCCGCTTTTTGCATTTGTCTGTATCGTTTTATCAAAGCTAAAGCGCATTTTAGCGACATTTATTGCCCCAACAAAGACAAGATATATCCACGCACCACTTGCACTCTCACACCGAAGTACGACACGCTCATTAAGCGCATAAAGCTCTGGCTTGTGGCTTAGCGTACGCTCACTCACGCTATAAAGCGCACCAGGTATGTAAGACGCGCTTAAAAGCCTAAGATCGCAAGGCGCATGATAGTGATGGTAATCTTTTGGGCTTAGATAGATATTTGCGTAGCTAAACTCGCCAGGTAGCTCGCCACCAACTAGCTCTCGCGCGCTATAAGTATACCCCTTTACACTCATAGCCATATCGCCCTCGCCCACTCCAGCAAATAGCACTTTGCCATCACTTGGGCTTACAAAGACGTTATTTTTATCATCTATGGCGCGCGGCACCTCTAGCTTTCTGGTAAATAAAGCAAGCAAGCTATCATATCCTGAAGGCTTTCTAAACTCGCTCATATCAAGTCCAAAAAGCCTAACATAAGCACTATTTATCAAGCCTTGTAAGCCAAAGCGAAACTTACAAGCCGCAAATCTACCAAATGCACGTGAAATTTGATGTGCTAATATCATTTACTCTCCTTTTAAATTTAATACAACTATCTCGCTAGGCGCAAGCACCCGCACAGGCGGTCCCCAAAATCCGGCCCCAGAGCTGACATACACCTGCGTCTTGTCGCTATGTCTATAAAGCCCATGCAAATAAGGCTGCTGTAAAAGCACCAAAAGCGAAAATGGAAAAATTTGCCCCGCATGAGTATGCCCACAAATAAGCAGATCAACGCTATCCGCTAGCCCCATCTCATCAAGCACGCGCACAAACCTAGGCTGATGCGCTAGAATAATAGTAGGCAGCGTCTCATCTATACTAGCCAGTGCGGCTTTAGCATCAGGCGCCATGCCATCTCTAGCACCAGCTATATCGTGAACACCGGCTAAATTTATCCCACCAACCCTCACGCTTTCATTTTCTAGCACCCTGACGCCATAGCTTTTTAAAAGAGCGATAATTTCGATAGCACCGTGGTAAAACTCGTGGTTGCCAGTAACGTAAAACGTGCCATACTTTGACCTAAGCTCGCTAAGAGAAGCCAAAAGTCCATGCTCAATAGAGGCGGGAATATCTAGCAAATCCCCAACTATCAGCACCGCGTCGACATTTTGAGTATTTATGCGCCTAACAATATCACGCATAAACTCATCACCCAAAAACTCCCCTATATGCACATCACTTATCACAGCTAGCCGAAGCGGAGCGCTAAGCCCTTTTAAATTTACGCTCACCTCACGCAAAGCAGGCGTCTTAAGTGCGCTAAAAAGCCCACGTAAAAGCAGCCCAAATGAGATAATTAAAAAGCTAAAATCAAACATCATGCGTATAAATTTACGCCTAGATTTAGAGTGTTCTTTTAAGATAACTCTCGATGAAGCGGCGATGATAATATCATAAATCAGCGTCGCGCTAGCTAGAAAAAAGCTCATCCCAAAGCTAGCCGCACCCACCAAATAAACCCAAAGAGACACTTCAAAAACACGCAAAGACAGTAAAAAAACCACACTAAAAATAGCTAGTAAGGCAAAAATCACAAAAAATACAAGTCTAAATTTAGACAAAAAGCCGATTTTGCATATTAGCCTTTTATAGGCGTAGACATTAAAAAGCAACGCAATCAATGGCGCAATAATCAAAAATACGTAATAACTCATAATTTAAGTATAACCAAAAAATGCTTAGCGGCTTAATAAAAGTGATACTTTTGCATAAAATTTTTATTTTCTGGATATTTTTTAGAATTTAAGCTTATTTTAATTGACAAAGCATAAATTTTTTACTATAATCACAACTCATTTTTAAAACATTCCGGATTAGCTCAGCGGTAGAGTAGTCGGCTGTTAACCGATTGGTCGCTGGTTCGAATCCAGCATCCGGAGCCACTTTTATCTCTCTTTTTTAAAATCCCAAAAGTATTATTTTTATTTTATAGGTTTCAAACATTTAGATATTTTGGCCTAAGGTCAGAAAGCACTAGCCAAAGCCGCTAATGCTCGCCCCTATGCAGAAAATATAGCCCCAAGCAAAGCCCTAAAATAGACACCGCAAGATAGAGCATCTCAAGTGGCGTGGTAAAGCTAGCGTGCAAAACTCGCTGGAAAAAATTTACAATCAGCACCATTATAATCACCTTTGCCAGCTTATCCTTTAGCTCGTCTAGGCTATGCACCTCTAAAACTTTGGCGTGCTTTGAGCTTTTCATCGCCTCAATCTCGCTAATAAACAGCTCATAAATTCCAAAACTAAAGATAAAAAGCACAAGCGCCATCAGGTATAAATCCACCGCTCCGATGATACTGCCCACCACATCTGAGTGAAAGCTCTCTGGGTGAAAGTCAGCAAAAAAGTAGCGATACACGTCAAAAATGACCGCACAGACGTCATAGCTAGCGATAGCAAAAAGTACCGCCGCCCCCACAAGCCCAAAAATCACAGGCAAAATCGTAAAAACACGACTGCTCCACATTAGCCGTTCAAAAAGTTTTTCTAGCATTTGGCTCCTTTAAATTTAAAGCCAATATTTTAACAAAATGGACTTTAAATTTAAAGCACTAAGCACCCACAACTCTTTTTGTGGCATTAATTTTTCTTTCACTCCATATTACAACATCTTTTATGACTAGCTTTTAAGTGGCGCTTATAAAATCTCGCATAAAATTAAAATCTGGCTCATTATTTTTGCTTGGAATAATAATATTTGTAGAATTAAAGCTTTTTTGACGATATTGCTTTGCGTATGAATATTTGTCTCTTATGCTGCTTGAAATAGAACAAGTTAAAAATAAATTCTCATATCTACCTATATTATCCTTTGAATACAGCACCAAAATATTATCATCGGCACTAAAATCATATCCTCTATAAAAAACATTACCAAACATATCTATCGTAATTGTATTGCTGGGAAAAATTTCCTGCTCATCATTCTTAATATATTCGGCAACGCCGCAGTTTTCATATCCAGCAGTAACCAGCGGTCTATTTCCACGAATTCGTCTTGATACAACAATCCTTGTTCCACGCCTTAAATTAAATAATTTACTAAGCTCAAACTCTGCTAAGCTACAAGGGGCGGAGTTAACCCCCCATTTTCAGGGTCATAAATGGCATCAAATTTCTTCAATGCATCTTTTTCTTTTTGGTTTAACTCATAGTCTTTTAAGCCAGTTACGGCAAGATACGCCTCGAGCTCTTCGAGGCGTTCGCTTTCTAGCTCTTCTAGGTACTCGTTCTCGAGCTCTGAAATAAATTTTTCCATAAAGCAAAAATTTATTTCGCCCTTGCTATCGCAAGGAAGGGAGATTTTTATATCTTTAATCTTATCCCATGTAGCCATATTGCTATAGCCATAAATTTTATTTAAATGAGAAAGATTTGTTGCAATAAAATTTAAAACCCTAAAACCCATATCCATAAAAGGCACAGCAGCAAAAACCCTGGCATGAGTTACCATTTTAAATGGGTAGTTTCTAGCAAAGCAATTGCCAAACATATCAATGCTCAAACAAGGCTTATGTATTATTTTTGCAGATACATCGCTTCTGCCCATTACACCCCTATCGCTCTCCCCAGATGTAATAACAAGCTCTCCTCTGCCATTAATGTGCTTTTTTTGAATATCAAAATTTCCATTTTCATTCTTAAAAAGCTCGCTTAGCTCAAACTCTCTCCACTCCACGCCATTAGTGATAAATTCAGTCTCCAACCTAGCTATACGCTCACTTACAGATGACTTGCGACTGGGATTTTCCTTTTTTAAAATTTGACTCACTTCCCAAGCCAAATAATCACTCACGCTCTTTTTAAAATCGCTTAAAGTTGGCTTTGTGTCTATCTTTTTATGCTGGTCAAAGTTCCAATCAGCTCCACAATTATCGCTATCAAAACAAGCTATGAAATCCTCCACATAAGCGCTAGATAAATCCCAACTAGCATCCACCCTAGCATTTAGCCCTGATTTGTAAATTCTTATTATATCGGCGTAGCGCTTTTCTGGTTCATCTATTTCAGCCGTGCTTCTTTCTGTACGCTTAAAGCCATCGTTTCTAAAGTCTATAAATTTAACAGGCACTTCAAAATCGTGAGGCTCTTTGGCTTTAAAAATATAAATGCTAGTCTGCACTCCAGCCATAGGCATAAAAAGGTCGGTTGGCATTTTTATACTAGCTAACAAGGTATGCTTAGCTAGTATTTTTTTATTTGTGGCTACCGCTTTGCCACTACCTGCGCTATCTTGGATTATAATAGCACCAAGTCCACCTTTTTGCATATGGTTTAAGCCAAATTCAATAAAAGGCATGCCGTTTTCTTTATGGCTAAAAGGTGGATTTAAAAGTACCCTATCAGCATTAAAGTCGCAATAGAGCTCTGGCGGAGTATCAAAGACATTTGCCTTTTGCATTAACGATGAACCATCGCCTCTCAATATCATATTTGTAGCCGCTAACGCATACATCTCAGCATTTAGCTCCACGCCTAGAAGCTGAGATTTTTTAATCTGCTCTATCTTTTCGATGCAATCCGCCGAGCCTTTTGCTAGTTTGGCTTCGCAATCAGTTATCATTAACTCCATCGCACTTATTAAAAAACCTGCACTTCCAGTGGCTAAGTCCATAACCCTACTATCTTTATCTATATTTAAAATTTCACTCATCATTTTTGTAACATATGGTGGAGTAAGTACAATGCCAAGCTCCTTACCATCGCCTAGAGCGTATTTTAAAAACTCACTATAAAGCTCACCCATAATATCAAGATGTCCGCCAAGACGATCTATTTGCATAAAAATATTTTCATAAATATAGACAAAAATTTGTTTGTTTATGCTAGCTTTCGCTTCTATAATTTTACCAACCAAATCATCAGGACTAGCTAGCTCGTCCCTATAAGGGTCTTTTGATATCTCAGAAAATGAAGCAAGCATGAGCTGCATTTTATTTGTCTTGATTTGTTTAGATTTTAAAAACTCTTCGATTTGATTTTTTATTTTTATACCATCTCGGTTTGTATCTGTTTGAAGCCCCTTTAAATCATCTGGAGTAAGTCCCTTTTGAATTAAAGCGCCATCGCTATTTCTAACATCTTGCATGGCAAGCAGCATACCAGAGACATAAAGCACACGTTGCGGAGCGGTGATGGAATGATTTTGCATTAATTTATTGAGCTTTTTGGCATACCCAGCTAACTCATCTTTTGTTTTTATGAGTATCGCATGCTTTTCGCTTTCGTTTAATATTGCGTCTTTATAAAACTCATTAAAACTTTTTTCATTTTCTAAGAAATTTAAATTATCAATAGGTAGCTTTTTATAATCTCTCTCGCCAGAGCCATACACATAATAAATCTCCATTTTAGCATTTTCTCTATCATCAGCGGCACAACCTATTGCTATGACTTCGCTATATTTTGTGCTAGCTAACATCGTACGTGCATAGTGCAAAGCTCCATTAACAGCGTATTTTTTAATACTAGCTTCATCAAATTTAATGCCGCCCTTACTAGCATTTACTAGCCTTTTAAGTCCCAGCTTATTTTCCATGATTACTGGGGCTTTGTATTTGGTTATATTAAAATCAGGCTTTCCGAAGTTGGTTTTATTTTTTGTCTTTGCACCACCCCTTAAAGCATCTTTTAAATACTGGCTCATCTGGCTTTCTACGCCATAATCAGCATCGCTTTTTAAGCCCAATTTGCCTAATATCTCTTTAATATAATCATTAATATTGTCTTCTAGTTTAAATTTCATTATTTTACTCTGCGTATTTTTCCGCCCACTTTATCGCTATTCTAACAGCATTTGTCGCGGCTCCCACGCGGATCTGATCTGCGGCACAAAACAGGTGCAAGATACGCTCGTCAAAGTTATCGCTCCTAATGCGTCCCACGTAGGTGTCGTTTGTGTCACTTGAGATTAGGGGCATAGGGTATTTTTTCTCGCTTGGCTCATCGTATAGCACCACGCTTGGGGCTTTTGCTAGCACGGCTTTGGCTTCGTCTGCTCTTACTGGACGCTCAAAGTGTATGGTGATAGCCTCGCTGTGGCTGCGAAGCACAGGCACACGCACGCAGGTTGCGCTCACTTCGATGTCTTTGTGCAGGATCTTGCGAGTCTCATTTACCATTTTCATCTCTTCTTTGGTATAGTCATTTTCTTTAAAAACGTCAATGTGCGGGATTAAATTCAAAGCCAGCTGATGAGCAAAGACCTTTGGCTCGCACTCGTCAAGCTTAAACTCAAAAAACTTCTGCATCTGCACGACCAGCTCCTCCATACCCTCCTTGCCCGCGCCACTTGCCGCCTGATACGTCGCCACATCCACACGCCTTATACCAAAGGCGTCATCAAGCGGCTTAAGCAGCTGCACCATCTGGATAGTCGAGCAGTTTGGATTTGCGATTATGCCACGCTCACGCCACATCGCTATGTCCTCAGGATTGCACTCAGGCACGACTAGTGGCACATCAGCGTCCATCCTAAAATGGCTCGTATTATCTATCACCACCGCGCCACTTTGAGCAGCAAGAGGAGCAAATTTAGCCGACACCGACCCGCCCGCTGAGAAAAACGCTATGTCAATATCCGCCTCCTCAAAGCTACTCTCAGTCAGCTCCTTTACCACGTAGCTTTTGCCTTTAAATTCGATTTTCTCGCCCGCACTTTTGCTGCTTGCTAGTGGCAGCACGTCCGCCACTGGAAAGTCAAGCTCAGCTAGGACGTTAAAAATCTCCTCACCCACAGCACCAGTCGCACCCACAACAGCGATATTATACTTTCTCATTTTTGCCCTTTTTGATTAAATTTAAATTTTTGGATTTTAACTTAAATGCGTTTAAATTTTGTTTAACTAAAGCTCATTATTTCGCTCTACGTGCGTCTAAGAATAGATCGTTTACGCCGATAAATTCGCCTTCACTTAATATAGCAGCGCGCTTTATGATTGAAATAAGCTCCCTAATATTACCAGGATATTCGTACTCCAAAAGTGCGTCGCAAGCCTCTTTTTGTATGGTTTTTACACCTAGTGAGTACTCATCGCAGGCTGATTTTAGCACGCTATCTGCTATACCTAATATCTCATCTTTGCGCTCTCTAAGTGGCGGTATGGCTAGAGGTATCGTGGCTAAACGGTAGTACAAATCCTCTCTAAATTTGCCATTTGCGATTGCCTCTTTTAGGTTTGCGTTTGTAGCGGCTATTATCCTGACGTTAAACTTTACAGGCTTTACTCCACCAAGCCTACACGCCTCTCCCTCCTGAATAGCGCGCAATAGCTTTGCCTGCAAAGGCATAGGCATCTCAGCTATCTCATCTAAAAAAAGCGTACCATTATTTGCTAGCTCAAACTGCCCTGGTTTTGCCACGCTAGCATCTGTAAAAGCACCTTTTTCATAGCCAAAAAGCTCGCTTTCGATTAAATTTTCAGGCAGGGCTGCCATATTTAGCGCAATAAAAGCAGCATCTTTTCTTGGTGAATTATCGTGAATAAAGTGCGCAAAGACCTCTTTACCAACGCCACTTTCGCCGTTTAGGAGTATGGATACGTCGGTTTTAGCAGCTTTTAAGGCTATGTTTTTAGTCGCCTCAAGGGCCTCTGAGCTAGCGATAAACCCGCCATTTGTAGTCTTTGGGGCTGGATTGTTTGTGGGATTTGATTTTTTGCTATTATCAGCAAGCTCTCTTTCGACCTCTTTTAGCTTTGCTATACGCATTATTGCAGCATACAATGTGTCTGCGTCAAAAGGCTTTGTAAGAAAATCCCTAACCCCTAGTCGTACACTCTCAATCGCCCTATTTAGCGTAGCATTGCCAGTCATAATGATGACGTCATAGCGTCCGTTAAGCTCTTTAATAAACTCAAGCCCATCCATGCGAGGCATATTAATATCAGTGATGATTAAATCTACGCTCTCATCTAGCTTTTTTAGCGCTTCGACCGCCGATTTATATGTCTTTAAATTTAACTCATCATACTCGCTAAGTGCAATTTCTAGGGATTTTCGCATATTAATGTCATCTTCTACAATGGCAATATTCATAGCCTTATCCTTATTTTGATATTAAATAAATAATAACGTAATGAGCCTTAAAATCAGCCACAAATCTAACAGGAGGGATTATTATTTCAGTCTTATTTGACGCGTTTAAATTTAAAAGCTCACTCCACGAGCTAACCCTGCTTTGTTGGCTTAAAAAACAGTTAAAAATTTCATCTTTTTTGCTATTTAAAATATCAAGTCTGAGATTATTATCAGTAGTAAAATTAGTGGCACTTGGCAAAGAGATAACACAAATTTGTTTTAAAGTGGGGTGCGAGGTTTGACTCATGGCTGGGAGTATATTTAGCTCATTAAAATCTAGCATAAAATCATGCGTCTCAAGCCTAGCCCAAAAGATATACTCCTCGCTTTTAAGGGTACTTAAAAGCAGGAGGAAAGATAAAAAAGTACGAAAAATAAAGGCACGTTTTAGTATGAAAATACCTCGCGCCATTTTTCTTGAGTTACATTAAGCTGGAGGGTAACCTTATAAATTCCATCAGCAAAGCCCTCGTCTATTATGGCCGCATTTTTAACTAGCCCCTGTACCCTAGCCGTTACTCTTGAGTTTTGCAGCATGGCATTTTGCACTGTATCCTCGCCATTAATTCTAACTCCGTAAAGCTTTCCAGCTAGGTTTGCGTGAGCAGCAGCTAGTGCGGCGTGCTTGGCTAGGATTTTTGCCTGAGCTATGGATAGAGCCTTTTGCGGAGCTATGCCCTCACCAGTGGCAGTGAGAGTTACCTCCTCTGGGAGCGAGCTTGCAAAGCCCTCCTCCTTCATAACCTTTATAATATCATCTCTATCAACCTTTTGCACCACCACCTCTTTACTAGGCTCAGAAGCAGACGAAAATCCATTAAAACTACACCCAACAAGCCCTATACCAGCCAAGATAGCAAAAGCCAAAACTCTCATTTTATATCCTTTATCTTAAATTTATCAAAATGCCTCATAAGCAAACCTAAGCCTACTCCTCAAGCAAACCACCCTCATCATCAAAATCCTCATCATCTCCGGCCTTAGGGCATTTGGCTATGCTTACGACCTCTTCGCCGTCCACATTTACCACGATGACGCCGCTTGTGTTTCGTCCTGCTTTGCGTATGCTTTGCATATCGGTGCGTATCATCTTGCCGCTTGAGGTTAGCGCCATTAAATCCATCTCATCATCGACCATCGTTACGCCCACTAAATCGCCTGTGCGGCTGGTTAGCTTCATACAGATTACGCCCTTGCCACCTCGGTTTGTCAGGCGATACTCATCGGCTGTAGTTCGCTTGCCTATGCCTTTTGCGGATATGCTTAGTATCTCTTGGGCGTTGCTTTCAATGACCGCTGCACCCACGACCTCATCGCCTGCTTCTTTAAATTTAATGCCAGTTACACCCCGAGCCGAACGTCCCATTTGTCGGACTTTGCTTACATTAAATTTAAGGCACATTCCCTTTTTCGTAACGATAAATAGCATAGTCTCGTTGCTGTCTATTTCGCCTACGCTTTCATCATCGCTATCGTTAGCTTCGATAGGCTCTAGCATTTGAGCTTGCTCCTCGCCGCTCTCATCGCTATTTTCTAGCTCGCTATCAATATATTCCTCGTCCCCACTCACTATTAGCACTGAGACCAAATCGTCATTCTCATCAAGGCTAATCGCCCTAACGCCGATTGAGCGGATGTTTTTAAACTCGCTTAAATTTGTTCGCTTGACTATGCCATTTTTGGTGAAAAACGCCAGCGACTTGCTCTGGCTAAAGTCGGTGGTTGGGATTATTGCCATTATTTTTTCATCAGGCTGCAGCTGGATTAAATTTACCACCGCTTTGCCCTTTGCCGTGCGGCTTCCTTCTGGGATTTTATACACTTTTAGCCAGTATAGCTGTCCGCGGTCGGTTACAAACATTAGCGTATCGTGGCTGTTGCAGGTAAAAAAGCTCTCGATAAAATCATCATCATACGTCGTTACCGCTAGCTTGCCCTTGCCGCCACGCTTTTGCTTCTCATACTGCTTGCTTGGCACTCGCTTTATATAGCCCCTGTGCGTAATGGTAACGACCATATTTTCATTTGGGATTAGATCCTCAATGTCGATATCGTCGTAATCATCGACTATTTCGGTAATACGTGGAACGCTAAATTTAGCCTTTATCTCAAGCAGCTCATCTTTTATGATTTGCTCAATCAAGCTCTCGCTTTTTAGTATCGCCTCAAGGCGCTCGATTTCTGCCATTATCTCTTTTAGCTCATTTTCTAGCTTTTCTCGCTCAAGCCCAGTAAGCTTGCTTAAACGCATATCAAGTATGGCGTTTGATTGAAGCTCGCTTAAGCCAAAGCGTCTCATAAGCCCCTCACGAGCAGCAGCTGTGTCGGCGCTCTCCTTTATCATGGCGATAACATCATCGATATTATCAAGAGCGATTTTTAGCCCCTCTAAAATATGCGCCCTTGCCTTTGCTTTATCAAGATCAAAAATAGTACGACGAATTATGACTGTCTTGCGATGATTTAAAAATAGCTTAAGTAATTCGATTAGATTAAAAATTTTAGGCTCTTTATTATCAATAGCAAGCATTATTACGCCAAATGTGCTCTCCATAGGCGTGGATTTAAAAAGATTATTAAGCACTATCTCACTCATTGCATCGCGCTTTAGCTCTATGACTAGGCGCATACCGTCCTTATCGCTCTCATCTTGAACTGCACTTATACCATCTATTTGCTTATCTCTTACAAGATCAGAAATTTGCTCATGTAACCTAGCCTTATTTACCTGATAAGGCAGTTCATCTACGACTATTAGCTCTTTATTTGCCTTTTTTTCTATGTGAGTTTTTGCACGTAGCTTTATACGTCCGCGACCTGTACGATACGCCTCCACTATGCCCTTTTTACCATAGATTATACCCCCAGTTGGAAAATCGGGCCCCTTTATATGTGTCATTATCTCCTCTAAGCTTGCATTTTTATCCTCAAGCACGCACAAAAGTCCGTCGATTAGCTCATCTAGGCTGTGCGGTGGGATATTTGTCGCCATGCCCACAGCGATACCACTGCTGCCGTTTAACAATAAATTTGGCACACGAGCAGGTAGGATGTCAGGCTCTTTATCGCTATCATCATAGTTTGGGACAAAATCCACAGTGTCTTTTTCTATATCACGCAAAAGCTCCACGCTAAGCTGCGTCATCCTAGCCTCAGTATATCTCATCGCAGCGGCATTATCTCCGTCGATAGAGCCGAAGTTACCCTGTCCGTCAACTATACGCTCACGCATAGAAAAGCTCTGCGCCATACGCACAAGCGCATCATAAACCGCCGTATCGCCGTGTGGGTGGTATTTACCGATGACATCACCGACTATACGAGCTGACTTTTTATACGCACTTCCTGGGCTTAGCTTTAAATCGTGCATAGCGTAGATTATGCGCCTATGTACTGGCTTTAACCCATCTCTAGCATTTGGTAAAGCCCGCCCCACGATGACGCTCATAGAGTAGTCTAGGTAGCTGCTTTTTATAGAGTCCTCTATATCTATGACTTCTATATCTTGATTTGCACTAAAAATATCGTCTTGCATTAAAATCCTTAAAAAATAGCTTTTTGATTTTAGCTAAAATTTACTAAAAACTAGCTAAGTGAGGCATGAAAAGTAGGGGTCGCCTCCAAATTTGAAGGCGATAAATTTATTCAGCAGTTCTAATATAAGCATCAACCGAGATTTTGCTCCACTCTCTAGCTTCTTTTACAAAAGCACGCTGAGAATCTAATATCTCTTTAAATAACGGATCTTTTGCCGCTTCCTCGTCTAATAGCTCATCGCTTGCCTTTTTAAGCGCAGCCATTATGTCTTTATTAAACGAGCGCACCTCAATATCAGGGTGTTCGCTTTTCATCTTTGCCCAGAGTTTGATATTTTCATAATACCCCTCAACCATCGCTCGTTCAGCCACTACTGCCATTGCGGATTTTAGCACGGCTTGCAGATCCTCTGGGAGCTTTTGCATTGATTTTTTATTAACAAAAAACTGCGTCTCGCCGTTTGGTTCTTGCCAGCCTGTATAGTAATATTTTGCGACCTTATAAAAACCAAGACCCATATCATAAGCTGGACTTACCCACTCAACAGCGTCTATCGCACCAGTTTCAAGTGCTAGATAAAGCTCTCCAGTTGGTATGGTGCTAACGCTTGCGCCCACCTTTGCCATTACCTCACCGCCAAATCCAGGTATTCGGATTTTTAACCCCTTTAAATCTTCTAATGAATTTATCGGTCTTTTAAACCATCCACCCATCTGCGTGCCAGTATTTCCGGCACGGTAAACGTCTATGCCGTATTTATCATAGACTTTAGCCTCCAGCTCCTTGCCACCGCCAAATTCATACCAAGCATGCTGCTCATCAGCTGTCATACCAAAAGGCACCGCGGTAAAAAACATAGCCTTTGGGTCTTTACCCTTGTAATAATAACTAGATGTAAACCCCATGTCATACTGTCCTGTTTTTACAAAATCAAGCACAGCAAATGGCGATTTATGCTTACTAGGATAGTCTACTTTTATCTTAAGCCTACCGCCACTCATCTTATCGGTTATCTCTATAAAATCTCTCATCTCATCGCCAAATACGGGCGTCGTGCTCTCCCAGGTACTAGCTAGCTTTAGCTTATACACCTTATCTCCAGCAAAAAGTGCACTAGCAAGAAGCAAGCTTGCTAATAAAATTTTCCTCATCAACTCTCCTTACTATAAAATTTAAAGTTGCTATTTTAGCACAGAAAAACTTATGATTTATTTTCATTTTAGGACATTTTTAATACAATACCCCAAATACTTCAAATCCACAATATCTTTCACTATTTTAAGATTTAAAGAGGAATAATGGATAATCAAACCCAAGAGGCACAAACGCCTAAACAGCGCAAAAATTCGCGTACACACATACCTGTTGATGGACACAAGATTGAGGATTTACGCCAGCTTGATTTAGATAGCTTAGTGCAAATCGCAAACAAAGTAGGCGTGGAAAACCCACGCGAGTTTCGCCGCCAGGATCTCATTTTTGAAATTTTAAAGACGCAGACAAAGCAAGGCGGATTTATACTATTTACTGGAATTTTAGAGATTATGCCTGATGGATATGGATTTTTGCGCTCAGTTGATGCAAATTTTTCAGATAGCTCAAATGACGCTTACGTTTCAAATTCACAAATCCGCAAATTTGCCCTACGTGTGGGCGATATAGTAACAGGACAGGTAAGAGAGCCTAAAGATCAGGAAAAATACTATGCACTTTTAAAGATAGAAGCAGTTAATTATATGCCGCTAGCAGAGGCGAAAGAGCGTCCGCTATTTGACAATTTAACCCCACTTTTTCCAACTCAAAAGCTAAAGCTTGAGTATGATCCACTAAAGCTAACTGGACGAGTACTAGATCTTTTTACTCCAACAGGCAAAGGTCAGCGCGGACTAATTGTAGCTCCGCCACGAAGTGGCAAAACGGAGCTTATGAAAGAGCTAGCCCACGGTATTGCTCGCAACCACCCAGAAGCTCATTTGATGGTGCTTCTAGTCGATGAGCGCCCAGAGGAGGTAACGGACATGCAGCGTAGTGTAAAAGGCGAGGTATTTAGTTCAACATTTGACCTACCAGCACTTAATCACGTCCGAGTAGCCGAGCTAGTCATCGAAAAGGCAAAGCGTCTAGTCGAAATGGGCAAAGATGTCATAATACTCCTAGATAGCATCACCCGTCTAGCTAGAGCCTATAACACCGTAACTCCGCCAAGCGGCAAGGTACTAACAGGTGGCGTGGATGCAAACGCCCTACATAAGCCAAAACGATTTTTCGGAGCGGCACGCAATATCGAAAATGGAGGTAGCCTAACGATAATTGCCACCGCACTAATCGACACTGGCTCAAGAATGGATGAGGTGATTTTTGAGGAGTTTAAAGGCACTGGAAACAGCGAGATAGTCCTAGACCGCAATATCGCTGACCGCAGAATTTATCCAGCCATTAACGTACTAAAATCAGGCACACGAAAAGAGGAGCTTTTGCAAAAACCTGATGATTTGCAAAAAATTTGGGCGCTACGCACCGCAATCGCTTCTATGGATGATGTGGAGGCGCTTAAATTCCTATATGCTAAGATGCTAAAAACGCAAAATAATGCTGAGCTTTTAGCCATAATGAACGAATAAAGCTCGGATAAATTTCAAAAAAGGAGCAAAAACGCAAAAGGTGGTTTTGGTAATAGGCGCTAGCAACTAGAGCGTCTTTGCCATAAAACAAGCACAAGGGCTTGGGCTTAAAGTTGTAGCTTTTGACGCAAATAAAGATGCAAGCAGGACTTAAGGTGACTAACGAGCGCTTTATCCTAGATATAAAAGACGCAAAATTAATAATAAAAGCGATAAATGACAATAAATTTGATCTATTCTGCGTCTGCCAGTACCTATAAATAGATACCTAAGCACAACTGGAGCCATAAACAACTACTACGGACTCGAGCATCCTGACCTAGAAGCAATTAATGACTGCACGGATAAGTTTATATTTAATAATAAACCAAAAAGCATTCTATGATAAATTTAAACCCATATAGGAGAATACAACCACTTCTAACAAAACACTCACTTACAAAATTTAAAAACTCCAACACAGCAAAATAACCTCCATGGGAGAGGTATTAACACAAACAAGAACGAGCCAGAATGGTGAAGTTTGAGAAGGATTAAGCGTGAGATACTAAGCAAAGACACAAGCTTAGATAATTTAACCTACCAGTTTATAACAAAACCTCGCTTTGGCAGCGGCAGTCGTGATGTGGTGACAATTTTTAGCGTTGATGATTTTAAACAAGCCTTAAAAAATATCGACATTTTAAATGAGGATTTTTTAATAAAGGAGTTAGCCCTTGGCACAAAATATGGTCTAAGCGGTAATCGTGCTAAATGGAATTTATCATCACATACTAATGCGCAAAAAAGTGCTCACGCCATTTCCATATCGCTAGTGCGTGGCAAACACAAGCACTCCAAAAATCCCAGAAGTAACAAAATATATGTAGTGCGCTGTAGATGCTTTAAGTTTAAAAATAGCCCAATAAACACAGACTTAACCATCGATGAAAATGGTACGCCATTTATCATAGAAATAGCTCTGCGCCCTAGTGGACAATGCCTCTCAAAAAATTTTGTAACACTCACAACAGGGGTAAACATAGCTAAGGAGCGGGTAAAGCTTGCGTTGGGTCAGGAGTTTAGCTTTAAGCCAAAGTTTTATAAGCAAGATATCATTAAACGATGGCGATACGTAGCGCCTGATTTTAAAGCCTTAGAACGTGAGCTTGGCACAATAGATTATGACTAGCATAAACGGAGATTTTAATGAGCAAATTTAAAAAGATAGACGGTGAATGAGAAAACAAAAGCAGCCCAAACTGCTGCATACAAAGCGTGGCAAAGTCACGTAAGCAATCAGCTTACGATATATCCAAATGAGTATTTAACTAGATATTTATAAGTATAAATTTAAAAAGTAATAAATTGTGACTGTGGAACGGCAGACACACGCAGATAATTGCCATAAGTAGAGAGGCTGTTATTATCATAGACATAAATGAAAAATGTACAGAAAATTACGCAAAAAAGGTGTAAAAACATTAGTAGCGTAAAAGTACTTTGGCTTGGCATCCCTCCCACAGCATAAAATCCCTAGTAGGAAAAAATGTCGACTGTGCCATTTGTTTTGGAGTTTTTTCTAAATTACAAAGACCTCATCATGCAGATATTAAACGAATGTAGCTTAATGCTTAGTAGTGGTGGCAGGCTATTTGACAATTAAAACATAAGAGAGTATAACCTGTATAAAGATGGCAAGAAGATAGACAAGAACACCTTTGCAATAGGCCGAAGCTCACACAAAAATATGCTCTATTATTTTCCTAGCTTAGGCGAGATAAGCAAATGTATATAGATGCTGGATTTGAAATTTTAAGCATAGGCACAGAGGAGTTTACAACGAATAATATGTGAGTAAAAACTCATTTTATTTAATTGATGCGGCAAAACGCTAGCTTTTATCTATCTAGAAAATCTAGGCTCACCCTTTTACCAGCAGGTAATTTGCTTTAAATTTGACTAAGATGCGCTTAAAGTTTATCAGGGATTTAAACCTTTTTAATTAACTTGCGCCTCTAACTTTAAGCAAAGCACAAAAGTAAGCACGTTTTGCTTAATATTTAAATCTGATAGGCAAATCATAAATTAAGCCGTAGTGTTTAAACAATAACGCTTTTTGTAATAAGGGCAAATTATGAAAAAAGATATAAGAGTGGATTTATTATGGCTTTAAATTTATCTTTATTCCATAAAGAATAAATCTAATAAATTTAAAAAAGGCTAAAGCTTACGCCTTAGCCTTTAAAGTTTAATCTATCTTGCCAGTTTCGATTCTGTGCTTATAGATTTTGCGTAGTTTTCTGATGTCGTCTTTTACTTCAAAAACTCCATGCCAGTGTGAATAATCAGGAGCATTCATCATCGCACCCTGTCTCATACGGCGTCCCTCATGGTGCCATAGGTGATAATAAATCTCTTGGAATTCATCACTCCATGGATCCGCTTCTAGCAGATTTTTTGCTTTTAGATCATCAAGCATTTTCTTAGCTTCATCAAAATATACGTTATAAAGCTGCACTTGCTTATCCGCCATCTCAAAGAAGTTATCTGTATGTAGCGTACTATGGCAAGCCTTGCATACTAGCTTCATTTCAGCGCGAGCTGCTTCTGGGCCTTCTGGGTGTCCTGCTTTTGCATTGCCGACATTTTCTTTTCCAGTTTTCCAGTACTCATATGGAGCTGTCTCATAACCGCCTGTTCTAAGCTCTGTTCTAGGAGCCCATAGATTCCACTTCAAACGTCTTGAAACGTTGTGCGTTGTGGTAGTTTCACCCACGCCACTCATATGGCAAGCCGCACAAGTTGGTGCTCTAAAATCAGGCACATCCCAAGTATCAGGAGCTGCTGTGAAATTCCATGTATCAGCCTCGCTGTTGTAAATATGTCCGTGCATTGAGTTATTAAATATCTCAATATCTGGGTGATCAGGTCCTAGGTGGCAGCTAGCGCATGCAGCTGGCTTTCTAGCCTCAGCTATACTAAACTTATGTCCGCTGTGGCAAGCCTTACAACCGCCGATACCGCCGTCAGGATAGACATTGCCTATGCCGTAGTTTGGCCAGCTCTCTTTCACAGGTTTGTTATTATCGTCTAGCTTGATTATAGTACCGTGGCACTGCACGCAGCCTGTTACTTCAGGGGCTAGTTTAAATTCTGGGTGATCTGCGCCTTCAAAGTGATGCATTAATTTTACCATACCTGGCTTAGCATACATCTGCATAGCTCCACGACTGTGTCCTGATTTTAAGAACTCATCAACCTCTTTATCATGGCACTTAGCGCAAGTTTTTGGGCTAACTAGCATAGATACGTGATTATTTGAGTCTTTAGGGTGGACATTTTTACCCGCCATAGGGCTATCAGCTGGGACGGAGTGGCAGTCTGTACAGCTTACTCCTACGTGAGCGTGACGGCTATTTTTCCAATCAGCTACGATACCTGGGGTTTTCTCAGCATGACACTCCACACAGCTTTTTGCAAGCGGTGTTAAATTTCTATCAATCTTAACGACTTTTACCATATTTAAGTTAAGTCCGTCAGATTTAGCGTTTGACGTGCTAGCAGAATCTGCAGCAGCTGCAAACGAGACTAAACAGGCTAATAAAATAGCAACTTTTTTAAACATCTATCCTCCTTACTTGGTTGATTTTTCTACTTTTAGTTTTGCTTCGTATTTATCAATGTGAAAGCCTAAATCTTTATGCCCTACATTTGTATGACAGTCTACACAGGATTTTTTATTTGGATTTCCTAGGACAAAATACTCCCTGTGTGGTAAAAATGCCTTACCAGCTTGTATTACATTTTTTAAATTTCCATGGCAACTTAAACAGCCACTATCATAGACAAAATGGCTTCTATGTTCGCGTTTTTTCTGCCAGTCTATCTTATCGGTGTCGGTAAAAATTGTCTTATAGACATCATTAATCGTAACCTTTGCTTTTGTAAGCACATAAGTATACGCACTTGTGTGATCTAAATGACAGGCGACGCACTGAGCTTTTAAGCCTAGTTTATTATTGCCTCCGTGGACATCATTAGCATACGCCTCATTTTCTGGCTGCATTGTATGGCACACCGTGCATATCCAACCACCACCAGTAGCGTGTAAAATATCAGCTATACCCATAGAAGCAAAAAGACCTATGACGATGCCAACAAGAACAGAAGTCCAAACAAAAAACTTCTTTTTAATACCTGACAATCGTTCCTCCTTTTAAATTTAATCTAATTTTCCTAATTAAGCAAAAATAAAAATCAGTGCGAATTGTATTTAAAATTTTCTTAAATTTCATTGAGGTAAATCAATTAATTTTTAGTTGATATTGGGTATTAAATTTGGTAAAAATCGGATAAAAACTGTTCGTTTTTCTCTAAAACTTGGTTATTCTCATCAAGGTTGATTAAATTTGAGGATTTAAATTTATTGAGGATACGAGAAAATGTCTCTGGGGCTATATTCAAGATAGAGGCTATCTTTGTATGCTTTAAGCTATTAAACAAATCTTCATGCTCTACTATAAATTTTGCAACCTTTGCCTCAGAAGTTAGCACCAGTTCCTGATGTAAAAGATTACTTGCTATTTTTAATTTTTCTGAAAGGGAGCGAATCATGGCTAAGCTTATGCGAGGATTTTTCAAAATATGCTCGCAAAATTTCTCATAATCAATCTTTAGCACCTCTCCGCCTAGGGTAAAAACAGCACTTGCTGGATATGGGATATTTTCAAAATTGCAAAGCTCTGCTACGAAATTTAAAGGCGGAAGCTGGTGCATAAATATCTCCCGACCCTTTGGAGTGCTTTTATAAAGGCGTATAGAGCCGCTTATTAAATAGCAAAGCCACCTTGGCTCCTCGCCCTCCATAAATAAAAACTCCCCACTTTTATACGAACGCACAGTGCTAATAGAGCTTAAAAGCTTGCGCTCATCGGAACTAAGACCGTTAAAAAATGGGAGATTTTCAAACATTATCTATTTTTAAGAAGATCACGAATTTCTGTTAAAAGCTCGATATCAGGAGCTGGCTTCTCAGGCTCTGCTGGAGCCTCTTCTTGCTTGCGTTTGAATGAATTTATGCCCTTTATTACACAGAATATACAAAACGCTATGATTAAAAAATCGACCACGGTTTGGATAAACATACCGTAATTAATAGTAACTGGTGGTAGCCCTGCTATACCCTCAGATATGCTGAGTTTTAAATCTTTAAAATCAACTCCGCCAGTTAATGCACCAACAATTGGCATAATAATATCGCTTACTAGCGAGCTTACTATCTTGCCAAACGCGCCACCGATAACGACGCCAACGGCCATATCGACAACATTACCTTTTACAGCAAACTCTTTAAATTCTTTTAAAAAGCTCATATTTTTTCCTTAATCTTGGATTTATTTAAAGCGCCTGATTTTATCAAAATAAGCTTCATAATAGATAAATTTATGTATTTTATAAATAAATATGAGCTATAATTTTGCCTTAAAAAACCAAAAGGATTTATATAATGTATCGCTTTGCACCATCCCCAACAGGAGATATGCACATAGGAAATTTAAGGGCTGCTATTTTTAATTACATCTGCTCATTACAGGATAAAAGTGGCTTTATACTACGCATAGAAGACACCGACACTGAGCGCAACATAGACGGAAAGGGCGAGGAGATAAAAAAAATCCTAGCCATTTTTGGCATAAAATGGGACGCCGAATATATCCAAAGCGAAAATTTAAAATTCCACCGCCAGCTAGCCAGTCAGCTACTCATAAACAAAAAAGCCTTTGCCTGCTTTTGCACACCTGATGAACTAGAAGCCAAAAAAGAAGCCGCCAAAGCCTGCGGCGAAGCATACCGATATGACGGCACTTGCGAGAGGCTAAGTGATAGCGAAGTACTGGAAAATGAAAAGCCATTTGTCATTAGGATGAAAAAGCCGGAACGGGTGATGAGCTTTACGGATTTAATAAAAGGCGAGCTTAGCTTTGAGCCAGACGCGATTGATAGCTTTGTAATTATGCGTGCGGATAAGACGCCGACATATAATTTTGCCTGCGCTGTTGATGATATGCTAGAAGGTGTTACCTGTGTCATTCGCGGAGAAGATCACACCAGCAACACGCCAAAGCAAGAGTTAATTAGAGAGGCACTTGGATACAATGAGCGCATAAGCTACGCACACCTACCCATAATCCTAAACGAAGATGGTAAAAAAATGAGCAAGCGTGATAACTCATCAAGTGTAAAATGGCTACTTGAGAGCGGATTTTTACCCGAGGCTATTACAAATTATCTCGTGCTACTAGGCAATAAAACTCCGGTTGAAATTTTTACCATGAGCGAAGCTGCGCAGTGGTTTGATATTAAAAATGTCTCGCGCTCTCCAGCTAGATTTGACATAAAAAAACTAGAGCAGATAAACAGAGAGCACATTCGCCTAGCAAATAATAAGAGGCTTTCTGAGATTACTGGTTTTACTGATGAAACAAAGCTTAGCTTGGTGCGATTTTACACGCAAGAAAGCTCACTTTTAACTGAGATTATAGAGAGGGTAAATTTAATATATAATAATGAAAAGCAATTTAGTAGCGAGCATCTAGCAAATATTAACCAAATAAGAGCTTCAATAGACGATATGCTGGCTACTGGCGCGCCAAAAGATTATGATGAATTTAAAAAGCAGCTTATGGGTGCGACAAATTTAAAAGGAAAGTCGTTTTTTATACCGCTTAGACTACTGCTAACAGGCAGTGAGCATGGCCCAGAACTAAGCGAGCTATACCCCATAATCTCGAAAGATCTAAAAGCCATAATAAAGGAAAAAGCATGATAGTATCAACATTTTTAATGGCACTTGCAAATATATTTCACTCCATTATTCAAATTTACATCTGGGTTATTATAATATCAGCCCTGCTTAGCTGGGTGCGCCCTGATCCTTTTAACCCCATAGTATCGCTGCTTTATAGGCTCACAGAGCCAGCGTATGCGCTAGTTAGACGGGTTGTGCCGACTGCTATTGGCGGATTTGATGTAGCACCTATTATTGTTTTGCTTGGGCTTCAGTTTATAGATCAATTTGCCATAACCTTACTTTATAAAGTGGCTGCTGGATTATGAGAGCCTTTTGCCTAATTGCCACATTAGTCCTTGCTAGGATATTAAATGCTGGCGTGATAGAATTTGATGAGCTTATTAATAAGCCTTCTGGAAACGCAAAGGATTATTACATTTACAGGCTTTTAAAATCAAAAGAGGTGAGTAAAGAGCAGGCGCAAATTTTAAATAAAGAGCTAAGCAGGAAGTCAAATTTAATAGAAAAACTCCTAGCCAAAATCCTGCCACCCACCCCACAAAAGCCATCAGAATGTGACGGCATAAAGCTAGGTGAGATACTAAAAGCAAGTCCTGAGTGTCAAGCAAAACTAAGCACAATACAAAGAGCACTTAAGCTAAGTCCGCAAACTAGAGAGCAAATCGCTAAAAATATAGCCGACAAATTCCCCAAAAAAGCGCAAACTTTATTAGGGCTAAATGAGCCTTCGCCTTCGCTTTTTTACGCAAACAATGGCTACACGGCTAGCTTTTTATCGCTATTTAATACCCTAGATGAGGAAAGCAAAAGCAAAGAATTTATGCAAGAATATCCAAAAGAATTTATGCAAGCCTTTTATTCGCAAAATGGCTTTAGAGCGCTCTTAACAAGCCTTACAACCCAGCAAATCATGACTGAGTTTAGGGCAAATTTTTTAAAAATTTCCCCAGAAACAACAGCCAAAGATAGCGCATTTATGCTGGGCGTAAACGCACTAAGCCTAGGACAAAAAGAGATCGCACTTGAATTTTTCGCCCAAGCAGCAAAGACATACGAGGCTGGATTTAGCCAAGACAATGCGCTATTTTGGGTGTATAAGCTAGGCGATAATGAAAATGCGCTAAAAAGCCTAGCAAAAAGTAGCAATTTAAACATTTACAGTCTGCTTGCAAAAGAGTTAACAGAGGCCGATGAGTTTGAGATAATAGTACCAAAGCCTGAGCTTAAATTTATACAAGGCTTTAACGAAAAAGATCCATTTGCATGGCAAGAGCTAAAAGCTAAGGCAAAAGGGCTAAATAAGTACGAGCTAGAAAAGCTGGCAAATAATTTTTACTCAAACGCAACACTAGGCGCTTACATCTACCTAATGCAACATGCAAAGGGCTGGGATAAAAACTACTTTGCCATGCCAAGCAATACCTCACTTGAGGGCTTAGCCCCAGAGAGACTAGCGCTTATTTACGCCTTAGCTAGGCAAGAAAGCCATTTTATACCCTCATCTATCTCATCATCATTTGCACTAGGCACTATGCAGTTTATGCCATTTTTGGCAAACGATATAGCAAAGCAAAAGCTAAAGCTAAGCAAATTTGACCAAGATGAGATGTTTGACGATACTCAGGCTTTTAAATTTGCAAATATCCACCTCTCATACTTGCAAAAATACCTACCTCATCCACTTTTTATAGCCTACGCATATAACGGTGGGATAGGGTTTACTAGGCGAATGCTGGCAAAAGAGCATATGTTTAAAGCAGGTGAGTTTGAGCCATTTTTATCAATGGAGCTAGTGCCTTATTCAGAGAGTAGAATTTATGGTAAAAAGGTACTAGCAAACTATATAATATACATGCGACTCATCGGTGCCAATATAAAGACCGAGACACTTTTACAAAGTCTAATTTCGCAATAAATCCCCCAACACCCAAATCAAGTCTGAGGCTTTTAGCCTCTAAGGCTGGGGCTTTTACTATATAATAGCTTGCCCACGGCAGATAAAAGCCAAGCCCCTTTGCCACCTCATCGCTTGTACGCTCTATGCTCGCTGCACCCACACCCTCTAAAACAGCGCTATCAAAGCTAGCACCAGCTGGCGATACAGCCACGCCAAAGACCTCCTCATCTAGCTTTTTTGGATATTTTACAGGGTTTAAATAGCTAGCAACGACTAAAACACTTCCTTGTTCTGATATAAAGCTTGCCTTATCGGTATACTCTAAAAGCTCGTTTTTTGCCGCTTGCTCTGGCGTATCTACACTGGCGCAACCATAAAAAAATAATCCCACAAAAAAAGCCACCACCAAAGTAAATCTCATCACGCTTCCTTAAATTTAATTATCGTAATTTTAGCATTTTATCCTAAAATGCTCATAATTCTTAAAGCAAGATTGCGATATAATCTGCACCAAATTTAAAGCAAGGTTTATCTAAATGAGGCGTTTAGCAGTGGCGTTTTCTGGACCGTCAAATAGCGGTAAAACCACCCTAATACTAAAAGTAGCAGAAAATTTTATAAAAAGTGGGCTAAAAGTAGCTATCATAAAGCACGACCCAGCCGACAAGGCGCAATTTGACGTTGAGGGCAAGGATAGCTATAAATTTAGCCAAACTGGAGCAGATGTCGTAGTCCTTAGCCCAACCAGGACGACATATTTTTCCCAAAGAAAAAGCGAACTAGAGGACGTGATAAAAATTCTACCAGATTTTGACGTGCTTTTAGTCGAGGGGCTAAAAAACCTACCACTGCCTAGGATAAGCGTCTTTAAAGATAGCATAGATGAGAGCTATTTGCCATTTTCAGACGCCATAGCCACATATGAAAAAGTCACCCCATTTGGTTTAGAAAATATAGACCTAGGCGACACAGACAGAGTTTGTGAGTGGATTTTAAACAATGCAAAGGTAGTATGATGAATGAAATTTTAAAAGCTATAAAACTAGCCGCACCAAAAATAGCAGACGCACTAAAATACGCAGACAAAGGCTACGCTACAAGCGAAAATCAAACAGGCGACAGACAGCTAAAGCTTGATATTTTAAGCGATGAGATAATCTTTAACGAGCTTAAAAAATGCCAAAGCATAAAAGCCATCATAAGCGAGGAAAGAGAGGGCGCAGATGAGATAAATCCAAACGGCAAGTATATCGTCGCTTACGACCCACTTGACGGAAGTAGCTTGGTGGATGTGAATTTTTCAGTTGGCTCTATTTTTGGTATATATGAGGGCGAGGCTATAGCGTCAAATTTAAAAGCAGCAGTTTATACCATTTATGGCGCACGACTTGAGCTAGTAAGTGCGCTGGAGAATGAGGCAGTAAAGCTTTATCAGCTGGGCAAAGACGGTGAGTTTGGCTTTGTCAAAGAGATAGCACTAAGTCAAAAAGGCAAGCTAAACGCCACTGGAGCGACACAAAAAGGCTGGAGCGAAACGCACGCAAAGCTCGTACGAGCTTTATTTAACGAAGGCTACAGGCTAAGATATAGCGGAGCCATGGTGGCTGATTTGCACCAGATACTGCTAAAAGGCGGCGGACTTTTTAGCTATCCAGCCACCACAGACGCACCAAATGGCAAGCTAAGGCTTCTTTTTGAAGTACTGCCTTTTGCCCTTATTTACGAAAGAGCTGGCGGAGAGGGCGTAGCTGCAAACGGGACGAGGCTTTTGGATATAAAAGTAAATAGCTTTCATCAAACAAGCCCTTGCTATTTTGGCTCAAAATACGAGATAAACGAGGTAAAAAACAGCCTATGAACGAGCAAAAAGACGAATACGAACTAAGGCTAGATGAGACGATAGAGGAGCTGACGCAGTGTCATGCTAAACTAGGAGTAAGAAGCTGTGTGGATTGTGAGCAGGTATTTACTTGTAAGATCCGCTCAGCCTACGTAGATGCCGTGTATGCGTCTATGTCAAAGGGCGCTTCTGGCGGATTTGATTTTTAAAATTAGGAAAAAATATGGATAAATTTTACGTTACTACACCGATTTATTATGTAAACGATGTGCCACACATCGGACACGCATACTCGACAATAATAGCCGATACCATAGCACGCTATCACAGGCTAAATGGGGCAGAGACTTACTTTATGACTGGCACTGACGAGCATGGTCAAAAGATAGAGCAAGCAGCAGCAAATAAAGGCAAAAGTCCAAAGCAGTACGCAGATGAGATTAGTGCTAAATTTAAAGAGCTTTGGGATGAATTTGAAATAAGCTATGATTATTTTATTAGAACAACTGATGAATCACACAAGCTAACAGCCCAGCTTGCATTTGAGAAAATGTATGAAAAAGGCGACATTTACAAAGGCGAATATGAGGGCTTTTACTGCGTTAGTTGCGAGACATTTTTCACTCAAACGCAGCTACTTGACGGTGGTTGCTGTCCTGATTGCGGGCGCCCTACTACGGTAGTAAAAGAGGAGAGCTACTTTTTTGCGCTATCAAAATACGAGGACGCACTACTAAAGTGGTATGAGGAAAACGATGAGTGCATAGTGCCAAAAGGCAAGAAAAACGAAGTCGTAAGCTTTGTAAAAGGCGGGCTAAAAGATCTCTCTATTACACGTACTAGCTTTGACTGGGGAGTAAAGCTACCAAAAAGCTTAAACGAACCAAAACATGTGATGTATGTGTGGCTTGATGCGCTAATAAATTATCTAACTACGCTGGGATATGCACAAAATGACGCTAAAATGCGCTTTTGGGACTACACCACACATATCGTCGGCAAGGATATTTTAAGATTTCACGCGGTCTACTGGCCTGCATTTTTGCTAAGCCTTGGATTGCCGCTACCAAAGCGTATCGCAGCTCACGGCTGGTGGACAAAAGACGGAGAAAAGATGAGCAAAAGCAAAGGCAACGTCGTAAATCCACACCTAGCCGCGCAGACTTATGGGCTTGAGGCATTTAGATACTTTTTACTTCGGGAGGTGCCGTTTGGTCAAGATGGAGATTTTAGCGAAAGAGCGCTTGTAGAGCGGATAAACTCAGAGCTTGCAAATGGGCTTGGAAACCTACTAAGCCGCACTGTGGGAATGAGTGCAAAATATAGTGATTACGAGATAAAGCAAAGTGGCGCAAGGGAGCTTTATAATGCAGAGCTAAATGAGGCAAAAACCCACATAAATGCGGCTCTAAGCAGCCTTGAGGGGCTTTCTACAAATCGCTATTTGGAGGAAATTTTTAAGATAGTCGCACTTGCAAATACAGCTATTGCAAAATATGAGCCTTGGAATTTAATCAAACAAGGTGAAAAAGATAAAGCAAACGCTCTAGTAGCCCTATGCGCAAATCTACTATCTCGCATAGCGCTTTTACTCGCTCCTGCTATGCCGCGCACCGCAGATAAAATAGCCACTACACTCGGCTTTAGCATCGACACGAACAGTTTTAATAGGCTTATTTTAAAAGATGAGCTTATTAGCTTTAAAGCCTCTCAAACAGCCGCACTTTTTGAAAAAGTCGAGGATAAGCAAGCATTTAGCCCAGCCACCACTGTGCAAGCAGAGCCACAAAATGAGGAGCAAGCTGATGAAATAAGCATAGATGAGTTTGCCAAATGCCTCATAAAAGCTGGCACCGTACTAGAGTGCGAGGCGGTAGAGGGTAGCGAGAAGTTGCTTAAATTTAAAATCGACCTAGGCGAAAAAGAGCCACGCCAAATACTCTCAGGTATAGCAAAATACTACACCCCCAATGAGCTAATCGGCAAACAAGTCTGCGTGCTAGCTAATCTAAAGCCTAGAAAAATCATGAAACAGCTAAGCCAGGGCATGATACTAAGCGCAAAGGATGATGACGGCAAACTTACGCTTTTAAGCACACCTACAAAGGTGCAAAATGGGGCAATTATAGGCTAGATGAATATCTCAAACCTGGCCCGTCTTTTAAACGCCAAAATGCTAAACGAGCCTAGCGTTAGCTCAGTCAATAGCTTTTGCACCTCTCTTTCAAAGGTAAATAGAGGTGCGGCGTTTTTTGCTATAGATGATGATGGGGTGGTTATAAATGCTGCAATAAACGCAGGGGCTTACGCTATAATATCAGCAAATAATCCACAAAACAAAGACAGTGAAATAGCCTACCTAAAAGTGGAAAATATGCGTCAAGCGCTATTTCGATTTTTACGATTTTTTGCTGCTTCGTTAAGGATTAAATTTATCCTTGCCACACCGCTTGAGTTAAATTTACTCGCCCACATAAACACTCAGGCAAAAGCACTCATAGCGAAGGATATAAACGAGCTTTTTTACTGCGTGATAAACGCTAAAGGAGAGGAGATTATCTTTACAAGCGACGCCACTTTAATAAACGGAGTGAGTGAGGATTATATTAGGGTTAATACAGCTGATTTTGAGCCTATTAAAACCCCATCTATCTTTACAAGCTCGTTTATTGTTGATGATAAATTTTATGCAAACGTGCAAATCAGTGAGATCTTTGCACCAGAGCTTGCCGCATTAATATCATGCTTAAGCAGGCTTGGGGTATTTTTTAAACTTGGGGATTTTAGGGCATTTTTTCATTTTGAGCCAGTATTTATAAACGCAAAATTAGGTGCAGTCGAGTTTGGCACAAGTGAAAGAGCATTAATAGCAGTAGCAGACGCAAGCTTGTTCAAGCTAGTAGGAGAGAGGATAATTAGCCTAGCACCCGATACGATAGTGTGGCGGTATGGGGCTAGTGAGTTTATAAAAACTGCACTTGGCATCGATAAGATAAAAGAGCAAAACATAATCAAAGATGAGGCAAAAGAGCCAACACTTTTTACTCCACAAAAAGGCAAAGCAAGCCTGGATGCAGAGCTTTTGGAGGAAAAAACTAGACAGAGAATTGCTAGGCTTGATTTTAGATATGTCATTATAAACTCAAGCAAAGACGAGATACTAAATGCCCTAGACTTAGCTTACAAAAGCCACCAAGAGGTTAGCCTTTTTTAGAATTTGGCTTTGCGGAGGCGATAAATTTAACTTAAAAAGTGCGTTTTCCTAATTAAAGCTTAAAGATGAGGTAAAATCCGCAGACAAAATCAAATAATTCATGACAGCAATATTTTTAGCACATAGCAAAGCTTGACATAAAATTTAAAAAGTGTTAACAAGCAAAGCCTGATAAGCCCATTTGATTTTATAATAGACATGCTCACCCACGCACAGTTTTGCTAGGCTTTGCTACTACGCCATTTTGTGGGTACAAACTCGCCTATCCTAGTTGAAGCGAAACTGGACGCCAGCAAGTCGTATCGTAACACAAGCGATTAATAAGACGCTTATATACAGTCATGGGCTTTCATTTTAAATTTATAACACATATTAAGTTTAAAATTAGTGCCTTATTAAATAGTATAGATATGAATACTATAAATTTATCGTTTAACAAAGATAAATAAAAAGCGACTTTTAGAAAATTTAATATTTAAAAATTAGTACCTAGCATCAGCTAAAACAAGCCCAAAAAGCACATCAATGCCAGCCTCAACTAAAACCCTCCTAGCCTGCAAAATAGTAAGCCCAGAGGTTATCACATCATCTACTAATATTACTGGATTTTTTGGGCGCTTAAGTAGCTTAAAATTGCGAGGATTTTCTAGGCGAAACTGCATGCTTTTGCCACTATACTCTACGTCGCTACTTGAGTGAAGCACGGCATAAAGCGGGCGAATATGCTCGCATTTTAGCGCATGGGCTAAAATAGCTGTGTGAGAGTAGCCGTGCTTTAGCCTATCATCAATTGGTATCGCATTTATAGGGCAAGGAAAGCCAAACTCACGCTTAAACCTACCAAAGGCAATATTTGCAAGAGCCTTTAGTACAAAAGAGCCAACTAGCTTGTGTTTGCTTAAAATAAGGGGCTTTATTTCAGAGTAGTTGTAAAAATAATAAACGTTAAATTTATCCGCACTATCCGCACTCACTGCGTCAAATCTAGCCAGCTCAAGCCGCCTAGCCCCAACGCTAGGCTCGCCAAGCTCAAATCGGCACGTGGAGCAAAGAATCCTAAAACTAAATGCGCCACACATATAGCAGCGCATTTATCTACCTATTTGACTAACCTCATCCGCACTTTTTATAGCAGCTTGCTTGATTAAAAGCGAAGTAAAAAAGTCCATATCGCACCCCACTCCACAGCTTGTTACTTTGGCTGTTGAGACTATGTCTCGCTGGCGGTTTACCCTAGAACCGTTTAGACTTAGTTTACCGCCCATCCCAAGCTCTAAAATGCGGTTTGATGGATGATATGAGCCTATTAAAGTTCGCACCTCAAAATCAAGTCTAATAGAAGCTGGGCTTGGCTCATCAAGTACAATTATACCGCGACTTTTAAGCTCACTTTGCAAAAATAGATAGTAAAGCTCCTCAAGACTAAATCTAGGAGCATAAAAGCTATTTAAACCCTCATCGCTCATATAATTTAACACATTTACGTCTAAACGATTATCGGTGATACGGTGAATATAGACCTTTTTTAGCGTAAGTGAGGTATCTATGAGATTTCGCTTTAGACAGTGATTTAGCGCATCAGCACTACTATATTTAGCGCCGTCTATGACCACATCACCCCTGTTTTTAGACGCAGGCGAGCAGTCTATGGGTATTTTTAGTACACGCTCAAACATCAGCTTACTTGCCCTATCATTTTTAGGCTTATAAATCACTCCATCATAAGGCTCAGGGGAGCTAAAACAACCAGCAAAAATAAGAGAAATCAAAAACATAAAAGCGTATCGCATGTGTAAACCTTTGATAAATTTAAGCACAATTATATCAAACTGCGCCTTAAACTCACTCCTTAGTAGCTATAATAGCCATCTCATCAGCCCTTATTGCGCTTAGGAATTTATCCTTGTATCTAGCTGCATCAATTAGTACAATAGGCGCATTACCGACATTTTCTACCAAAAAATTATCACTTTGCTTTAAAAGCTCTATTTGCTTATTTAAATCAGCCTCGCTGGGTCTATCTAAATGCCTAACATAATAAAGCACGCTCCACACGCCAACCCTGCGCGCCTCATCAATTATCTCGCCTTTAAATTCCTTATAAAATCTATAAGAAACTCCAGCCTCCTCCTCGACATAGTGAGTAAACGTAAAACCCTTTTCCATTGTGCCGAGTATTAAAATTTTACCGCCTACTTGAGCTAGCACGTCATATACGCTACCCTTGCCTAAACAGGTCTTAGAAGGCATTAAAAACATCTCTTTCTTTGCACCAGATACCGCAAAGGAAAATATAGGATCTCTTGTGCGACTAACTCCACTAAGCTTTCTAAAATACTCACCCAAAACACCCACCGTAGATCTTGAATTAAGCATGTCATAAGGCTCATTTTTACAAAAGCTATAAGTAAAAGTCGGAATTATTATAGTACCACTCTCACCCACCGCACTTTTTAAAGCACCAACAATCTGCGATAAAAACTTCTCTTTTTTAACAAGCAACGCACCAAATGAGATAAGTTCTGAATGCACGCAGATAGTGTCGCCTTGCTTAACGCCAAGGCGACGCAGAGCAGCTAGGACGTCACTAGCACCAAACTCCCTCTCGCCCTGCCTAAAAAGCGCGTCCATTAACCAAAGGCTCGCTTTAGCATATCGCTAATCGCGCTAAAGCTTTCAAAGTTTTGCAGCTCTATAAATTTAGCATCAAGCATCTTTTTATGGCGCTTTTCAATAGCTTCAACAAGCGCCATTATATCCATGCTATCTATCACGCCACTGCTTACTAATGCGCTCTCATCGGCACTTACATCACCTCGTCCTATCTCAGCAAAAAGCTCTTTTATCTCATTCATTCTCTCTCCTTTATCAGTCCCTTTTCTTCACATTTTTGGGCTATTTCTCTTAGTTCGCTAGCCTTTATACCTAAAATATTGGCTATTTCTATCACGTCTTTTTTGCCGTCTACAAAGGCTAAAAAATCACGGTATATATAAGCACTTTTTGAATTTGAAGCACTTGAGAGCGTCGGATAAAGCCCTCTTTTACCTAGATTTGGCTCGCAAAATACCAAAGGCTCATAAATTTTATTTGCCTCGATCGCAAGCACTGCGTCTTTTACAGCGTTAAATCCGCCTAAAAGCCCACTAGGAGTTACGACACTACCTAGCGCATCAAGGCTGGTATGATACTCAGGATAGCAGCCGTATTTTGAGCGCATTATATCACAAACTGGTAAATTTACAAGCGGTGAGCAGTACTGCCTCTCATCGCTTCCACGACTGGTAAAATCGTAGCTTTTATACCCACTATCTATCATTGACAGTGCATGCTTTGTAGCTCTATCAGCTAGGGTATCGCCGCTTGGGCTTGCTAGGTAGGAGTAGGCTCTATCATCGCCTATGCAAGTAAGCACAAAACCAGCCCTAACGCGCTCTTTTAGGGTGTTTAAATTTTTATTAATATAGCAGATCGAGCCTATGGTCTCAGGCACGATAACAAAACGATAATCGTAGTTTCTCTCTGGTAGCTCACGGACATATGCTAATAAGCCAGCAAGTACCGTAGGACCGCTTAGCTCGTTGTTTGCCATTTGAGGGTGACAAAGATAGCTTGATATTAGTATCTCGCCCTTGCTTTTTGAGGTTGCTTTTATAATACAGTCTGCGTAGTTTAGCTCACCTTTAAAATGGCGTGATTTAATGACTGCTCTATAAGTACCTGGTTTTAGGCTTTTACGCTCATTTTCGCTCATGCAAAATCCCCACCTACTCTGATAATAGCTAGTGATATATGGTATAGCATCAGGCATATCGGGCAAGCTATAGATATGCTCGCTAAGCTCCTCAAGACTAAGGCTAACATCAACTGCAGTCGAATACCCCACCACATGCAATCTATGAGCGTTAAAATCACATATCTTTTTACCATCTGGCGTGATGATATAAGCCTCCTCGCACTCCCACTCATCAGGCACAACCCAGTCATATACCTGTGTGCCACTTGGTACACTATGAAGCTTTAGTGCTGGATTAAATTTATCGTCGCACCCCCCCCCATGACCTAAATATTCATTAATCAAAGCAACACTATCACGAAAGCCCTGCCCTGTGATACTGCGTGGAAGTGGTAAAAGCTCCTCGCACATAGCATATAAACTACCGCCGATATCATCTAGTTTGATCTTTGGCATCTCTCTCCTTTTTTGGGTGCGATTATATCATTTCTCGGCTAAAATACTAGCCTTAATCTTACTAAATTCAATCTCACAAAAGAGCGAATTTAAGCTAATACCTGTGCCATAGCTTGCCAAAAGCGCAGTGCTTTTTGGTTTTATGCTTGCATGATTTTTCACATAAAGGGCTAAATTTAAAGGTATATTGTTAATATCTGTATTAGCGTATTTTTTTAGAGACAAGCTCACACACTGATTGTCGCTTAGCCCCAGCGTTCCTTTTAATCTTGAAGCAAAAAACTCACTAGGTAGGTGAAAAAAACAGGGCGTATCATCGCTAAAATACGCACCCAAAGAGCCAGTGAAGTCCTTAAAAAATGGCGGAAATTTATCAAAGACTTCATTAAAAAAGCTAGAATTATCAAGGCTTACATAATCATTTGCTACCATTTTATTATACCCACCAAATGGCGCAGTCTCAACGCAGGCTAGCTCACTTAGACTTAGCTCGCTAAAGCTTGGCTTAATTTCGCACTCTTTGCGCCTTATTATCAAAGCTGATGCACTGTCGCTAATGCTTGCTTTTTGCGCTAGATTATCTGGATCTAGGGATTTTGACTTAGTCGAAACGCAGCAAAGCAGGACGCTTTTAAATTTATCCAAAAGAAGATTTGCCATAAAAAGAGCCTTAACAAATCCAGAGCAAAACAGTTGCAAATCAAAGCATACCACCCTCTCATCAAGCCCCAAAGCCCTGTGCACGAGGTTTGAAGTAGCAGGAGCTAAAAAATCAGGCGTATGTGTAGCCACTACTAAACACTCAGCGCCTGCCACGCTAGCACTACTAAGCCCACTTATCGCTCTTAAACACAAATCGCTAGCAAACTCATCACTAGCACAGATATAATGCCCATTTATTCCGTGTGTCTTACAAAACTGAGAAATTTTTATCTCATTTAAACCAGCTAAAACCTCACTAGCACTCTCATAAACACTGCCAAAGGCAATACTAATCTCCTCAATACTAAATCCCTGTGCTACCCCCCCCCTCACGGCAATTTTTCTGGGAGTTTTTTGCGATTTTTACGTTTAGATCATCGCTTAAGCTCACATTAATTACATCTTCGCCCATCTGGTAAAATAAAACCTCTCTTTGTTTATCTAAATATTGCGTCCTAAGCCTAGGCAAAGCACCTCTAAATGCGCCCACATCATAAGCTAGCAAAAGCCGCCTAATCTCATCAAAGCTGGCGTTTAAATCAAGCACTCCACCACCTGGTAAATCCCTAAGCCCATGATACTCTCCGCCCTTAGCTGGCTTAAATTTATCCCTATCATAACTAGCCTCTTTTAGCCTTTCTAGTGTCTCTTTTAAGCTAGAAATAGCTAGTGTGTGCTGGGCTAGAAGCAGTCTTGCAGCGCTCATATCTCGCGTAAGCTCCAAAGCCCTTTGCGATATGATGCCACCTGTATCTATGCCACTGTCTACAATGTGCCATGATATACCAGCGCTAGCATCCCCCTCATAAACCGCCCAAACGTGAGCATTTACACCCTTGTGTCTCGGAAGGAGCGCGTTGTGATAATTTATTATTAGGTTATTTTGTATGCACTCAGGCTTAAAGATATAAAAGTTATTTGCACTTATTATCAAGGCATTACGCAAGGAGTTAAAATAGCTATCTCGCTCATCTTTTTTAAGCACCAAGCTAGCCCCTAGCTCCTCTTTAAAACTTACCCTAAGCGCACTTTTTGCAAAAAATTCACTCGCTATCTTAGCGCATTCATTCGCCACTCGCGAAAAGCCAACGACAATAATATCGCTAAACACGAGCACCATCCATGGACTTAAGTCTGGCTAAAAGTACTTTGCGGTCAATTTTGCCGTTTGCATTTAGGATAAATTTATCCACTCTAAAAACTAAAGACGGCACCATGTATGGAGCAAGCTTTTTGCTCAACGCCGACTTTAGCTCAAGCTCGCTACTAGCTTCATAAAAAAGCGCCAAATTATTACCATCAAAGACACATGCGCTACGCTTTACACCATCAATCGCACTTGCAACCGCCTCTATTTCGCCTAGCTCTATGCGATGTCCTTTTAGCTTTATCTGGCTATCAATCCGCCCAAAGCAGATAAGCTCACCAAACTCATTAAACGCCACCACGTCCCCAGTTCGATAAATTCGCTCAGCGTATGCGCTTTGCAGAGGATTTTGGATAAATACCTCATCAGTGCGAGCTTTATCATCATAATACCCCACGCTAAGCCCGCTACCACGGACGTAAAGCTCTCCTCTTTCACCAGCATTTTGAGGCATTATCTGCTTCATATTTTCATCAAACACAAGCACTTCGGTATTTTCGCACGCCCCACCAATAGGCAAAATCTCATCGTCGCCAAACTCACGATTTACAATATAAAACGTACACACGTCCGTTATCTCGGTTGGTCCGTATAAATTTGCATAAAGCGCGTCTGGGACATGAGTGCGCCATATATTTAGCTGCTTAGTCGGCATTACCTCGCCACAAAATAGCACCCTTTTAAGCTTTAAATTTATACTATTAAGCGCATTTGTATTTGCAAAATATACTAGCACAGAAGGCACCCAAAATATACTATTTACGCCGTTTTGCTCTAGCAAGCTAAGCACTCTAAGAGGAAAGGCAAAGAGTGCGTTTGGCACTATTAAAAGCCCTGCGCCCACAGCTATGGTCGAATAAATATCCAAAATGGAGTTATCAAAGTAAAATGGAGCCTGATTTGCAAAGACGTCGCTACTTGAGAGATTAAATTTATTACACACCCAAAACGTATAATCAATCACACTTTTATGTGTAATCGCAACACCCTTTGGTACTCCAGTACTACCTGATGTAAAAAGCACGTAAGCCAAATCCGTATCAATAATCTCCCTAGCACGATTTTTAAGTAGCACACTATCGGCAGTAAAGCTTTCAAATTCGCTGGTAAATATCGCCTCTTTATCAAGCTCTTTAAAGTTAGAAAAGCTAGTCTCATCGCTAATAATTAGCGCTGGAGCTAGCTTATCGCACACCGCAAGCACCCTATCAATAGGAGTTTTCTCATCAAGCACACTGTAAAAATTTCCGCTCTTTGCCACAGCTAAAAACGCCACAAGCGCATCTATGCCCTTTGGCAAAAGCACCAAAACTGGCTGCTTTTTTAACCCTCGTCTAATAAGCTCACTTGCTAAAGCGTCCACTCTAGCTGCATAAGTTGCATAGCTAATGCAACTCTCACCAAAAATAAGTGCAGTATTATCTGGATATAGCAATGCCGCCCTATCTAGCAGGTCGCTGACACATTTTGGATAAAAAAGTTCATTTTGCATATTTTTCCTTTAACTTAAATAAAAATATAACATAACAAATCTTAAATTTATCCCCTTTTTAGCAACAGCTATCAAGCAGATATGCCACATTTATAAATGGCACATTAGCCGCACTGCTTAACCCTATCTCGCAGGTTGAGGAGGTGCTTACACCCATGGTTATGAGCTTAAATTTAGCCTCTTTTTTTAGATCTTTTGTAGCACTTATATTTAATTCAGGTGTAAAAAAGCCCTTCTGCCCTGCAAAACCACAACAAGCAAAGCTATCTATATTATAAACTCTGCTAGCACAAGCTTTGGCGATGAGTTCGATAAATTCATCTTTTTTTACCTTTTTTAGCTCACACTGCTTATGCACCAGCACCCCAGCCTCGCGTGGCTTTATGCTAAGAAGCGGTAACAAAGAGTAAAGATACTCGCTAAGCTCATAAATTCTTAGCCCAGCACCCTTTGCGGCATGTGTGATAGTGTGCGCAAAGCAGGCGGAGTGATCCATAACTATATCTATCTCGCCATTTTGACTTGCCTCTTTTAGCCACAATATTAGCTCATCGCCCTTTTTGTGCGATATGTCCTCATAATTTTCAAAGCCAAGACCACAGCACATTTTACTAATCCCATCTGGATAAATCACACTAACCCCAGCCTTAGCGCAAATGCTCTCAAAGACCTCTTGCAGGCTTCTAGTATCCTCAAAGCTTGGGTTTGGCGCAAAGGCACGATTTATACAGGTGCTAAAGTAAATCACGCGTTTAGCTCCGCCGTTTTCTCGGCTTTTTAGGGCGTATTTATTTGCACTTGGCATGACTTCTGGCGCATATGGCAAATTTTGACTTAGCTTTCTAGCTAGACTTGTAACACGGCTTAAATTCTTAGCCCCTATCACACGGCTAACCCCACTAGCCACACCTAAAGCAAAGCGCGCAACAGCAACTGTTTTACCCATATCGGCACCCACTTTTTGGGCTATTTTTTCTGTATTTTTAAAGGCTTTTTTACGCAGGCTTAACGCGATATTTGCCGTGTCAATCCCCAAAGGACAAAGCAAAGAACACATAGAACAAGCCGCACAGGTCTGCTGCCCATAATAATCATACCCATCCTTAAGCTCAGCCACAAGTGCGCTATCTCCAGCTTGCTCAAGACGCGCCATCTCACGCAACAAGCCTATGCGCTGGCGAGGAGTAAGGGTGAGGTCGCGGCTTGGGCAGTTTCGCTCACAGGCCCCACACTCAATACAGGTGTTATAAAGTGCATCTATCTCACTCATCGCTTTTAAATTTTTGCGATAAATTTCTGGATCATCTGTGATTATTACGTCTGGATTTAAGAGATTTGCAGGGTCAAAAATGGCCTTTATGCGGCGGTTTATGTCATATGCTTTAGCGCCCCACTCAAGCTCGACAAAAGGCGCTATCATGCGCCCAGTACCATGCTCTGCTTTTATGGAGCCTTCCATTTTTGATACCTTATAACTTAGCTCCTCAACTAAATCCGCAAAAGCGTTATACTCACTAGGGTTGTTAAAATCAGGCGTGATGATAAAGTGCAGATTTCCAGCCAAAGCGTGTCCAAAAATGATAGCATTATCACTAAAGCCGTACTTTTTAAAAAGCTCACTAAGCATCGCCACGCCAGCGCAAAAATCATTTATCTTAAAGCACACATCCTCTGTTATAACTGTCGCACTTGGTCTACGAAATCCAGCAGCTATTGGCAAAAGCCCCTTACGTATTTTCCACCACACACCATAGACTGCTGGATCTTTACTAAAAGCATTTGGCTTTGCACTTGGAATATCGGCTAAAAGCTTTTCTATTTTTGATAAATTTATATCAAGCCTAGCCTCATCATCTGCTTCACTTTGGATTAGTATGCAGCTTGTCCCAACTGGCACCTCAAGCAGCTCAGGCGGTATGCCCTGCACGCCTTTTAAGCTCTTTAAGCTAGCATAATCCATCATCTCGGCTGCTGCTATCTCATCACGACTAAGCCCAGCTAGGCGAGTAACCGCTGTGGCTGCGTCATCTAAATTTGAATAAAACAAAAGTCCGCACCCAGTAGCACCAGCAAGCCTCACACACTCATAATCCACCCTACTAATAAATCCCAGCGTCCCCTCTGCACCTATGAATATATGATTTAAAATTTCTTTTATATCGCTAAAATCAAGCAAGCTGTTTATCGCATAGCCTGTGGTGTTTTTTATCTTGTATTTTCTAGCTATTAGCGCGCTTAACTCTGGGTCTTTTACTATCTCCTCGCGCAGATTTAAAAGCTCATTTACCATATAAGAGTGCGTCTGCATAAACTGCGCCACACTAGCCTCATCAGCCGTATCTAGCACAAAACCATCAAGCAAAATCACCCTAACTGACCTTACGGTATTATAGCTGTTTTGCGCCACGCCGCAGCACATACCGCTTGAGTTATTGCTATAAATTCCACCTATCATAGCGGTATTTATCGTGGCTGGGTCTGGTCCTATGCGTGTGCCAAATGGCTTTAAGCGCTCGTTTGCATCTGCGCCTATGACGCCTGGGGCTAGGCTTATTAGATTGCCATTTTCTTTTATCTCATAATCCCGCCAGCCCTCATTTGCCACGACTAAAACGCTATCGCTACAAGCCTGCCCAGATAGCGAGCTACCAGCTGCACGAAACGTAACTGGAGTAGAGCACTCAGAGGCTATTTTAAGTATAGCTATAACTTCGGCTTCATTTTTAACCTTAACGACTATCTTTGGTGTATAAGCATAACAGCTAGCGTCTATACCATATGCGTAACGAAGCAAATAGCTGTCATATACCCTATCTTTTAAAACCTCCTTTGCTAGATTTTTAAACTTAACGTAGTCTGCTTTAAACCACTTTAAGTGTTGCATGTGCTCTCCTTGGGGATAAATTAATCTGCATAATTTACAATATTTTTGCTTGCGTTTTTTATGGATTTTATAGATAAGGCTTTAAAAATTTATAAATGTGTTGCTTTTGGAAACACATTATCCACTCGCCAATTTAGAATTTAAATGTTTTTATAAGTTTGGGCATAATTCAAAAGATAAAAATTAAAAATTTACTAAATGCAAAAATGAAATAAAATCCCTGGCTTGGGATATTTCAGCAAGCATTTACTACCCAGATGACTTTAGCGATAGCAAAAAATATCCAGCCATCATCTGCACCCATCCAATAGGCAGCTGCAAGGAGCAAACCGCAGGCAACGTATATGCCACAGCCCTAGCTAAGGCTGGCTTTGTGGCGGTGGCATTTGACACTGGATTTCAAGGAGAAAGTGGTGGCGAGCCACGTAGGCTAGAGGAGCCATCATTAAGGGTGCTTGATTTTAAATACGTGTGTGATTATGTAATTGTAAATAGTGATAAAATAGGAGCACTTGGCGTCTGTGGCGTAATGCGGATATGCTATAAATGCAGCAATGAGTAAAAAGCGCTTTCGTGCAGTGGCTACGGTGTCTGGGGTGAATTTTGGTAGGCTTTATAGAGAGAGCGCTTTAGTGGATATGACCAAAACAGTGTTTTAGAGAATATGCTTAAGGTTAGAAATGCTGAGCCAAAAGGGCAGGAGAATTAAATACCATAGCGTAGATGAAGCTAAAAATCTGACGCTGACTTTGATGCAACTTATTATCCAAACCGAGTTTCAAAGCCAAACTGTGTAACAAATATAATACTCTTTAAGCAGCGGTGCGCTTGCTTGTGATGCGTTTAATCTAGTCGAGGCGTTATTAAACGCCTTTAATGGCGATCGTGGGCGACGTGGTAGGCAAGTTTGGTTCATATCACGATGGCTACGAGATAATCCGCAAAGCCGCCTCAAAAGACAAGGAACTAGTCGTGATAAAAGGGTATTCACACTATGATTTATACTACAAGCCAGCTACTACCTCACAAGCTCTTGAGAAAATCGTGCCATTTTTTAAAAAATATTTAGCCTAGACTAGCTACCTTAAAGCAAAAACCCAACTAGAGCTTGTCTAGATGGATTTTATAAATTTATGCTTTAAATTTGCATATTTAATGCAATCTGCTCCTATATAAGACGCTTAAGCACAAAACTTTGCTTTACTAACATAATCCATAGCTAGCACGAATTTAAATGCTTTAAATCCACATCACTTTATCTATGACTAAATTAATTTAACCCACAAAATCAATGAAAAGCAAAGCTTTTTAAATGAAATGCCTTATTTTAAAATAGTAATACAAGCTGGATTGTTTTAAAATGCGAAGTATTAAAAGATGATTTTATGATGTTAAGAAGTAAAATTTGGCATAGATTAGACATATAATCTATCGAGCCAAATTTTACTAGTATAAGCCTCGAAGCGACGAAGCAAAGCTCCTAAAATACGCTAACGAGGCAAGTCAGCTTTTTAAAATTTAAAAACCTAAAGCTGCTTTATTTTGACCTTTTTATCTTTATAAAGCCCTGTGCCAACAGGTATCATGCGCCCTAAGATGACGTTTTCTTTTAGATCCTCTAAGTGATCAAATTTAGCCGCAATCGACGCCTCTGTAAGCACCTTTGTGGTCTCTTGGAATGAAGCGGCCGAAATAACGCTATCACTACCTATAGCAGCACGAGTAACACCCAGCAGAACAGGCTCAGCAATGGCTGGCTCACCACCCATTTTCATAATGCGCTCATTCTCCTCTTTAAATTTAACCCTAGAAACCATATCGCCTACGATAAAGTTTGTGTTACCACTATCGACGATTTTAACCTGGCGGAGCATTTGAGAGACGATAATCTCAATGTGCTTATCCGAAATCGCAACACCCTGGCGGCGGTAAACCTGCTGAATCTCGCTGATTAGATAATAATGCAGTGCCTTTTCGCCCAAAATTCTAAGCACATCATGGCTAGAAATGACACCGTCTGTTAGCTTCTCGCCAGCATGTACAAACTCCCCATCGCGAACCTGAATTTGGCGTGTTTTATCTATTAGATACTCAGATGTGGTGCCATCCTCAGCCGTGATGATGATACGCTCTTTTGAGCGAAGCGGCTTATCAAAGCGTACTACGCCGTCAATCTCAGCCACAATCGCCGTATTTTTTGGCTTTCTAGCCTCAAATAGCTCACTAACACGAGGTAGACCACCTGTGATGTCTTTTGATTTTGCCACCGCTTTTGGTGTCTTGGCTAACAAATCCGCCTGAGCCACACTAGCACCATCAGAGACGAAAATAGCCGTCTTTGGCTCTAGCTGGTATCGGATAGTGCCTGATTTTGTAGCTATAATGATAGTTGGTTTTACGCCTCCTGGGAGGTACTCATTTATCACTAGCCTGCTCTGCCCTGTCGCCTCATCATACTGCTCAGCTGCTGAATATCCTGGCTCAATATCCTCAAATGCCACCACGCCTGCTTCTTCAGCGATAATAGGCGTAGAGTATGGATCCCACTCAGCCACAACTAAGTTTGCACCCTCTTTTGGCATAGCTATGACACTACTTGACTCAACCGCACTATTATCATCAAGCTCGATTATCGAGTGGCGTGGTATGTAGTGGCGTACCGCCTCTCTACCGTCCTTATCAGAAACGACGACAAAAAGCCCCTTCTCCTCTACCTGATAGCCTTTTTTAATATCCTTAACACGCTCTAAATAATCGCCCTTTAGGATAAAGAATTTAATAACCCCACTAGCCCCTGAGACGATTTTTTGCGTTACCGGCTCGCCGTCGGCTATGCGTAGCTCGCTGGCAAACGGAATACGATTTGGCACGTTCCAGCCCTCTTTTATAATCTCGGCTATGCTCTCGTTTGCATTCACACTATCGCCATCTGAGTAAGGAATATAAATTTTACCTTCTACTTTGCCACTTACGCCTGCTAGCTCGTTTGGCTTAGCCAAATCTCCACGGCGTAAAACGTAGCTTACCTTTTCTTTTTTACCTGTTATGGTTATATTTATATCCTCATGAGCCACATCTATACTTATAACCCCATCAATTGGCGATTTTATCTTTGGCTCAACCAAAAGCACGGCTGCATTACGGCGATTTGCCACGATGTGCTTGCCACCATTTTCGTATGTGTTAAGGTTATAATAGCGGATAAAGCCCTCTTTGCTTGCGACGACTTGGCGGTCTTGCTGTTCAGTGCTTGCCGTTCCACCGATGTGGAAAGTCCTAAGTGTTAGCTGTGTACCCGGCTCGCCGATACTTTGAGCAGAGATAATGCCCACAGCTTCACCTGGCTTAACAAGCTTGCCCTCGCCTAGGTTTATGCCGTAGCACTTCGCACACACGCCCTTGGCTGCCTTGCACGTGATTGGGGTGCGGATGCTGACTGATTTTATATCGCTCTCACCTAAGATTTTTGCCTTTTCTTCGTCGATTAGCGTCCCTTCGGCAAAGAGAATTTCATTTGTGATTGGATCTATCACGTCATCAGCTAGCACGCGACCTAGTACTCGCTCTTCTAGGCTTTCGATTAGCTCGCCGTTTTCGGTGATTTCTGTTATCTCAACGCCCTCGTGAGTGCCGCAATCATCAATGGTAACCTTAACATTTTGCGCTACGTCAATTAGCTTACGAGTTAGATAACCAGCGTTTGCTGTCTTTAAGGCAGTATCGGCTAGACCCTTACGTGCGCCGTGAGTGGAGATAAAGTACTCCATCATATTTAACCCCTCGCGGAAGTTTGAGACGATTGGCGTTTCGATAATTGAACCATCTGGCTTGGCCATTAGGCCACGCATACCAGCTAGCTGACGAATTTGAGCTGCAGAGCCCCTAGCACCACTATCTGCCATCATATAAATAGAGTTAAAGCCACCCTTGTCATTTCTGATAAGCCCCATCATCTCGCTTGCTACTTGGTTATTTGTATCCGTCCAAATATCGACGATTTTATTATACCTTTCGCTATCTGTTAATAGGCCAGAGCCATATTGGCGCTGAATTTCACGCACCTTTTTCTTGGCTTCGTCTATACGCTCCTCTTTATTTTCAGGCACGATAATATCAGCAATCGAGATTGAAATACCAGCTTTTGTCGCGTAGCGGAAGCCTAGATTTTTAAGCTTGTCTAGGAATTCAGCCGTTACTTCAAGTCCGCCATTTTTATAAACATAATCAACTAGGTTGGCTATGTCTTTTTTCTTTAGAATTTTATTCCACATATCATCTGGCACAAAATCAGGCAACACTGAGCGAAGTATAAGCCTACCAGCTGTGGTAAATAGGGTCTTACCTTCGATATTTGTCTTGATTTTTGCGTGAAGCCCTAGAGCGTTTGCCTCCTCAGCTATCATTACTTCATCAACGCTAGCAAAAATTTTATTCTCACCCTTGCTGCCCTCTCGCTCAAGGCTTAGATAATAAAGCCCCAAAACCATATCCTGGCTTGGTACCGTTATAGCCTTGCCACTTGCAGGTAGAAGGATATTCATGGAGCTTAGCATTAGAATTTTACACTCCGCAATAGCCTCTTGGCTTAGAGGGACGTGTACTGCCATCTGATCTCCGTCAAAGTCGGCGTTAAATGCCGCACAAACTAGCGGATGAAGCTGGATAGCCTTGCCCTCAACTAGCACTGGGTGAAAGGCCTGGATAGAAAGCTTGTGAAGCGTCGGCGCACGGTTTAGCATTACAGGGTGATCTTTTACCACCTCTTCAAGGCACTCCCAGACTTCATTTGTCTTATCCTCTATCATCTTTTTAGCCTGCTTAACTGTGGTTGCATAGCCCTTCTCTTCAAGGCGAGCTAAAAGGTGCGGCTTAAATAGCTCAAGCGCCATTTTCTTTGGCAAGCCGCACTGATCCATTCTTAGCTTTGGTCCAACGACGATGACTGAACGGCCAGAGAAATCCACACGCTTGCCTAGCAGGTTTTGACGGAAGCGCCCCTGCTTGCCTTTGATTATCTCACTAAGCGATTTTAGCGGGCGTTTATTAGCACCCTTTACGGCATTTGCACGTCTGCCGTTATCAAAAAGTGCATCGACTGCTTCTTGTAGCATTCTCTTTTCGTTTCGTATGATAATCTCAGGTGCGTCAAGCTCCATTAGTCGCTTAAGACGGCTGTTGCGGTTTATCACACGGCGGTAAAGGTCATTGACATCAGAAACTGCAAATTTACCCCCGTCAAGGCTGACAAGCGGACGCAAATCAGGCGGCAGGACTGGTAAATTTGTTATCATCATCCACTCTGGGCGGTTGCCAGAGACTAAAAAGCTCTCAACGACTTTTAGACGTTTTACTATGCTTTTTTTCTTTGCCTCTGAATTTGTGCTTTGCATTTCGTCTTTAAGCTGGATTAAAATTTCTGTTAAATCAAGCTCTGCAAGCATATCACGTATGACTTCTCCACCCATGCGAGCGACAAATCCGCTCTCATCGTATCTTTGAATAAGCATTTGATATTGCTCTTCGTTTAGCACGTCGTATTTTTCGACCTTTTTTGAATTTTCATTATCATAAAAGGCTTCACCTGGATTTTCTACTATATACGCCTCATAATAAAGTACACGCTCAAGGTCTTTCATCTTTATGCCAAGTAGCGTGCCGATACGGCTTGGAAGGCTATTTACATACCAGATGTGAGCTACCGGGGTAACTAGCTCGATATGCCCCATGCGGCTTCGGCGGACTTTAGAAGTCGTTACTTCAACGCCACACTTTTCGCACTTTATGCCCTTGTAGCGCATCTTTTTATACTTACCGCAAAGGCACTCATAATCCCTAATAGGCCCAAAAATTTTCGCACAAAATAGTCCATCCCTTTCAGGCTTTAGCGTGCGGTAGTTGATGGTCTCAGGCTTTTTAACCTCTCCATAGCTCCATGATTTTATCTTTTCTGGACTTGCAAGGCGTAGCTGAAACGCCTCAAAATCCCTAGGTCTAGCCTCTTCTTTTATCTCTATCGGTTTTAGCTCACTCATCTGTTTTTTCCTCGTCATATATCTCAACATCAAGAGCTAGTGATTTTAGCTCGTTTGTAAGCACAAAAAACGTCTCTGGTATGCCTGTTTCTGGTACATTTTCGCCGCGGGTTAGCGCCTTATAGGCAGATAAACGCCCCTCAACATCGTCTGATTTTACAGTTAGCATTTCTCTTAACGTATGAGCCGCACCATAAGCTTCAAGCGCCCATACCTCCATCTCTCCAAATCTCTGTCCGCCAAATAACGCCTTACCGCCGACTGGCTGCTGTGTAACTAAGCTGTATGGACCAGTGCTTCTAGCATGAACTTTCTCATCGACTAGGTGGTGCAGTTTTAGCATATACATGCAGCCGACATTAACGCGTTCTCTTATCTTTGAGCCTGTACGCCCATCGTAAAGCTCGGTTTTACCGTCCATGTCGATTTTTGCCATTTCAAAAAGCTTAGCAAATTCCTCAGCCTTAACGCCCTCAAAAATAGGCGTAGCAAATCTCACCCCGCGGCTCCAGTCTCTAGCATATTCGATTAGCTTCTCATCGCTCATCTTACATAAGACATCCTTAGCGTCCATTAGCTTTGAGACACTAGCTATTTCTATCATTTTCTCACGTAGTGCTTTGACCCACTCGCCCTTTTTATTTTCAAAAATTTCATTTATCTGTTCGCCCAAGCGATATCCCACAAGCCCTAGGTGGCTTTCTAAAATTTGACCGATATTCATACGGCTAGGAACACCCAGTGGGTTTAGGACGATGTCGACTATCTGACCGCTTGGCAGATACGGCATATCAACTTCTGGGACGATGTTTGAGACAATGCCCTTGTTTCCGTGGCGTCCAGCCATCTTATCACCCACTTTTAGCTTTCGCTTAGTAGCGATATAGACTTTTACTAGCTTGACTACTCCGCTTGGCAAGATGTCATCTTTTTCTATTATCTCAATTTTGGAGTCATGCTCCTCTTTTAGCTTTTTCTTTTCGTTTTGGAAATAGTTTTTAAGCTCGTCATATCGCTTCTGCACGTCTTTATCAAAGCTTTTAACGATTGAATTTAAAGTAAACCTATTTACGCTTTCTAAATCGCTTACTTCAATATTGTCGCCTTTTTTATAAGGCTTTTTGTTTATATCAATATCTACTAAAAGTGGATTTTTACATAATAAAGAGGTTACTTTTAGCATCTCCTCCCTATCAAGCATTAAAAGGCGGTCGTGATGCTCTTTTTCTAGGGCAGCCTTTTCATCCTCGTAGGCTTTATTTGTCCTAGCGTCTTTTTCGTAACCCTTTTTGGTAAAAATTTTCACATCTACTACAACGCCCTCAAGGCTAGCACCAGCGTAAAGCGATTTATTTACAACGTGTCCCGCTTTTTCGCCAAATATCGCTCTTAAAAGACGCTCCTCTGGAGTAGGCTTGACTTCACCTTTTGGAGAGACTTTGCCTACAAGTATCATACCAGGCTTGACTTCGGTACCTATTTTAATAATACCACTCTCATCAAGGTGCATTAGGTCTTCTTCTTTTATATTTGGTATGTCTTTTGTTATCTCTTCAACGCCGTCTTTTAGTTCACGAGCCTCTATCTCTTTTTCGTAGATATGTACGCTAGTAAAGGCATCCTCACGGATCATTTTCTCGCTGATTACGATAGCGTCTTCGTAGTTATAACCATTCCACGGCATAAAGGCGATTAGGGCGTTTTTGCCTATAGCTAGCTCACCTTTTTCCATGCTAGGACCATCAGCTATGATTTCGCCTGCTTTTACTTCATCGCCTTTTTTGACTATCGGATGTTGAGAAAAGGTTGTATTTTGGTTTGTTCGTAAGTTTTTCTCAAGCGAATAGTGGTCTATGTAAGGACCAGCCTCATCCTCGCCAAGGATAAAGATATTTTTATTGTCTACTTTTTCGACTATGCCACCACGTTTAGCTTTCACGCTCTCCCAAACATCACGCGCAACAACACTCTCCATGCCAGTACCAACAATAGGAGCTGTAGCTCGCAAAAGTGGCACAGCTTGACGCTGCATGTTTGAACCCATTAGCGCGCGGTTGGCGTCATCGTGCTCCAAAAATGGAATAAGTGAGGCAGCTACACCAGCTATCATACCAGAACAAAGGTCGATTAGTGTAACCTCCTCTCTACGCGCAAGCACCATCTCGCCATCACGTCTGACCTCTAGCAAATCCTCCTCAATCATACCCTTATCATTGAGCTTAGTTGAAGCTGGGGCTATGACGTTGCCCTCCTCTTGCGTAGCAGTAAGATAGACTATTTCATCAGTTACTACCCCATCTACCACCTTTTTATACGGAGCCTCTATAAAGCCTAGATCATTTACTTTCGCATAAGTTGAAAGGGTATTAATAAGTCCGATATTTTGCCCCTCTGGAGTCTCAACAGGACAAATTCGTCCGTAGTGAGTAGGGTGTACGTCACGCACCTCAAAGCCAGCTCGCTCTTTTACTAATCCACCCTCACCAAGAGCCGAAAGACGGCGCTTATGTGTTACTTCGCTTAGTGGGTTGGTCTGATCCATAAACTGACTTAGCTGTCCGCTGGTAAAAAACTCCATGATGGTAGCTGTTATCATTTTTGGATTAATAAGATCATACGGCATAATCTCATCAATATTGTTGCTTAGGCTGGTAAATTTATCACGGATTGCCTTTTGCATTTTGACAAAACCTAAATGAAGCTCGTTGGTAAGTAACTCGCCTATTGAGCGGATGCGGCGATTGCCTAAGTGATCGCGGTCATCAATATGCCCTTGTCCATTTTTAACTTTTATGAGGTATTTTGCCGTTTTTATAATATCCTCACTAGTTAAAACCGTAACGTACTCTGGCACATCAAGTCCTAGCTTATGATTCATTTTCATACGGCCGACTTTTGTTAGGTCATATCTTTCAGGATTAAAGAAAATATCATTTACAAAGCTTTTTGCCGCGTCTTTTACTACCGGTTCACCAGGGCGCATTACCTTATAAATTCTAATCGCAGATAGATCGTTTTCATCATCTATACCCTCTGTTTGCTTAAGTAGCTTAAGCGTTTCATTATCTGCTAAGAATGAATTTATAATTGCATCATCAACACCAGGAGCTGAGTTATTTGCTATCTCAATACTCTCTTGTTCATTTAAAATTTTAACCAGTTTGTTTTCGTCAAGTTGAGCTAGAGTATCGTATATAACCTCGCCACTTTCTTTATTTACAACAGGACTTGAGAGAAATCTACCTATAAGCATTTCGGTAGGGTATTCTACAAATTTAACGCCCTTGCTAGTGATTTCATCAATCTTTTTCTTAGTTAGTCTCTTGCCTGCTTGATGTATTAAATTTCCATTTTCGTCTTTTATATCATACTCAATCCTACCCATATAATCATCGGGATTAAACTCTGTTAAGAATTTATTATTTTTAACAAATAGCGTCTGAATAGGATAAAATAGCTTTAAAATATCTTGTTTTTTGTATCCAAGCGCTCTAAATAGTATTGTTACAGGCACTTTTCTGCGTTTATTAATACGCACATAAAGTACGTCTTTTGCATCGTATTCAAAGTATAGCCAGCTACCTCTATCCGGTATGATTTGAGCTGTGCTTATTAGTTTATTCGCCACAGTGGAGCTTTCTTCCTCTTTAAAGATAACCCCAGGGCTTCTATGTAGTTGATTAACAACTACACGCTCAACGCCATTTATGATAAATGAAATTCTATCTGTCATCAATGGTATTTCACGTATAAAAATCTCTTGTTCTTTTATATCTTTTACGCCAACTTTTTCACCAGTTTTCTCATCTTTTTCATGAGCGATAAGGCGTATTTTGATTTTTAAATTTACCGAATAAGTAAGTCCTCGTTCGATACACTCTCTAATAGTGTATTTTGGTTTTCCAACCTCAGAGCTTACATACTCTAAAGTCAGGCGATTTTGCGGATCATGAATAGGAAAGATAGATCTAAAAACTTTTTCTATTCCACTCTCATGGCTTTTATTATCAAGGTTTAAAAAATGATCAAAACTCTTTTTTTGTAGTTGCAGTAGGTTAGGAACATCAATCTCTTTAACAACATTTGAGAAATCAACCCTTAGACGATTTCCCGAGTATAAACTATTTAACATATATCTACCTCGTGGTAATTTTGAAAGAAAAGTATCAAGCCTCTTTTCACAAGGCGTCAAAATTTAAAAAGAGAGGGCAAAAGCCCTCTCTGCATTTTTGGTTGAATAAAGTAAAAGAATTACTTAAGCTCGACTTTAGCACCAGCTTCTTCAAGCTCTTTCTTAGCTGCTTCAGCTTCCTCTTTGCTAACGCCTTCTTTAAGTACTGATGGAGTACCTTCAACAGCGTCTTTAGCCTCTTTAAGGCCAAGGCCAGTAAGAGCGCGAACAACTTTAATAACGTTGATTTTCTTATCGCCTGAATCAACAAGCACGATATTAAACTCAGTCTTTTCTTCTTCAGCAGCAGCCGCACCGCCAGCAACAGCACCAGCTACCATAACTGGAGCAGCGCTTACGCCAAATTTTTCTTCGAATTCTTTAACTAATTCGCTTAGTTCAAGAACTGAAAGGTTAGATATAAACTCTAATACGTCTTCTTTAGTGATTGCCATTTTAATTCTCCTAGTTTCTGCAAATTATGCAGTTTGTTCTTTTTTCTCTTTAAGCGCATTTAATCCGATAGTGAAATTTTGGATAGGCGCATTCCATACTTGAAGCAACATAGCAATAAGCTCGTCGCGACTTGGCATTTTTGAAAGAGCTTTGATATGTTCAACGCTAACAACTTCGCCATCAACGTGTCCAGTTTTAATTTTGAAAAACTCGGCATTGCTCTCTTCAAATTTAGCCACAACCTTAGTAACAGCTAGTTGATCTTCACCCCAAACATAAATGTTTGTATCTTTAAGCTCAAGACCTTCTTTATTTGCTTGCTTAAGTGCGATATTAGCAAGAGTATTTTTAACCACTCTGACTTTAACACCAGCTTCTCTAGCAGCATCTCTTAAGCCTTCAAGTTTTTTTGTTACAAGTCCACGATAATCGCAAACTATAACTGCAGAAGCTGCTTGGAATTCATTAGCAAGTGTAGCTATGATTTCAGATTTTTGAGTTCTAGTCACTTTTTCTCCTTTCCGACCGGCGATTTCAAGCAGAGTAGGTCGAATCAATTAAGCCCAAGGGCCTCTGCTATCTCCAATCTAAGATATACTAAAATGGGGATATAACCCCCAGTTTTATTTAAGATCCATAACTTCTTGAGTATCTAATAAAATAGATGGGCTCATTGTTAAAGATAGCGCCGCATTCTTGACATAACGTCCTTTAGCAGCGGCTGGCTTGTGTTTATTTATGGCTTTTATAAAAGTTGAGATATTTTCTAAAAGCTGCTCTTTAGAGAAACTTGACTTACCAAGTCCTGCATGAATATTTCCCTGTTTGTCGACACGGAAATTTACTTGACCACTTTTAGCGTTATTTACAGCTTGGGCCACATCCATTGTAACTGTACCTGTTTTTGGATTTGGCATTAAGCCTTTTGGTCCTAAAATACGTCCAACTTGACCTACCAGACCCATTAAATTTGGTGTAGCAATTAGTACATCAAAATTCATAATACCTTTTTTAATATCATCGACTAAATCCTCAGCGCCCACTATATCAGCACTAGCTGCTTTGGCTTCATCAGCTTTAGCGTCTTTTGCGATAACGGCCACACGCACCTTTTTGCCTGTGCCAGCTGGTAAAACCACAGAACCGCGCACCATTTGATCAGCGTGTCTTGGATCAACGTTTAATTTTAATGCGATTTCAACAGTTTCATCAAATTTAGCTGATTTTAAAGTCTTTACCGTATCTATTGCTTCGCTTATATTATAAATTCTATCTGTATCTACCTTTTTAAGTAGCTCTTGAAATCTTTTAGTGTTTTTTGACATTATTCTCTCCGCATTCTAAAGTGCTTCCGCCTTCTGTCTAGCAACCCGGCGGTAAGGGTTATTAGTCTATTACTTCAACACCCATAGAACGAGCAGAGCCAGCGATTATTTTAGCGGCTTGCTCTTTATCTTTTGTGTTTAAATCAGCAATTTTTTTATCAACTATCTCAAGAACTTGAGCTTTTGTTAATTTACCAACTTTGTTTTTTAATGGATTATCTGTACCTTTTGATATACCAGCTGCCTTTTTAATTAGGTCGCTTGCTGGTGGCTGTTTGGTGATAAATGTGAAGCTTCTATCGGCATAAACAGTGATAACAACTGGAATATTAAAGCCAGCCATATCTTTTGTTCTTTCATTAAATGCTTTACAAAACTCCATTATATTTACGCCCTGCTGACCAAGAGCTGGACCAACTGGTGGACTTGGATTTGCTTTTGTTGCAGCTATTTGCAACTTGATTTCGCCTATAACCTTTTTAGCCATAAACTATCTCCTTAAATTATCTTCTCAACTTGTGAATACAAAATCTCAACTGGGGTGCTTCTACCAAAGATAGAAACATTTAATCTTAGCTTTCCGTGAACCATATCATACTCTTCTACGATTCCAGTAAAATTCGCAAAAGGTCCTTCTGTAATAAGTACACTCTCACCCTCTTCAAAATAAATTTTTGGCTTAGGAGCAGCACGCTTTTGTACTTTTTCAAGAATTGTATTAATATCTTTATCAGTTAAAGGTGAAGGTTTTTTTGATTCACCAATAAATCTACTTACCTTTGGCAATAATTGAATTTTATGCCAAAGAGCCACATCAAGCTCAAGATGAGCGAAAGCATACCCTGGATAGAGTGTCCTTTCGACTATCTTTTGTTTTCCGTTTTTTATCTCTATAACATCTTCAGTAGGGACTATGACCTCTTTTAGCTGTTCTTCAATGCCTTGATCTTTTACTAAGTTTTCTATGGCTCTTTTAACCGCCATTTCGCTACCAGCATAAGTCTGTATCGCATACCATTTGTGCGCCATCTTTATTCCTTATATCAACTTAGATAGTGAAAACGACATAAGAGCATCTACTATTGCTAAAAATAGAGATACAACTGCCACCACGACAAAGACTGTTATAAAAGCGTTTCTAACTTGCTCTTTAGTAGGAAATATAACCTTTGATAGCTCAAGTTTTGAAAGCTTAAAATAGTTCATTATCTTTTCCATTTTATTACCTTATAGTGGCAGGGCAAGAGGGATTCGAACCCCCAACCATCGGATTTGGAATCCGGCGCTCTACCGTTGGAGCTATTGCCCTAATGGTGCAAAACTAGCTCTTTAGTTTAACTTCTTTATGAATAGTATGTTTTTTAAGTCTAGGACAGTATTTTTTTAACTCTATTTTTTCTGTCATAGTTTTGCTATTTTTTGTTGTTGTATAGTTTATATCACCGCATTCAGCACATTTTAAACCAACTTTAATTCTCATCTGTAATCTTCCTTATAAAATAAGCGGAGAGAATTAACTCTCCACTATTATAAATTTAATTATAATTATGCAAGTATTTTAGTAACAACACCTGAACCAACAGTTCTACCACCCTCACGGATCGCAAAACGTGTTCCTTCTTCAAGAGCAACTGGAGCGATTAGCTCAACAGTGATTCTTACGTTATCGCCTGGCATAACCATCTCTGTACCTTCTGGTAGAGTGATTGAGCCTGTAACGTCAGTTGTTCTTACGTAAAATTGTGGTCTATAGTTGTTAAAGAATGGGGTATGGCGTCCACCCTCTTCTTTTGTTAGGATATAAACTTCGCCCTCAAATTTAGTGTGAGGAGTGATTGATTTTGGCTTACATAAAACCATACCACGCTCAACGTCTTCTTTCTTAGTACCACGTAGCAATACACCTACGTTATCGCCAGCTTCGCCTTGATCCATCTCTTTGCGGAACATTTCAACGCCAGTTACGGTTGTTGTTTGAGTTGGGCGGATACCTACGATTTCGATTGTATCACCTACTTTTACAACACCCTTTTCGATTCTACCTGTAACAACGGTTCCACGTCCAGAGATTGAGAATACGTCCTCAATTGGCATTAGGAAGTCTTTTTCAGTATCACGAGTTGGAGTTGGGATATAATCATCAACAGCAGCCATAAGCTCAAGAACCTTAGCAGACCACTCGCCGTCTGTACCAGCTTTAGCTTCATCAAGAGCTTTAAGCGCAGAACCAGAAATAATAGGAGTGTCATCGCCTGGGAAGTCATACTCGCTTAGTAGTTCGCGGATCTCCATCTCAACTAGCTCAAGTAGCTCAGCGTCATCAACCATATCAGCTTTGTTCATGAAAACAACGATGTATGGAACGCCAACTTGGCGAGATAGTAGGATATGCTCACGAGTTTGTGGCATTGGACCATCAGCAGCAGAAACAACTAGGATAGCACCATCCATTTGAGCAGCACCAGTAATCATGTTTTTAACATAGTCAGCGTGGCCAGGGCAGTCAACGTGTGCATAGTGGCGATTTTCTGTTTCATACTCGATGTGTGAAGTAGCGATAGTAATACCACGCTCTTTTTCCTCTGGAGCATTGTCGATATTATCGTAGTCTTTTAGCTCAGCTAGACCGCGGCGTGAAAGAACAGCAGAGATAGCAGCTGTTAGAGTTGTTTTACCATGGTCAACGTGACCAATGGTGCCTATATTTACATGTGGCTTATTTCGTGAAAATTTTTCTTTAGCCATCTTTTCCTCCGTTGTGGTATTGTCATTTTTTAATTTACATTATTTACTATCGTAAGACATGGAGCTCATAGCGGGACTTGAACCCGCGACCTCTTCCTTACCAAGGAAGTGCTCTACCTCTGAGCCATATGAGCGTCAGGATGGTACGAAAGCAACAATGTAAACACCTAAAATATGGAAACCAAATGACTGCGAATATAAGTAATAATATTACAGCTCCCAGTTTAGTATCCAAAGGTGGAGCGGGAAACGGGGCTCGAACCCGCGACCCTCAGCTTGGAAGGCTGATGCTCTAGCCAACTGAGCTACTCCCGCATAAGCAAATGGTGGTGAGACGTGGATTCGAACCACGGAAGACATAGTCAGCAGATTTACAGTCTGCCCTCGTTGGCCACTTGAGTATCTCACCCTTTAACAATAAAAAATATGCTTTTATATCTGGTCAAACACTGTTAAAATAAAATGGAGCTGGTGAACGGACTTGAACCGCCGACCTACTGCTTACAAGGCAGTAGCTCTACCAACTGAGCTACACCAGCATCCGAAATTGTCTTAATGAAGTTGGGATTATAGCTTTTTTTAAAAGGTTTGTCAAGAGATTTTATAAAAATTTATAGATATTTTTATAAAAATTCAAAAATGGCTTAGAAAATTAAAATTTAAGAACAAAGTAAAGTATTATTATAAATTTATCAAAAAAAGGCTAATCATACGGTATTTGTTTAGCCCTTATCCTCCATAGCTATGACAAAACCTATTCTATCTTTTACATTGAATTTAGAATAAATGCTAGAGATATGAGCCTTTACAGTGCGCTCACTAACGCCCGTTGTCTGCGCTATTTGCTTATTGCTAAGCCCATCTAGCACCAAATTTGCCACATCTTTTTCTTTTGGTGTTAATATATCAAGATTGGTTTTTTGTGGATTTGTTTTTTTTGACACCATTTTTACCATTGAGTATATAAACTCAGGATAAACCCACACATTACCATCTGAAATAGCTTTTATCGCATCTTTTAAGTGCGTATCATAAAGCCTTGAATTAACATAGCCTTTAACGCCAACTTCTAATAATTTAGACCCTTCCATTAAATTTGGATTTTGCGAAAGCGCTAAGATACGCAAGGTGGGATATTGCGCAAGGTAATGCTCAATAGTATCAATAGCATCATCTCCCATACTTGAAACATCCATACATATTATAGAGTTGTCTTTTGCCGCTTTAAAGATTGCGAGTTCGAGCATAGACATATCTCTGCACTCTTGAGCTTGATTGTTTAATATTTCATTAAGGTGCTTTAAAATCTGCTTTTTGGTTGAAACAAGTAAAATTTGCATCTAAACCCCTCTTATGATTTCGCAATTATACTCTTGAGAAAAGATTAAACTAGAATCCACGCTTATGCTTACCTTTATCTGGCGATTTATGGCGCAATATACCGCGCAAGCGCAGCTAAAAATCAATCTACTAAGCATTTCTTTGTCGATAACTCCAGTAAGCTTTAGGCTAAAACAGCTATCAGCTATAGCATAACTGTATCCAACATAATCTAAAATAGCACTGGTGTCTATTATAATGCTATCCATACGCTCATCGTAGCCAAATATAGACAAACTCACGCAATCTCTTGAGCCAAACCCCACATTGACATGCTTACCAAATTCAATCAGCTTATACTGGCTATTGCTTTCCATTATACTAAATTTTTTCTTAAAAGGCAAAACCCCGTCTAGCTCTAATGTATTTTTACCAGATACTAAAAACTCATCAGCCTTAAAAGCCCCATCTGTAAAAATCAAATTTATATTAGGGTCGGTAATTACTCTGCTATAGTCTCGCTCAAAAACGCTATCATTAATAATAATAGCGCCGTCAAGGCTAGCAGAAATAGCAGCTGTGTACTCGCTAGTTTTGCCGCTAAATTTGATATCGCTCATCATCTCTCTCTAAGCGCAGCTTGCTTTACTTTTAATATAGGCTTAAGTAGATAATCAAGTACAGATTTTTTGCCCGTAATAATATCTGCACTAACGACCATACCAACTATAATACGAAGCGGTCTGGCGTCGGTGCCTAGGTGATTTTTATAAGTCTTAATCCTAACCAAATACCAGCTATTACCGCGCTCATCAGTCTCAGTATCAGCACTTATTTGCTCCACTTCGCCCTCAAGACCGCCATATATACTAAAATCATATGCCGTTACCTTTACCATAGCTGGCAAGCCCTGCCTTAAAAAAGCCACATCTGAAGGCTTTACCTTAACTTCGGCTATTAGATTATCCTCAAGTGGGACTATCTCGGCTATATTTTCACCTGGCTTTATAACGCCTGATACCGTGTGAATATAAAGCTTGCTTACCACGCCATTAACAGGAGAGCGAACCAACGTCCTATCAACCCTATCCTCTATGCCGATTTTTTGCTGGCGCAAACGCCCTAGCTCCGCTGAGACTTCATTAAATTCTTTCTTTGCTTTGTTTGTAAAATCAAGCTTTACCTCGCTTAGCTTATTTTTTGCCTCTGCTATGGCAGCTTGAGCCCTAGGAATTGAAACAATAGAAGAGTCTAAGTCGCCCTTTAAATCAGACAGCTTTCTTTGCAACTGCAAGAATTCCACCTCGCTTACAAGCCCCTTTTTAAACAGGGGCTCAGTGATATTTTTCTCCTTAACCACAAGAGCGTATGCGCTTTTTAGCTGGTTTATTTTGCTATTTAGCTCATTAAGCTCTATCTCTTTTTGACGAATTTGCTCTTTTACTATATTTTCTTGCTGTGCAAGCTGCGCTTGGTTGCTATCATAAAGGCTTTTTTCATGAAGCATGGCGTCATTTGGATTTTCGCCCAGCTCAAAAGCCTCGCCGTTTGACTCAGCTTTTAATCTTGCAAATTTAGCCTCAAGTTCATTTTGACGCACCTCACTCTCACCAAAGCTTGACTCAAAGCTTTTATTGTCAATGCGTATTAAAATTTGTCCTTTTTTAACTACATCACCCTCTTTAACCAAAATCTCTTGGACAATACCGCCTTCTAGGTTTTGTACGACTTGATTTTTGCCAGATGGCACGATGCTGCCCTGCCCTCTTGTTATCTCATCAATCTCGGCAAAATTCGCCCAAATCAAAAGCCATGCAATCGCCAAAAAGATAACATAAAGTATCTTTCTTGAGGCCGACGAGGATTTAGCAAGCACGGCCTCAGAAAGGCTTGACATAAAGCGCAGATCGTTTGCATCATACTCTTTTTTTTGGACATTTGTTCTTATAAATTTTATACGCTCTCCTATCTCTTTACTAAGCTCTTTTGCTTCGTCTTTTGAGACTGGCTCTTTTGGCTGAGGATTTGCCTCCTCTTTTGGAGCATTAGTGCTATTTAAATTTTCTTGATTTTCTTGCATATTGCGTCTCACTTTCCAGAGAGTTTATCTAATACAACTTGTTTTGGACCATCTAGCACGATCTTGCCATTATCGACTACTATAAGCCTATCAACAAGCTCAAGAAGTCCCATTTTATGAGTTATGAGAATGAGAGTATGATTTGACGTGCTATCTTTAATATTTCTAGTTAGCTTTGCCTCGGCTGTACTGTCTAATGAATTTGTTGGCTCATCAAGCAGCACTATACTGCTATCTAGTAAAAACGCTCTAGCCACGGCGATACTTTGACGCTGGCCGCCGCTGATGCCGTCACCCCTTTCGCCAACTGGCATATCAAAGCCCAGTGGGTGAATATTAACAAAATCGTCTACTCCACTAATCTTAGCGGCCTTAATAATTTGCATATCATCAACCCAAGGCGCGCGGTAGACTATATTCTCCCGCACAGTGCCTTTAAATAAAACTATATCTTGTGGCACGTAGCCTATATTTTTACGCAGGTCGGCTGGGTCGATTTGATTTATATCTATACCGTCTATTAGCACCGCACCATCTGTTGGCTTATAAAGTCCTAAAATCAGCTTTTCTATCGTTGTTTTACCACTTCCGTTTCGCCCTATGATGCCTACTTTTTCGCCAGGATTTATAGTAAAACTAATACCGTCAATTGAATTTGTACTGCTTTCTGGATATGTAAAAAAGACATTTTTAAACTGGATTTTACCCTCAAATTTATTACGGCGGACAAATTTTTTCCCATCCGGTCTTTCCACAGGCATATTCATAATCTTATTTAAGCTCTCATAAGCCGCCTTAGTCTGCTCAAAATTTGACATAAGAGCAGCGCACTGTCCAATAGGCGCAATAGCACGAGATGAAAGGATAACGGCTGCTATTAGCCCACCCATGGTAAGCTCAGTATTTTTTATCATATATACGCCAAGGACTACGACAAATACGGTATTTAGCTGGATTAAAAAGGCCGTTATAGTGCCTATTGAGCTTGTTAGGATTTTTGATTTTATACTACGGTTTGCTATCTCACCAGTCGCCTCCTCCCAGCTCCACTGCGCACGTCCACTCGCTCCTAAAGTTTTAATCGTTTCAAGTGCATTTAAGCTTTCTATTAAGATTCCATTTTTAATAGCTGAAGCTTCGTAAGTCTGGGCTATAGATTTTTGAAGCGGATCTTTTAAAAACAGGGCATAGCAAAGAATAATTAACATAATAACTATCGGTACCCAAACTATATAGCCTGCTATAAAATAAACCGTCAAAAGAAAAATTACAGTAAATGGCAAATCAACAATAGCGGCGATGGAAACCGAGCTAAAAAAGCCTCGCACAGTGTCAAATTCTTTCAAATTTTGAGCAAAACTTCCGATAGATTTTGGTCTATTTGATAGTTGCATATCAAGCACGCGCTCAAATAAAAGCGAGCTCATTATAATATCTGATTTTTTGCCTGCCATCTCTAAAAAATAAGAGCGGATAAATTTCATAAATAGGTCAATTATATAAACCGCCGCCACGCCAATAGCAAGCACCCAAAGCGTCTCAACTGCGTTATTTGGCACAACGCGGTCATAGACATTCATGGTAAAAAGTGGGCTGGCAAGCACAAATAAATTTATAATAAAGCTTGCAAGCAAAACGTCAATATATATCTTTTTGGAGCGATTTAGTGTCCCCCAAAACCAATGCTCCTTGCCACCATCAATAAGGTGCATACTATTTGAATTGCTCTCATCTGGGACAAATTCCCTCTTTAGATAATAAGCATAACCTATATACTCACCCTCTAAACTTTCTAGCTCTATTTTACTCGAGCCAGTTGGGATGTCTGGGGTTATAATAGTGGCGTATTTATGGTCGTCGCTAATACTTTGGAGTATGCAAGCCCTCTTTCCTTTTAGCATCAAAATGCAAGGTAGAACAAGTGGAGATATATCCTTTAAGCTCTTTTTTACCAAAGTCGAAGCAAAGCCTGCTCTTTGGGCTGCACGAGTGAATAGGGATTTTTTGCTATTTAGCGAAAATAGCTCTACCTCCTCACCATCTTTAACAGGCAAGCCCGTTGTAAGTGCATCGGCGCTGTAAGGATTATTGTGAAGCTTGGTAAAAATAACCAAGCACTCAAGAAGCTGATCTTTTTTAACATTATCTTGCATAATATTACCCTACGTTTTTAGTGTTGTCTATGTAATTGCCCTGCATGATACTTATGCCAAAGCTGATGAGTTTTTGCTTTTGCTCCTCGTTTTCAACTCCTATTGCAACAAGCTTGATGCCCTTTGACTCAAGTATAACGTCTAATGAGCGCTTAGTATGTTCTGTGGTGTTATCGCTAAAGAAATCGATTAAATTTGCGGCTTGGATTTTGACATAATCAGGGCTTATGACCTTAAGTTTATCTATGCTTTTGGCATCTAGTCCAAAGTGGTCAATCCCAAATCCCAATGAGTTTTCTTTTAGTTTTTTATCCAAAACTTCAATGTTTTGCAAGCTTATATCGTCCTTATTTGGTATTTCTATATAAATTTTATGCTTCGTAAGGCTAAGCTGCTTAAGAATTACATCAAGTTTATTTAAAGCATCCGTAGAAACAAGCAAATCTTTGCCCAGATTAACCGCTACAGGAATACTTGCAAAAGCGCCATTTAAGACCATCTTTGCAACACGCTCAAGTACGTAAATATCAAGCTCCCTACCAAAATCAAGCTCATTTACCATAGGCATAAAATATCCAGCCATTTGCCATCTGCCCTCATCATCGACAAGGCGTAAATAAAGCTCCTCTTGGGTAAAGCTACCATCTTCAGAAATGACTTTTTGAGACGCAAATTTAAACTTATCATTTTTCATTGAATTTATAATTAAATCTTTATACTGCTCTTTGCCTAGAATTAGGGTGTTTGAGCCGTCTTTATAAGTTCGGTATTCATAATTTCCAGCCGCCCTAGCAGATGCTAGCGTAACATCGGCAGTTGTTAAAAGCGTCTTTAAATCCCCTCCGTGCTTATAATCAACTATAACGGCATTTGCCTCACATTCTCCATCACCGATACCAAAGGTACCAAACATAGCAGCAGTTCGCTTCATAATCCCAGCCGCAAGCCCTTGCAAGCTCTCTGCGCTAGCACTCGGAATAAGAAGGGCAAAGTCATTTTCATTTAGACGACAAAGAGTGGCACTATACTTACTCTCACTACTTGCATTATTTAGCATTTCAGCGATTTTTAGCACGAGACTTTGCCATTTTTCAAAACCCAAAGTCTTTTTTAAATTTATAAGCTCTTTAAAGCTAACAAGCAACATAACTCCGCTTGAATACTCCTCACTTGATGCATATTCGCTAAATTTAGTCTGAAAATATCTACGATTATAAAGCCCGCTCATGCTATCTTTATAAAGCAATTCCTGATATTTATCAAGCGTTTTTGCCTCTCTTTCAAAGACATCTTTTACTTTACTAACCATGGAATTCATAGCCAAAACCATCTGGCGCATATCGGTAGTAAATGGAATTTTTTCCTGTATTATAAATTTATTATCGAGTATGGCCTCCGCTTGGTCTTGTACTCTAGCAAGGGGTGCTAAAATGATTTTTAAGCCTAAATATGTAGCAACAAGCGCAACTGCCATCATTATTAAAAGCGTATAAAAAACGTCCTTCATATTTGTATAAAGCTCATAATATGCAAGCCCTGGATTACTCTGTACATAAAGCGTACCAAACTTGCTCCAGCCGCTCATTATCTCGCTGCTCTCCACTGGTGCTTCAAATTTAGCAAAACTTATAAACCACGACGGTATACCATCTATGACTGGTAGCTGCTTGCTCTCGGCGACGGTTTTGCCGTCTATATCATCAAAGCGTATCATCTGATAATATCCGCTGTCAAACATGGAATTTATTATAGTCTCTATGGCTGAGGGGTCTTGAAACTCAGCAACTGATTTTATCGCCAAGCCCATTGAATTTGCCGTGTGCCGAGCATTTGTGCCTAGCTGAGCGTTTATGTAGCTATTTAAGCTGTTAAAATTTAAATAAGCAACAGCAACAAAAATAAGCAAAACAAAGCTACCAACAGCTATCATCATCTGTTTAAAAAGTGTCATAGTCCCTCTTTTTTCATTTTATCGGCTAGTTCTAGCCATTTTGGATTTTTCTTGTTCCCACCTGGTACTATCTGACCTAAGCCCTCCTGCTTAGCCAGATAAAGCGAATCACCGTTAAAGCTATAAACTGGTAGCAAATCCTTCCTTTGAGTTGCAACCATAATTCTTCCATTAATGTTATCTAAAATAAGTGGTATTGATTTTGGTGTTTCGTAATATGATAGTACCATGTGGGCTTGATTGTATTTTAAAGCTTTAACATAGGTAAAGTATAATTTGCTAGTAGGGACACCAAGCTGCTTTAGTGTAAAATACTTAGCAGTTACATAATCCTCACAATCACCTGCGCCTTTACCCAAAAATTCCATCCTAGTTGCCCAGTAATCCTTTTTCCCCCAAACGCTCATATCATCAGTCCAGCGTATGAGATTAAAAAAGTCATTTACTCTTTTTAGCTTTTCAAGATCACTAGCCCCTCTTAACTCTGCCATAAGTTTATTTAAAGCTATGGTTCGTCGTTTTCCGCCATCACCATAAACTTTAGCCATTTTATCAATAGTGGCCTGACTTATCTGGTCAGCAGCACCCAGCCATGTATAAAGCAAGCAGCAACTAATTAAAGCTGCTGCTATAAATTTAGCGACCCTAAAAACGGTCATTTTTAAATTATCTTAAGTCGTTTTGAATACTGCAAGCGCCTTGGATATAGCGTTTAGCAAATCCTGGCTCAAAGCTATCAGAGATCATACCCATATTATCAAGTAGTCTATACTTTGCATATAAAAGCGCCGTTTCAGTACTTACTATCTCTTTTAAAGCCGTGTTATATTCATTCTCTGCATCAAGCAAATTTATAAGATCTCTGCGTCCTATTCTAAACTCATCCTGATAAGAGTCAAGAGTAGCTCTAGCATAATCTATATGTTCGTTTAGATACTCCATTTTTTTCTGCTCTAGCACATATGACTGCCACGAAAACTTAAGGCTCTCGCTTAGTTCACGTACAAGTTCATCAAGTGTTCTTTGTTCTTGCTGAGTTGCTAGCTGGCTTTTTTCTTTGTCTAGCTTATCAGCACCTTTGTTGTAAAGGTTATATCTAAGTTTGACAAGCGCATTTAAAGCCTCATTGTCATAGTGGTCGTAAAATACCTTACTTGTCTCATAAGTGCCAGATAGCTCTAAATCAAGCTTTGGTAAAAATGCAGCATTTTTCTCTTTTACGACAGATTCAGCCATGGCTATATTAGCACGCTGCACAAGTATGCTAGGATTACACTGCATAGCTTTTGCATATACTTCTTGTTGGCTAGTTGGTAATATTACTTCAAAATTTGGAGTTACCAAAGATGAGGCCTCGACTTTTTGCCCATAAAGCTTTTCAAATGTACTTAATGCATCCTCATAGTTATTTTGCGCTGCTATTAAATTCGATTGGGCTAGAGTATAGCGGCTACCAGCCTGACGCTCTTCAGAGGCAACGCCAAACCCGGCATCTGCACGATCTTTTATTTGGTTATAGATTAATTCATGGCTTTTTACACTCTCTCTTTCAACATCAACAATACGCTTAGTTTTTAAAACTTCCAAATAAGCATTTACTAAGCTTAAAGTCAATCTATCGGCTGTTTGAGCCACGCTATAAGCAGCAGAATCCATACGTGCACTTTGAGAGTTTATGCGATTTTCATCAGCGCCGCCATTATATATATTTTGCGTTAATACCAACTGTACATCAGATGTCAAGCCACCATCTTTTAATCTTGGTCCATCATTTTCTCTCTTACGCTGCTTTGAATATCCACCGGTAGCGATTAAATCAAGTGTCGGATAGTAGGCATTTTTAGAGATATTTAAATCTTTTCCGACTTGCAGATAATTAAATTCCATGCTCTTTAGACTAGGATTTGTGTCTAGGGTCTGCTTTACAGCCTCTGATAGCGTTAAAGTAAAGCTATCCTCGACCTCATCATTGCTAGAAACAACAGGCTTCTCATCAAGTGCTGGTAAATTTGCAACACTATCTTGCGCCTTTTCCTCAGTAGCAACAACGCTTGCATCATCATTTGATACAGTTACTACTGGATTATTTTCAGATATAGTTTCGGCACTAGCTATGTATGATTTTTTAGGGCGCATAAATGCGGTTTTTGTATTTGAATTTATAGATTTTACCTTGCCTAAAAGCTCATCTGCTTCAGCCTGTGAAATAGCCTCTGTATCAAGGTATAGTATCTTATTCGCACCAGATGCATAGCTAGATACTTCAGCTATCTTGCTCCCTTTTAGTTCATCCTTGATATTTGAGCTTAGCTTATCCAGTGTCGCTTGACTTGTAGCGTCAGAGAAAGCGCCTAGATAAATTCTATAACTCCTATCTGCAGCATTTGCCGTTATTACAGTAGCGGCTAATGCGCTAATAGCAATCAACTTTTTCATGATTTTAAATCCTTTTTCTGTGAAAATATTAAACTATTATACCTTAGTGGGGGGGGGTATAATAAGATTATTTTAGGTTATTTTACATAAGTTTGCATTAATTTTGCTTTAAATTAATCGTTTTTTAAGCTCTGGGCGATTAACTCAAGCGGATTTTTAAACCTAGCATTTACCCCATTTGCTACCAAAGCGTCTGAGATTTGCATACGACACGCACTACACTCAGCACTTACTATCTCGGCACCGCTTAAGCCTACCATCTGGGCTTTTTTAGCCCCTACTGCCTCGACTAAATCTCTGCGCTCAGACTGCAAACTAACCCCTCCAAATCCGCAACAGGCGTTTGAGTCACTCATCTCATTAATGATAAATTTTTGGCTTAAAATTTCTCGTGGCTCACGCCAAATCCCCTGCATTTTTCTAGCATGACATGGGTCGTGATAGGTGATTTTTACATCCTCAATTAAACCATTGTGGCTTTTTAAAAGCTCTTTTAAATTTGTAAAATTATTCAAAAACTCAGTCGCCATAAACACCCTGTCTTTTATGACTTTTAACCTATTTTGCCACTGGCTGCCAGCCTCAAAAAGATGCTCGTAATCGACTTTTATCATAGCAGAGCATGTCGCCTCTGGAATTATAATAGCCTCAAGACCGCCCTCATTTAGCAAGCTTTCAAAGTAGGCTATATTTTTCTTTGCTAGCTCTTTAGCTGTGGCTAAATCCCCTGTAAAATAAGCAGGCGCACCGCAACAGGCCTGCTTTTTCATTAAATTTAGCTCAAGATTTAGCGCCCTAGCTATGGCTATGATACTCTCGCCCACTTCAGTGTAGGCATAATTTGCCATACAACCTATAAAAAGCCCGATTTTGCGTGGGTTTTGCGTACTTGCTGGTATGATTTTTGGGTGCGAGTTTAAAAAGCTTTTGCGCTTAGCAGAAGGTAAAAATCGCCCCTTTTTTATCATCGGCAGACTAAAGCGTGCGCTCATGCCACCCTGACGTAACTTAAATGCGCAACTTTGAAAGACAAAGCCTAGCTTCGCGCAAAAATCCATAGCCCACCTGTGCCTAAGCAAAAAGAAAAACGCCCTCTTATACCACGCTATGCCGTGCTTTTTGGCGATGTCTGCGCGGATAAATTCAATAGCCGTATCAACACGTAAATTTTTAGGACATACTTCGACACAGTTTGTACACAAAAAGCAGCTCTCAAATATGCGCTTTGCGCCCTTATCTAGCCCTAGCTCGCCTCTGCTGTACGCACCCACTAAATCCAAAAATCCACGCGGACTTGTCGCCTCATCACGGTTTACGCTATAGATGGTGCATACTTGAATGCACCTACCGCACTTTACACATGCGTCGCTAATCTGGCTAAAATCAAACATTTTGCACTCTTTAAATGGTCTTTGAAAAGCGCCTTTTCTCCTCTGGAATGGCGCTTAGGTACTCGTCAAAGCACATAGCAATATTGCGTATGACAAGGCTTCCTGTTTGGCTTACCTTTATCGCTTCATCACTAATACTTACAAGCTCATCAAACTGCTTAAGCGCTTCAAGCTCGCTTTTAAAATGCTCATCAAATTTAATCCCAAATCTAGCCTCTATGCTCCTTTTATCAAGCGCAAAATTACTCATCAGGCTCATTATCACACTCTTTCTTAGTAGATCCTCATCGCTTAGATAAATTCCTCTATGATAAGGCAATCTGCCCGCATCAAGTGCTGCTTCATACTCGCTCATATCCTTGTGATTTTGCGCATAGTACCGCACGCCCTCGCCTATGCTAGTAAGTCCGATACCGACTAAATCTGCCCCACCCTTAGTAGTGTAGCCTTGGAAATTTCTATGCAAAGTGCCGTCATTTAGCGCCGCAAAAAGCTCATCACTAGGCTTTGCGAAGTGATCCATGCCTATCATGTTATAGCCATTTTGAGTAAGAAAATCGGCAGTATATTTTAAAATTTCAAGCTTTGTTTGAGGGCTTGGTAACGTAGCCTCATCAAATTTACGCATGGACTTTTTAAGCCATGGCACGTGAGCGTAGTTAAACACCGCAAGCCTATCTGGGTCAAGCTCCTTTGCAAGGCTTAATGTACGCTTAAAGCTTTCTAGGCTTTGGTAGGGAAGCCCATAGATTAGATCCATGTTTATGGAATTTATACCACGCTCTCTTGCCATTTTTACGGCATTTTGCGTAAGCTCAAATGGCTGGATACGGTGTATCTCCTCCTGCACCCTAGAGTCAAAATCCTGCACTCCGTAGCTAATACGGTTAAAGCCATGAGATACTAACACATCAAGCTGCTCTGCGTTTAAAAATCTAGGGTCTATCTCGCAACTTACCTCAGCGTCATCTCGAAAGTTTTTAAATTTATCCTTAATCATACCTATAATGGCATCAAGCTGCTTAGCTGAGTAAAAAGTCGGAGTACCACCCCCAAAGTGCATCTGAAGGACAGGTGCGCTCGTATCTAAAGTGCTAGATAAAATATCCAGCTCACGCTCTAAATACTCCATATACCGCGTCTTTTTGTCCTCTTTGCTTGTATAAATGACGTTACAGCCGCAAAAATAGCACGCCGAACGACAAAATGGCAAATGAAGGTAAAGCGATAGTGGTCGAGAGGAGTCCCTGCTTTTTAGCTCATTTATATAATCCTCATAGCTAAATTTATCGCTAAACTCTGGCGCAGTAGGATAGCTAGTATAACGCGGTCCTGGGCGAGAGTACTTCACATATGCCGAAAAATCAATCATCACTACTCCTTCATAATTTCATTCATATCTACAAATAAATTTGGGTGGTCTTTTTTTATACATCTTACTAGCTTGTCTGTGTCTATTGAGCTTATGCTTGCTATATTTGACGGCTTTTGTCTTTTTACTTTATCCATAGCCACAGCCCAGACATCACTAAAATCTGCAGGAATATTTTGCCAAATGCTCTTTTCAAGCTTTAGCTCAAAGCACTCTTTTTGTACCTCTTTATAGCTTTGAGCCATAGCCATAAGCTCACCAAGCCCCATCATTACCCTAGGCTCGCCATCATCTAGCACAAACCACGGCGTATCCATATCCCACGCACCGCTTTTTAGGCTTATAAGTCTGCTATTTTCATCATCGCAAGCACTCATCTCAAGCACAACCCTGCCATCTTTTTTAATACCCAAATCAGCACTTGCTTGCTCTATTTTTTGATCGATTTTATTCATTCTTGTGCCTTAAAAGCCATAGCATAAGCCCCTTTTGGGCATGCAATCTATTTTCAGCTTCGTTAAAAATTTCATCAGCATGCGCCTCAAAAACCTCCTCGCTCACCTCATATCCACGATAAGCTGGCAAGCAGTGTAAAAACATAGCATCTGGCTTGGCTAAGCTCATTAATGCGCTATCTACGCAAAATCCAGCAAAATCAGCAAGCTTTTTTGCCTTTTGCTCCTCTTGCCCCATAGACACCCACGTATCAGTGCTTACCACGCTAGCACCACAAACCGCCTCTTTTGGGTCGTCAAAAATAGAAATTTTCGCGCCACTTATTTTTGCATTTTGTTTTGCTTTTTCTAGTACTTCAGAGCTTACCTCATAGCCCTTTGGTGTAGCGATATTTAGACTTAGCCCTAGCTTACTAGCTAGCATAAGCCAGCTATGGGCTATGTTATTACCATCTCCAACATAGGCTATTTTTGCGTCAGCCTTGCCAGATTCAACCATGCTAAGATAATCAGCCAAAAGCTGCACTGGATGAAATTTGTCGCTTAAGCCATTAATAACTGGCACGTTTGCGTACCTTGCAAATTCCACCAAATCCTCGTGGCAATTTACACGCAACATAGCCATATCGCACATCCTGCCTATAACCCTAGCTGTGTCTTTTATTGGCTCTCCACGCCCAAGCTGCAAGTCCTTACTTGATAAAAATAGCCCCCTGCCACCTAGCTCGTTTATGCCAACCTCAAAGCTAACCCTAGTGCGAGTTGAGTTTTTCTCAAATATCATGGCTAAATTTATCCCCTCAAGGTAGGGCTTTTTAACGCCGTTTTTACGCTCAGATTTTAGGCTAGCAGATAGGTCTAAAATCTGCAAAATTTCATCACGAGAAAAATCATCCAAGCTAAGACAATGTCTCATATCGCCCTGCCTAAAATAGCCGCTGCCTCTTTAGCGTGATAGGTGATTATTAGGTCTGCTCCAGCACGCTTAAACGCCAGCAAAGTCTCCATCATCACGCGCTCATAATCTATCACTCCAGCAGCCCCAGCTGCTTTTAGCATAGCGTACTCCCCACTTACATTATATGCACAAAGTGGGGCTAGAGTGCGCTCTTTTATCTCTTTTATCACGTCTAGATAGGCAAGAGCTGGCTTTACCATGAGTATATCAGCACCTTGCATCTCATCCTCTAGGCTCTCAGATATAGCTTCACGGATATTTGCTACGTCCATTTGATAACTCCTGCGATCGCCAAAGCTAGGTGCACTCTGCGCCACATCTCGAAATGGCCCGTAATAGGCTGAGGCAAATTTAGTCGAATATGACATTATAGGTAGGTTTTCATACCCAGCCCCATCAAGTGCGTCCCTAAGTGTGGCAATAATTCCATCCATCATACCACTTGGCGCGATGATGTCAGCGCCCGCTCTAGCGTGTACCAGGGCTTGCTTAGCCGAGATTTCAAGTGTAGCGTCGTTATCCACGCTATGTCCACAGAGTATGCCACAGTGTCCATGGTCTGTGTACTCACAAAAGCAAAGATCAGTTATTACTATTAAATCTGGGTAGGCTTTTTTTATCGCCCTTACAGCAGTGGCGATGATACCATCATCGCTTAATGCGTCGCTACCAACGCTATCTTTTAGACTTGGAATTCCAAATAAAATTATCGATTTTATGCCGAGCTTTACGACCTCTGCGCACTCTTTTAATATCTCATCAAGACTTAACTGAAACACCCCTGGCATAGAGGATATTTCATTTCTTACCCCACTTCCTGGTACGACAAAAAGCGGATAAATCAAATCATCGACACAAAGCCTAGTCTCCCTAACTAAAGAGCGTAAATTCTCACTACTTCTTAATCTTCTAAATCGTTTAAACATATTTTTGCCTTTAATCTGATAAAATGTTTGATTTTAGCATATTTGGAGTAAATTTAAAATGAAAATAGAAATTTCAGATGAGGCGAACCTGCCTTCACGTTTTGGACAGTATAAAGTAATGGCATTTAAAGAGGGCGAGAAAGAGCATCTTGCAATTTATAAGGGCGATTTAAACGGCGTAATAAACGTCAGAGTGCATTCAGAGTGCCTAACAGGCGATGCGATAGGCAGTCTAAAATGCGACTGCCGCGATCAGCTTGAGGCGGCACTAAAATATATCGAGCAGCACGGCGGAATGGTAATATATCTACGTCAAGAGGGGCGAAATATCGGGCTTTTAAATAAAATAAACGCCTACCATCTGCAAGATCTTGGCTTTGACACCATACAAGCAAACCATCAGCTTGGCTTTAAGGCGGATTTAAGAACTTACGAGATAGTCGATTTTATCCTAGCGCATTTTGGCATCACACAGATAAATCTGCTTACAAACAACCCAGAAAAACTCTCCGCACTAAAGGCAAAAATAGTAAATCGCATACCGATACAGATAACGCCGAATGAATTTAACGAAGGCTATTTGCGGGTCAAAAAAGAGCAAATGGGGCATATGCTAGATGAGTGATTTTAAGCTTTTTTGCGAGGAGTATGCGAGGATACTTGATAAATTTAACCGCGTGCATAGTCTAAGCAGATATAAAGCAGACGAGCTAAAAACTCAAATTGCCGATAGCGTGCTGCCACTTGAGCTTTTTTGCGACTTAACTGAGGCAAAAAGGGCTATTGATGTGGGCAGCGGAGCGGGGCTACCTGCGTTATTTTTAGCGGCTAAAATGTCACAGTGTGAGTGGAGCCTTTATGAGCCTATTGCAAAAAAGGCGAGCTTTTTAAGCTACTGCGTGGCGAGTCTTGGGCTAAAAAACGTAAAAATAAATAGCCAAAAAATCGAAACTTCGGATAAATTTAAAGCCGATTTAATCACCTCAAGAGCGCTTACAAACGCAAATGCCTTGATTGAGCTTTGCAGTGGATTTTACGATTCTAGCACGCTTTTTTTGCTCTATAAAGGCTCTGAATATAAAGACGAGATAGAGGCTTTAAAGGATAAATTTAAAAACGCAAAAATAGAGCTTAAAAGCGGCAATGAAGCAAGAATTTATGCGCTAGTTGGAGGCTTAACGTGATTAAAACAATAGTAGCTTTGCTTGTAGTATATGTGCTTTACTCGCTGTTTTTTAAGCGAAAAAACAGGATACAAAATAGCCCCCAAAAGGACGAGGAGAGCTTTGTGGCGTGCAAAAAATGTGGGGTATTTGTAGATGAGACTAGCCTAAAAAATGGGCTTTGTCAAAACTGCCAAAAGGAAAAGTCATGATAATAATAGGCGATGAGCTAATCAAATTTGATCCCATTTACATGGCAAACTCAACCGAAAAAATCGATGAGGCAATAATTGCGCACGCAAAAAAAGAGCAGACAAAAGTAGCGCACTCTCCTATAAATTTGCCACTAAGCGGAACTAGGCTTGAGGCGATAGTTGGGTTTAAATTTAATAAAGCCCTGATAAAAAAAGCCCAAAGCGTGGGCGCTAGAATGGCAATATTTTGCGCCGATATAAAGGAAATCCTGCTCGCAAATGCGCTAAAGGCTAGCCTTATCATCGTGCCATTAAGCCAAGCAAAGGAGGCGGTTAGGCTTGCAGAGTATTATCTATTTGACGCAAAAATAGCTTGCGTTATAGATAGCCTTGATGGGCTTAGCGAGCTTGCAGAGGCTGGAGTGGATGCAGCAATTTTAAAAAACGCTATCATAAACTAAGGAGAAAAAATGGCAAGTATAGTATTTAATATAAATGATATAAAGTCTTTAATAGACCATCACATAGCGATTTTAGAAAGATTTAACATGGCAAACGAGGCTCCATTTGCGCTGATTTATTTCCCAGTAAAAAATGGCGCAGCCGGCGGTGAAATATTTAAGCGCATATTAAGAAAAACAGACGCACTGTTTATCGACGGCGAGCATTACATAGCAATGCTAGTTGGCACTGACTGGAACGGTGGAGTTGATCTGCTTAGTGGGATTCAGGAGTTTTTAGATGAGCGACCAGCTGATGTGATAGTAACCTACCCAGATGACGGCACTGACGCAAAAAGTCTGATGAGCAAACTGCAAGATACCATAAGTGATAGCTATCAAATAGAGTTAAAGGCGCTTAGGACGGATAGTCCAGCACCTTTATTTGAAATTTAATAGCACGGATTTACCATAAATTTAAGCAAGCTTTGCAGGGATTACATCCACCCCCCCCCCCCCTGCTACTTGCCATGTTGCTGTAAATAGAGCATAAAGCCCTTTAAATAAATCCTAAGACAAAAAGCGCCAACACAGCATACGCAAGCAAATGAATAAAATTTAAAAATCAGCACAAATCGCTCTTTAAATCTTAACCTAAATGAAATTTAAAGCAACAAAACAGATAAATGCTTTATGCGGCTTATATTGCGTTATGATATGACAGTTTTCCTTTTTCTTTAGCTTAATGCACGCAAAGTAAGCGGTCTGCTTTCAAATATAAAATAGAAAAAGCAAAACAAACTTTAAACAGCTCAAATTCAAACCTCGTGCATTAATTAAGCGTCAAAATCTAAAATTTAACGCAAGCTAATTTAAAATATCAGCACCCATTTGCCATAACAAAGCAGCAAGCTTACTAAAACTACGCCCTAAAAGGGATGGCTTCCATAGATTTTTGCATTTAGCTTTATAAAACGATAAAAATCGTGATGATGTCGCAAAATATTTATCACCAAACAGCCACCAGCAAGCGACCTAATTAAAAAGGCAGCTGGTATATCAAAAGGTACAGATAATCCATTAAAAAACAAAGTTGGTAAATTAACAAAAGCTCAAGTTCTTGAGATAGTTGATAAAAAAATTGCTGATTTAAACACAAAAGATAAAGAGCAAGCCGCTAAAATAATCGCTGGCTCTGCTCGTTCTATGGGTGTTGAAGTAATAGACTAATAACCCTTACCGCCGGGTTGCTAGACAGAAGGCGGAAGCACTTTAGAATGCGGAGAGAATAATGTCAAAAAACACTAAAAGATTTCAAGAGCTACTTAAAAAGGTAGATACAGATAGAATTTATAATATAAGCAGTAATATTAGAACCGCTGGTATTAATTAGTGTCGCTAAAATTGCTCTATAATTTAAAACATTATCCTTAAAAAAGACAAATTTAAGCCGTGGCAAATTCAAAGCCAAAGATTTCGAGGTTTTGCCACTTCTTTAAAATTTAAACCATGCTTTAGACATTACTCATATCCAAACGATGCACGTGTAGCAATCTTGCACATGCGGTGCCAGCCTGCTAAATACTTAAAGTCTGCACTGCAAATTTAATAAATCAAAAACCCAAATAAAGCCGCCTGGGTTTTAGCCGCCCACAAAGCAGCATAGGATTAAACTCATATCACGCACCCTAGCCTTGCGCCAGCGTCCCTTAGCTGTTTTAGTGCATCCTTATGACCGTCTCTGCTTATATAGGCGCAAAGATTTTCATAAACCACCACCCTAAAGCCAGCCTCAATAAGAGCAAGGGCGCTATTTAGCACACAATACTCGCTCACAAAACCCACCAACTCGACATCAGTGTCCCTATCTAAAGCCTGATGAAATTTAACTCCAGCCTCATTTGAGGCATAAAAACAAGAATACTCCTCCTTATCATTATGCCTGGCTTTTTTAAAGCTGTTGTTTAAATTTGGAGAGTGCATCACCCCAGAAAATCCGCCATAAATGCTAGCTCCATGACTACCTGCTAAGCAGTGCGTCTGCCACTCTCCGCCATTTTTTAAAAAGCTACAATGCCCATCATCATGCCAATCCTGGGTATAAAAAACTTTATCATCTGGGGTAAGTCCGCTTAAAAATAGCACTATCTTATCAGCCACATCCTCAGCACAAATAGGCGCCAAAGAGCCTGAGATAAAGTCATTTTGAGCATCAATTACTACCACCTGCCTCACTTACGCAAGCTCCGAAAAGCCATCAAGCATCTCAAGACTAGGAGCTAAAAATAGCGTCCCGGTCTTTGGCGTACTAAAGTCCAAAATGCGGTCATAATTGCCCTCAGGCACGCCGACAAACATGCTAGTTAGCATCATTTTTGTAACCTTAAACGAGCTAGCATACGAGATAAAATACGTCCCTATCTCTGCAGTGTCTGGATTTCTAAAAGGCATATTGTCGCGCACTATTTTATTATCATCACCTACGTTTGCGCGCGCTGAGTGAGAATTTGTAGGCTTTACATCATCGCTCATCTCTATATCATCAGCCTTGCTTCTGCCGATGACTTTTTCCTGCGCTTCCACGCCCATAGCATTCCAGCTTTTCATGTCGTGGATATATTTTTGAACAAAAAGATAGCTCGCCCCCTCAAATCCAGGCTCACTAATCACACCAAACCTAGCCCTATCCTCGCCTTGCGGATTTTCCGTACCGTCCACAAAGCCAAGTATACTCCTGCCGTCCCAATACCTAAAGCCATGCACCTCCTCAACCCTATCAGCCACACCCTCAAGAGTGTTTGCAATATGAGTCGCCATATCTATACAGAGGCTAAATTCCTCACTACGTATATGAAAGTGCAAATCCCCACGAGTGCTTACAGCTGTGTGTTTTGCGCCTTTTATCTCCTCAAATTTCTCAAACTGCTCTGGCTTTGCCCCAAGTCCAAGCTCATCCCAAGCCTCTACGCCAACACCAAGTACAACACTGCTTTTAGTGCGCGCCTCTAGCATCCTAGCAGCAGCTGAGTTGTTTAAATTTAAAACAAGCTTACAGGTTTTGGCAAAGGCGGCCTTTTTATCCGATAAGCTTGCATTTTGCTTAAAATTATAAACTAAAAAAATAGTGTTTTTGTTTGGATTGCTTAAAATATCTTGATGCATCATTTCTCCTTTTAAAATTAATATAAATATGATTTTATTTTGGTAAAAAATTAATCTATTTTACTAAATTTTATTTAATAGCAAAATAACAGGGACTTTTACAACTACAACTTTAAAAAGCATTTATATGAATTAATATAAATTTATAAAAATGAGATAACACAAACTTAATCTAAAATATTAAATATTAAATTTATATTTTCAATAAAGACCATATTTATTTATCCATATAAATTTACTATAACATAGTAATATAAAAAATTTAAGAATATTAAACAATAATTTTTATTAGATAATATTTTTTATATCATTAAAAATAAATTTAATAAAAGCATTGTATAATTTCACCTGAAATTCAAAAAAGGAGACAAAATGTCAAAAGTAATAGAACAACTAAATCAAATCCAAGCAGACGCTCACGGACTATTCGTTAAATTCCACGACCTACACTGGCATGTAAAAGGCATACAGTTTTTTAGCGTACATGAGTACACAGAAAAAGCTTACGAATATATGAGCGAAATATTTGACGATGTAGCTGAGCGCGCTATAATGTTAGGTGGACGTCCGGTAGTCAGCGTTGATGAACTTGCTAAAAAATCTCACATAAAACACGAAGTAAAAGCAAGCTACACTCCAACCGAGGTACTAGAAATAGTCCTAGCCGAGTACAAACACCTACTTGATGAGTTTAAAAAACTTGATGAACTTGCAGAAGGCGACAGTACAACTCAAATGTATGCTCAAGATCAGATAGCTAAATATGAAAAAGCAATCTGGATGCTAAATGCTACTTTAGGCAAGTAATTCTAAATAAATTTAATATTTTTGGCGGGCTTTTGGCTCGCCTTTTATCCACATAATTATTTTAAATAAGAATTTTCAAATTTTACTAGCCGTCCTAAATCCAAAGACACTGCAAATTTAAACAATTAATCAAATAAAAAACAGAGCAAGCCCCACAATAGAGCCTACGCTATTTTAATTTAACCTACCCAAAAAGATTATTTACACTTTCATTGTGATAAACACGCCTTATTACCTCACCAAATAGCTGAGACACGCTTAGAACTTTTATGCAAGACATCTGCTCTTTTAACGGTATAGTATCAGTTACCACTAGCTCATCAAGTGCACCATTTTTTAGCCTTTCATATGCTGGTCCACTTAATACAGGATGAGTACAAAACGCCATGACGCTAGTTGCACCTCTTTCCTTAAAGACTTGCGCTGCCTTTACTATCGTCCCGGCAGTATCTATCATATCATCTATTAATATAACATCCTTGCCATTTACGTCGCCTATGATATTCATTACTTCGCTCTCATTTGCCTTTTCTCGGCGCTTATCAACTATTACCATATCAAGCCCGAGAGTCTTTGCCAAAGCCCTAGCACGCGCTACTCCACCCACATCTGGGCTAGCGACTATCGGATTTGGTAGATTTTTTTGCCTTACGTACTCATTAAATACTATCGTACCATATAAATTATCTACCGGAATATCAAAAAAGCCCTGGATTTGCCCTGCGTGTAAATCCATAGTAACCACGCGATTTATGCCAGCAGTTTGCATCATATTTGCCACAAGCTTAGCAGTTATCGGCACGCGCGGAGCTGCCTTTCTATCTTGTCTAGCATAGCCAAAATAAGGTACCACCGCAGTTATCGAGCTAGCCGAACTTCTGCGGAGTGCGTCAGTGAGGATTAAAAGCTCCATTAAATTTTCATTTGCAGGCGCACAGGTAGGCTGGATTACAAACACATCTTTTCCACGCACGCTCTCGCCTATTTGCACGCTTATCTCACCATCGCTAAATCTTTTAATACTGGCTTCACTTAAAGGCAGAGATAGATATTGTGCTATTTTTTTTGAAAATTCGACATTTGCGGTGCCGGAGAAGATCTTGTATCCTCGCATTTTTTATCCTTGTTAGGTTAAGTTTTTTAGGCATTTTAGCTAATGGGGGTTAAATTTGTGCTTTAATTTTGATTTTTTGCACTAGGTAATTTTTATTACATATTTAAATTTAAAAAATATTTATTTTTCAGATACTTTTAATTAAATCAAATTTATAATACCACTTTAAGTTTTTCTAAAGGAGCTAGCCATGGCTGCTTTTAAGCTCGCTCTTGCGCTACTTGGAATTTTAAGCGCAATCTACCTACTCGTAAAAAAGCACGAAACCAAAACAGTACTAATTTGTGTCGGTTTTATACTCTGCCTTTTCTCACTTGCGCCACTTAGTGCGTTTGATGCGTTTGCAAAGAGAATGACAAGTGGTGGGCTTATAATGGCGATTTGCGCCTCCATGGGCTTTGCTTACGTCATGCGCTATACCAAATGCGACCAGCATCTAGTCAGGATTCTTACAGTGCCTTTGCGTGGGCTTGGATTTTTTCTTATTCCGCTTACGACAGCACTTACATTTTTCATAAATATCGCAATACCGAGCGCAGCTGGCTGTTCGGCAGCTGTGGGCGGGACGCTAATACCTGTATTAATGGCCTCTGGTGTGCGCCCTGCGATGGCTGCAGCGGCTGTATTTTGTGGGACATTTGGCTCTATGCTAAGTCCAGGTAGCTCGCACAACGCCTTTGTGGCTGAGGTGGTTACAAAACAAACTGGAGTTAGCAAAACCGTAACCGATATGATTATAGCCCAGCTTCCTTACACCGTGGGCGCTTTAATACCAGCTGTAACATTTTTATGTATTATGGGCTTTATTTTTAAAGATTATGTCAAGGGGCATGATTTTAGCCATGAGGGCGTACAAAATGACGCCATAACAAAGGCAAATCCTATCTACGCACTTATGCCTCTAATTCCTCTAGCCATACTCATAGTAGGCGGCACCAGCCTATCTGAAAATCCATACCTAGCCTGGAGTAAAATGGGTGTACCGCAAGCCATGCTAATAGGCACAGTCCTAACCATTATAGTAACCCTAACCAACCCAGAAAAGATTACAAAAGAGTTCTTTAGCGGTATGGGGCAGGCTTATGCTGAGGTTATGGGGATTATCATAGCTGCTAGCGTGTTTGTTGCTGGACTTAGTGCAACTGGAGCTATAAGCTCAGCCATTGATTGGCTAAAAGACTCAAATGAATTTGTCCGCTGGGGTGGGACATTTGGGCCATTTTTAATGGGCGTGATGACTGGTTCTGGAGATGCGGCTGCTATGGCATTTAACGAAGCTGTTACCCCGCACGCAAATCTGCTTGGATATGATATGAGCGATTTGGGCTTAGCTGCGGCTACAGCTGGCGCACTTGGCAGGACCGCATCTCCGCTGGCTGGGGCTGCGATAGTCTGCGCTGGACTTGCGATGACTAGCCCTGTTGAAGTGGTAAAAAGAACAGCCATAGGTATGATAGCAGCGACGGCATTTTTAGCTATTTTTCAAATTTCTATGCTTTGATTTTAGACGCGCGAATAAATTCTATCTTTAAAAGCGTAAATTTATTTACAATTTTAAGATAGAATTTGCCCAAAAGTCAAAGCTAGGACAGTGTTTGAATAACTATAAACTCACCAAAAATAGCCACGCCACCACGCTTACGCTCACTGGTGACGTCAAATACGACTCATTGCCACCTAAGTTGCTTTTATCTCTGCAAAAAGAAAAAAGCCTAATCATAGACCTTAGCGGCTGCGATAGGCTTGATTATGCTGCGGCAATGCTACTTGATGATTTAAAGGCAAAAATGGGGCAAAGCTGCCAGATAAACGAGGCAAAATTTACTGATATTTTTAAATTTATCCGCACAGCTCACACTCCTCCACCTATTAAACACCATAATATAGCGCAAAAATTAGCTGATTTTATACTCGCTCAATCCTGCGTTATTTTAAATATGTGTGCCTTTTTAGGTGAGACTTTTGTACGCTCGCTAGCTGTACTTTTAAAACCCAGCAAACTTCGCCTACGAGCCATATCAAATATCATAGCCACAAGTGGCATAGGCTCACTCACTACAGTTTGTGTTACTAGTTTTATGATAGGCATAGTCCTGGCCTACATAGGCGCAGATATGCTCTCTCAATTTGGCGCCAGTAGCTACATTATAGATATAATGGGCATAATCAGCCTAAGGGAAGTAGCGCCACTACTTGCAGCCATTGTTGTGGCTGGGCAGAGTGCGAGTAGCTTTACTGCGTCAATAGGGGCTATGCGTGTAAATGAGGAGATAGACGCCATGTCTACTATGGGATTTGAGCCATTTTATTTTATCACCTTGCCACGCGTGCTTGCTATGATTGTGGCAATGCCGCTTATCATTATAGCAGCCGATGCAGCTAGTGTGCTAGGACAGATGATAGTGGCGAATAAATTCTTTGGATTTAACTTCACTGAATACATCTACAGATTTAGAGAGGCTGTGGGGCTAAATAACTTCTTTGTCGGACTTATAAAAGCTCCATTTTTTGGAGCAGTCATCGCTATGATAGGCTGCATAAATGGGCTAAATAGCAGCGCTGAAAACATAGGCACTCATACTACCAAAAGCGTAGTAAGCGCCACATTTTTAGTCATCGCGCTTGATGCGCTTTTTGCTATTATATTTTTAGAGATTGGCATATGATAGTAGAAGTTAAAGATTTAGTTACGACATATGGCGATAGGCTGCTTCATGATGGGGTTAGCTTTGGCGTAAGAGAGCGAGAAATTTATGGCATACTAGGCACTAGTGGGAGCGGAAAGACCACGCTATTAAAGACGCTAATTTATCTAAAAAAGCCAAAAAGTGGCGTAGTAAAGGTGCTTGGTGAGGACATTTGGCGATTAAAGTGCGAAAAAGATAGGCTAAAACTAAAGCTAAAAACAGGCGTGATGTTTCAGTTTGGCGCACTTTTTTCTGGTATGAGCGTGCTAGAAAATATAGGAGTGCTGCTTAGGGAATACAGCGACATAAAAGAGAGCGAAATAGACGAGATAGCGATGTTTTGGCTATTAAAGGTGGGGCTAAAGGAACAGGCCGCTAGACTTATGCCAGATGAGCTAAGCGGAGGCATGAAAAAGCGCGCAGCACTAGCTAGGGCTTTGGTGCTTAGCCCTAGGGTGCTATTTTTAGACGAGCCGACATCTGGGCTTGACCCCATAAGCGCAAGGGAGTTTGACGCACTTGTAGTACAGCTTAAGCAGATGCTTGGCATTAGCGTAGTTATGGTAACTCACGATGTAGACACTATAACTGGTGCGCTTGATAGGTTTTTGGTTCTTGATAATAAAAAAATAGCCTTTGAGGGGAATATCGATGAATTTGAAAAGCTTGAAAATAATCCGCTCGCTGAAATCATAGAACATAGGAAACATAATGGATAATAAAAAAACTTACCTTGTGGTTGGAATTTTTTTAGTAATTTGCATAGGTGCAGCTGGGCTTTTTATGTGGTTTATGCAAGGAGGCGACTCAAAGGGCGCAAACTACCGCTCATACTACATAAGTACCACAGCCTTGCCAACAGGACTAAAGGACGGGTCTGTTGTTAAATTTATCGGCGTAGACGCTGGCGTAGTGGATAAAATATCCTTTAGCGATGACAAAAACGCGACCATAGAAATAGAGCTAAAAATAAAGAAAAATCTCCCCATAAGGCACGATAGTATGGCGGTTGTTGAGCTGCAAGGCATAAGCGGCATAGCCTATTTAAATATCACTAGGGGCTCGCCCACCTCGCCGCTTTTTGCCCCTGATGAGCACGCTATTATCAAGCTAGAGGAGAGTTTGCTGAGTAAATTTGGAGAGCGCGCAAAGAGTCTAAGCGACCAGGCAAGCTCAGTGCTAACTAGCGTAGAATACATACTAGATGAGAAAAACAGACAAAGCCTTGCGACGCTTTTATCATCATTAGCAAGTATATCCAGCGAAATAGAAAAAAGCGGCGGCGCAAAAAGTCTAGGGCAAACCATAAAAAGACTTGATGAATTTAGCAAAATAGCGCTAAATGAAAAAAATGCAAATGCCTTTAATGAGGCGATTAATAGATTAAATCAAAGCGCAAACGCTCTAAAGATAATCTCAAGCAAAGAGCTACCTAGCACACTAAATGAGATAAAAGCACTTGCGGCAAAGCTAGGATCTAATGAATATAATCTACAAAAAATCCTCTACCCTAGTCTTAGTGAATTTGACGATACCTTGGCAAGTTTTAAGCGCACGTTAAAGCAGGTTGATGCCGCTCTTGATAGACTAGAGGATAATCCGTATGAGTTTTTCTTTAAAGATATAAAGGAGTAAGAATGAAAATTTATATGATTTTTGGTACTTTTTTAGCGATTTTACTAAGCGGCTGCCTAGCAAAAAGTGCGCCAGCACAGGAGACTTATTCGCTAAAGTATAATGCAATTAAAAACCAAGAGGTCTGCATACAAAGACTAAAAAGCAGTGTGTTTGTAAGAGCCGATTCAAACGATGATAATAAATTTATCTTTGTAAAAAACGGTGATAGACTCACTAGGCTAGCTGGGGCTAAATTTGACCTATTTTACACAGATATGCTAGTAAAAATGATGATTGGTGCACTTGGCAAAAGCTGCGAGTTTAGCCCTAGCGGAGCACGCATAGCTAGCGATATGCAGCTTGATTTAAGAGTGCTTGAGTTTTATGCTGATGATGAGAAAGCAAACATAAGCCTACTTTTTACCCTAACTAAAGCTGGAAGCGTAATAAAAACAGGTGTAATAAATAGCGCAAATAAAAGCGATGATAAAAGCGCAAAAAGCCTAGTTAAAGCCTTTAACGAAGCAGCAAATGATAGCGTCAATAAGGTGCTTTTAGAGATTTCTAAGGCACAAAATATTTAAGGAGCAAGTTAAATTTGCCCCTTAAATTTATTAAAATCCAGCTAGTGGATCGTTTGCAACAGGTGCTTTTAGCTCTGGCTTTAGGCTCATACCAGAAAGCAGATGAAAATGTAGGTGCATTACCTCCTGCCCTGCGCCCTCACCGCAGTTTGTAACGAGTTTATATCCGCTCTTATCTACTCCTAGCAATCTAGCGAGCTCTTGGATAAACTCAAGCATTTTTGCCATTAAAGCTGGCTCAAATTCCTGTATATTTTTAAAATGCTTTTTTGGAATTACTAATATATGTATGGGCGCTCGCGGATTTATATCCCTAAAAGCCAAAAAATCCTCATTCTCAAGCACCTTATTTGCAGGTATTTCGCCTGCTACAATTTTTTCAAACACTGTCATTTTATCTCCTTTAATCCTTTAAATTATATCAAATTATGGGAAAATTAATCAAAAATTTAATAAAATCAGCGTAAAAAATTTTCAAAGGGTAGCAATTGCAGGATTTTGATGGTAGCATTCGTGCTTGTAAGAGTATGGCTGAGCTTGAGCGGGTTAGAGTGGAGGTTTTCGGCAAAAAGGGCTTTTTAACCACTGCTTTTGCGGAGCTAAAAAGCCTAGAAGGAGACAAGAAAAAAGAGCAAGCAGCAAAGCTAAATGCTCTTAGAGATACTCTCTCTGAGCTTATAGAGGAGAAAAAATCGCAGCTAGAACAGGCTGAAATAGACGTTGCTATGAGGGCAAGTGCAGTAGATGTGAGTATGTTTAAACAAAACAGTCAAGCTGGGGCTTTACACCCTGTTATGGCCGTTATGGATAAAATTATAGAGTATTTTATATCTCAGAATTTTGCATTAGAAACTGGACCTTTAATAGAGGATGATTTTCATAACTTCGAAGCGTTAAATTTGCCATCATACCACCCAGCTAGAGATATGCAAGACACATTTTACCTAAAAGATTTTAGAGTACTTCGTACGCATACTAGCCCGGTGCAAATACGCACTATGTTAAGCCAAAAGCCTCCTATTCGCATGATAGCGCCAGGAACTGTTTTTCGTCGTGATTTTGACCTTACTCATACGCCAATGTTTCATCAAGTAGAGGGACTTGTCGTACAAGGAGCAGCAGAGGTTAGCTTTTCAAATTTAAAACATATGCTTGAGGGTTTTTTAAAGCATATGTTTGGCGATATAAGGGTACGCTTTCGCCCTAGCTTTTTTCCTTTTACAGAACCTAGCGCAGAGGCTGATATTAGCTGTATTTTCTGCGGTGGCGATGGTTGTCGCGTCTGTAAGCACACAGGCTGGCTTGAGGTGCTAGGCTGTGGTGTGGTGGACCCAAATGTCTTTAAAGCTGTGGGCTATAAGGACGTGAGCGGATACGCCTTTGGGCTTGGGGTGGAGCGTTTTGCTATGCTGCTACATAGAGTGCCTGATTTGCGTTCGCTTTTTGAGGGAGATTTACGACTTTTGGAGCAGTTTAGATGATTACTTTAAAGCAGTGGATTAATGAATTTATAGATATTTTGGCATTTAGTGCCGACGAGTTAGTAAAAAAACTAAACTCAATAGGACTCGAAGTCGACAGCCATACAAAGCTTGCTATGCCAAAAGGCGTAGTGGTTGGATTTGTCAAAAATGTAGAAAAGCACCCTGACGCAGACAAGCTAAACGTCTGCGAAGTAGATATAGGCAGCGAAGTACTGCAAATAGTCTGTGGTGCACCAAACGTAGCCGCAGGGCAATACGTACCAGTAGCCACCATCGGCACACTCATGCCAAATGGGCTTGAAATAAAGCGTGCAAAGCTGCGTGGAATAGAGAGCTGCGGTATGATATGCTCGGCTGCTGAGCTTGGATTACCTAAACTAAATGACGGCATTTTGCCACTTGATGATAGCATAGGAGAGCTTGTTTTAGGCAAGAGCCTTTGCGATTTTGCCGCCCTAAATGACGACGTCATCGAAGTAGATATAACCCCAAATAGAGGCGACTGCCAGAGCCTACATGGCATAGCCAGGGATTTAAGCGCAGCTTTTGACGTGGGATTAAAAGAGATACAGGGGCTAAAAGAGCCTGAAAATGGGCTAGGCATAGGACGAATTTTATCTCTAAAAGGCGCAGAAAGCTCTCAGGCTTCGCTATCTTACCGTGCATTTGAGCTACCAAAGCCTCTTTCTCTACCACTATTAATGCGCCTTAGGCTTGCCCTAATAGGCACAGAGGCAAAAAGCGCGCCAGAGCAGCTTTGTGAATACTTTACCTATCAAACAGGTGTACTGCTTTGCGCTTATGATTATTCTAAGCTAGCCACCAGCGACGAAAAGGCAAGCATTGAGCTAAAATTAGAAGCAAATGGCGCTACCTCGATACTAGCACACGGGGTAAATTTAGGCACAGTAGGCATATATAAAACCAAAGAGTGCCTAGCAGACGATAACTCAAATACAATCATAATACAAGCCAGCTATCAAGACCCAGATCTAACCTCACGCATAGCCCAGAGTTCTAAACAAAAAACCGACGAGTTATATCGCTCTAGCCGTGGTAGCGAGCCTGAGCTATCTTTAGGGCTTGATATGCTTTTAAATTTTATCCATGACCGTGGAGCCATGGTTTATGCTGGAGCGCAACAAAGCATAAAAGTGCCGGATCAAAAAAGCGTGCATGTAAGCCTTGCTGAAATTGAAGCCATAATAGGGCAAGAAGTCAGCAAAAACGAAGTCATAAGGATACTTAAAAAGCTAGGCTTTGAGATAGATTTTAGCACAGAGGCTGAGTCCATGAGTGTGCGCGTGCCTAATTTTAGACATGATATAGTAAATATTCAAGACATATGCGAAGAGGTCGTACGCATAATAGGTATAGACCAAATAAAAGCAAAAGCGCTGCTATTTTTAGAAGCCAGTCGCATAAATCCGGCCTACACTCGCTATAAAAATGCGCTAAATTTACGCCAGAAAGCGGCAAGCGTGGGCTTTTTTGAAAGCGTACATTATATATTTGATAGTGGCAAAGAGCTTGCCGAGCTTGGTTTTGAACTTTGCGAACAAAAAATAGCAAATCCTATAAATGCCGAATTGGACGAGCTTCGCACGACTTTAATAAATCATTTGTTAAAATCCGCTGAAAGAAATTTAAAAAACCAAAGACGTTGCGTAAAGCTTTTTGAGCTAGGCAGTGTCTTTAGCCAAAAAGGTGAACAAAGAGAAAAAATAGGCTTTATAGCGAGCGGACAAATAAACGAAGCAGGGCTAGTAAGTGGGGCAAAACCAGCTGAGTTTGATCTATTTGGTTTTGCAAATTCACTCCAAACTGTAATAGGCGAAATAGAGCTAAAGCCGAGTAAAGAATACGGCTTTTTAAGCCCATATGAACAAGCATACATACACCAAAATGGTGAATGCGTGGGATATTTAGGACGGATTAATATGGCTGTTGAGACTAAGCGTGATTTAGAGCGTACCTACGTAGCCGAGATAGATTTTGACGCGCTTAAATTTGATAAAAAACTAGCCAAGCCATACTCTAAATTTCCTAGCATTAGCAGGGATTTAAGCCTCGTTATACCTAAAAATCTTGAGTTTTCTCGTGTAACGGAGTGCATAAAATCACTAAAAATACCCGATCTAAAAGAGTTTAACATAGTTGATATTTATAGCGATGAAAAGCTAGGCGATAATAATAGCGTAAGCGTTAAATTTACATTCCAAAATAACGAAAGAACGCTTTTAGACGAAGAGGTAGCCGAGCTTATGGATAAAATTTTATCATCCTTAAATAGCGAACTTGGGATTGGCATTAGATGATAGTAAAGCCACTTAAAAAGCCGTTTTCCGCAGAGCTTTCCCAAATTGCTTCGGATAAATCAATATCTCATAGATGCGCGATTTTTTCACTACTTTGCAATAAAGCAAGCCGAATAAAAAACTACCTAAGCGCAGAGGATACACTAAATACCCTAAACATCATAATAGCCCTAGGCGCCAAGGTAGAAGTGCATGAAAATGGCGCTTTAAGAGAACTAAAACTAGGAGATAGCTTAAAGCTAAAAGGGCTTTATATAAATGAGCTTATAATTACTCCGCCAGAGCAGATAAAAGAGCCTGCCTGCGTACTTGAATGCGGAAACTCAGGCACGGCCATGAGGCTATTTTTAGGGCTTTTGTCCGCTTGCAAAGGGCATTTTATCCTAAGTGGAGATGAATTTTTAAACACTCGCCCCATGAAAAGAGTAAGTGCGCCGCTTACTCAAGTTGGAGCTAAAATTGACGGTAGAGATGATGGTGAGCGAGCACCCATTAGCATTAGAGGGGATAAGTTAAAGTATTTTAAATTTAAAAGCCAAATCTCATCCGCACAGGTAAAAACAGCTCTTATTTTGGCTGGGCTTTTAAGTGAAGGATGTGAGTTTAGTGAGAGTGAGCTAAGCCGAGATCACACCGAAAAAATGCTCCTTGGCATGCAAGCTCCTATAAAAATAAAAGAGAATTCAGAAATTGCAGTAAGCCCACTAAAAACCGCCCTAAAACCACTCGAGATAGAGGTACCAAACGACCCTAGCTCGGCGTTTTTTTACGCAGTTGCAGCCGCTATAATCCCAGATGCAAAAATCGTACTAAAAAACATGCTTTTAAACAAAACACGCATAGAGGCTTATAAAGTGCTTGAAAAAATGGGCGCAAAGATAAAATTTGTCCAAACAAGCACAAAATATGAAAGCATAGGCGACATAGAGGTGGCTTATGCGCCGCTTAAAGCCGTAAAAGTGAGCGAAAATATCTCATGGCTTATAGACGAAGCCCCAGCGCTTGCCATAGCATTTGCCTGTGCAGACGGTACAAGCGAGCTTACAAATGCAAAAGAGCTTAGGGTAAAAGAAAGCGACAGAATAGCTGTGAGCGTAGCTGGACTTAGGGCTTGTGGGATAGAAGCTAGCGAGCTAGAGGACGGTTTTATGGTAACTGGTGGGCGCCCAAAACAGAGTATAATAGACAGCCACGGAGATCATCGCATAGCCATGAGCTTTGCCATTCTTGGGCTTTTATGCGGCATGGAGATTAAAAAGAGTGAGTTTATAGCCACCTCTTTTCCAAACTTTAGTGAGATTTTACGAGACTTAGGAGCAAGTGTTGAAGATTGAGTTAGCTAGTAGTTATGGCTTTTGTTTTGGGGTAAAGCGCGCCATAAAAATCGCTGAAAATACCCCAGGGGGCTCGACGATAGGGCCATTAATACACAACAACGAAGAAATAAATCGCCTAAAAGAGAACTTTAACGTAAAGACCCTACAAAACATAAGCGAACTAAGCAACGAAAAACAAGCCATAATCCGTACTCACGGCATTACAAAAGGCGACTTAGCAAAGCTAAAATCCACAGGCATTGACGTCATAGACGCAACCTGCCCATTTGTAACAAAACCTCAGCAAATTTGCGAGCAAATGAGCGACGAGGGATACACGATAGTGATATTTGGAGATGAAAATCACCCTGAGGTAAAAGGGGTAAAATCCTACGCCAAAGATGGCAAAGTCCACGTCGTGCAAGAGACAAGCGAACTAGACGGATTAAAACTAGGACAAAAGGTAGCCTTAGTAAGCCAAACTACTAAAAAAGTAGATAAATTTATGCAAATCGCCTCGAACCTCATGCTTCGCGTAAAAGAGGTGAGGGTTTTTAACACTATTTGCAATGCCACTTTTGAAAATCAAGAGGCCGTCGCCGAGCTATCAAAACGAGCCGATGTGATGGTAATAATAGGCGGCAAAAATAGCTCAAATACAAAGCAACTTTATCTAATCAGCAAGGCAAACTGCACCCACAGCTATCTAATAGAAAGCGAAAGCGAGCTTGACGCTAGCTGGTTTAATGAAAAAAAGCTGTGCGGCATAAGCGCTGGGGCTAGCACACCCGATTGGATTATCCAAAAAGTAATTGATAAGATAAAAACATTTTAAATTTAAGCTCTATTTTATAAACATTGTTTAAAAGATAATATTAATACTTAAAACATATCCAATAGCTCTCTGCAAAACCTTTTAAGAAGCGAAATATTTGCACGTATTTTAGAATTCAGTAAATTTATGCTAAACAAATTAACCAAAACTGCTCCACTAAACTAAAAAATCCTACCACAAGCAGGGCTATTTACCATAACCCGCCCTGCCCTTGCGTTTTTTTTTTTTTTTGTAAAATTGCTCCTGTTTTAAATTTATTTTCTAAGGATTTAAGATGGAGTTTCCTAGAACAACCGAGCTTTTAAAAAACCCTCCTAAGTTTTCAGATATGTCTGTTTATATCTGGCCAAATATACCAGAAAATAAGGCAAAAAATGCAATAGCAAGCTACGCAAAAGACACAGATGTAAAGCCAAGCCAGATTATGATGTTAGTTGATGATACAGTTTTTGGAAGCGCAAAAGATGGTATGTTTTTTGTTCTTGATGGTATTTTTGGAACTGGTGGAGTGGCTTTTTATTTTGATGATTTTTGTGGCATAAAATTTGAAAAATCCTTTACTGATAGTGGGATTATATTAAGCGAAAAATATAGCGATGGTTTTATTAAAGATTATAAATTTAAGCTAACCTTAGGTAATAAAGATGACTTCACAAAACTTGCTGATTATGTAAATAAACTCATAAATGCAATATCCGAAGACAAAAAAGAAGAGGAGCTAAAAGCCCAAGAGCAAGAAATAGGGCAAGAGATAGATGAAACCACAGAGCAAGAAAGCACCTGCATAGATGAGCTTATAGAATGCGCAGAATATTTGAAAAATTCTGCAATGGCAATTATGGTTATTTTATACTCTATGAAAAGTGGTATATTTTGGGAGCCATTCAAATATGATAAAGAAAATTACTTAGCGTTATATTTAAGACTAAATAATGAACTGGAAAGCTTGATGGATAAAATTGCTAATGCGGAATTAGACAATGAGCTAGACGCTAAAAGCCTTGATAAATTTAAAGCCTTTATTAAGCCATATTCTTGTTTAAAAGATGAGTTTTTAAGACTACTAAATGAGATATTTGATACAGAAATAACTGTGGAAAAAATCATAGAAGAATTTAGCGCAGACGACGAAGATAAACCCCTAGATGACAGCACCATAGCTGGCTTTTTGCAAAATGCAATAATACTACCAGTCATAGATGATAGCGAGCTAGATATTTTAAAAACCCAAGCCATAAATCTTCAAAAAGCGAAAGCAGATAAGCCAAAAAGCGAAAGCAAAATGCTAGCAGCTTTAAATAATTTCATATCCACTAATAAAGATGGGGTGCTTTCTAAACTAAAAGATAACGGCATTATGGTAACAGCAGCGGCATTAAACAACGACGCAGTTATCCTAAGGGTTGCTAGCATTATCCACGGCATATTGCCTGCACCGATTAGAATTTTTGTCAATCTTTCAACGGTCGAAAATTTTTTACTAGAAAATAGATACTGGCTAATAGAAAAACTAAAATAAAGGATGTAAAATGAAAAAATACTATTTTGAGGTTAAATACACTCTACAAGGAAGTGCCAATGGGCATTTTTACACAGATAGGAGAGTTTTAGCAACTGGAGTTTTAGAAGCGAAAAACAAAATAAAAGCCAGACACAACGGCAAAGCTAAAATAATATCTTGTGTAAAGGTAGCCGAATATAAAGAGGAAAACAGTAGCACAAATTACTCCTCTTTAGGCTCTATTTTTGGTATGGCAGCAGTTGGTATAGCTGGGGCATTTTTAGGCAGTAAAATAGCCAAGAATAAAAAAGATAAGGATTAAATTTAAAATTCATTATAAAATTTGAAGCTTATATTAAGCAGTATTTAAGTATAATTTGGGGCTTTACTCTAAAAAGAGCTTAATAAAAATAAAAAAGGACCATCAGATGGCTGTGAACAAGGGCGTTTCACTAAACAAAATAGACGAGATAGAAGATGTAGATTTTGCTGCATTGCTCGAGGAGTCTTTCAAAAAAACTGAAGAAGACAGCGAAGGTGCTATCGTAAAAATCGAGGGCGATGAGGTATTTGTCGATGTTGGCAAAAAATCAGAAGGCATACTGCCACTAGAAGAAATTTTAGACGCAAACGGCAATGCAACCTACAAAATAGGCGACAACATCAAAGTAGTCATCACTGGCTCAAGAGGCGGTAGACCTACGTTATCTCATAAAAAGGCACTGCAAAAAGAGAAGGTAAAAGCCTATATCGCAGCCTATGATCCAGAGGCGGCAAATGAGCCGTTTGACATTAAAATAGTCGGTAAAAATAGAGGTGGCTTTGTGGGGCTTGATGAAAATGGTGTGGAATTTTTCCTACCAAAAACTCAGTCTGGGTTTAAAAACTCAAATGATATAGTCGGTAAAACATACAAAGTAAAAGTCATAAAAGTAGACGCAGACGAACAAAGCGTAATAGTCTCAAGAAAACGCATACTAGACGATGAACGCCGCAAGAGAAAAGAGGCTCTAGCAAGCGTAGTAGGTAGCGAAGAGATTATAGAGGGCGTAATTAAAAAAATCACAACCTATGGTATGTTTGTAGATGTTGGTGGCATTGATGGACTTGTGCATTATAGTGAGATAAGCTACAAAGGACCAGTAAACCCAGGAAATATATACAAAGAGGGCGATACAGTAGCTGTTAAAGTCATAAACTATGACAATGAAAAAAGACACTTATCACTATCGATTAAAGCAGCAATGCCTGATCCTTGGGAAGAGATAAAAGACGGACTAGATGTGGGCGATACGATAAAAGTCGTAGTAAGCAATGTCGAGCCATACGGTGCTTTTGTCGACCTTGGCAACGACATAGAGGGCTTTTTGCATATTAGTGAAATAAGCTGGGATAAAAATATCAAAAATCCAAAAGAGCATATAAACGAGGGTGATGAGATAGATGTCGAAGTCATCGAAATAGATGCAAAAGCTCGCAGACTAAGAGTAAGTCTAAAAAGCTTACTGCCAAAGCCATTTGATGAATTTAGCGCAAAATACAAAGAAGGCGATGTGGTAAAAGGCGAAATAACGACTATCACAAATTTTGGTGCATTTGTAAAAGTTGGCGCAGTAGAAGGGCTTTTGCACAATGAGGACGCCTCTTGGGATAGAGCGGTACGTTGCAAAGATAGCTTTAAAGTAGGCGATATAGTAGAGGCAAAAATCATAAAAATAGACTCAAAAGAACAGAAATTTAGCCTTAGTCTAAAAGACCTACAACAAAGCCCGGCTGGGGAGTTTGCCCAGAATTTTAAAGTAGGCGATATAGTAAAAGGCAAAATCCGCGACATCAAAGACTTTGGTGTATTTGTCGAGCTTGATGGAGGCATAGATGCATTAATTCGCAAAGAGGATCTAGGCGAAACTGATGAGGCTAGCTTAAAAGTAGGTGACGATATAGAAGCTGCCATTGCTTTTATAGATGAAAAGAAAAATCGCATACGCCTAAGCGTACGCCGCCTAGCTCGCCAAAAAGAGAGAGAAACTCTAAACGAGATAAACGGCGATGACAAGATGACTTTAGGCGATCTTATAAAAGAGCAACTAAAGTAAGACGTCTATGGGGCGCCACATACTCTTAGCTATAATAATCACTCTACTTATTATACTTGGGGCGTGTGGCTTTGCCTTATATAAATACGCAAATATAGGTATATTTGAGACTAGTCAAAGCATATCCAACGAGACCCCAATCCTTATACAGCAACAAAATAGCGATAGCTCAGACTGGGTATCGCAGCTAGCAAATGTCAAAAAACCGAACCTCACTCTACCTGTTAATGAAATCTTTATCGAATTTATTCGCACACCAAAAGCACAAACAACTCGTGAAGCATATCTGCTTTTAATAGATAAAAATGACATATACTCACTATTTTGCATAAGAGAGGTTTTAAATGGAGCTGGAGTGGATTTTACAATAGTTAAAGATATACTTAAAAGCCAAATATACCTAAATACAAAAGATGACAAGCTCTTAAAGCGCGTAATACAGGAGCTTAAAAACTACGATATACATTCAAAAGTGAGGGAGGTTAGACTGTGAAAACCATAATAGTTTGCGACGCTATACATGAAGCAGGGCTAGAACTACTAGCCAAAGAGAGCGATATAAATGTCATAAATGCCATAAAAGTACCAAAAAATGAGCTTTTGCCGCTTTTGGCTGATGCTGATGTTGCAATCACAAGAAGCTCAACCGATGTGGATGATAAATTTATCCACTCAGCCAAAAAAATAAAAGCTATCGTACGCGCAGGTGTTGGCGTGGATAATGTAGACATAAATGAATGCTCTCGCAGAGGCATTATAGTGATGAATGTGCCAACAGCTAATACCATAGCCGCCGTTGAGCTTACCATGGCACACCTTTTAACTGCCGCTAGAAGCTTCGTTTATGCACACAACGACTTAAAACAAGATAGAATTTGGAAGCGTGAAAAATGGTACGGCGTGGAGCTTTTTGGCAAAAAGCTAGGCGTTATAGGCTTTGGAAATATCGGCTCAAGAGTCGCCGCCCGTGCAAAGGCGTTTGGCATGGAGATTATAGCCTACGACCCATACATAAACCCAGCCAAAGTCATCGATATGGGCGGAGAGTACACTAAAAATTTTGATGATATTTTGGCTTGTGATTTTATCACCATTCACACCCCAAAAAATAGCGAAACTATCAACATGATAGACGAAGCTCAAATAGCAAAAATGAAAGATGGAGTGAGGCTTATAAACTGCGCGCGTGGAGGACTTTATAACGAAGCAGCTCTTGAAGCGGCGCTAAAAAGTGGCAAAGTCGCCTTTGCTGGAATAGATGTGTTTAATAAAGAACCAGCCACTAATCACCCCCTTTTAGACCTAGATAACGTAAGCGTTACACCACACCTTGGCGCAAACACCTTAGAATCACAAAAAAACATAGCCATACAAGCAGTGGAGGCAGCCATAAGCGCGGCTCGTGGTATAACCTATCCAAATGCCTTAAATTTACCTATCAAAGCAGACGACCTGCCACCGTATCTTGAGCCTTACATAGAGCTTACTAGCAAGATATCCTTCCTAGCTGCGCAGCTAAATAAAGGCGTAATAAAATCAGTCAGGCTTGAGTGTGAGGGAGAGATAAATGAGCACAAAGACTCGCTCATCACCTTTGCCATTGTTGGGGCTTTAAAAGAGATAGCAGGCGAGAAAATCAACTATGTAAATGCCAAATTTCTAGCCGATGAAAAAGGCATCATCACAGAAGCCCACAGCGCCCCAGAAAGCGGCTATAAAAGCAAAATCACAGTAAAAGTCGCAACCGAAACAGACGTCATTAGCATAGGCGGAACAGTCTTTGATGAACGAGAACAGCGTATAGTCGATATAAACGGCTTTAAAACAGACTTTAAGCCAAAAGGCAAGATGATATTTTTCAAAAATAACGACGTCCCAGGCGTCATCGCCCAAGTTGCAAGCATACTAGCAAAAGCAAACATCAACATAGCAGATTTTAGACTAGGGCGTGGCGAGGGCGGTAGTGCGCTTGCAGTTATTCTAGTCGATGAAAGCGTAGATAAGCATACACTTGAGGCATTAAATGCACTTGAGACTTGTATTTGGGCAAAATACGCAGTAATTTAAGGCTTGATTTTATAAAATACAAGTCGCAAAACAGCCAACTGTCTTTTTGGGCTTTTGGCAGATTTTAAATTTAACAAAGGAGAAAAAATGGCTTCATATTCAATGGGCGACCTTAAAAAGGGTCTAAAAATCGAAATCGACGGTGTGCCGTATAAAATCGTGGAGTACCAGCACGTAAAACCAGGTAAGGGAGCAGCGTTTGTGCGTGCTAAAATCAAATCATTCGTAGACGGCAAGGTACTTGAAAAGACATTTCACGCGGGCGATAAGTGCGAACAGCCAAATCTAGAAGAAAAGCAGATGCAATACCTTTATGATGATGGCGAGTACTGCCAGTTTATGGACACCGTTACCTACGAGCAAGTCGCAATTGCTGATGAGGACGTGGGGGACGTTAAAAAATGGATGATTGATGGAATGATGGTGGATATTTTGTTTCACAACGGCAAGGCCATCGGCGTTGAAGTCCCACAAGTTGTCGAGCTAAAAATCGTCGAGACTCCGCCAAATTTCAAAGGTGACAGCCAAGGCGGCAAGAAGCCAGCCACGCTTGAAAGTGGTGCAGTGGTGCAGATTCCATTTCACGTCCTTGAAGGCGAAGTTATCCGTGTGGATACACAGCGTGGGGAGTATATCGAGCGCGCAAGCAAATAATAAATTTAAACAGGCGCATATATTTAATGATTTGATAAATTTGCGCCTGTTTTAGCTAGAAGTTTAATCAAACTAAAAACGCAAGCTGCGCGGCTATTTGGGCTTGATTAAGCTTTAACACACTTTAAATTTATCCCTGCCACCCAAAGGTATTTTTAGCAGGGATTGTTAATGTTTAAGCATAGTTTAAGGCTTGCTTTTGATTTTGCAGTGTGTGATCTATAGCAATAAATTTTACAAAAGCTTTACCTTTGTGCGCATAATATAAGCAAAGCCGACACCGACAAAAACAGAGCCTTTTAATAATCAAATGGGGGACTTACCCACCCCACCCCTGATTTTACATTTTCACAAGATAAGGATAAAATATGAAAAAGCTCCTACTTTTAGCCCTTTTTAGCCTACTTTTAAATGCGTCAGAATTTAAAAGCTTCAAGTATCTCCCGCAGGAATTTAAGCCAATCGCAAAAGACTGGGCTAGCGACATATCAAGTCTAGAACAGGTCAAAGAGTGGCAAAACTACATGCTAGAGCAAGCAAAAAGCGCACGCAAGCCAGACTTTGCACGCAAGGCAAAGCTAGCAGGTGCGCCTGATGTAAGCTTATACTTTTACCTGCCTAGCGCAAAAAGTGACAAGCCCCTGCCAGCCATTTTCTTTATCCACGGCGGCGGATATTTAGTAGGCTCAGCACTCAGTGGTGGTGACGCATTTTACGCACTGGCAAATAGCGTAAATGCCGTCATCATCAGCCTGGAGTACCGCCTATCTACTACTGCGCCCTTTCCAGCGCAACTAGATGACGCTTATGCTGGGCTTAGCTATGTCTTTACCCACGCTGCCCTGCTTGGCATAGACAGCAGCCGCATAGCCATTATGGGCGAGAGCGCTGGGGGCAATCTAGCCGCCGCACTTGCGCTATACGCTAGAGATATGGGTGAGTTTAGCCCACTTGCGCAGATACTCATCTATCCTATGCTTGATTACACCACAGCTGCGCCTAAATCGCCGCTAGCTGGGGAGTTTATCTGGACTGCTGGCTCAAATCGCTTTGCATGGGAGGTTTTAAAGGGTGGCAAGAATTTATCACAAAAAGAGCTTGGCTATTTCTCTCCATCATACGCCAGCGATTTACATGGCTTGCCACGTGCGCTTATAATGGTCGGCGGGCTTGATCTATTTGCTGATGAAGACATAGAATACGCTAGAAGGCTCTTAGCTAGCGGCGTGCAAACGCAGCTTTTTGTCTTACCTAACTTTTTGCACGCATACGAGCACATTATGCCAAATAGTCCACTAAGTGCCGAGTTTATCCGCACAAGGGATAAGGCGATAGATAAAATTTTAAACTAACTTTTTTGCGTCAAGCCGCGCAAGACTATGTATTTATGCGTGGCTAAATGGCACAAACTACCTGCAATCTTACATGTTTATTAAGTTTTTAACTCTTTTTTGATAAAATCAAGCCTTTAAATTTAAACGAAAGCAAAAGATGAATAATATACGAAACTTTAGCATTATAGCCCACATAGACCACGGCAAAAGCACCTTGGCTGACCGCATAATAAGCGAGTGCGGCGCAATCGAAGAACGCCTGATGAAAAAGCAGATGATGGATACTATGGAGATAGAACAAGAGCGTGGAATAACGATAAAAGCGCAGTCCGTGCGGCTTGATTATACGCTTAACGGCGCGCCTTATGTGTTAAATTTAATAGACACCCCAGGGCACGTGGATTTTAGCTACGAAGTAAGTCGCAGTCTAGCCAGCTGCGAGGGCGCGCTGCTAGTAGTCGATGCCACTCAAGGCGTGGAAGCGCAGACCATCGCAAACGTCTATATCGCGCTTGAGCATAATCTTGAGATAATACCAGTGATAAATAAAATCGACCTGCCATCAGCTGATCCGCAGCGGGTAAAGGACGAGATAGAGCATATCATCGGCATCGATTGTAGCGGTGCGATCGAAGTAAGCGCAAAGACTGGTGTGGGCATAAAGGAGCTCATTGAAGCCATAATCGAGCGAGTGCCAGCACCAAAAACTAACGAAGCAAAGCCCCTAAAAGCGCTCATTTATGATAGCTGGTTTGATAACTATCTGGGGGCGCTTGCTCTGGTGCGCCTATATGATGGGGCGGTGAAAAAGGGTGATGAAGTACTGGTAATGGGGACTGATAAGCGTCATATGGTGCTTGATCTGATGTATCCAAATCCGCTTGCACCCATAAAGACTGCTAGCCTAAAAAGCGGCGAAGTGGGCATAATTGTGCTTGGGCTAAAAAACGTAAGCGATGTGAGCGTGGGTGATACGATAACGCTAGCTAAAAATAGAGCGAGTGAGCCTGTGGGTGGCTTTGAGCGGGCTAAGCCCTTTGTCTTTGCTGGGCTTTATCCGATTGAGACGGATAGGTTTGAAGAGCTGCGAGATGCGCTTGATAAGCTGCGGCTAAATGATAGCTCGATTAGCTACGAGCCTGAGACTTCGGCAGCACTTGGCTTTGGCTTTAGGGTGGGCTTTTTGGGCTTACTGCATATGGAAGTGATAAAAGAGCGGCTCGAGCGAGAGTTTAATCTTGACCTAATCGCCACAGCTCCGAGTGTTACCTATAAAGTCATTCAAACCGATGGAACGGCAATAAACGTAACAAATCCTAGCGAGTTACCACCTGTAAATAAGATAGAGGTGATAAAAGAGCCATACGTAAAAGCCACCATAATCACTCCAAGTGAGTATTTAGGTAACATTATCACGCTTTTAAATAACCGCCGAGCCGTGCAAACTAAGATGGACTACATCACGCCAGAGCGGGTGCTGCTAGAATATGACGTGCCGCTAAATGAAATAGTGATGGACTTTTACGATAAGCTAAAATCAGCCACAAAGGGCTACGCTAGCTTTGATTATGAGCCTAGCGATTACAGGGCTGGAGAGCTTGTAAAGCTCGATATAAAAGTAGCTGGTGAGGCAGTAGATGCTCTCTCAATCATAGTGCCAGAAGCCAAAGCTGCAAGCCGTGGCAGGGAGCTAGTAAAGGCCATGAAGGAAATCGTCCCTCGCCAGCTTTTTGAAGTAGCCATACAGGCCAGCATAGGAAATAAGGTCATCGCCCGCGAAAATGTAAAATCAATGGGTAAAAACGTAACAGCCAAATGCTACGGCGGCGACATCACCAGAAAACGAAAGCTCCTAGAAAAGCAAAAAGAGGGTAAAAAGCGAATGAAAGCCATAGGCAAGGTACATCTACCACAAGAAGCATTTTTAAGCGTACTGAAGATTGATTAGGCTTAACTCTAGAAACCAACTCATCTCACTTTCGCTTGACTTCGCCCTATTCCGACTATCTCACGATACTTTGCATACAGCTAGTCCTTGCGAAGCAATCTCCAGCCATTGCGATTTAAAAATTTGACACAGACAAATTTTTAAATAATAGTAACCTTTCTAACGTCGTTTGGGCTAGAGGGTTACTAGGGGGATCGACTTCGTAACTCATCCCATTTTCCCTTAGCGCAAAAAGAAAGCTGTAGCGTTAAGCAAACTTAGCCCTTAACGTAAAAAGAAAAATCATAAATATAAAAATAAATTTAAATTCAAGCCACAAACCAAAATAATCCAAAGTTTCTGCGGTTTTGCCCCATACTCCGATAATTTAAGCCCCAAAATATAAGCCTATCAATCTACCACACCTAGCCAAAAAAAGGGGGGGGGATAAATACACGCTTAAGATAGAGTACTCAAAAATTAGCGTAAATAAGGGTAAATGTAGGCTTTATGGCTGGAACAAAGCGCCAAATTATACCACCAAAATATGGCGCAATATAGCAGAGCGTCATTTTGGGCGTGCTATCTTTGTTTATGAATGGCGCAAGCGAGACAGCCAAAATAAATCGCGGATACTACGCCGCATACACGCAAAAAATCTAAAAAGCCTCACAGATAATAGGCTTAGTACGCTAGATTATGGAGATAGCGTCAGGATTGCTGCGAATTATGAGTGCGAAAAAATTTTATAAATAGTCCTACCAACAAGAAAGGGCACAATGCTATTTACTGCGAAATAAACTCGCCCTAGCTTTTATCCAGTCAAATTTACCGCTAAATTTGGCTTTTTAGCGTATTTTAGCGGTAAAATCTTGCGTAAATTTATTCTACTTCGATATAAATTTCACCTCTGCCGTTATCATACGCAGAGTATGTTAGTTTTTGCTGGTTTATGGTTTCTTGCCACGTCGTATTTTTCTGCCTTGCCACTTCTTTAAGCTCGGATAACGCCCGTCTAAAGATAGCGTCAGCCAATGGCGACTGTGTGTTAGTTATTGTTTTTGAGATTTTAATAAAATCCTCTTCGCTCATATCTTTTTTGTAGCTATAATAGGCAGTACAGTAGGAACGTTTGTTGGTATCGTCCATTTTGGTTAGGTCTATTTTTATATTATCTATATTTTTCTCAAGTAAATCTATGTACTCATAAAAGCCGTTTTCATCGGCACTATATCCGCCTTTTATCGCCATTGCGCTAAAAAACATATCATTGCTAGCGCAGTCATAATCATCACTACAACCAGTCAAAAATAGAGCAAACCCAGCCGCCATACTAAAAGCAAATTTTTTCATTTTGCGCTCCTAGTTTTATCTTTTTAACATAAGACCAAATATAGTATTTAGCACTATATTTACAGCAAAAAACACCACCACGCTTAGCCACATAGGGTTTTTGCCGCCTTTTAAAGCAGCGTCATCGCCGCTATCTAGGGCTTTTTCAAAGCGTTTTGCCATATTAAATTTAGAAGTATACATTGTTGTAAACAAAATAGCAGTAGAAATAGCAGAGTTTAGAGCGTCATTGACAAATAAAGATATAATCCACGCTATAAACACTACTGAAAAATCAAAATAAAGCTTGTATCTAAATAAAAACCCAAAGGTAAAAAGCCCCCACCAAGTCCAAGAAGGCTTAAATTTTAGCCTTACCCCACCGCCTGCTTTGAAAAATTTCTCAAATGTCGGGGCTAGCTTTTTAGCGTCGTTTGCGTCATCTAGGTAGATGGCTAGCTTTTGCTCTAGAAGCTCACGGTTAGAAAAAACTGACTTAGCATAATCAGTCATAGCGTCTCCTTAAAATAAAATAAAAACGCCGATATTCTACCCCCCCCCCTTAATTTTCGATTAAAGAGAGGCAAAAGCTAGAAAATGTAGTTTTGACGCCCTACTAAATAACGCCAGAATAAGGATAGTGGGTTAAGCAAAAAGCAAGCCAGCTGCCACTTCGCGCGCGCACTCATCGCCTTTTAGGGCGCACACTATCTCCAGTGCAAATTTCATTGAAAGCGCAGGCCCCTTACCAGTTATGACGCCATTAGAGACCAAAACATCGCAATTAGGCACGTATCCGCTTGCACTAGCACGCACATTCTCCTCAAAGCCAGGATAGCACACAAAGCTCTCACTAAGCACGCCAGCTGCTTCAAGTGCCATGGGCGCGGCGCAGATTGCGGCTACTATTTTGCCCGCATTTTTCATTTTTACCAGCAGGCTTTTTAAAGCACTTGAGTTTGCTAAATGCTCCGCCCCTGGCAAGCCACCTGGTAAAACAACTGCACTTAAATCCTCCGCCCTAAGCTCTCCTAGCGTGGTATCAGCCACCACCCTTACACCGTGAGCGCCTGATACCTCAGCGCTAGCAAGCCCTGCCACGCTCACCTCTATCCCAGCACGACGCAGCACATCTACGCAGCTTATCGCCTCTATCTCCTCAAACCCTTCAGCCAAAATCACAGCCACTTTCATAAAATCTCCTTTTTTGCAGCTTTTATCAAAAATATAGCGTAATAATAATATAAATTTAATCTTTTTACGATAAAATCAAAATCCAAATCAAACAAAGGAGCATTGCAATGCGTGTAAAAATCACATACTGCAACTCTTGAAACTATCGACCAGTAGCCTCTAGGGTAGAGGATGAGATAAAGCAAAACTTCGATGGTGCAAGTGTTGAGAAAGTAATAGGCAGTGGAGGAAACTTCATCGTTGAGGTTGACGGCAAAGTCGTTTTTTCAAAAAAGGATTTAATAGGCACAAGCGAGCCTAGATTTCCAACTGGCGGCGAGATTACTCGCTTAATAAACGAAGCGAAAGCTTAATTCAAGCATAGGGGTTGCATTTTGCTCCCCTACTTTTAAATTTAATACGCAAATAATACTTTTATTTTTATCAAGAAACGAGCTACCGCTACAAAACCGCAGAAACTTTGGATTATTTTGGTTTGTGAATTGCATTTATTTTTATGTTTTTATTTTACGCACATAGTTTTTCTTTTTTACGCCAGGGGGAAAGAAGCTTGAATTACGAAAGTAGCACCCCTCCCCCTTTTTTTCTAACCCAACAGGGTCGCTATTATTTAAAATTTGTCTGCGTCAAATTTTTAAATCTCGACGTTTAGAATTTATTCTGCGGCATTAAGCAGAGAATGCGAAGTATCGCTCGTCTTGGCAAGGCGGATTTAAATTTTTACGACCAAGTATACAGACAGCGTGAGAGCAAAAATTTAAATCCAACGAAACATAGCAAAACAAGACGGGCTGGATTTAAGACAAAGAAAAATTAGTGTCCAACCATGCACTTATCATATCAAGCTGAGACTGCACGCTTGTTTCGGACGTTCCGCCATATGAGCGCCTAGCCTGCATAGACGCCGCAAGACTTAACGCGCTTAAAGCCTCGTCACTATTTAGTACCTCATCGACGCTTGATAGCTCGGTCTTGCTTAGCTCACTTAGGTCCTTGCCAAGGCTCTCAGCTAGTGCCACAGCCCGCCCAGTGATGTGATGAGCCTGCCTAAATGGCACGCCGCAGCTTTTAACCAAATAATCAGCCAAATCAGTTGCGCTTAAATGTCCTTTTTTGCAAGCATTCATCATTGCGCCCTTATCAAAGCTTGAGCTTTTTAGCATTTTTGCTAATATCTCAAGCGAGATAAGCGCCGTATCAACGCTATCAAAAAGCCCCTCTTTATCCTCTTGCATGTCTTTATTATAAGCTAGCGGTAGGGATTTTAGAGTCGTCAAAAGTGCGATTAGATTCCCATACACACGCCCAGTTTTGCCACGTATTAGCTCGGCTACGTCTGGATTTTTCTTTTGCGGCATTATGGAGCTGCCGGTGGAGAATTTATCACTTAGCTTCATAAATCCAAACTCGCTAGAGCACCACAGCACGATCTCTTCACAAAGCCTAGAAGTGTGCGTAAAAATGGTCGCTATATTAAAAAGCATCTCAAGCGCAAAATCACGATCGCTCACGCTATCCATGGCATTAAATGTAGGCGCGCTAAAGCCCAAAGCCGCAGCGGTCTGCGCTCTATCAATGGGGTGCGGAGTACCTGCTAGTGCTGCTGAGCCAAGGGGGCAGAGGTTGGCTCTATCATAGCTTGATTTTAGCCTGTCAAAATCTCGCATAAACATAAAAATATAAGCACAAAGGTGATACGCTAGGCTAACTGGCTGAGCGTGCTGAAGATGTGTAAATCCCGGCATAAGACTAAGGGTATGCTCGCGCGCTATCTCAAAAAGGGTGTGAATTAACGTATAAAGCCGCCCTCTAATGCTTAAATTTGACTTTTGGGTATAAAGACGAAAATCGAGTGCGACTTGGTCGTTTCTGCTTCTTGCGGTGTGAAGCCTACCTGCAATATCAACCCCCACTATCTGCCCCAAACGCTTCTCAACTGCCATATGTATATCCTCATCAGCTATTAAAAAGCTAAACTCCCCTCGCTCAATCTCGCCCAAAATCTGCTCTAGCCCAGCTTTCATAGATGCCGCCTCAGCTTGGCTTATAATGCCACAACTTGCTAGCATAGCGCTATGGGCGATACTGCCAGCTATATCCTCTTTATAAAGCCTTTTATCAAATTTAATCGAGGCATTAAACTCCTCAAGCAGCGCATCGCTTGCTTGGCTAAATCTACCCGCCCACATCTTTGACATATGTATTCCTTTTTTAAATTTAAAGCACCATTTTAGCGAGTTTGTGCTTAAAACAGGCAAATAGATAAGTCTTGTTTAATTTTAGTTAATGTAATATTATAAATAAAAAATAAAGCCTAAATGAAAGATATAAAATCCCATGAGTGAAATTTTTAAAATCTATATCAGGACAAATTTACTTTTAAGAATTCTCATAGCACTTGTACTAGGGCTCATTTGTGGGCTTATTTTCCCAAATCAGCAGGGCATAAGTATGGCTCTTGATATATTCTCAACACTAGGAGATATCTTTATCAGGCTTTTAAAAATGCTCGTAATGCCCGTAGTTTCCTGCTCTTTGATAGTAGGAATGGCAAGCATTTTGCCCTCTAATATAGGCAAAATAGGCATAAAAATCATAGCCTTTTATACACTTACATCAATATGCGCCATAATCATAGGGCTTGGTATATCAGCGCTACTAGCAACAGGCGCTAACGTAGACTTGCAAATCCACGAAGCTCCGAGTCCAAACCCTCAAATGCCAAACCTCCTTTCCGTGCTTTTAAGCCTAATCCCAACAAACCCCTTTAACACCATAGCCCACCAAGAAGTCCTGCCTAGCGTATTTTTCTGTGCAATTTTTGGCATAGCGCTGGCATTTTGTAAAAACAGCAAGGATGCGAGTATAAAAGAGGCGTCTGGGCTGGTTTTTAAATTCTTTGAAGGCATAAGCGCAGTTATTTTTAAAATAGTGGGATGGGTCATGCAGTATGCGCCCATAGGGGTATTTTCGCTTATTTTTGTAGTATTTGCCAAAAATGGAAAAGAGGCATTTGGTACTCTTGCTGATATGACTATGACTGTGTATGCTGGTTTTATAGCCCAAATAGCCATAGTCTATTTTGGCATCTGTCTTTTTCTTAAGCTAAATCCGATTAAATTTATCAAAAAAGTAAGACTACCCATGCTTACAGCCTTTATCACGCGCTCATCAGCCACTAGCATACCCATATCAATTCAAACAGCGCAAGAACGAATGGGTATCTCACGCCATCTTTCGAGCTTCACCCTACCACTTGGGGCTACAATAAACATGGACGGAACCACCATATGTTTAGGAGTTTGCGTAACATTTATAGCAAATTTAGCTGGCATAGAACTAAATGCAAGCGCATATATAAGCATAATCCTAACCTCCCTACTCGCCTCCATAGGTACAGCTGGAGTACCAGGGGCTGGGGCTATAATGCTTATTATGGTGCTTGAGAGTATAGGGCTAAAGGTAGAAGCAAATAGCACAATAGCGGTGGCTTATGGCATGATACTAGGCATTGACGCACTTCTTGATATGGGACGAACAAGCATGAATGTAACAGGCGATATAATGGGGACTTTGGCTATAGCAAAGAGCCAAAATAGCATAGATATGTCAAAATGGAGTGATGAAAATGAAAGAGTGCTTAAGCAGGCTCAGGCGTGAATTTCATGCTTATCCTGAGGCAGGATGGGAGGAGTTTTACACTACAGCAAAGATTATTGAATACGTAAAAGAGCTTGACTGCTTTGAAATTCTAACCCAAAAAGAGTGCATAAACGAGAGCTTTTTACGTGGACGAGACGTAGACGCCGTAAAGGCAAGCAGGCAAATGGCGCTTAAAAACGGAGCAAAAGAGGAAATTATTGACGCACTAGGAGAGATAACTGGCTGTGTGTGCGTCTTTGACAGTGGTAGAGCTGGGGCTAGTATTGGGCTTAGATTTGATATAGACTGCGTGTGTGTAAGCGAGAGTAAAAACCCGTCGCACGCACCACAAAAGCTTGGATTTGCCTCTAAAAACGAAGGCAGAATGCACTCATGCGGACATGATGGGCATATTAGTATAGGGCTTGGGGTGGCGAAATTTATAAGCCAAAATAAGCACCTGCTAAACGGCAAAATAAAGCTCATTTTTCAACCAGCCGAAGAGGGCGTAAGAGGCGGGGCAGCAGTGGCGAATAGCGGCGTGCTAGATGATTTAGACTATCTTATGGCATGTCATATTGGATTTTGTGCAAAAAGTGGCGAGATAGTGATAAATCCGACAAATTTCTTATGCACGAGCAAGGTTGACGTTAAATTTAAAGGCTTGGCATCGCATGCTGGCGCAAGCCCAAATGAGGGCAAAAACGCCCTACTGGCTGCTTGCTTTGCTGTAACACAAATGCACGCAATCTCAAGGCACGGCGCTGGAATGAGTCGCATAAATGTGGGACGCATTGAGGCTGGAAGCGGACGAAACGTCATAGCAGATAGTGCAAAACTAGAAATAGAAGTAAGGGGTGAGACAAGTCAAATAAACGCCTATATGCTAGAAAGGGTGCGCGCAATCGCTCTTTCTAGCGCGCAGGCGTGGGATGTGGAGTGCGACATACAAATCGTAGGCGAAGCGTGCGAATTAGAAAACTCAAAAGAGTTGACAGAGCTTTTAGATGGGGTTTTAAAAGATGACAAGGAGCTTAAAAATCGCTTTAGCACTGTAATTAAAACGAGAGAATTTAACGCTAGCGAGGACGCTACACTGCTTATCCGCCGAGTACAAGAATGCGGAGGCAAGGCATGCTATTTTATCCTAGGGGCTGATATAAAAGCAGGGCATCATAGCAGCGATTTTGACTTTGACGAGGGGGTTTTAGAAAGCGGGGTAATGCTGTATCAAAAGCTACTTTTAAAGCTTTTGACTTAGACTATGATAGGCTTTAATCTAGCGCTCGCCCCAGAGGGCTTTAGCTGCTTTATTAAATTCTAATAACAACCTAACCTAACCAGGCTAAATATGATAAACTTAACTCACGCAAAATCTGCCTCATGCGTGCGATTATGAAATTTATAGGCTATGCGCCGTGCATATAAGTGGCTTATTAATCGCTCATATTGCAGCACGATGTCTGGTTTCGCTTATTTAATAAAGCTACTCTTTAGTTTACAAAAATACTACGTATTATATTACCCTAGCAGGGTAGCTGCGCTTGCACACATAAAGCTAAAGCGAGCTTCTTTAAGACGTAGCTTCTACAAAAACAAACGAAGTGCAGTTTATTTAAAACGAGCGTATACGGTCAGCGTAGTCGATGTTTATTAAAAGTATCAGACAAAGCCTAGCAAAATGGAGTAGACAAATATATCCGCCTGCAATTAGCCGCATAAAAACTAGCAGGCTTTATTTAGAGTATTTTCCAAATTTTATATCAAGCTTTGCAATAGCTAAAAATAGTAACTATATTGTAAAGATGTAAAAAAGGGCTTTTTAACCACTACTTTTGCGCAACTAAAAAGCCTAGAAGGGGACAAGAAAAAAGAGCAAGCAGCAAAGCTAAACGCTCTTAGAGATACTCTCTCTGAGCTTATAGAGGAGAAAAAATCGCAGCTAGAACAGGCTGAAATAGACGCTGCCATGAGGGCAAGTGCAGTAGATGTAAGTATGTTTAGAATAAATTTAACTACACAAACGAAATAGCAAAAGTATCTGGCTTTGCTAGCTTTTTTATCTCATCTTTAGCTAGGCTTAGCCCTCTGCCACCTATGATGCTAAGAGCTTGATTTTCGTAGGTAAACTCGAGCTTTGCCCCAGCGCAAGATATATCAAGCGCACGAGCCAAATAGAGCATAAAGCTAAGCCATCGCACCACATAAGCAGGGGGCAGGAGCTTTTCTAGCTTATCATATTCGTATACGCTTTTTTTGCCGTTTGTGCCGATTATCGCGGCTATGAGAGCTTTTTGCTCGTGAGTATAGCCGTAGTTTAAGGAATTTAAAACTATATAAGCTGAGTTTTTGTGATCATTATAAAAGCCTATATTTGAGCCTATGTTTATGAGCTTTGACGCAGTTAAAAGCTCTTGAATATAGCAATTTTCGAGCTTATGCACTGGCGAAAGTGCCTCAAAAATCGCTTTTGCGTAGTTTTTGATATTTCTATTAGGATTTACGTTAAAACGGTCTATTAGGGATTTTAGTCCAGGATTTAACCCATTTGCAAACTTAGCGAGCATTAACCCAAGTTCACCACTTTTTACCTCAGCTCTTTTATTAAGATAAAGCCCTAAAAAATCATTTAAAAACACGCCCTCGCGCACGCCCACGCCGCTGGTTATTACTCTTTTTACTCCAAGGGCTTTAGCTACAGCTAAAAATATATGTGCCCCCTCTCTAATAGTGTCAAAGCGCTCTTTTTTAATGCTCAGTCGCTCAAGCCCCAAAACTGTAGAATTTGCAACCGAACTTAGATACTCCTCATGCACGCTAAGCTTATATTCAAAATTATGAAGCGTACTTATAGGGTAGCGTTCTCTTGAGATTATAGCGCTACTAAGCGCACGTAGGCTGCCACCTATGGCTATGATGTTTTCACAGCGAAAATCATCTATCACGCCCTTTATCGCGTCTGCTAAAAATGATTTTAAATTTGCTGTGTTTTTATTGTCAAAAAATAGCTCTTTTAGGCGAACCGTGCCTAAATTTAAAGATATTGCCTTGCATATTCGTCCGTTTTCAACAAGAGCAAGCTCGGTACTACCACCACCTATATCTATGGTAACGCCCTTTTTAAATGGTGCTAATAAATTTGCCGCAGCCGTCGCGCCAAGTATAGCCTCCATTTTGCCGTCTATTACCTTTAAATTTATATTGCATTCGCGCTTTACTGCTGATATAAGCTCACTTGAATTTGGAGCATCACGCAAAGCAGAAGTGCCGACTGCATAAATTTTATGGCATTTATGAGCCTTAGCTATTTGGGCAAACTCGCAAAAACCATCAATCGCACGCTGCATGCTCGCCTTTGAAATTTCCCCAGCGCTATTATATCCACCAGACGCTAAACGCACCTTTGTCTTAAACTCAGCAAGGGTAAAAAACGCCCAACGACTCGTACGCTCATAAATCGCAAGTCGCATTGAATTTGAGCCTAAATCTATCACCGCCGTGCGTTTTGCCATTAATTTGCCCTTTGTATATTTATGATTAATGTTGCCTCTGCACCATTACTATCTTTTCTATTTTTCAAAGACACCGTGGCACCTAGCGCATCAGCTGCACCCTTAGCCAAAAAAAGCCCAAGCCCAGCACCAGGCTTGTTGCCGTATCTTTTAAACGGCGCAAATAAATCCGCACTCTCATCTATCCCCTTACCATTATCAAGCACCATTACCCTAAACTCATCACCCACTAAAGAGCTTTTTATGATTATATCGCTTTGTTCTGGGGAAAATTTAATAGCATTTTGGACGAAATTTTGTATTATATGCATTAAGAGTGTCGGCTGAATCAGCACCTTTAATTTAGAAGGCATTAGCTCTAGTTTGATATGCTTTTTTTCCTGATGAGCTAGGATTTTAAAATTATTTGCCATTTCTGTTAAAAATGCAACTATATCAATCTCTCTAGGCTCCTCAAACTGTGCGCCCTCTTGCCTCCCTATCTCTAAAATCGAGCCTATCATGGCATTCATCGAATTTATAGCCTCGTTATTTGCACGCAAAGCCTCTATGTATTTTTCGCTTTCGCGTGGCTTTATTAGCGTTACTTCGTTTTTGGTTTTCATTACAGCTAGCGGCGTCTTTAGCTCATGCGCAACACCTATAAAAAGCTCTTTTTGATAGCCGACAAATGTCTTAATCCTGCCGATTAGCTTATTTATGCTTTTGCCAAGAGGTTTAAATTCTACAGGAAGCCCCTTTAGGTCTATTTCTTGTAAAAAATGCTCGTTTATATTTACTATTCTAGCAGATAAAAGCCTAACTGGCACGAGCAGCATCCTGGATAAAAATAGAGCGTAAAATACAATAAGAAAAAGCGCAGACGCACTAACTATAATAATATCTACAAGAATTTGATCTATTAGGCGTTTTTGCAAAGTAGCGTCTCTGCTTAGTCTTAAGTATTTACCACTTACATAAGGGTGGTAAAGCACGAGGTAATTGCGCCCACCTGATTCATAAAATTTATAGTGTGGCTTAGACTGGGCCAGCACTCCAGCAACAATCTCAACATCAGTGCTACCATCACTTAGAGTACTAAGGGTAAAATGCCCAGCCATAGGAGGCTCTAGATTTATCTGCTTGGTTAAAATTTCAGCATTAAATTTAAGCTCCTGCACCACACTTTCATAAATGGTAACGCGAATATAATAATAAAGCATTACCGTTATGATAGCCACCAGCATCATAGAAGCTGAGGCTAGCTGGAGAATAAATCTAAGTCTTAGGCTTTTTTCGGAAAGCAAAATCTATATCCGCGTCTTCTTACCGTTTCGATTGTAGATATGCCTAGAGGCTTATCCATTTTTTGGCGAATTTGATTGATAGCAACTTCGATTACATTTGGAGTTACAAGCTCTGGCTCCTCCCAAATCGCATCAAGAAGCTGCTCTTTGCTCACTATTTGATCTGAGTGGCGAGCTAAGTGTGTAAGCACCTCAAACGGCTTACCTTTTAGCTCTATATCTTGCCCTTTATAGGTGATTTTCTCCTCATCTGGGTCGATAATTAGATCATCAATTTTAATGGTATTTGTGCCACCAAAGCGAAGCCTAGCCTCTATGCGAGCCACTAATACATCAAAATCAAATGGCTTTTTAATATAATCATCAGCTCCAGCACGAAGTGCCTTTATTTCACTATCCCTGTCATCTTTTGCAGAGATTACTACAACAGCTGTGCGAGGAGATTTTTGCTTTATTGTATTAATTAAATCAACTCCATCCCCATCAGGAAGCATCCAGTCAGTTAAAACTAGATCATAATTTCGTATACCTATATAATACTCAGCGTCTTTAAAATTTTCTGAGCTATCAGTTTGGTAGCCAAACTCCCCAAGTCCTTCAGCTATCGTCTTGCCAAGTGTTGTTTCGTCCTCGACTATCAAGATTCGCATTTTAATATCCTTTTAAAAATTTAAGGCGGATTATAGCATAGTTTAAGCAATATTTCAAGATATTTTAATGTTTTTTTAAAATAAAATATCTGCACATTAACAAAAGTGGCAAACTATGGGAAAGATAAACGACAAAGACTAAAAACAGAGGACGAAATTCTAAAAATAAGATTAGTTATTTAAAAATTAAAAAACAGGCTAAAATAGGCTTTTAAAACTCAAGCTCTATTTTTGCGCCCACAACGGTATTTGGCAGTATATTTGGCTTTGAAATTTCAAGCCTTAAGCTTTTAAGAAAACTAAAGCTTGATTTTAAATTTTTAGCACACTCGCTAAGTGCCTCTTCAACTGTCTCAAACCGCCCATTTTGCACAGTTTTTTTAATAATCTCACAAGCAATAGCGTAATCTATAAACTCGCCGTTAAAAGAGCTCATATTTGCCGACATTACGACTTCTTGCTCGTCTACTCGCTCAAAATCCAAAAGTCCGATAATGGCTTTAAATTTAAGCTCTTTTATAAAAACTGTTATCATATTACAGCTTTTTCTTCTCCGCAAAAGAGCCGTTTTATATTTGGTATGTGCTTATAAACGACTAAAAACGCTATTATTAATACTGGAGCTTGCGTGTTTAATCCACTAAGGCTAGGATTTAGCAAAAAAGACGAAACCAAAAGTGTGGTCAAAGCGGTAAGACTAGCAAGAGAGCTTACCTTTAAAAGCCTACCCACCAAAAACCAAGCAATAAGCGCAATACCAACACAAAGCGGCAAAAAGCATGCTAGTACGCCAGCGCCTGTGGCTATGCCTTTGCCACCCTCAAAGCCAAGGTACGGAGAGTAACAGTGTCCAAGAACCGCAAGTACCGCCATAGCCCACTGCACGCTATCATCAAAGCCCATATATCTAGCCACCAGTATAGGTGCAACACCTTTTAAAGCGTCAAGCACAACGGTCATAACTGATAAAATTTTAGCAAGTCGAGGATTTTCCTGCTTTACCACTCGAAGGACATTTGTTGCCCCTATGCTCTTGCTACCGCTATTTTTTATATCAACTTTAGCAAAAACCCTAGCCAAAATAAGCCCAAACGGTATAGCCCCCAGCAGGTAAGCAACCGCGTATAAGATTAAATTCGTACTCAAAGCTCCTCCTCGCTCATTCCGTCTATGTTTTTATTTAGATACTCAGGTGCAAAAAACGTACCCAAGTGGATATTTTCAAAAGCGGCTTTTAGTGATATAAAAAGCTTTGGATTTTGCTTTTCTAGTTCACTTAAAAGCTCTTTTGTCTCAGCTCGTGCATGAGGCATTTTAACATCAAATCTCATTGCAGGACACGCCTCATCACCCACTACGCTTAGCCCGTTTCGTACAGCATTCTCACGTAATTGTCGCTCTCGCACAAATATAAAAGGACGAATGACTTCTATACCGTTTTTAGCTCGATATTTTGGAGCTAGGGTACGGAGTGCACCATTGTAAGTAAAGTTCATAAAAAAGCTCTCAACTGCGTCATCTAAATGGTGCCCTATGGCTAGTTTATTATAGCCATGCTCTAAGGCGTACGTATAAAGATAGCCTCTACGCATACGGCTAAAAAAGCTGCAAAAGCTGGAGTTTTTACGTATTTTTTCCTTTGATGTCTCAAATATCGTACTATCTATCCCCTCCCAGTCTATGCCATGCTCATCGCAGTGGTCTCTAAGGTAGCTAAAATCCTCGCCCATTCCGTAGCTTAGAGTCACTGCTTTAAATTCAAACTTTTCAGGGGTTACTCGCTGCATATGCTTTAGCACGTGAGCTAGCGCTAGGCTATCTTTGCCACCACTAAGCCCTAAAAGTATCCTGTCTCCGCCTTGAATCATTTTATATTTAGCGTTTGTCCTGCCTACGGTGCTTAGGAGCTTTTTGCTTAAATCTATCATAGTTTTTCAACCATGCTTAGCACAAAATCAGCACTTACCTTAGCCGAGCTAGCCAAAAACTCATCAAAATCAAACTCAGCTCCACCGCCAGCCTCATCGCTAATAGCACGAAGTACAAAAAATGGCACGCCAAGCTGACTGCACACCTGAGCCACACTAGCACCCTCCATCTCGACGACATCGGCTTTAAAAGTATCTTTTATCCACTCTTTTTTGCTAGCTTCGCAGACAAAAATATCTCCAGTTGCTATTATGCCACTTTTTAGGATCAAGCCTTTTTGCTCAGCTGTTTGTTTAGCTATATCGTTTAAATCACTATCTGTTTTTGTAAAAATTTCAATACCTGGAACATAGCCGTGTGGATGTCCAAAAGCAGTAATATCTAAATCATGCTGAAGCAAAGAGGTAGCAAACATCAAATCCCCTATCTTAAGCCCATGGCTTAAAGCCCCAGCCACACCTGTAAAAAGAAGTCTACTAGCATTAAATTTCTCAATCATCACAGTGGCTGTTATGGCCGCGTTTACCTTACCGATTTTTGAATAAGCTATAACAAGCTCATTGCTAGCGTAATTAGCTAGATAGAATTTATTCTTAGCATACTCTATCTCTTTATACTCTTTTACGCTTTTAAGTATCGGCTCAATCTCCTCCTGCATAGCCCCTAGTATAGCTATCATGCACCCTCCAACTCAACAAGTGCCGCATCAAGGCTTGCGATATCTGTTATGCTTAACGTTGGCTTATTTGTGATTTTTTTATTTATACCTTTTAGCACACTTGCGCCTAGTTCTATAAATACATCAACTTCATCTTGTACGTTTTGAATGCTCTGCTTATAAAGCACAGGGCTTACTAGCTGAGCTTTTAGTAACTCAAGGGCTTTTGCCTTATCACTGTAAGCGCATGCGGTTACATTTGAAATCACAGGCGAAAACTCGCCAGCCATGACTTTTTCAAGCTCACCTACAAGAGTCTTACTAGCGGTATCTAATAATGGACAGTGGCTAGCCACGCTCATATCAAGTAGCATAGCACGCTTTGCTCCAGATTGCTTAAAGACACTCTCGCAACTTGCTAAATCATCTCTAAGCCCCGCTATAACAACCTGTCCATCGCAGTTAAAATTTGCAGCATATACCTGCTTACCCTCACCTCTGGCTTGTTCACATATTCTGCTTACGCTTTGATCATCTAATCCAAGCACCACCATCATGCCAGCACCTTTGCCGTCGCAGTCTTTTTGCATTAGTTTTCCACGTAAATTTACTAGCCCAATAGCATCAACAAAGCCAAAAGCTCCGCTTACAGCAAGCGCAGAAAACTCACCCAAAGAATGCCCCAAGGCAAAAACAGGATTTAGGCTCATGCGAGAACGCAGTGCCTCATAAGCCATTAAAGAATTTAACACTATAGCTGGCTGGGTAAACTCGCTCTTACTAAGATCATCATTTGGCTCAAAAAGCAGGCTTTTAAAATCTATGCCGAGTCGTAAGCTCGCATCATCAAGCAGCGCCTTAGCAGCTGGGATAGAGTCATAAAACTCCTTTCCCATTCCTACACTTTGAGAGCCCTGCCCTGCAAATATCAGTGCATATCTCATAAATGCCTCTTAGTGGTGATGTCCGCCGCAGCAGCCGCCACCGCCATGCTTGTGCTTGCCACCGCCTCCGCAGCAGCCACCTCCACCATGATGATGGTCGTGATCGTGATGGTGATGTCCGCCGCCACCGCAACCGCAGCTATGTCCACCGCCTACCATACCACTTAAAAGCTCGTCATCAGTAGCAGGTCTTGACTCCATTATGTCTACGTCAAAAAGCAGATCTTTACCAGCATATGGGTGGTTAAAATCCACCATTACCTCATTTTCACCAATAGCTTTTACAGTTACTCTTACGGTAGCGCCGTCCTCGCCCTGTCCGAATAGCTCCATTCCTTCTTTTAGCTCAATACCAGCAAACTGCTCAATATGCACTTGTTGAATGGCGTTAGCGTCATATTCCCCTAATGCGTCAGCGCAAGGTATCTCTACTTTTGTCTTTGCGCCAGTTTCTAGCTCGCTTAGAGCCTCTTCTAGCTTATTTAACACCTGATTTTTACCAGTTATAAACGCCACAGGCTCACCTGAAGCCATATTTGATTCTAAAACCTCACCAGTTTTTGCATCTTTTAACTCATAAAACATAGTTATGACTTGATCTTTTCTCACGTAATTCTCCTTATTAAAAAATAAGGTAGATTATAGCGAAATAAAGTTTAAACTACTCCGATTTTTGGATAAATTTTAAATACAAAAAGCTACTTAAGGGCTGTTAAAACGTAAATACAGTTAAGATGTATAGAAATTGTTAAATTTAATGAATTTAAAATAATAAAGAGTCAAACTACTCTCTACTTGGAGCAGCTTGAGCCTCTTTTGAGTCTGGATAGCCAACTTTTAAAGCCTTATAGAATTTATTAGCACTTGCTGTATCGCCTATTTTATCAAAGCTAATAGCAGTATGGTATAGTAGCTTTGGTATATAATCGGCTTTATCATAAAGCTCTATTGATTTTTGATAATACTTTATAGCACTTTGATATGATTTTGAAAAATAATAACTCTCACCTAGGTAAAAATTTGACATTGCAGGCTTGTAATTTTGAGATATTAAATACTCAAGTCTCTCTATTGCGCCTTTGCTATCTTTTGAAAGCATATCTTTAGCTTGAGATAGTAAATCTGCTTTATTTTTACCTTTAAATTTATCAGCCGAACTTGCCTCTTGATTAGATGCACTTTGCGCTTTTGCGCCACCCTTATCTATTAAAGCACCAAGCTTGTTTAAAGCTTTATTTATCTTATCAAAGTTCTTTTCCTGTAATCGTCTAGTCTCTTCTGAGTACTCTTTTATAGATGTTAGGCTTAAAGTTGTGGAGTCTGTATCGCCATTTACCCTAGCTTCTAACTCATTTAGCCTTTGCTCTATTTTTTGCATTCTAGCACTTAACCCCTCGACTATACTAGAAAGTCCCTGTACTTGCTCTGTTAATACACTTAAATTTGACTCAACATTTTGGACATTACGACGATTTTTAAGGACTGCCTTTTCGCTATCTGTTAGTCCATAAGGGTTTGCATTTTCTAAATTCCCAGCCTCAAATACTGAAGTTTCAGCAGAATTTAAAGCGAGGGTCATAGCCCCCGCTAGTAAAATGGCTTTTTTTAGCATAAATTACTGAAGCACTTTAAAATCAGCGCGACGATTTTGAGCATCGCAAGCTTTGCTGTGTTCTGTACATACTGGGTTGCTCTCGCCATAGCTAACTACAGAGACACGCTCAGCAGCTATACCACGGCTTACTAGGGCGTCTTTTGCACTTTTTGCACGCTTAAGTCCTAGAGCATAGTTGTACTCATCGCTACCCCACTCATCACAGTTGCCCTCTACTTTAATATTAAATGCGCTTGCGTCTTTGCCATTTAATATACTAGCATTTTGACTTACTATGCCTTGCTGATCTGCTTTGATATTAAATTTATCAAAGTCAAAATGTACGCTACCTAAACTACCGTTTATGCTTGAAATTAAAGCAGCTAGGACTTCTGCATCGCTAGGCCCAATAACAGGAGCTACAACCTCATCAACGACTACAGTTTCAGTCGAAGCTTCAGGGGTTTTAGAGCCACAACCAGCGATAACTAAAGCGCCAGCAACTAATGAGCCAAGTAGAACTTTATTCATTTTTATTCCTTTGTAAAAAATTGTGCGGATTATACCACAAATTTAATTAATTTACCAGTCAATCGACTGAATTTTTCCTACTTTTAGAGGAAATTGAAAGCTTCTATTTTCATTTAGTCTAATAACACCAAGGCTTGTTTGTGCACCCACTTCTTTGATAAAGACGACGCTTCCGCCATCACTTGAAAATCTAGGATAAGTATTTTTCCCACTTGCTGTAAGCTGCCTTATGAAATCTGTCTTTGTTGAGATTAGATATATATTAAAAGCTCTGCCAAAGCTACTATCTTCACGGCTTGAGTAGACTATATAGTTGCCAAAAGTGCTAACAGAGCTATTATTTTTACCGCTAAATACAAGCTGCTCTACTGCACCGCCATTTATGCTTGTTGAAAAAACATTTGGATAGCCCATACGATCTGAGACAAAAACCACCTTAGTATCATCATCGACAAAGTTTGCATTTACATCTATACCGGCATAATTAGTAACCTGAGAAAGCTGCTTTGAGCGAGTATCATATATGAATATGTCTGGCTGGTCTTTTGGCGCCATTGTTAGGAGGATTTTAGCTCCATCAAGGCTCACATCAGAAGCTACAAGCATACCACGTCCGGATATAACCTTACTCTTTTTACCGCTAGATAAATTAAATTTATAAAGTACAGGGTCGCTTCCATCTTTTATGTGAGTATAGTAAAAATCCTGCTGGCTAGCCCCCGCCCATTTTGGGAAAATATTTAAATCTCCACTAACAACTACTTTTTGATATGTTAAAGTATAATCTCCTACTACAATCTCACTTTTATGAGGCGCAGTATATCTAGAAAAGACTATAAATTTATCCATCCAGCCAACTGGAGGAAGTCCTAGCTCCACTACTAAATCAACCACGCTTTTGTGGGCTAAAAATGGATATTTCGCCCTATCATTTATGCTGTATTGATGCTGAGATTTTATAACCCCAGTGGCTGAGTTTATAAGCCAAGTATCAAGGCTTAAAACACCCGCTTGCTCACTTAGAGCATACCTTAATACAAGCTCGGAACGCTCCTTGGCACCCTCGCCATCTACTATCTCAAAATCAGAGCTTACCCTAACATCACCTTGCATAATTTTTGCAAATTTAGCTTTTAGTGTGCTATCTTGTATGCTTGAGATGTCCTCTATGGCTATACGAGGTAGCGCAATGGCCTGATTTATAACAGAAATGGTCGCATCTGCTGCAAACGAATAAACGCAAAGCAGAGCGGCTAGAATTAGTTTTTTCAACTTTTTCTCCTTAAAATTTTTCTCATCTGAAAAGTTTATCAACTAAAGTTAAATCTAAAGTAATTACGCTACTTCCATGAGCAAAAGTCTCTAAAGTAAGGGCTTGCAAACACTCTTTGACCTTTGAATTAAATGTCTCATCATAAGGTAGGGCGATAATTTCATAGCTAAACCGCCCATTTGCATCTATGCTAACGCGCACTTTAGCCTCATTGTTTGAATCAGCCTTATAGCTTTGCCACTTGCGCTGGATTTGCTTTTCGATGGCTCCATAAAGTGGATTATAGATGCCAGTTTTTTGAGATTTTGGAGCCTTTGCACTTTTATCCAGCTTTAGGCTGTTTACTATCTTACTAGCTTCATTGCTTGGCTTTTGAGGCTTTTCTTTCGGCTGGGGCTTTGGCTTTGGTTCTGGCTTAAATTTAGTAGTATCAATACTGCCAAAAAGCTCCTTTAAATCAGGCTTTTGCTCTTTTGGCTCCTCTAATTTTGGCTCTGGTATTTCTTGGGGTTTTGGCTGTTCTTGCGGCTTAGGCGGCAATGGCTCTAGTTTTGGAATTTCAAGCTCTGGCTTTGGCTCGTCTTTTAAAATTTCAGGCTCTTTTTGTGATGTGTCCTGCTTTATCTCATCCTTTAGCTCCTCTGATTTTTTAGATTGAGTTATCTCAGGCGAGACCTCTGGCAAGTCTATAATAACATCCATAAAAGCGTCTTTGTCATCTGTATATTTTTTAGCACGCTCATTAGAATCTAATAGTGCGAAAAATATTCCAAAAACCAAAGCAATGTATATAAAAATAGCTACAAAAAACGAGCTAATCGTTGGAAAACGAGGCATTAGGCGTCCGTCTGTAAGGCGACTTTTGTAAATCCAGCGTTTTTGATACTTTTAAGCACAAACATAACATCCTCGTATCTTAAGCTCTTATCAGCTCGTAGATAAACGGTCGATGATTTATTAAATTTAGGAGCTAAAAGTATCATATTATCAGGAAATTCATTTATATCAAAAAGGCTCTGCCCCACACGCACCTTTCGCTCTTTGTTTATAAATACGACTAAATCCTCAAGTTTTACTGCTGTAGCCTTACTTTGCGAACCACTAGGTAAGGCTATATCCTCATCGTATGTTATAGCTGGTGCTGTTACCATTAAAATAGCAAGCAAAACAAGCATAATATCGACTAATGGGGTGATATTTAGCTCAGGTGCATCATCGTCAAATTTAAGCATCTAACTCACTTTTTCCGCGCACACTTAAAAGGTCTACTTGTTGCTCAATAACACTTACTAGCTCATATGATCGGCGCTTTAAGAGTATATTAAAGCTATAGGCTGGAATAGCCACCAAAATACCAGCAGCCGTAGCAACTAAAGCCTCAGAAATAGCTGGCGCTATCACAGATAATGATGAATTTGCTCCATTTCCAAGCCCAGCAAAGGTCTCAAGTATGGATACAACCGTGCCAAAAAGACCAATAAAAGGCGAAGTGGAGGCTATAACTGAAAGCCACGCAAGTCCACTTGTGGCGCGCTTTTGAGCCATTAAAAGACAAATTCTAAGTTTTTTTTCATTTATGTTTTCGCCACTATTTGCGCACTTTGAAAGTGAAGAGCCAATGCTAGGGCGTATAGAGCCTCTTACAAGGCTCTCAAGCGAATCCCTTTCTGCTTTATACCATAAAGATAAGCCACTCATGCGTGAAAGCAATATGCTAAAACTTAATATAAAATATAAAGATAGCCAGCCAAGGACTACTATGCTTACTATACTACTTCTTGAAAAGTAGTTTAAAATAATATCAACTGCGCCCACTACTATCGCCTAGATCTTGCCATGTCATCAAGCTTTGCTATCGTAGCAGCAAAAGCGGTAGTCTCACTACTTGCGGCGCTAATTAGCTCTTTTGCTTTTGTTAAATTAATAGCTAATTCGCTATCGTCCGAACCATGCAAATAGACTGCACCATCAGCTAAAACGGTTACTTTATGCTCATCTACTTCGGCATAGCCCCAGTTTATGGCGACTACGTCTCGCTTATTCTCAAGCCCAGTGATGTCAATAACGCCAGCTTGCAGCAGCGATATAAGAGCAGCGTGGCGTGGTAAAACGCCAAACTCCCCATCACTACCAGGCAAAACCACGCTAGCAACATCGCCTGAGAAAACAAGCCCCTCAGGTGTTACTATCTCTAAGTGAAGCTTATCCATTTTAGCTCCTTTAGGCTTTTAGTTTCTCAGCTTTTGCTATCGCCTCGTCTATGCCGCCCACCATATAAAACGCCGCTTCTGGCAGGTGGTCGTATTTGCCTTCAAGTATGCCTTTAAAGCCAGCGATGCTCTCTTCTAGGCTTACATACTTGCCCTTAACGCCAGTAAAGACTTCGGCGACGAAAAACGGCTGAGATAGGAATTTTTCTATCTTTCTAGCTCTATCGACTACTAGTTTATCCTCTTCGCTTAGCTCGTCCATACCCAAAATGGCGATAATATCTTGCAAGTCTTTGTATTTTTGAAGCACGGCTTGCACGCCACGAGCTATCTTATAATGCTCTTCGCCTAGTATGTTTGGATCAAGCATTCTTGATGTGCTATCGAGTGGATCAACGGCTGGATAAATTCCCTTCTCAGCAATGGCTCTGTTTAGAACCGTTGTAGCGTCAAGGTGAGCAAAAACGGTCGCAGGCGCTGGGTCTGTAAGGTCATCAGCTGGCACATAAACAGCCTGAACTGATGTAATAGAGCCCTTTTTAGTCGATGTGATACGCTCTTGGAATTTACCCATCTCGCTAGCAAGAGTCGGCTGATAGCCCACGGCACTTGGGATACGTCCTAAAAGCGCTGACATCTCCGCACCACTTTGAGAGAAACGGAAAATGTTATCGATAAACATAAGCACGTCTAGCCCCATCTCATCACGGAAGTACTCAGCCATAGTAAGACCAGTAAGCGCAATCCTGTTTCTCGCCCCTGGTGGCTCGTTCATCTGTCCGTAGCATAGGGCGACTTTGTCAAGGACGTTACTCTCTTTCATCTCGTGATAAAGGTCATTACCCTCCCTTGTCCTTTCACCAACACCAGCAAATACTGAGTAGCCGCTGTGCTTAAAGGCGACGTTGTGGATTAGCTCCATAATAACAACCGTCTTACCAACGCCAGCACCGCCGAATAGTCCGACTTTACCGCCCTTTGCGTATGGGGCAAGCAGATCGACTACCTTAATTCCAGTTTCAAAGACTTCGCTTTTTGTGCTTTGCTCTTCAAATGGTGGCGGATCTCTGTGGATAGACCAGTGCTTGTCAAAATCAACGCCCTCGCCCTCGTCTATCAAATCGCCCACGACGTTAAAAATTCGTCCCAGCACCTTTTCGCCCACAGGCACTTTTATCGGGCTTCCTAACGCAGTCGCACTAAGCCCCCTAGTAAGCCCCTCACTCATATCCATAGCAATCGTTCGCACCCTGCCATCGCCTAGGTGGGCGGCGACTTCTAGGATTAGTCTGTTTTTTACGCCTTCGACTTCAAAATTTACTTCAATAGCTTCGTTGATTTTTGGTAGATACTCGGCAAAATCGACATCGACTACCGGTCCCATTACCTGAGATATTATGCCTTTCATATACTCTCCTTTATTTCATTGACTCGACACCACTTATGATTTCGATTAGCTCTGTGGTGATTGATTCTTGTCTTGCTTTGTTGTAGGCTAGGTTTAGCTCTCTGACTCTCTCTTTTGCGTTGTTTGTGGCATTATCCATAGCTTGCATTCTCGCACTATGCTCGGCTGCTAGGCTATCGACAAGCGAATAATACATACTATACTCAAAATACTTGCTAAGTAGCTCTTCAAGTATCTTTGTATCATCATCGCTTGGCTCAAACTCCATCATAGAGGTGCTATCTATCGTCTCTTCTGCTTTTGGCGGCTCGACTGGGACGACGTCATTTACCCTAATCTCCTGAGAGATCATATTTTTATAGCCATTATGCACGACGACGACTTTATCCGTAACGCCAGCTTTAAAGTCCTCTATCGCGTCTCTTATAAGCTCGCTAGCCTTTTCGTAGCTTGGCGATGAGCTAACGCCTGTGTAGCTTTTTAGAATTTCAAGATTTTGAAAAGTAAAAAACTCCATTCCCTTTTTGCCGACTGCCCTTAGCCTGACTTTTATATCTTGGGTGGCGTATTTGTTTATCATATTACGCACGACCTTGATAGTCTGGACGTTAAAGCCGCCACAAAGCCCCTTATCAGCGGTAACGAAAATAATATCGACCACTTTTACAGGCGCTTTGGTGTCAAAAAATTTACTCTGCGTAGCCACTGATGCGTATTGGTTTATTTTAAACGCAATTTCGCTTAGCACCTCGTTTATCTTAAGCGCATACACCCTTGACTGGCGGGCTGCCTCTTCTGCTTTGCGTAGCTTTGCAGTCGAGACTAGCTTCATCGCCCGTGTCGTCTTTTGGGTGTTTTGGACGCTTTTTATCTTTCTTTTTATATCTTTTAAATTTGACATAGTCTAGCCTTTATGCAACAAAGGTTGCCTTAAAGTCCTTAAGTGCTTTATGCAGCAGACTTTCGCTGTCTTCGCCCAAAGCTTTAGCTGTCCTGATTTGCTCGTAAATTTCAGGGTATTTTACTTCTATAAAAGGATAAAGCTCGTTTTCAAATTTACCCACGCTAGCTGTTGGGACATCGTCTAAATAGCCCTTTGTGCCAGCAAAGATAATCACGACTTGCTTTTCAATCGCAAGCGGAGAGTATGGAGGCTGCTTTAGGACTTCGACCATTTTTTGCCCACGCTCTAGCTGCTTTCGGCTACTCTCATCAAGATCTGAGGCAAACTGAGCAAAGGCCTGAAGCTCACGATACTGCGCTAGGTCTAGACGGAGATTTCCAGAGACTTGCTTAATAGCCTTAATCTGAGCCGCACCACCCACACGAGATACCGATAGACCCACGTTTATCGCTGGGCGGATACCTGAGTTAAATAGGTCGCTTTCTAGGAAAATTTGTCCGTCGGTAATTGAGATGACGTTTGTCGGGATATAGGCTGAAACGTCGCCCGCTTGCGTCTCGATAATAGGCAGAGCCGTAAGTGAGCCGCCGCCTAGCTTGTCATTTAGCTTGCTCGCTCTTTCAAGAAGTCTTGAGTGTAGGTAAAATACGTCGCCTGGATACGCCTCACGACCTGGCGGACGGCGAAGGATGAGGCTCATCTCACGATATGCCACGGCGTGCTTGCTTAGATCATCATAGATGATTAGGGCGTGTCGTGAGTTATCACGGAAATACTCGCCCATTGTTACGCCAGCGTATGGGGCTAGATACTGAAGTGCGGCTGCGTCGCTAGCACCAGCATTTACGACTATGGTATACTCCATCGCTCCAAATTCTTCTAGCTTTTTTACCACCTGAGCGACGGTTGATTGCTTCTGCCCGATAGCAACGTAAATACAGACGACGTCTTGCCCTTTTTGGTTTATTATGGTATCGATTGCAACAGTGGTTTTACCTGTTTGGCGGTCGCCGATGATTAGCTCACGCTGTCCCCTGCCGATTGGCACTAGGGAGTCAATCGCCTTTAGTCCAGTCTGAAGTGGCTCGTGCACGCTCTTTCTAGCCATTATGCCCTTTGCCTTTTCTTCGACAAAGCGTGTTTCAGTGGCGTTTATCGCGCCCTTGCCATCAAGCGGCTCGCCGAGTGAATTTACAACCCTGCCTATCATAGCGTCCCCAACAGGCACTCGCAAAAGCTTGCCTAGGCGTTTTACGGAGCTGCCTTCTGTGATTTTATCGGTCTTGCCAAGGATAACGATACCGACGCTGCTCTCTTCTAGGTTTAGCGCCATACCCTTTTCACCACTTTCAAACTCAACCATCTCACCAGCCATAACGTTTTTAAGCCCATAGACGTTTGCAACGCCGTCGGCTACTGATATGACCTTGCCAGTCTCTTCTATATCGACTTTTAGCTCAAAGCCCTCGATTCGCTCTTTTATGATAGCGCTGATTTCATCAGCTCTGATTTTTGCACTCACTCTATCTCCTTTAAATTGCTTTTAAAATATATTCACTAAGCTGCGATTTAAATCTATCTACGCTAAAGCTAACTTCCACACCAAGTCCATCTAGCTCGACCTTTGCTCCATTAAATTTATCAGTCGCACCAGATAACTTTATATCAGATTTAAAATGCTGCGAAAACTTCTTAGCAAGGTCGTTTAACTCAGCTTCACTAAGTGATTTTTGAGTATAGACATTGCCGATATATTCACCTTTTTTGGCACTTATCTGATCTAAAAGAGACTTTGCTATCTCTGGGATTAGCCCTAATCTTTTATTCTGAGCTAGCAAATTTATTAAATTTTTTACCTTGTCATTTTTACAATCAATCAAACTCAGTAAAAAACCGACTTTTTCCTCAGGTTTAACCCCTGGAAATGATATGATGTTTTTTAGCTTTTGGCTCTTAAAACAACCAGCCAAATCAAGCAAACAAGACGATAAGACCTCAAGCTCGGCATCATCACTACTTGCTATAATGGCTTTTACATATTTTTTAGATATTGCCAAACTCATTAGCTAACCTTCTTAAGTATTATATTTATAAGCTCTTTTTGTTCGATTTGCAAATTTTTAGGGTCTAACACGTCATCTAACACCTCGCTAACAACGGTTTTTGACATTCTTCTAGTCTCAAATTCACAGGAAGCGTCAAAGCTTCTTTGCATACTCTCTATCTCAGCCTGCGTCTCTTTGGCTACTTTATCGCGGATAAGTTCCGTCTCTTTTTTAGCCATCTCAACAAGCTCAGCTGCAGAGGTTTTTGCATTTTGCAAACGACGCAGAGCCTCCTCTTTTTTAGAATTTGAAGCCTTTAGCTTTTCCTCTGTACTTTTAAGCCTGCCAGCAATAGAGTCTATCCTAGACTGATAAAGCGCCTTTAACGGTTTTGCCGCTAAATAATAAAGTATAGAGAAAAATATAACAAAGTTTATAATCCTCTCGACTATATCATAGTCTGGATTGTGCGCAGCATCCGCGGAAGTAGACGCAATCGCAAAAGCTGGGATAAGAAACAGTAAAATACCTCTCATTATCTCTCCTTAAATTTTTGCCAGTTTGACAAGTAAAGCAGATTTAAACTCTGGCGCTTGAGACTCTAAGCTAGACTTTAGCTCGGTTCTTTTAGTGGCTAGTTGGGCGCTAAACTCACTATATTTTGCCTCCAACTCAGCCCTTTTAGCAGCTATCTGTTTGTCTGCTTCTTCCTTAGCAAGATTTAAAGCATCAGACTTTATTCTCGCCGCCTCTTCTCTAGCTTTTGACAAGACTGCTTCTATCTCGGACTCGGTAATGCTTAAATCACCCGCCGTAGACGCTATGCTTTTTTCACTAGATCTTATAGAGTGCTCTCTATCGTCCATAAATTTAAGCATAGGCTTATAAAGCATCGTGTTTAAAAGATAGATAAGAGCTAGGAAGACAATAGCCGTAAATACCATCAAATCGGTATGTATTTCTAGCATCTACTCTCCTTTTGAAAAAAATTAATGTCATTTGTCTTTGGATTGTACAATAAAAAATAAAAATTTAAAATAAATTTAACTTATTTTTTTCAAAAAAGTAAGAATAATATCCGAATTTTCAAATTCTAAGACGATTTTTTTACCTTTTAGCTTAGAATTTATTTTTAATTCATTAAGTTTATCTTTTAATAAGTTTAAGTTTTTTGAGTATTTTTCATCTACTATTAAATTTAGAGATTTTTTCTCACTAGGATTGGATTTTAGCTTTTTTATAAGAGCCTCTGTGTCTCTTACATTTAACTTCTGTCCCAATATGGTATCCACTACTACATTTTCATCGCTTGCGTTTAAACCAACCATTACCTTTGCATGCCCTTGCGTAAGCCTACCTTCCTCTATTAGGCGTTGTGTATTTTTACTCAGGCTTAAAAGACGCATTGTGTTTGTAATTTGTGCGCGTGATTTGTGTATTATACCAGCAAGTTCCTCTTGGGTGATTTGATGCTCGTTTATTAGCTCTTTGTACGAATTTGCAAGCTCTATAGGATTTAAATCGGCTCTTTGGATATTTTCAATAAGAGCCAGCTCGCGCATATTCTGCTCGCCAACCTCCATTATAACCGCACGAATTCGCTCAAGCCCAGCCATTTTAGCAGCCCTTAAGCGCCTCTCTCCAGCTATTAGAACAAAGCCATTATCCTTTGCAATTACAATAATAGGCTGAATAAGCCCATGCTTTTTAATGCTTTGACTTAGCTCCTCTAGTGCCTCTGGGTCAAAGTGCTTTCTTGGTTGGTATGGATTTGCAGAGATCTCATCTATATCTATCTCCTTAACCACGTCCATATCTATACCTAATATATCAAACTGCCTTTCATATTCTTGCTCGACGTCATTTAATACGCTATCTAGCATTTTTCCTAAAGATTTCTTAGCCATAATTACCCCAAAATTGAATGCGCTAAATTTTGATAGGCTATTGAGCCAGGAGATTTTATATCATAAAGTATCACGGGTTTACCAAAGCTAGGGCTTTCGGCAAGCTTTACATTGCGCGGTATGATGACTAAGTCATCGCTGTTGCCCTTACTTGTAAAGAGTTTTTGTTTAAAATGCTGACGTAAATTTGCCACGGTCTCTTTAGCTAGATTATTTTGCGAGCTATACATAGTTGGTAAAAAGCCTTTTATATTTAGCTTTGGATTAATGGTCTTTTTTATTACTTTTACTGTATTGAGGATTAACGCAAGTCCCTCAAGGGCGTAAAACTCGCATTGAATAGGTATTATCACGCTATCGCTTGCACCTAGGGCGTTAATAGTGATTGAACCTAGGGCTGGAGGACTATCTATAATAATAAAGTCATAATCGCTTAAAACCTCTTTTATTTTGTTCTTTAATATTAGTTTTTGCTCTTTTCCTCTGTCGCTTAGTTCTTGTTCTATGCCTACTAAGCCCAAATTTGAAGGCGCTAGAAAAAGGGTGGGTATATCGGTTTTTAAAACTATATCAGAGAGCTTTTTTCTGCCTGTTAAAACGTGGTAGATGTTGTACTCATAATCGCTTCTGTTAAAACCCATTCCAGTGGTTGCATTTGCCTGTGGATCAATATCGATTAAAAGTACCCGTTTTTCAGCAACAGCAAGAGATGCGGCTAGATTTACAGCAGTGGTTGTTTTTCCTACACCGCCTTTTTGATTTGCTATCGTTATGACTTCACACATAATTTTCCCTAAAGTTTTATTAGAGTGTATTTTACAAAAAAATTACTTTATAAAAGTTTACTCTGGTTTAGTAAAATCAGTCGCCTTTGCCATACCTCTACCAGAAGTCTTGCATTCGTATAAATTTAAATCTGCCATGTGAAGCATATTAAAATAATCGTTCTCGCTTAAATTTGTACGTGCACTAAAACAGCCACCTATGCTTACGCTTATAGGCTCTAAAATTCCTTCAAAGTTATGCTCCAAAACCGATGATATGATAAAATCTGCATATTTTTGTAGTTGTACGGAGCTAAAGACATCATAAACATCCATAACAAACTCCTCTCCGCCCCAACGACAGACTAAATTTGACTCTCCGCCTATACTACTTAAGATATTTGCTACCTGCATAAGTACACTATCGCCTCTATCATGACCAAAACGATCGTTAATCTGCTTAAAAAAGTCTATATCTATTACAAGTACTGCTGTCTTTAGCGGATAATCACTCTCGTATCTTTTTTTGATAATTTGAGAAAAAGAGTGTCTATTTAATACGCCTGTTAATGAGTCATAATTCGCCAGCTTTTCATAATAATTTCTCTGTGTATTTAGCTCTATCAGCCTAACATCTGCATCTATATTAAAAAGGTGCTGATACACAGTCAAAAATAGGCAAACTATAAATAAATTTAAAGCAAGCATCAAGCCTTGCCAATGCTCAACATCATAAGGCAGTATATCTTTTGCAAACTCAAAAGTACAAAACTTAGTATAAAAATAAAGACCTATAAATAGTAAAAATTCAAAAAAGCTAACTAAATATGCGGCTTTTGTTATACTTTTAGAATCAAAAAACAATAATAAAAATAGCCCAAAAATATAATATTCAAATCCATACCCCCAGCCAAATACCAGCACGCTTAAAAAAGAGTAAACTATAATTAAAATATGAGAAATACTAGCTGATAGCGCAAGATACCCAAAATGCACTAAAACAGCTACAAGCGCATAAATGACTATTAAGACTAGATTTACGTTGGCTAAAAATTTAATCCCCGTAAAGGCAAATAAAACCACAAAAACAATATGAATGAGCATTAAAACCATAGTGGCTATAACATGAGTTTTTCTAGCGTTTCGAGCGCCAAAGCTATGCGTTGCTATGTAGTTCATAGATTTGCCCTTTTAAATACTACGCGATTTCTACCTTGCTTTTTACCCTCATAAAGGAGCAAATCAGCCTGCTTTATAAGCTCTGCTTTATTATATTTTGACAAATCATCACAAAAGACCGCACCAAATGTTATAGATACTTGCACAAACTCCTCTTCATAGCTTATCTTTTGAGACAGGATATTTTTTCTAGTACGTTCTAGCAGAATATGGGCATGCTCAAATGTTACATTTTCGCAAAAAACCATAAACTCCTCTCCACCCCAGCGACAGACTTTATCACTTACTCTAAAAGTTTTTAACAAATTCTTAGCTATTTGCTTAAGCACCAAATCCCCACAATCATGGCTATATGTATCATTTATCTGTTTAAAATGGTCAACATCGCCGATGATTAAAGCAAATGAGTTTACTCCACGTTTTTGGAGATTTTCAAGAGCAATAAGCTCCTCTATAGTGCGTCTATTAAGCAGTCCTGTGAGATAGTCATACTTTGCTCTGTTTGCTAGGTCTTCGTTCTCGCTTTCTAACTTTTTAATAGAATTTGAAACTATACAAGAATATAAAAATACACAAAACATAAGCCCTGCAAAATTTGAAAAACAAATAAGTAAAAATAAAAATGTAAGAAAATCACTGCTTGGAGTGTATATTCCATTTGGCAAATACTCAAAACAAAAATAAAAAAATGGCACATAAAATAGCACCTCAGCTAATGCTATAGCAATAACTCTATATTTATTATTAATACTTAAAAAGTAATTAAAGCTCATCAATGTAATAATAAAAAGAGCACCTCCGCTCTGCCAACCAAAAAGCATAATAAGCACAACACTAAGAGAAAATATAAAAATATAAAACCATCCTACTAAGACTTTAGCGTAGTTTGGGCTATTATATCTGCTTATGATTAGATAATATGTAAGAAAGAATGATACTCCAGAGACGATTGCTGAGTCGTACTCATTAAATTTAATATATAAAATCGTAAATAAAAGTATCAAAAAAGAGAAAAATAGCATAAAAACAGTAACACCCTGCTTTATGCTAAAAAGCTTATTTGTAGATATTATATGAGATAACTCTGATTTTAGCGATGTCATATTGTGTCGTAATTGTTCTATTTTTTTCATAATTTATCTTAGCGAATAGATTCGCTCATCTCCTATTTTTAACGAACCGTCATTTAACAACTCCGCACAAGAAAGGTCATACACCCTACTCTTAGCATGCGAACAAAACGCACGGCTTTTTTCAAATTCGGCCTTAAAAAGAGTAAAAATATCCCCCCAGCTAGGAAGAAAATCAAAACTACCACATATCTTTAAAGCCAATAAATCAGCATCCATATCTATATCAAGTGACGAGGCGTCGTTTGGAGCAAGGCATAAATTTATACCAACGCTTATAACGCAATAATCTCCCACAAAAGTGCTGATAAGCCCACCAACCTTTTTATCATTAACATAAAGATCATTTGGCCATTTCACCCATACAAGCGAACCGTGGCTCGATAAAATTTGCTTAATCACCATAGCAAAATAAATCGCTATAGAAACCATAGGCAGATCCTTTGGTAGGCTATTTTTATCTACCGCCATAGACAAAAATAGCCCTCCAGCCAAGCTTTGCCAGCTATTTCCTCGACTTCCAACCCCATTTGTTTGCGACTTCGCACAAAGTGCCACAGGCACTACGATCTCGCCCTGCTTCAGCGCGTCTATTAGGCAAAGGTGCGTTGAGCTGCACTCATCAATAAATTTGATTTCCAACGCCTAGCCTTTTGCCGTTTATATAATCTTTCGCACTCACAGGCTTTTTACCAGCGGCTTGCACCACTTTTAGCCTTAGCTCGCCACTGCCACAAGCCACGATGACGCCGTCATTTTGAGCCGCCACTATCTCGCCAGGCTTTGCCGTGCTTTTTGCGTTAGGCTCGCTTGTGTCGCTATCGCTAGCCACTCCGCCTTCCCCGCTGCTAGCTAGCTCAAGCTCAAGCAGCTTTAGCCCACTACCCAAAAACAGCCCAGGCCAAGGCGTGAGCGCTCTAAATTTATCCCAAATCACCTTTGCACTCTCGCTAAAGCTAACAAGCCCCAGCTCCTTTTTTATCTTCGCACAATGCGACGCGGCGGCATTGTCCTGAGCAATAGGCGTGATGGATTTAAAGCTTAAAAGCGTATCCACAGCCAGCCTGCCAGCCAAACTAGCCAGCTCGCCAAAAAGCTCAGCCGCCATTTTATCCACGCAGCCAGTCCGCACAAAGCCCAGCATATCGCCAGTGTCAAGCCCAGCGTCCATTAGCATAGCCGTTACGCCAGTCTCGCTCTCGCCAGCCATTATCGCAGCCTGAATGGGGCTTGCGCCACGATATTTTGGCAAAATGCTAGCGTGTAAATTTATACAAGGTGCGATGTCAAGCACGGCCTGCGGTAAAATCTGCCCATAAGCCGCCACGACGATAAAATCAGGCTTTAGCCCACTAATCTCGGCTTGGACGCTCTCATCCTTTAGCGTGCGTGGCTGAAAAATAGGCACGTTTAGCCCGCTATTTAAAACCCACGCCTTAACGTGCGGTGGGGTTAGGATTTGCTTGCGTCCGACTGGCTTATCAGGGCGGGTAAAAACGCCCACAAGCTCGACCTGCTCGCACTCATTTAACGCCTTTAGCACGCTCGTGGCATACTCAGGCGTGCCCATAAAAACGACTCTCACTGCTCGTCCTTAACCAGCTTTAAAAGCTCAAATTTAAGCCTAGAAATATTCTCGCCAGTCGCCGATGAGATAGGCAGCACAAAAAACGGCAAGCTCTCATCATACTCATAAATATCCTGCAAATACTCACCACCATCGCCAAGCCCCAAGCCAGCGATAAACTCCGCCACCTTGCCCATATCATCGCAGGCATCAGCCCTAGTAAGGGCTATGGCGTAGCGACGAGTGGCAAGCAGGGGTGAAAATTTCTGCACTTCGCTTTTTAGCGTCGCATACTGCTCACCCAGCTCTCTGTAATTAGCCAAATCTATCATATAAAGCAGCACTTTAGTGCGTTCGATATGCTTTAAAAACTGAATTCCAAGCCCCCTGCCGTCGCTCGCACCCTCGATAATACCAGGAATGTCCGCCATAATAAAGCCACTATACTCATCGACTTCGACAAGCCCCAGCTTTGGCGTGAGCGTGGTAAATTCATAATTTGCAATCTGCGGCTTGGCATTTGAAATAGTCGAAATGAGCGTGCTTTTGCCCACATTTGGAAAGCCCACAAGCCCCACATCAGCAATTAGCTTTAATTCAAGCCTGACATTTACGCTCTCCTCAGGCAGGCCTGGCTGAGCGTGCTGGGGGGCTTGATTAACCGAAGTTTTAAAGTGGGTGTTGCCTAGCCCACCCTTGCCACCTTTTAAAAATAGCACTCTTTGCCCCTGCTGGGTCAAATCCGCCAAAAGCTCGCCGCTATCAGCGTCATACACAGCCGTACCAGGTGGGACGACGAGCGTTAGGCTCTCGCCCTTTTTACCAGTCATTCGCTTTGGCATACCAGCTTCGCCATTCTGAGCCTTTAGGTGGCGTTTGCCCTTGTATGCGGCTAGGGTGTGGGTGTTATTATCCACTAAAAAATACACATCACCGCCGTCACCGCCGTCACCGCCGTCTGGTCCGCCCATTATGACGTGCTTCTCACGCCGAAAGCTCACCGCACCAGCACCGCCGTGCCCTGATGAGACCCTAAAACTCACGCTATCTATAAACATACTTTAAGTCCAAATTTAGTTTTTGCTAGATTATATCTAAATAATTATTAAATTTAAATTGTAGTCTGATCCTAGCTTGTATAAAAAAGGTACTTGTTAGCCTTTAGTCCCATCAAATCCAACAAAAAAATTAGAGATTTTTGCGTTTAGAATTTTGAAATTAAAAGTAAATGTAGTATGTTAAAATACATGCCTTTTAAATTTATCTTAACAAGCAAAATCAGGCTCACTGATTTATGCTCTATTCCTACTAGATAACCCAAGCTGGAAATAATCCCTTTTACTTGCATGGTCTAGAGACATTTTTGGTGATTATTTTATGACTTTTTCTAACCCATCTTGCATTAAAAAATAACCAAATAATCCAAAATCATAATTTATTACACATTATAAATACAAAATATCTTAGTGCGGCACAATTACTTTAAAACGCTAATAGCAAAAAAATACTCATCAAAAATAAAGACAAAACCCAAAATACATCAAATTTGTGCTAGCCTAGCACCTAGCAAGATAGTCAGCCTCGCTTTTTCATAATATAGACAATGACGCCTATTATGAGTATGGTTAAAATCGCACTACCCATAAAATGCCTTTAAATTTATTTTGGATTTTAAGACCGCTTGTAAATTTGCTTTACAAAGGCTCAAAGTAGGATTTAAAAAGCAAGCTTTTAGTAGGCTTGCAAAAGATAAAAACGTGGATTAGCCACCCATTTTACGCAGGCAATCCACCATAAAGCCCAGCGAAATTACGCTGGATAGACAGAAACTTTCTTGCGGTTTTTGTCTTTTCTTTCAAATTTCACGTAGCCGTCAATAAGAGCAAAGATAGTGTGATCTTTTCCCATTCCCACGCCGTTTCCTGCGTGAGTAGCAGTGCCACGCTGGCGGATTATGATATTACCAGCTCTTACGAACTCGCCACCAAATTTCTTAACGCCTAAGCGTCGTCCGATAGAATCTCGGTTATTCTGGGTTGAACCTTGACCTTTCTTGTGTGCCATATCTTACTCCTTAACCTTGTATGCTTACGACTTTTACGCGAGTGAATTGTCTTCTAAAGCCTCGCTTAAGCTTTGAGTCTTTTCTTCTTCGCTTTTTGTAGATAACGATTTTTTTATCTTTACCTAGATTTACTACTTCTAAGACGACTTTTGCACCACTTACAAACGGCGCACCTACCTTTGTTTCATCGCCACCAAGTGCTAGCACTTCGGTAACTTCGACTTGTGATTTTGGCTCAGCTTCAAAGCGGTCAAGCTTTAAAAACTCGCCCTCGCTCACTTTATACTGCTTGCCAGAATGCTTGATAATAGCATATTTTGACATATTTTGTCCTTGTTGGTAAGATCCCAAAAAGTGCTTTAAAAAGACTTACGGAACTTTTTGGTTAAAAGGCTGTGATTATAGCCATAAATTTATAAAAATAAGCTAAATTTAATCACGCCTTGAATGATCCCTAAAAAGCCCTCGGATAAATTTATCCTCACTAAGTGCGATTTTATCGGCGCTATCGTCAAAAACTATCTCTCCCTTTTCAAGCACCACGATACGGTTAGCCAAAAACATAGCCTCGCTTACATCGTGCGTTACAAACACGCAAGCCTTGTGACTTGCAAGTCCTTTTATCTCGCTTTGCAACTCACGCTTTAGCACGCTATCAAGCGCCGAAAAAGGCTCATCAAATAGCAAAATCTCAGGCTCGTTAAACAAAGCCCTAGCAATGCCGACCCTTTGGCGCTGCCCGCCGCTTAACTCATCTGGGTATCTATCTAGCAAAGCCTCGATGCCAAGCATACAAGATAGCTTGCGCACCTTTTGCTTTGCATGTTGTACCCTTGTAAGCTTTGAAACAAAAGCTATATTCTCACCCACTTTTAAGTGTGGAAAAAGCCCAGCATCTTGCATAACATAGCCTATTTTACGCCTTAAAAACATTAACTCACGTCCGCTTAAATCGCTTAAATTTTTACCAAACACCCTAATCTCGCCGCCGTCTGGATAAACAAGAGCATTTATCATCTTTAAAAGCGTACTTTTGCCACTTCCTGAACGTCCCAAAAGAGCGACAAAATCGCCCTTTTTCACGCTTAGGCTTACGTTTTTTAGCACCGCTTTTTCATAGCTTTTATAAATTTGGGTTATCTCAATCATCAAGCAGCCCCTTTTGCCTTAAAAACTCCGCCGCCACATCTTTTGGACTCTGCCCATCTAGTTCGACTTTGGCATTTAGCGCACTCATTGTTTTATCATCAATTAAATTTTCTAGCTTCTTAAGGCTATTTTCTAATCCTTTGTACCTTTTAAGCGTTTCGTTTCTAACAATCAAAATAGCCTTATAAGAAGGATAAAAACCCAAATCATCCCTTAATCGCACGAGACTATCACTTGCAAGCCTAGCGTCGGTACTAAAAGTATTTATAGCATCTATTTTACCAGCAATTATGGCACTATACTTTAGCCCTATATCGATCTCTTTCTTGGCTCTAAAGCGCATACCATAAGCCCACTTAAGCCCCCTATATCCGTCATCCCTCTCGTAAAAATCAGGCTCTGCACCCAGACTTAAAAGTGGAGAAACCCTAGCCAAATCACTAAAAGTCTTAAGCCTATATTTGTTTGCTACATCTTGTCTAATAGCAAGCGAAAAGGTATTATTAAAGCCAAGCGGAGCCAACAAAGAAAAGTCAAATTTATTAGCATACTCACTTAAAAGCTCGTTAAATTTATCATCCTTATAAGGCTCTTTTTTACCCAGTACAGCCGACCACGCCGTACCCGTGTATTCGGGATAGATGTCAAACTCCCCGCTTAGCATAGCTGGCTGGATATTTGACGTGCCTCCACCCACACCAAGCACTAGGCTTACTCTCTCGCCAAGGTCTTGTTCGATAAGTAGCGCAATGGCGTTTGCTATGATAAACTGCTCACTCATAGGCTTGCTTGCTATGACTATGCCCCTATCTTTTGGCTCGTATAGTTTTGCGCCCAAAACAGACACAGATACGACAAAAGCAAGCACAAACGCCAAAGTCTGCCTTTTTGTGCGGATAAGCCAGCCAAGCAAGCCCACAAAACCCTCAAAAAACAGTGCAAGCAGAGCTATTAGCAGGCTACCTGCGATGATTAGGGCTTGATTGTTTGTGCTAATGCCACGATATATCGCCACGCCAAGCCCACCAGCGCCGATAAATGCGGCAATGCCAGCTAGCGAGATAGTCATCACGCTCATAGTTTTAATGGCTGATATTATCTGAACTAGCCCAAGCGGAAGCCTAACTAAAAATAGCGTATTCGCCCAGCTAGCCCCAAGTGCGGTAGCGGCTTCGATTAGGCTTTTTTCGGTGCTAGATATTGCCGTATATGTCGTGCGTATCATAGGCAGGAGTGCATATAGGCTAAGGGCTATTAAAGCGGTCGTGTCCCCAACTCCGCTAAATGGTATTAAAAGTCCTAAAAGCGAGATTGATGGCACTACATAAATAAGGCTAGCAAAGCCTAAAATATAAGGGCGCAGTCTAGACACACCAAAGGCAAGCACTGCTAAAACAAGCCCCAAAATAGAGGCGATAATAATACTAAGCAGCGATAAAAATAGATGCTGGATAATAAGGCAAGCAAAAAACTCACCGCGGCTTATAAAAAGCTCATAAATTTCTTTAAACATCCCACTAGGGTAGCATAAATTTGATAAATTTACCCCCAAATAATGCAAAAATTTTATCAAAATAATGGTAAAATATCTACCATAATATAAAAAATTTAAAGGAAAAATATGAAAAAATTAGCACTTTTTGCACTCCTAGCCTCTGTTGTGATAGCTGAACAAATAACGCTACCTAGCCAAAATGACTTTAGCACGACATTAGAAAAAGCAAAAACAGCCATAGTTGCAAATGGAAATAAAATTTTTGCCGAGTTTGACCACAAAGCGGAAGCAACAGACGTGGGACTAAAAATGAGTGAGGCTAGCGTTATAGTCTTTGGTAAGCCAAAGGTTGGAACAAACCTAATGGTCGATGACGCAAAAATCTCACTAAAGCTACCACTAAAATTAGCCATTTTTAATCAAAATAGCAAAACATATATAAGTTATGAAGATCCAAACGAGTATAAATATGAGCTAAAAAATAGCACACCAATACTAGGGAAAATGAGCGAAATGCTTAAAAAAATAGCCACTATTGCAACCAGCAAGTAAAGTAGCAAAAATTAATTAATAAATTTAAACAGTCGCCAAAACACGGAATTTAATATTGAGTTTTGGCGATTTTATTAAAGTAATATCAAGTCTTTCAAGGTTTAATTTAATTTTTAAGCTTATCTCCCCAAATCTACCACTGAAAGCACGGGGTAATAGTATCGTTTGCCATCTTTTTTAAGCTCATCTATGATATAAACCCTTTTTCCGTCATTTAGGAAAAATGGCTTAGCTCCGTCATAATATGGCGCATACTCTTGTTGAGTATAAAGCTTATCGCCTTCAAGACTAAATAAACTTATAAACTCACCCTTTGTACTCCACTGTGTGGTGTAGTCTGGATGATATTTGCCAACTGGCTTTGATAAAATAATCTGATTTGTCGCATTTTGCGCAATAGGAAAATAATCGCTCGCTGTATTTATTGCCGCAGTTATGGCGTTTGCGACTAAGTCGAGCAAGCCACCGTTATTTGATTTTGCATTTTCTTTGGCGTAATATCCACTATCTTGATATAAAATATGCCCCATTTTTGCATGCACTAGCTTTAGGCTTAGCCCTACCCCAACTCTGCTACTAAGCACGCTATAATCCGTATCCCAAGCCCAAATCACAGGATAAACTATAATATCAGCGCCAAATATATCGCCTAGCTTTTCTGGAGCTATTGTAGCGATTTGGGCTGGGTCGCTTAGGTTTTCGCTAGCGAAAAACGCAGTACTAAGGCTAGGAGGTATGAGATAGTATCCTTGCTGGATAAATGGCTCAGAAAATGCCGCCATAGCATAAAGTGGCGCATCGGCTGCACTTGTTTTATTAACAGGAGGAAGTACTAAAATCGTATTTGGTGCATAGTTTTTTAAATTTGGATACCTGTCGGCTGGAGTAGAAAAATATGTACTACTACCACAACCTGCTAGAATAAGCCCAAACGCCACAATCAAAAAATAGCCAAACCTTCTCATCTCTCGCCCCCTGCTATAGCTATCATACGTTGCATAAATTTAGCGCTCTCTGGATAAAGTGCCATCTCTTTTTTAAAATACTCCACCGCACTTGCTGCTTCTTTTTGCTTTAAAAGCAAATAGCCATACTCCGCATATACTCCAGGTGGGACGCGCTTAGGATTAGCCTTTATCACCGCATCAAGCTCGGCCAAAGTCGCCTTTGTGTCAGCTGTTTTTGAGTACTCATAAAGCTTAACGTCATGCGAGCGCATCGCATAAAGGCTCTTGCTAGCCCCACCGCACCCTGCTAAAAATAGCACTGTTACAAGAAATATCGCTACCTTTTTCATTCTCACCTCACATCAAAAGTATACGTACTATTTGCGCCTACATATATGTCTTTATCTATCACCAGTTCGCCATTTGCGTAGGCTTTTACGTGGCTTTTGCCGCTTTTTATCTTATACAAACGATAATTTCCCCCACTTGCCTTAAAGCTCTCAGCCCCATCAACACTAACATCCAGTGTGCTTTTAGTAATAAATTTCAAATATGCAAAATCCCCAGCATTGCTATCCACACTCGTTTTATAAGAGCACCCAACAAGTGCTAAGCTAGCCAAAATGCCTGCTATAAATTTACTTAGCGATGTAAATTTCATCATTTTTTATCCCCTTTATACTTCCACTTATCACGCTAGCTACCGAGCCTTCATCGGTGTAGTTGCTACCAAATTGCGATATGACTCTCACGCTTGCTATCTTTGTGCCAGGTAGTTCTATCATAGCTCCAGTTTGTGGATTTTTTACCATTTTTCCCTTTTTATACACACCAAACTCATCACCGATTTTTACATTCTGCCTAGCGCCGCCACCCATTACTATACTATCGCCTTCTACACTTAGGACGTAGCTTTTCCATGGCTTATCAAGTAGATTTTGCATGATTTTATTTATCACGTTATCAAATGCTGCCGATATTGCCTTATCATTTAGCGTAGCGTCATAGCCTTGATGAGTACCCACGCCAAAAGTTGAGCCTGCTTCGCTTGTAGCTTCACCCTGCCCCTGCGTGCCATATATCACCTGACCTGTGGCAGTGTCGACTATACGCACAGATACTCCGGCGTAGGCAGTTTGATATCTTGTACGTGAAAAAATCGCCACATCTGATTTTTCCTTCCTACCAAACTCCGTAATTGAGCCAACTAGCAGATAATCAGCCCCTATCGTAGCTGGATTTATACCGCTATAACTTTGTTCATTTTGAATTAAGCTTAAATCGCTTCTTTCAAGCAAAATAAACTTCCCACTCTCGCTTAGCTTAGCCGAAAGAATATCCGTAGCCTGTTTGCTCACATCATAACTTACGCCAAAAAGTGAGCTGTTGCCGTACTTGCTCTCTGTGCCAAAGCGCGCAATTGCAACTTTTCGCTTTAGTCCGTGATACTCTGGCGCGATGTTTTGAGCTTTGCTTGATGGGGTGCTTTTCACACTTGGTTCAATCACAACCCCAGCACACCCAGCAAGCAGCACAGAAGTAGCCGCAATGCCTAGGTATTTTTTCATGCTTTCTCCTTAAGATTAAAAATTAAAATAAAATTATAACAGAAAAAAAAAAAAAAAAATCAAGTGCAATTTTTATGGTAGGTTTTATGGCATAATTTAGTTTGGTTTTGTGGTTTGTAGTTTTTAAATTTAAATATCAAGCACAAACTAAGGCTTAGCATACTGTTTAAAGGATAGAGACACCGCATACGTGCGAGACAAAGCCTAGGACGACGACTGCTCGTTGACCTTGCCGTAAGCGAGTGAGCATATCACTCTGCAATGCAAGCAATGAGTAAATGGAATAGAAGGGGGGGCGACTTCGTAACAAAAGCTCTTTTCCTTGACGTAAAAATAAAATTTCAGAGGAACAAAAGTGAAAAAAGTGCTAATCATAAGCGGTGCTGGACTAAGCGCAGCAAGTGGAATAAAGACATTTAGAGATAGCGACGGACTTTGGGAAAATCACGATGTAATGGAGATTTGTTCAACTGAGGGCTTTATGAGAAATAGACAAAAAGTACTTGATTTTTATGACGCTAGACGCGCAGAGCTTGCCGCTGCCACTCCAAATTACGCACACATAAAAATCGCCGAGCTAAAGGCAAAATACGGTGAGCAAATAGTAGTGATCACGCAAAATATCGATGATTTATTAGAACGAGCTGGGTGCGCTGATGTGGTGCACTTGCACGGATTTTTACCAAATTTACGCTGCGAAAGCTGTGGGGAAATTTGGCGAGTGGGATATGATAGCATAAGGGATAAAATATGCCCAAAATGCGCTAGTAGCAGACTACGCCACGATGTTGTGATGTTTGGCGAGATGGCGCCTGAATATGAGAGAATGTATCGTGAGGCAAGTGAGTGTACGCTATTTATCGCCATAGGCACAAGTGGCGAGGTAATCGACATAGCCAGCTTTGCAAAGCGTGCGCCGTATTCTATACTAAATAATCTTGAGAAAAGCCGTCTAGATCGGCACTTCGACACACTTTACATAGAGTCAGCAGTGAATGCAGTGGATAAAATCGCTCGTGATATAGAGGAGTTTTTAAGAAAGGATTAAGCATAATAAACTATAGCAAAGAATAATAAATTTTATGATAAGTACAATTAATTTTAACCTAGAGCACTGGACATTATTAAAACAATTTAATGCTCAGATAAAAAGAAGCCAAAATATCTAAGCATGCTCTAAAAAATGGTAAAATCCACTTCAAAGGAGCTGTTAAATGCTGCTTTGAAACGACAATAGAGCTTTAATGAGCCATACTGGAGCATAGGCATATCTGCCAAACAAAGCTTATTGGCCGTCATAAATAGCATTTTGTATCATAAAACACAAGCCCATCACAACAGCTAGCCTAGCAAAGTAAATTTGCCAGGCTAGGCTATGCAGCTAGGCTATGTCTGGGCTAAAGGGATTAAAGCCTAAAAGCTCCAAATCAACAGGCGTATCATCGGTGGCGATGCGATACAAGCCGTCGTCTTGATGGACGTAGATGCCATTTTGGCTGACTTGCTCGCTCTGATTTGGCGATAGCATAGCATACACTTGCGTATTTGGGCTAGCGATAGTGTAGCTACCATCGCCAAACTGCATAAATATCATATCATCGCTCGTACGAGACAATAAAAAGCTAGACTTATCATCATTGATTAATATTTTATTATCTCCGTGCGTGTCAAAGATCAAATTTGCCCCACCAGCACCCACGACATAGGTATCATCGCCGTCGCCACCTTCTAAGGTATTAAAGCCGCTGCCGCCGATTAATATGTCATTGCCAGCGCCACCCCTTAAAGTATCATTGCCAGCGCCACCTACTAACACATCATCGCCATCTCTACCCTCAAGCATATCATCGCCCCCAAGCCCGATAAACACATCAGCCCCGCTAGTGCCGCTCATATCGTCATCGCCCTTGCTGCCCACTATGCTCTCGACATTTTTTAGCTCATCAACAGCGGTGTAGGTGCTTGGCTTAATCTTTATATCACGATACTCCACGCTCTCGCTTCGCTTGCCGTACTGCACGTCTTTTACGCCTGTGGTATCAGTGGCGACTGGAGCGTTGTCTAGCTGCTTTATGACGCTGTATTCGCCACTACCGCTATCTTTGCCTATGACGATGACTTTTGAGATTGTCTCGTTGCCATAAATAGCCGCATCCACTCCGTCTCCGCCGTCAAATTTAAAAAAGCCCCCATCTGCGATTAGTTTATCATCGCCGCCCTTTGCGTCTATGCTTAGCTCGATTTTGTGCTCGACCTTATCGCCGCTTATTAGCACGCTGGCGTATTTATCCTCTAGCCTAAATATCTCAGCTCCAGCATCGCCTATTAGCTTATAGCCGTCTTTTGGAGCGTTTAGCACGAGCTTGGTGTAGTAGGAGTTTTTGCCTGTTTGCGTGCGTGCGCTTTGCTCCACTCCAGGGGCAAAAAGTGGCGTGGTAAATGAAACCAAGGCCGTATCGCCATTTTGGCTTTGAATTTGCAAGGTGCCTTTTTCATTATCTAGCAAAACTTTTTGCTCATCTAAAGCAACGCCATCTTTTACCTTAGTAGCCAGATTTGTAGCCGTTTGCATATCGGCTGTGGTTTTGGTTATGGCGGCTAGTTCTATCATGCTTTCGCTCGCCTTTACTCCGCTAGCAGCGACGACATAATCCGCCCCATAAGTCTGCTCTAAGCCCTTAAGCTCGGCTTTCATAGCCTCTATCTCGATTTTAAACTCAGCCTTAAGTCCGCTTTCAAAGAGCTTTTCGGCTCCGCCTAGCTGATCGATTTTGGCTTTATATTTAGCCGCTATGCCTTCTAGTATGGGCTGCTTTGTCGCTTCTAGCATACCCAGTATCACTCCAGTGGTTAGCCCAGCTACCGCAGCCACTGGTGCTCCCACCACGCTAGCTGCAGCCGCAGCTGAAACAGCAGCACCAGCCACTCCAAAGCCCATACCTAGCCCAGCGTAGCTAGCATCTAAGCCCAGCTTATCGCCCAAAAGCTCAGCTAGCACGCTATCGCCTGCGTAGCCAGCCTTTTTCATCACATCCGCTAAATCCCTTATAGCATTAGCTCTATCTTGCTGATTTAGTATCTCCATTATCGTAAGCGGGCTTATAGCTAGGCTTACTGCCGCAGCTGCTGTGGCTAGCCCAGGCAAAGACGAGACTACCTGTTTTGCCGCTAGTACCCCAGCACTCACCCCAGCACTAGCCATACCAAGACTACCAGCCACTTTTAGCCCCAGCTCCACGCCAGCGGCTATTTGCGACTTTTGATCTAGGTCTTTAAACTGAGCCGACATCACCCCTATGGTGATAAAGTTGCTTATCGCATTTAGCACGCCACTTGATGAGCCCAGAGCTATGACGCCCTTGCCATTTACGCCAGCTAAATTTAAAGCTATGCTCGCCACGTCTGTGCCAGAGCTTATGGCTGAAACTGACGAGCTCGCCACGCCTGCCCTGCCCTCGTCGCTTGAAGTATCACCTGTAGCGGCGGCTGCTATGTATCTAGCCACGCCCACTAGCCCAGCACCCAAATCGGCGACTTTATACTTGCCAAGCGCACCAAGCAATTTCACCCCATCATCGTCGCCCTGCAAGCGAAAAATATAGCCATCTTCGCCGTCTAAAAATGCCCCAAGCCCATCTGGCTCATCTAAATTTAGACTGACCCCACTTAGGCTAAAGCTATCATCGCTCACACCAGCCTTGCTTAAGAGAGAATTTATACTCCCATCGTCAGAAAAGGCCGAGCTAAGGCTAGAAGTATCGTCCAAATCTAGCCCCAAGGCCTCATTAACCCCAAAGCTTAAAAGCTTTACCTCGCCCTTGCTTTTTAGCACGTAGATAAAATCATCCACCCCGCTTTCCTTGTGGCTTTGCACAAAGGTGCTAAATTTGGCCAAATCAGAGCCGATCTCACTATCGCTTAAAAGCACATTCACGCCGTTTATTTGGCTTAGCCAGTAGCCGCCATCGCTCTCGTTTGATAGGGCATTTTTGATTACGTCTATCATCTTTACGGCATCCTGACGGCTTGAAATTTTGTTTGACAAAACAGGCACATCATCGTCGCTAAGCAGACTAGCAGGGCTAATGCGAAGCGCTGGTAGCTCATCGACTGCGTTGTTGTTGGTGTTGCTTAGGGCGTGTTCTGGCAAATTTGTAGCTAGCTCATAGCCGTTTTTAGCAGCCGAAGCGACTATGCCATCATCGCTTAGTATATCGTCAAATTTCACACTAGCCCCATTTGGCAAAGTGGCGATCTTCTCGCCGCTATAAGCTGCGGTATCTAGCTTTAGCACGTCGTTAAAGCTCGCATTTTTGACTCCACTAAGACCCAAAATCTCGCCATACTCGCCGCCAAGATACTTGCTTAAAGCTACCTTTAGCTTATCCACGCTTGAAAATTTAGCCGATATTGAATTTGGATCAAAAAAGTAATACTCCCCGCCCTTTTTCGCCACCGCCATAGAGTGGGTAGGTGTGTTTAGCAAATAGCCCGCATCGTCGCCGCTGGCTAAAAGCTGGGCTATCTCCTCAAAGCCATAGCTACCCGAAAGCGTCGTAGCGTGCGGAGTTTTGGCGTGTAGCTCGTGCAGGGTGTGGGCTAGCTCGGCTGGGTGCCTTTGTGATTCAAACTCCAAATTTGAAAAAAGCTGCGGTAGTTTGTCGTTTGCAACGGCGACTAGGTACATCTTTGCTAGTGGCAAACAGCGTCCGCCATGATCTAGCACGCCCATATCATTTAGCATCTTCGTCTGCGAAAAGACCGCCTTTTCATCGGCATTTACGCCGTTATAAAGCTTGCTTGAAAGCTTGGTATAAGCCTTGTCGTAAAAGTCATAAATCTTAGGCTCTAGCACCGCTTTTAGCTCGCCACGCTCGGCTGGGCTTAGCTCGCCCTTGCTCGCCTTTTGGGTGTAGCTTTTTAGCAAAGACTCAAGGCTCTGCTTATACTTTGACACGCCCACTAAAGAAAATTTAGTCGCGTCATAAGCTGCGTCAAAAGCCTGCTTAGCTCGTTGCACGCTGGCTGAGCTAGCTGCACTTAGGCTGTCTTCAAACTGCTTTTGAGCGTTTTCATATTTTCTTATCAGCTCTATCGTTTTCATCTTTGCCTCCTTGGATTGGCTTTTTGAATTTTTTGTTATAGTAATAAAAGTTTATTAATAAAAGGTAATTTTATTATAAATTGGATAAATATTAATTTTTGCTGTATTTTTTATACTAGTTTTTGATTAAAAATAGCCAACCCAAAATCAAAAATAAAATTTGGAGTAGCACACATGTATATATCAGTTAACATCAAAAATTAGCTAAAAAGGATAATAATCGATAGATGGTTATTAAAATAACAAAACATATCTATATGTATAAAATGTTCATTAATAACCCATTTAAATCCAAATTTAAAAATACTAAACAAATTTTATAATATTGGTAATCTTATGCAAAAATGGCGAATCACCCTTGCGGTGCTTATAATCTTAGTTAAATTCTGCCATTTTTAATCATCATTTCTAGCAACTATTTACCATCAACAAATACAGATAAAAATTTAAACCACAAAATTACTATTTTTTTAAAATTTTATTTTCATTAATAAATGATAATATTACTAAACAAATATTAAAGGATAAAGTATGAAAAAGCTAATCTACCTAGCACTAGCAGCAAGTCTAGCCATAGCCCAAAGCCAGCCAACTGGCGCAGACGCCACAGCCCCAGAAAGGGCGAGCGGACTAAGCAAGCAAAGCCTAGTAAAGGCAAATAAATTTATGATAGCCACGGCAAATCCTCACGCAAGCCAGGCAGGCTATGAGGTGCTAAAAGCCGGCGGAAACGCCATAGATGCGATGATAGCAGCGCAAGCCACACTTGGGCTTACCGAACCGCAGTCATCTGGGCTTGGAGGCGGGGCTTTTGTGCTTTATTATGACTCAAAAAGCAAAAAGCTAACAAGCTTTGACGCTAGAGAGATAGCCCCGGCCAGCACCACGCCTGAGCGATTTTTGGACGCTAGAGGCAAGGAGCTTGAGTTTATGGACGCAGTCGTTGGCGGCATATCGGTAGGAGTGCCGGGCGTGCCTAGAATGATTGAATACCTTCATAAAAGATATGGCAGCTTAAAGCTAGAAAAGATCTTAAAATATCCAATAAATTTAGCCCAAAACGGCTTTAAAGTATCAAACCGCCTAGCAAAAAGCATAGAGCAAAACGCAGAAAATCTAGCCAAAAACAAAACAGCGGCCGAATATTTTATGCCAAATGGCAAGGGGCTGCGTGAAGGACAAATTCTAAAAAACAAAGCATACGCAAACGCCCTAAAAACCCTAGCCAAAGAGGGCGCAGAGCCATTTTATAGCGGCAAGCTAGCCCAAAATATCAGCACATCCGTAGCCCAAGCAAGCAATCACAAGGCCAAAATAAGCCAAAATGACTTTGCAAGCTACAAAGTGATCGAGCGTGAGCCGGTTTGTGCGCAGTATAGGGAATTTGAAGTCTGCGGTATGGGCGGAGCAAGTAGCGGCGGTGTGGCTGTGGGGCAGATTTTAGGCATTATGGGGCGATTTGAGCCAAGCCAAGCAGGAGAACTAAGGGGGCTAAAGCTCCTAGGAGATGCCTCAAGGCTGGCATTTGCCGATAGGAATAAATTTATGGGCGATCCGGACTTTATCAATGTGCCATACCAAGCCCTACTATCAAGCAGCTACCTAGACGAGCGTGCAAAGCTAGCAGGTAGCAAGCAGGCCCTAGCAGACGCTCCAGCTGGCGAGATAGCGGGGCTTGCCTATGCGCCCAGCACCGCACTTGAGCTGCCATCAACCAGCCATATTAGCATAGTAGATAGCTATGGCAACGTCCTATCTATGACAACATCGATTGAAAACGCATTTGGCTCAACCCTAATGGCAAACGGCTACTTGCTAAATAATGAGCTGACCGATTTTTCATTTGTGCCTAGAAATGAGGCTGGCATAGTGGCAAACAGCCCAGCCCCACACAAACGCCCCCGCTCGTCTATGGCACCAACTATAGTGCTGCTTAATGGCAAGCCATATATGAGCGTAGGCTCTCCGGGCGGAAGTCGCATAATAGGCTACGTAGCCAAAACCATAATCGCCCACGTAGACTGGGGGCTAGACGTGCAAGCGGCAATTAGCTACCCAAATGTGCTAAACCGCTTTGGCACTTACGAGCTAGAAGTCGGCACAGCAGCTAGCAAGCACGAGAGTGAACTGGCTGGGCTTGGCTTTAAAACCCAAATCAGGGAGCTAAACTCAGGCGTGCAGGCTATTTTAATAAAAGACGGCGTGCTTGAGGGCGGAGCCGATCCACGCAGAGAGGGCGTGGTGCTTGGAGATTGATTGTAAACTGAATAAAAAGGGTTTGTAGCTAGTATTGGTGGAGTTTTGTTTTAGAATAACGCAAAACCTAAACGTTAACTCCTTTTGCAAAACCCTTTTTGTCTAAGCAAAAATTGCATATCGTAAATTTAACAGACAAAAAACAAATGCACATATTAAGCTTAAATTTAAATCAAAAAATTTTTGAATTTAAAAAGCATGCAAAAAATGGCAACGTAGAATTTTGACTAATATCTGTAAAGTTTTTAACTTTGGCAAAATATAAAGCTTAAAACCCTTTATATTTCTAAATAAAATTTACAAGACGTTTTCTAGGCAACAAAGGTACTTAGTGCATATTTTCTCTGTATATGACTTGCTTAATTTTTGAAGCTTGAAGCAAAGCTAAAAAATATCCAAATTTAAACATAAAAAAATACCACACAGTTTAGCGATTACCGTACCATAAAAGTAAAATCAGACCATTATATTTAGCTCAGCAAGCTTTAATTTAGCCGCAGAAATCCGCGCTTTAATCTCCTGCTTTTGCACACCATCTGTGGTTTGAGCCAGCTTTTGATTGTGCTTTGCTATCTCACGAAGCAGCTTATTACGCGCATCATCCTTACCAAAGACATTAAGAGCAAACTCCTCAAACGACGTACGTTTTATTTTTAAATTTTTAATGCCACCCGATAGGCGCTCATTAAGCTTTTTGGCGACAAATTCTATACTCGTAGAAGGCGGAAATTTAGCCAAATCAACCTGCGCCACATGCATAGTCTCGCCACGCTCGCTAATGGCAAAGCCGCTTGATCTAACCGCCCCTAAAAGCTCGTTATTAAAGCTATTTCTAAACTCATAATCACTCTTTATGCTACCTAGATAAATGGCTCCCACGCCCACCTCGCCAAGAGCTAAAAGCCGAGAACGCTCGCCGTCGTTTTCCCATACCCTAAGCTTAGAAAAAATGCTGTCATTTTTATCGATAAAGCCATTTTTATCATCGTCAAATTTAGCCAAATCAGAAAAGCCGTCCCCACTAAAAGCGCCAAAAAGCTCGCTCGCGTCGTCTATCTTGCCGTTTTCGTTTTTATCAAGTGCTAAATAGCCCTGCCCTCGCTTTAACGCACTTATCTCATCGACTCTGCCGTCTGCGTCTATATCAAAGCTTATCTTTTTACCGCTTAAACCAACTGCTGAGCCATTAAATGATATGGCAAGAGGGTCTGTAAATCTAGAGCTTAATAAGCGACGTCTTGTAAAGCTTGATTTTAAATTTATCTCAAGGCTTAGCTCAATCATACCCTCATCAGTCTGCACTTTTGCTTGCATTTGATAGCTTAGCTCGCTTGCGCTATAAAACTCCTCAAAGCCGTTAAGCACTGGGTCGGTTTTTCTAGCTATATGCACTATAACCTCCTTTGTAAGGCTCTTTTTTAGCGCCTCCCAGTTGCCTTTAGCCTCTCTTAGCTCAGTACTTCTTACTGCACTTAGGCTTGCTTGTTCTTTTGTGCTACTTTGCTCTTCTTGCTGAGTCGATTTTAAAGATAGCGTCTTTATAGAAGTAGCACCCATATTTATAGTATAGTTTGAGATTACCATACTTACAATATCGGTTAGAATTTATTTTACTTTAGTTTATTTTTGAATTTTTCTTTGTTATTTGTATAAACAAAGCGAAGCACGTCTGCGACTGCTTTAAACATATTTGAAGGTATCGTGTCTCCAGCCTCGCACATACGATAAAGCTGCCTTGCAAGGGGCGGATTTTCCACTATTTCTATCTCATGGGCGGTGGCTATTTTTCTAATTTGCATGGCTAGATTATCCACACCCTTTGCTAGTACTACTGGTACGCCCTCAGCCTCCTTATCATAGCGCAGGGCTACTGCGTAGTGGGTTGGGTTAGTGATTACCACATCAGCTTGTGGAACTGCGGACATCATACGCTTTTTGGCTGCTTGCATTTGTAGCTGGCGTATGCGCCCTTTTACCTGAGGATCGCCCTCCATTTGCTTGTATTCGTCTTTTAGCTCTTGTTTGCTCATTCTAAGCCCCTTAAAATACTGAAATCGCACTAAAAGCAGATCAATTATGGCTATGACAAATAAAATAGCAAGCATGACAGCAACAAGGATTAGCATTTTTCGCTCGAGCCACTCAAGCTGGTCAAACATACTAAAAAGCAGCACGTGTGGAAGCTCAGTAATAAATTTAAGAAAAAAGATAAACGCCACGCCAAAAACAATGGCAACTTTTGCCACTATTTTTACGCTATCAATTAGCTTTTTCATTGAGAATAAATTTTTAAGCCCTTTTAGGGGGTTTATTTTATTTAAATCTGGTGTAATAGGCTTAGTCGTAAAAATAAAACCAAACTGCATAACATTTGCAATCACCCCAGCAATAGCCACACAAATGCAAATAGGAAGTATCATTAATAGCCCACGAAAAAGGGTATTTATAACTATTTGATGAGCCACACTTACGGTTAGCTCTACGCCTATAAAGCTCTGATAAAAATGGTAAAGTCTAATAACCTCCTCTTTCATAAAGCCAAGCATAGCAAGAAGCAATGCAATCCCCACACTAAGCGTGAAAAAGCCGCTAATATCCTGGCTTTTAGGGACGTTTCCATCCTTTTTGGCGTCGTCTATTTTCTTAGACGAGGGCTCTTCGGTCTTTTCCTGATCGTCAGCCACGCTTTATCCTTACGCAAGCCTCATGGAAAAATCAAGCCAAACCGCCTGATGGATGGTGCTTCCTGTGCTAATAGCATCCACTCCGCTAAAGGCATAATCTCTTGCGGTAGCTAGTGAGATATTTCCACTAGCTTCAAGCAGTACCGCAGGATAGCTCTCATCACGCAGCTTTTTAATCCTAGCTATCTCATCAAAGCCCATATTATCGCACATTATTATATCAGCTCCCGCTGCCATAGCCTTGCTTGCTTGCTCGAAATTATCACACTCGACTTCGATTTTTGTGGTAAATGGCATCTTTTTCCTAGCCTCGCTAAAAAATAAAGCCCAGTCAGCCACGCCATCTAAATGGCTATCCTTTAGCATTAAAGCATCATCAAGCCCTAGTCTGTGATTACTCCCACCACCACAGCGTACGGCGTATTTTTCATACACTCTAAGCCCTGGACGCGTCTTTCTAGTATCAAGCAGTCCAGCGCCACTGCCACTAATTTGCTTTACAAACTTAGCCGTCATCGTGGCTATTCCGCTTGCGTGCTGGATAAAATTTAAAATAGTCCTCTCCCAGCGTAAAAGCACACGCTCATCAGCCCTTAGTCTAGCTATCTCGTCGCCACTTTTTATCCCATCGCCATCAAATTTAAACACACTAAGCTCAATTTGCGCCATCTCGCAGGCTTCTCTTAGCGCCACTTCTCCAGCAAAAACGCCATCTTGCTTTGCCTTTATACTTGCCTCTTTTACGCTGCCAGACGAGACTAATGAAAAAAGATCCCCCCGCCCTATATCCTCATCATACGCTTTTTTAATCAAACTCTCAAACAAATTTAAATCCTTTTATTCATATTATTTTGTAAATTTTATTCATAGATTATATCTAAGTATTGTTTAAAATTTGCAAAGTATAATTAGAACTTTTAAAGAAAATTTTTAGGTATTTTATGGATTTTGATTTTATTTTGAGATTTGTGCCTATGTATGCGCAGGCGGGCTGGCTTACCATAAAGCTAGCAACACTTGGTATCATAGCCTCGCTAGCTTTAGGGCTAGCTTGTGCGATAAGCTACTATTTTAACCGCCCAATACTAAGTAAGATAGTAAGCTGCTATATAGAGCTTTCTCGCAACACGCCGCTTTTAATACAGCTTTTCTTTTTATATTATGGTCTACCAAAGATAGGCATACACATAAGTTCATTTACATGCGCCTTAATCGCGCTTATATTTTTAGGCGGAGGCTACATGGCTGAGAGCTTTAGGCTAGGACTTGAAGCCATTAGGTGCGCACAGTATGAGTCAGCGCTCTCGCTAGGGCTTAGCAAAGCAAGTGCTCTACGATACGTCATACTCCCACAAGCCCTACGTATAAGCCTGCCATCAATATCGGCAAATGTGATATTTTTAATAAAAGAAACCTCAGTCGTAAGCGTCATCGCACTGGCTGATTTAGTCTACGCAACAAAGGACATAATAGGGCTTTATTACCGCACAAACGAGGCTCTATTTTTGCTAGTGGCGTCGTATCTTATTATCATTTTGCCTGTATCACTTGGGCTTTCATATTTAGAAAAAAGGCTAAATTATGCAAGGGCTTGAAATTTTATCCCAGTCTCTACCTAGACTAGCGCAGGGGCTTTTAGTAACGCTTGAAATTTCATTTTTATCTATGATTATCTCGCTTTTTGGCGGGCTAATGCTGGGGGTAGCTATGAATGCGGGGAATAAATTTATAAAGCTAACTTTAAAACTAGGACTTGAAATCGTGCGCGTCATGCCTCAGCTTGTCTGGCTTTTTATCGTCTATTTTGGACTTTCAAAAGCCCTAAATATCCACATCTCAGCCTTTAGTGCCAGTGTGATAGTCTTTAGTATTTGGGGTGTGTTTGAGATGATGGATTTAGTGCGCGGAGCCATCGAGAGCATTCCAAAATCACAATTTGAATCAGCTGCCGCACTTGGCTTTAGCAAATTTCAAATTTATATTTATATCATTTTGCCACTTGCTACTAGAAGGCTAGTACCAGGAGCTATAAATTTATTCAGCCGTATCGTAAAAACCACGCCTATTGTCGTACTAATCGGTGTTGTGGAGCTTTTAAAAGTAGGACAGATGGTAATTGAGAGCAATCTTTTTGAATATAACTATACTCCATTTTTTGTATATGGTAGTATATTTTTAATCTATTTTGCGATATGCTACCCTGTATCGCTATACTCAAAAACACTCGAAAGGAAGTGGGGATAATGGCTATTTTAGAGCTTAAAAATATAAATAAATTCTACTCTAACATGCACGCGCTAAAAGATATAAATTTAAGTGTGCAAAAAGGCGAAGTCGTCGTTCTTTTAGGACCATCTGGATGCGGTAAAAGCACGACTTTGCGCTGTATAAATGGGCTTGAGAAAATAGCAAGCGGAGAGATTATAATAGATAGCCTTAAAATCGATAAAGACTTTAAAGACTGGCAACAAGTAAGGGGTGCTAAGGTAGGTATGGTCTTTCAGCACTATGAACTTTTCGACCACTTAAGTGTAATGCAAAATATCCTTCTAGCCCCCATAAAAGTGCAGCACCAAGATAGAACAAAAGCCGAAGCAGAGGCGCTTTTATGGCTTGAGAGAGTTGGGCTAGCTGACAAAAAAGACGCCTACCCAAAAGAGCTAAGCGGAGGGCAAAAACAGCGCATAGCCATAGTAAGAGCGCTTTGCATAAATCCTGAAATTATGCTATTTGATGAGGTTACGGCTGCACTTGACCCTGAGATTGTAAGAGAGGTTCTTGATGTCATGCTCGAGCTTGCCAAAGAGGGCAGAACCATGCTAATCGTTACACACGAAATGGCATTTGCTAGGGCGGTGGCTGATAGGATAGTTTTCATGGATAAGGGTGAGATAGTCGAAATTTCTGAGCCTGAGGAGTTTTTTACCTCGCCAAAGAGCGAAAGGGCTAAGAAGTTTTTAAATATGTTTGAATTTAAAGCTTAAATTTTAACTTAAATTATAAGATTAATAAAAGTATAATATTAAATTTTTATGATAAATTTAATATTATACTAATAATATTTTATTAAAAGGATAAAAATGAGAAGAGGCTTTCTTAAATTTATAGGTGCTTTTGCGCTTGCGGCATTTGTCGCTGGTTGCGGTGAAGCGGAAAACCCTAAAAGCACAAACTCACTTGATGAGATAAAAGCGCGAGGCGTCGTTAGAATAGGCGTATTTGGAGATAAGCCTCCATTTGGATATGTCGATAAAAATGGCGTAAATCAAGGCTATGACATCTACCTAGCAAAGCGTCTTGCAAAAGACCTACTAGGCGATGAAAATAAAGTAGAGTACGTAATTGTCGAGGCGGCAAGCCGTGTTGAGTTTTTGCTAGCCGATAAGGTAGATATAATACTAGCAAATTTCACAAAAACTCCTGAAAGAGCCGAAGTTGTGGACTTTGCGCTGCCTTATATGAAAGTAGCCCTTGGTATAGTAAGCCCTAAAAATGCGCTAATTACAAATATCGATGAGCTAAAAGACAAGCTTTTAATCGTAAATAAAGGCACAACAGCTGATGCGTTTTTTACCAAAAACTATCCAAATATCAGCCTTTTAAAATACGACCAAAATACAGAGACTTTTAACGCCTTATTGGACGGTCGCGGAGCTGCGCTAAGCCATGATAACGCCCTACTTTTTGCTTGGGTTAGAGAAAATCCTGGCTTTGAGGTTGGCATGGCAGAACTAGGCAACATAGACGTTATCGCACCAGCCGTAAAAAAGGGTAAGCCTGAACTTTTATCATGGCTAAATGACGAGATGAAAAAGCTTTATAGCGAGAAGTTTTTCTATGATGATTATGAGGCTACGCTTAAGCCATTTTACGGCGATAGCGTAAAGCCTGAGACCGTGGTTTATAGCGAGTAAATTTAGCCCCAATTTTTGTGGTATATCCCCTGCTTTTAGCCTTTAAGCTATAAAAAAGCAGGGGGAACTTTAATTTAACCACAAAAGCCTTATAAATTTACCAAAACAACTAATAAATATAAACAGCACAGCACAAGCTAACTATACTTTTATCGCAAACATTCCTCCGTAAAAAAGGCATTTTATAAAGCTAGAACTATTTTATAATATAGCCAAATTTAACACTTAGACTAATAAATTTAATCCATAAAGGTATAGCATTTCTTAACTAATATATCTTAAAATTATATAAAAATAATAATTTAATAAATTTTATCTCTTTTTAATTAAAAAAAGCATATCATTCAATTTGTATTTACAAAAAAAGGAGATAAAATGAAACTTCGCAGTATAGCACTCTCGGCTGTACTTATTAGCTCTTTATCAGCCAGCAAGCTAATAGATGAGGCAAAAGAGGCTGGACTAACACCCATACCAACGGATAAAAAAGAGCTTGCAAAGCTAATAAACGAAGCAGCACCAGACTCGCTAAAGTACCCCACAACCACCGAACGAGTAGAGCTTGGCAAGGCGCTTTATTTTGATCCTAGAATATCAAGAAGCGGAATAATAAGCTGCAACACCTGTCATAACCTGGGTCTTGGCGGCAGCGACGGTGTACCAGCTAGCACAGGGCATAAATGGACACCAAATCCACACCATCTAAACGCCCCAACCGTGCTAAACTCAGTCTTTAACTCTGCGCAGTTTTGGGACGGCAGAGCAGCCCACCTAGCAGATCAAGCTCAAGGCCCAATTCAAGCAAGCCCAGAAATGGCGGCAACCCCTGATTTGGTCGAAGCTAGGGTAAAAAGCATGCCAGAATACGCCAAACTCTTTAAAAAAGCTTACGGCGAAAATGTAAAGATCGATTTTGCGCTTGTAGCTACGACGATAGGAATATTTGAGCGAACACTTGTAACTCCTAGTAGGTTTGATGAGTTTTTAGAAGGCAAAGAAAGCGCCCTAAATACGCAAGAAAAAGCTGGGCTTAAGCTATTTTTAGACAAAGGCTGTGTAACCTGCCACGGCGGAATAAATCTAGGCGGCACTCTAGCTCCGTTTGAGGTGGCAAATAAGTATAAATTTGCCAGTGTCGGTGACTTTAAGGGCGACGCAAATGGCATGGTAAAAGCCCCTACTTTGCGCAACGTAGAGCTTACTGCGCCGTATTTTCACAATGGCGTGATTTGGTCATTAGCAGAGGCTGTAAAAACCATGGGAAGCGTGCAGCTTGGCGTAGACATAAACGACAAAGAAGCAGCTGATATAGTGGCATTTTTAAAATCTCTAACAGGCAAACTTGAAAATATAAGCTACCCTATGCTGCCAGTTAGCACAGATGCCACTCCAAAGCCAGAGCTTGACTACTGAGTGTTTTACAGACATTTTGGCTTCTTGATTTAAGAAGCCAAATGGCGCAAATTTAACACTATAAAATAGCGCACAATTACCTAGCGTAATAAGATGGACTTGGATTTAAATTTGACTTTTTTTAAAAGTATTATCAAAAATGCTATTACGACTTAGACTTTTAAATTTAATGCAAGGCATAAAATAATTTACCAGTGTGATTTATTGGCACACGGCAAGTAGTTGCCGCAAAGATACCGTAGTCCACATACACTCCTTTGATATAGCTTTGTTGTGTCAAAGTAGGTTTTAAACTAAAGTGTCGACATTGATAAAGCTAAGGGGATGGCTTCGTAATAAAGCCTTTTTACCAGCGGATTTTAGCACTTTATAACAAACTCCTCGTAGTGCAAGTCTTACCATGCACGAGCGATTAATAAGTCGCTCATACGTGGCTAGAGCTTGCCTTAAGATTGTTATTGTTTAAAAGGGATGATAAATTTAAAACACCGATAAAATAAAATCAAAGTTTTTAGGATTTAAATTTATTTCAACAACTTCAAAATGAAAGTACTAGCCTATAAAAACCGCAAAAAGCCACTTATGCGAGTAATATTACGTTATGGCATTTCATAGCTAACGCAAATTCTTTACATGACTTAGCAAAGCGATAAACAAAAACTTTACAAAATATATTTGAGATTTATTTATAGCACTTTTGCAAAACAATCAAAGCCCAAAAACTTTTGTTTAAGTTTTTATAATTTCTATCCAAACAAGGCTTAAAAAGCGAATTTCAAGCCTTGTTTACCCTTAGGCTAAATGCCTCTGTGCTTAGTCTAATCCTATCGCCCACTTTCAATCCAAAGACTTCACTTTTGCTTAAAAGCACCCTAGAAAGCTGTTGTCCTAAACTAAAAACCACCACAAAAGCCCCATCAATCTCGCTAATATCGACAATCTTTGCGTGAAGGTTTAAATTTAACCCTTCATTAAAACCTAAAAATTTCTGCTGCACACTCGCTTGGCTAATCTTGCCACAATCCACGCTAAAAACTCGACCACAAAGCCTATAAATCTCGCCTATATCATGGCTTATCAGTATGCAGGTAAATTTAAACTCCTCATAAAGAGTGAGCAAGAAATCCTGCAATTTCTCCCTCATGGCGTTATCAAGCGCAGAAAGCGGCTCATCAAGTAGCAAAATCCTAGGGTGGCGCATCAAAGCCCTAGCTATTGCTACGCGCTGCTTTTGTCCACCGCTTAGGCTCTCTATACTAGCACGTGCTAGATCTTTAAGCTCTAAAATTTCAAGCAAATAGGAGCAGAGCTTTTTATCATTTTGTGCGTAAAGAAGGTTTTGCTCGACATTCATATTATCAAAAAGGGCATAATTTTGAAACAAAAAGCCTATATTTCTCCTTTGCGGAGGGATATTAATACCAGCCTTGCTATCATAAAACACCTCCCCACCCACACTAATACGCCCACTATCAGGGGTTTCAAAGCCTGCTAAAAGGCGCAAAATAGTGGTCTTTCCACTTCCAGAACGCCCATAAAGCGCGACTATCTCGCCCTCATTGACGCTCATATTTGCTTCAAGCAAAAAGCTACCATCACCGCCATTTAGCCGTTTTTCGCACTCTAAATTTATCAAATTCTCTCTTTCACAAAAAGACTTGTGGCCTTTATAAGCGCATATACCCTAAGCCCTATGCTCAAATTTAAACCCCTCGCAGAACTAGCCGTAATAATGCTCTCAATCAAGCTTTCATCATCTAATCTAAGCGTAACTGTAGCCAAAATCTCACCCACATTTAAACCTACAACCTCGCATTTTAGGCAATTTGAAATGGATATATCACAAATAGGCGATAAGGCTACGGCTACGTCGCTACTTTTTACGCTAATCCTTATGCGCTCATTTGGGATTAAGGCGCCATTATCGCCTATGATTAGCATTTTTAGCTTTGCATTAGCACCAATAAGCTCGTAAAAGCTCGCCCCTTTGGTGCTTTTTACGCTTTTTACAGTGGCTAGCATTATGGCAAATCGTAGCCAAACTTAGCAAATATAGCCCTAGCCTCATCGCCTAGCAAAAACTCATAAAACTCGCGCGCTTCTTTGCTATCTTTGGCGTGGTTTAAAAGCACAATGCCTTGGTCTATAGGCGAGTAAAGTTCTGAGTTTATAAAGATATAATTTACCCCCTCTTTATACTGTGTCATTTTTGGGCTATATAGTGCGCTAGCCGCGATAAATCCGACATCAGCAGCGCTTAGAGCCTGCGATAAAGTCTCAGAAATTTTTTGCGCATAGATTATTTTAGGCTCTACTTTTGTTAAAATTTTAGCATTTTTAAGCGCCTCTATGCTGGCTGTTCCGTATGGGGCTGTTTTTGGGTTTGCTATGCTTATGCTTTTTGCGTTTAACACGGATTTTATGCCATCATTAAGTGCAATCCGCTCAAGACTAAAAAGCGCAAGCTTACCCCTAGCATACACCACAGGCTTAGTTTCACTAAAGCCATCATCTGCTAGTTTATTTACAAAATCCATATTAGCCGCTAGGAATATATCGGCATTTGCACCGTTTCTTATCTGCGTACTAAGCGCACCGCTTGAACCTAGAGTGAGCTTTATTTGTGTATCTTTGTGATGAGTATTAAATTTCTTTATAAGCTCAGGAAAAGCATACGTCGTATTTGCCGCTGCGTAAACCACCACCTCTTTAGCCTGCAAGCTAAGCGCCATTAAAGCCGCAAAAGCCGCCTTAAAAATAAATTTATTCATTTTATACCCCTATTATAATGTCATTTTCATCTATTTTAGCATACACCGTATCGCCCACTTTTAGCGCACTAGCCTCGTCCGCGCTTACTGTAGCTGTTAAATTTAAACCATCTGACACATGCAAAAGCACCTCAGCTTGAGTTTTATTTATCATTAGCTGTGATAGTGTGCCGCCTATGATATTTTCACCCTCATTCGCCTTCTTGCTTAGACTTACGACTGGAGATTTAAATATCATTACGACGTTTGAACCGATTTGTAAATTTAGCGCCTTTTGGCTGCTTGCTGTGATTTTAGCCCTTAGCATATCGCCACTACTTAGCCTTACACTAATTAAGCTTAAAAGCTCAAGCTCTGCTATTTGTTCGATTACGCCACTTAGCTGATTTCTAGCGCTTAGGGCGATATTTAGCCCACTTAGTGCTGCTAGCTTTTTTGCATCTATGCCGCTTTCAAGCACTCTTTCAAGGAAGCTTTGTTGCACAATTAGGAGCTTTTCAAAGGTATCTATAAGCTCAAGCGCATACTCACTAAGCCTCGTGCCACTATTTTTCTTACTCCCCTCCGCCCGTTCTAACAGCGGAAGCGGGCTTTTATTATTTAACATGTCTAAAGTATCCCACGCCGTTTTATACGATACGCCTATTTTTTCTGCCGCTTTTGTAATAGATCTAGTCTCATCTACGGCTTTTAACAGCTTTACATGCTTTGAAAACAGCTTTGCTTTATCCTTTAAAAATATACCCAAACTCACATCAGCTTTCACGAAATTTCACCTTAAATATAATAAATTTAATTTATGAAGTATATTGTGTTATATATATAAGTTTGCTTAAAATTAGGCTATTCCGTCATAATAATTAATATATATTTTTAATAAATTTTAAAGCTTTAAAACATATAATATAACCTTTGCATTTTCATTAAAAAGGCTATATGTTGAGAATTTTTTTAGCTCTATTTTTTGCTATTAGTATAGGATTTGCAAGCACAAATGATTTTGAGAGCGAATTTAAGCAGCCTCAAAGCGTATTTGACCCTCTTAGTGGTTATAATAAAATGATGACAAGCTTTAATGATTTTATGTATACAAACATATTTATTCCCACTGCAAAGGGCTATGCAGCAGTCGTGCCAGAGACTGGACGAAATGTAATAAGTAATTTTTTTGACAATTTAAAATTCCCTATAAGACTAATAAATAACCTACTTCAGTTTAAATTTCAAGGCGCTTGGGATGAGACTAGGCGCTTTATAGCAAATACCATAATAGGCTTTGCTGGCTTTACAGACGTGGCAACCTCGTACTATCACATACCACGCCACGATGAGGATTTTGGACAGACACTGGGGGCTTGGGGCATAGGCAGTGGATTTCACGTAGTCTTGCCTATTTTAGGGCCTTCAAATTTAAGAGATATGGTGGGCTTTGTGGGAGATATGTTTACCTCTCCGCTATATTATGTAGACCCTAGCGAAGCTGGCTTAGGAGCGGCTGTTTATAGAGATTTTAACAACCTAAGCCTAAATCCAAACGAGTATGATAAATTTAAAAAAGATAGCGTATCTTTATACCCTATGATAAGGGATGCTTACGAGCAAAACAGAGCCCATAAAATAAAGGAATAAAATGAAAATTATACTATCTATCCTACTGGCTTTTTCGCTAGCTTTTGGAGTAGAAATAAACGAGATAAAAGACGATGTAGCAAAAAGAGTAGAAAATAGCATAAAAATTTTAAATGATAAAAGCCTAGATGAAAACGCAAAGCAAAATGCGGTGGTAGCGCAGTTTGACCCTATATTTGACTATGAATTAATGGCCAAAATTAGCCTTGGGTTTAAAAATTACGATGCACTAAATAAAGAGGAGCAAAGTGCATACGTAAAAAATTTCAGCCAAATGCTAAAGCGCATATATGCCTCAAGGCTAAAAGATTACACAGATGAGGAGTTTATCATAGACTCACTCGAACAGCCAAAGCCTCAAAGAGCAGTGCTAAATGCGCACCTACAAAGCAAGGGCAAGCGCTATGACGTCACGTATAAATATTACAACGCAAACGAGCGAGGTTGGCTGGTGTATGATGTTGAGATTGTTGGTGTCTCTATTGTGCAAACCTATAAAGGACAGTTTGCAGATGTGCTAAAAAACGGCGGCATAAACGCAGTAATTGAAGCCCTAAAAGCTCAGTGATTAAAAATATCTTTAAATTTATTGTCTCAAAAGCTGCGATAGTGCTTATAGCTTTTGCGATAATTGGCGCAGTAATGGCGTTTTATGCCACACGCCTTGGTATAGACGCCTCAAGCCAGACACTCCTAAAAGAGGCAGACCCAGACTTAAAAGCTTGGCAGGAGATGAGTAAGCACTATACGCTAAATGACTTTTTAGTCATAGCCTACTCACCAAAATCAGACTTATTAAGTAATGAGAGCCTAAACACAATAGCTCAAATAAGTGATGAATTATCAAAAATAGACGGCACCAAAGGCGTAACCTCGATACTTACAGTCCCACTTTTAAAAAGCGTAAAAGGCGGAGTAAGTGGGCTTTTAAATGGCATAAAAAGCCTAAAAGATAAAGACATAAATAAACAACAAGCAAGACTTGAGCTAGAAAATAGTCCTATTTATACAAATAATATAGTAAGCAAAGATTTAAAAACCACCGCTATTATTTTAAATTTAAAGCCAAATCTAAGCAGGCAAGAACAGGCAAACCTAATATCAAATGTAAGAGCCGTGCTAGCAAATTTTAACCCTCAAGATAAGCTTTATCTAGGTGGGGCTAGCATGATAGCAAACGATATGATAGAGTTTATTAGCCGCGATTTAAAGGTCTATGCTATCGCGTTAAGCGTGCTTTTGGCTATTTGTTTGTGGCTATTTTTTAAACGAATACGCTGGGTGTGGCTGGCTATATTTATCTGCACAGCTTCGGTAATTTTCTCGGCTGGGGCATTTGCTATGGCTGGCTGGCAAATAACAGCTGTTAGCTCAAATTTTATCGCAATTGAATTAATCATTACAATCTCAATAATAATCCATCTAATCTGCACCTACAACGAGATCTCCCGCCTGCACCCTAGCCTAAGCGCAAAAGCCCTAACCTACCTAACCCTGCAAAAAAAGGCAAGTCCGTCATTTTGGGCGATATTCACCACCGTTGTAGGATTTGCTTCGCTTTGCATTTCAGATATAAAGCCTGTGATGATGCTTGGGGTTATGATGAGTTTAAGCGTAGCTATGTCGCTTGTACTATCTTTTTTGCTTTTTGGGGCGATTTGTGCGCTTTTGCCAACTTTAAAAGCTAGGACAAGCAGTGGATTATCCCTACAAAACTTTACCCAAAAAGCCTCAAGCATAGCTATTAAAAGTCCGACTTTTATCTTTATGATATGCTTTTTTACGCTGGCTTTTAGCGCATGGGGTATTAGCCAGTTAAGGGCTGAAAATAGCTTTATCTCGTATTTTTCAAAAGACACTGAAATCTCAAAAGGAATGCTAATAATAGATAATGATTTAGGTGGGACAATACCACTTGATGTGGTTGTTAAATTTAAGCAAGATAGTAAAAATACAAGCCAAAGCGAGAATGAATTTGAAGATGAGTTTAGCGATAACGACGATAAATACTGGTTTAACGCAAAACGTGTAAGAGTAGCAAAAGAGGTGCATGAATATCTAGCTTTTAATAAATTTATAGGCTCTGTGCTATCGCTTAATACAATCGTAAATATAATTATCGAGCTTGAGGGCAAGGCTAGTGGATTTATCCTGGCTGCGATGAAAGAAAATATGCCGCAAAATTACGCAAAAATCCTACTAGACCCCTACGTAAATATTGATAAAGGCGAGCTTAGATTTAGCGTAAGAGTAAAGGACAGTGACCCTAGTCTAAGACGAAATGAATTTATAAAAAACCTAAAACTAGGACTAGACGAGATAGCGCAAAAAGAGAATGTAAAAATAGAAGTACTTGGCGCAATGATACTTTATAATAACGTCCTGCAAAGCCTTGTAAAAAGCCAACTAGAGACTATTTTAATAACCATATTGGCGCTATTTGTTCTATTTATTTTTGTGTTTAAATCGCTTAAAATAGCCATAATAGCCATAATCAGCAACCTAATTCCACTCGTGCTTGTGTTTGGCATTATGGGGGCGCTTGATATACCGCTTGATGTGATGAGTATTACCATAGCCGCCATCGCTTACGGAATAGGCGTAGATGACATAATCCACTACATACACAGATACCTAAGCGAGCGTGCTAGCCACGATATTAAAACCTCCATAAAAAGAGCAAGTAAAGGCATAGGAAGTGCCATGTTTTACACCTCTGCGGCTATTTTCGTGGGGTTTGGCGTGATGATGAGTAGTGAGTTTGTGCCGACTGTTTACTTTGGTGGACTTATATGTCTTGTTATGGTAGTCATGCTAGTCTCAGCCCTTACTTTATTGCCCGCCATGCTTTATAAATTTAAAGCTTAGGGTGGCTTAAGCACTTTTAGATATACTTTTGCTAAATATAAAAGTCTATACTAAGGAAACCTCGTGCTAGAGCCGCTTTTGGGTATAAATTTAGAGCCATTTTATCTATCTATAAAGTTATCTTTTATCACAACTGTGATGCTTTTTTTAATCCTTATAATACCATCATACGCTCTAGCTAGAACAAATTTTAAAGGCAAAAGCATAGTTCTTGCGCTATTATCCCTGCCCATAGTCATGCCGCCTTCAGTGCTTGGCTTTTACTTGCTCATTATCTTTTCGCCCTACTCGGCACTTGGCGCATTTTTAGAAGGCGCTTTTAATATTAGATTAGTCTTTAGCTTTTCTGGTCTAGTGGTGGCTAGCTGCATATACTCACTGCCATTTATGCTTCAGCCTCTAATAGCAGGCTTTCAAAGCCTACCAAAGAGCCTTTTTGAAGCTAGCTACTCACTAGGCAAAAGCCGCCTAAACACCCTAATACACGTAGCCCTACCCAGCATAAAGCCTAGTATTTTATCTGCCCTCGTTATTACTTTTGCGCATACTATGGGCGAATTTGGAGTGGTTTTGCTAATAGGTGGTAGCGTGGAAAATCAGACAAAAGTCGCCAGCATTGCTATATTTGAAGCGGTCGAGATGCTTGATTTTAAAACGGCACACTTTTACTCATTTATACTGCTAGCTATTAGTTTTTTAGTGCTTTTTACCATGTATCTAACAAAAAACACTAAAGCTATCTAGCTATACCAGCAAAGCTCGCCCTAGTCGCAAGAGCCAAATCCTTTACACAAAGCTCTATCTGCTTACCCCTAACTCCAGCACTTATTAGAATTTTATCCATTTTAAGAGCACGCTCATCAATAAAAGTGCTAAAATGTTTTTTCATCGCTAGCGGCGAGCAGCCACCCCTAATATAGCCAGTAACTCTCTCTAAATCCTTCAAAGCAAGAAGCGAACAACGCTTTAAACCAGCCGCCACAGCTAAAGCCTTTAAATCAAGCTCCAAATCCCCCCGCAAGCATGCCACCACATACTTATCATCAGATTGGCACACGATGGTTTTATAAACCATAGCTATATCCTTGCCCACAACGCTAGCCACATGCACCGCGCTTAAATCGCTCTCATCGACTTCATATTCGTGCATTTCATACACGATTTTTAGCCTATCTAGCTCGCGTGCAGCGTTTGTTTTTTGTATATTTTGCCTTTTTGACATAATTTTTCCTTAAAATTTTTTTGTAATTTTATCAAAATCAGATAAAATTTATCGAACTTTTAAGATAAAATTTGATAAGCTTAAGCTCTATTTTGATAAAAGGAGACTTCAATGTCAGTAAAAATCACAGATATTTGCATAGCCTGTGGCTCATGCATAGATGAATGCCCAGTAAGCGCAATCGTAGACGATAGCGATAACCCAACAGGTGCAGACGCATATTATGTATATGCAGACAAATGCGTAGAGTGCGTTGGCTATAACGACGAGCCAGCCTGTGCTTCAGCCTGTCCTACCGATGGCTGTATAGTATGGGATGCTCCATATGCAGGTCAGCCATCACGCGATGAAATCGGCGCTGATATGAGAACTGGCTCAACTCCAGTAATCGGCTAATCACTGAAAGTAGGCTATCTTTAGCCTACTTTTGACTTTTTTTATTTTTTTTATTATAATCGCATATTCAAACCACTTTTAAACCTCTTTAAGGACATTAAATGCAACAAACACTATCTATCATAAAACCTGACGCAGTCAAAAAAGGTGTTATAGGTAAAATAATAGACAGATTTGAATGCAATGGACTACGTATAGCAGCTATGAAAAAACTTCGCCTAAGCAAGGACGATGCGGCTAAATTTTATGAAGTACATAAAGATAGACCGTTTTTTAAGGATTTAGTCGAATTTATGAGTAGCGGAGAGGTCGTAGTCATGGTGCTTGAGGGTGAAAATGCGGTAGTAAAAAATCGCGAATTAATGGGTGCGACTAATCCAAAAGAAGCTGCCGCTGGCACGATAAGAGCTGATTTTGCTGATAGCATAGACGCTAATGCCGTACACGGAAGTGATAGCGATGAAAATGCTAAGATAGAAATTGCATTTTTCTTTGCAAAAAGAGAGATTTTTTAAGCCTTGAAGATAGCCTTTTTAAAAATAGCTCCAACTCCTACCCCTTTTGAGATAGAAAAAGATGGCGTTAAATTTATAGGGACTTTATCACGCAAAAATCACTCTTTAATAAAATGCTACGGAAAGATACAAGGCAAGATAGAGCACAGCTGTGATAGGTGTGGTGCTGATATAATGCTTGATTTAAACGAGCAAATATCACTATTACTAAGCGATGGCGAGTACCAAGATAGCGAGGGAGAACTAGCGGATGTAATAGAGTTTTTTAACGGCTTTATAGATCTTGACGAAGTACTTTTAAGCGAGATTGAGTCATACAAAAGCGATTATTTTTATTGTGATAAATGCAAATCAAATTTAATATAAAGGATATAAAATGGCAGTACCTAAGCGAAGAGTGAGCCACACACGTGCAGCAAAGAGAAGAACACACTACAAAGTTACTCTACCTATACCAGTAAAAGATAAAGACGGCTCTTGGAAGATGCCTCACCGCGTTAACAAAACAACAGGTCAATACTAAAAACTATGTTGCGTATCGCTATTGACGCTATGGGTGGCGACTTTGGTGCCGAGCCTATTATAGACGGTGCCCTTAAAGCATTAAGCGAGAGAGCCGATTTTGAGGCTATTTTAGTTGGAGATAGCGATGTGCTAAAACCCTTAATAGGGGATAAATTTAAAGATAGGGTTAAATTTGTAAAAACTAGCGACGTTATACAGATGCACGAAGGTGCAACAGACGCACTAAAACGCAAAGATAGCACTATATATAAAGCAATAGAACTAGCTAAAAATGGCGAAGCTGACGCAGTGGTTTCGGCTGGACACAGCGGAGCTACCATGAGCCTAGCCACACTTAAAATAGGTAGAATAGATGGGGTTTTGCGCCCTGCGATAGCCACACTCATGCCTACTTCTAATGCTAGCACCTCACTTGTGCTTGATGTAGGGGCAAATGTAGACTGTAAAGCTGAGCATCTATTTCAGTTTGGCGTAATGGGAAATGCCTATGCTAAATGCGTAATGGCCAGACAAAAACCTAAAGTCGGTCTTTTGTCAAATGGTGAAGAAAGTAGCAAAGGAAACGACGTAAGTAAAGAGGCGTTTGAGTTACTTAAAAAAATACAAAACTTCACAGGCAATGCTGAGGGCGGACAGGTATTTGACGGTAGCGTTGATGTCGTGGTTTGCGATGGTTTTATAGGCAATATCTTACTAAAAACTAGCGAGGGTGTGGCAGAGGCCATAAGCACCATAATCAAAAAAAGCGTGAAGTCATCTCTTATTGCAACACTTGGTGCGTTACTAATGAGAAGTGTATTTAAAGGGCTTAAAAAGCAGATAAGCTACGATGAATACGGCGGTGCTCCACTTTTAGGGGTCAATGGCTATGTGATAATAAGCCACGGCAAAAGCAACGCCAAAGCGATAAAAAATGCTATATTTCAGGCTATAAATTTTGCAAGCTCTGATATAAATAAGACTATCGAGCAAGAACTCAAAGACTTTAAGAGCCAAAATGCCTAAAGCCTCAATGCTATCAATAGGAGCATACGCTCCACCAAAAATTCTTACAAATGCAGATCTTGAAAAGCTAGTAGATACAAGCGATGAGTGGATATTAAAGCGCACAGGAATAAAAGAACGTAGAATAGCCGAAAATGAAGTAACCAGTGAACTAGGCGCAAAAGCAGCCGAGCAGGCTATCCTAAGAGCAGGCATACAAAAAGAGCAAATAGACGCCATTATCTGCGCTAGTATTTCGCCTGATTTTTTCTGTATGCCATCAACTGCAACCGCAATAGCCCATCGTATAGGGTTAAAAAGCGGCATAACAGCATTTGATATAAGTGCGGCTTGTACTGGCTTTATCTACCTATTAGAGCTAGCTAAAAGCTTGGTTGAAAGCGGTGCAAAAAAATATGTCCTAATAGTAGGCGCAGAAAAATTAAGCTCCATAATAGACTACACCGACAGAAGTACTTGCGTATTATTTGGTGATGGCGCAGGCGCGGCAGTAATAGGCGCAAACGAAGAAAACGAGATAATCGACGTACATACAGCAAGCGACGGCAAATACGGAGATTTACTAATCACTCCAGGTTGCGGTAGCGTCTATCCATCAAGCGATCCGCTTACCTTTGAAAAACGCCTTAACTACCTACACATGTCTGGCAACGAAGTATTCAAAATAGCCGTACAAACACTAACGCGTGATGTAGTTGAGATAATGCAAAAAAACAAAATCTCAAGCGAGCAAATCGATCTTTTCATACCTCATCAGGCAAATTTAAGAATCATTGATGCAGTCAAGCAAAGACTAAATTTCACAAGCGAACAGTGCGTGTTAACGGTCGATAAATACGGTAATACAAGCAGTGCATCAATACCCATGGCAATAAATGAAGCCTATGAAAGCGGTAAATTAAAAAATGGCTCACTAATGCTACTTGATGCCTTTGGCGGTGGCTTTACGTGGGGGTCTGCTTTACTTAAATTTGGTGGAAAATAGACTTAAGCCTAAAATCCCAGAAGCTTCAATCCCTAAAACAAACAATAATAAATTCTACACTATTAATCTTTCATACACTCAAATATTCCACAAAATAATAAGTATAGCAGATATTGTTTGTCGCGGCTCCTTAGACTGGTTTAATCTGACTTATCGTAAATTAAACTAAGCCAAAAAATACTTTTTATCCATCTTAAAGCCTTTAAATTTTAATCACAAAAATAGCTTTTTTAAATTTAAAAATTCAGATAAAGCCATTTGGATTTAAAGCATGCTATAAATTTGCACTTAAAATATTGCATGTGCCACGCAAGCTATGCACGTAGCATAAAAATTAGTTGCTTGCTTGTTTAGCGTGTTTTAGCCAGCACAGCGTAGCTACCAATAAGGAAAACTATTCATAGGTTTTGCGCTTTCAATAAAATGTTTGTTAAGAAATTATCAAGCTAGCAATATAATGTTTTATAAACAGTACTATATTATAAAAAAGCTATTTTCTATACTTTTCGCACTCAAGCTTACTTATTTTAAAATCAAAAAGCAACCTGCCATTTTGCGTATAAAACCCATGCCAAAGCAACACACCTTGCTCAAACATCTGCCACACCTCGCCATCAGCACACACCTGCGTTAACGCACTTTGGTACAGCTTTTGCGAGTACTGCTTTAGCTCCTCGTTATTAAAGCGACTTGGGGCGGAGCGCTTTGTGTCGTTGATATGATAGCGGTAAAAAAGCCTATTGCTAATATCTAACAAGTCCACAAGCTCTGTATATTCATCAATCCTATAAGGCAGGCGTTTATGATAATAATCTGCATACTTAGCTGCTGGCGAAATTGGCGGAGGATTTTGACTACTTAGAGGTGCTATAGCTAAAAGTAAAATAAAAAAATATTTCATAAAAGTCAAAAAGCAAAAATCGCTCCAAATCAGCCCAACATCATATAAATTTAAATAAATTTTAAAACCTTTACCACCTAAAGCTAGCCCCTAATAAAGCTAAAATTATTCACTTTTTTGTTATAATCGCACATTAAATTTAAGCTTAAAAAGGACAAAAATGGCACATATCCTAATCATCGGCGCAGGTGGAGTCAGCCGTGTGGCGACCACAAAATGCGCAATGAACGCAGACACATTTACCCACATCACCCTAGCAAGCCGCACCAAAAGTAAGTGCGACGAGATAGCAGCCTTTATAAAAGACCGCTTGGGAGTAGCGATAGATACCGCCGCTATCGACGCAGACGATACGGACGCAGTCGTGGCACTAATTAAAAAAACTGGCGCAGATTTACTGCTAAACGTCGCTCTGCCCTATCAAGACCTAACGCTAATGGACGCTTGCGTCCGTGCTGGCATACCATACATCGACACCGCAAACTACGAACACCCAGACACGGCTAAGTTTGAATACAAGCTTCAGTGGGCAAAGGACGAAGCGTTTAAAAAAGCTGGCACTATGGCACTTCTTGGCAGCGGCTTTGACCCAGGCGTTACCAACGTATTTTGCGCCTACGCACAGCAGAATTTATTCGATGAAATAAACGAGATTGACATACTTGATTGTAACGCGGGCGACCACGGATACGCATTTGCGACGAATTTTAACCCAGAAATCAACCTGCGAGAAGTAAGCAGCAAGGGCAGATACTGGCAGGATGGCGAGTGGATAGAGACCCGCCCTATGCAGATTGGCTTTAAATGGGAGTATCCAGAAGTGGGCGTAAAGGATAGCTACCTGCTTTATCACGAGGAGCTTGAAAGCCTGGTTAAAAACATAAAAGGGCTAAAGCGAATTCGCTTTTTTATGACCTTTGGGGCGAGCTATTTAACGCATATGAAGTGCCTAGAAAACGTGGGGCTACTACGCATCGATGAAGTAGAGCATCAGGGCAATAAAATCGTGCCTATTCAGTTTTTAAAGACCCTGCTGCCAGACCCAGCTAGCCTTGGGGCTCGCACAAAGGGGCTAACGAATATCGGCTGCGTCATACGTGGGAAAAAGGACGGCAAGGAGCGGCAAGTGTATATCTATAATGTCTGCGACCACGAAAAATGCTACGCCGAAACTGGTGCGCAGGCGGTAAGCTACACCACAGGCGTGCCTGCAATGATAGGCGCAAAGCTCGTGGCAAAGGGCATTTGGGACGGCAAGGGCGTGTTTAATATGGAAGAATTTGACGCTAAGCCATTTATGGATGAGCTAATGAGCCAGGGCTTGCCTTACAAGATAATAGAAATGACCCCAGGCGAGCGATATGAGCGTGGCGACGTGGATAGAGTGGCGGGGTATTAAAAATCAAAGGATAAAAAATGAAAAAATTTGCACTAATAATAGCGGCTTTATTTATTGTAGGTTGCGCTAGTACGCAAACCCCAACAAAAGAGCAGGCTCAAACAAAAACAGAACAAGCTCAAGCCCAAAGCACAGAGCAAGTACAGCAAAAAATAGAACAAAGCATCCCTAGTGATTTAAAAAATTACCTAGACGAGCAGGATTTGCAGTCTAAAAAAGACGCAGATGAGATAAAGGCTAAGTTTAAAAATCTAATCACAAGCGTGGAGGTTTCTGCCTTTTCAAGGGGGATAGAGGCGATTTTAACTGGGACTCGCGCCATCACTAAAAAAGAGCTAAGCCAAATAGGGACATTTTCAGCAAATGTAATAAGAAAAAACCGCCAAATCTCAGGCAAGGTAAACATTTACTACGAATTTGACGGCAAAACCCTAAAAGGCAAATATTAAAAAGATATTGTAATTAAATTTACACTCTAGGGATAGAATAAACCAAACACTACTCTTAATTAAGCCAACGCTATACTGGCTGGCTTTTTAAGCGTAGATGATAAATTTAAAGGATAGCAATGACGTTTAAAGAGAGCTTAACCTTTCGCCACGCTTGTAAAGTATTTGATGAAAGCAAAAGCATAAGCGAGGCTGATTTTAACGACATATTAGAGGCGGCTAGACTTTCGCCTAGCTCGTTTGGTTTGCAACATTGGAAGCTTTTAGTAGTAGAAAATCCAGAGCTTAGAAGCAAGCTAAGAGCGGTGTGCTGGAATCAAGCGCAAATCACAACTGCCTCAAAGCTAGTCATAGTCCTAGCGCGCATAAATGAGCTTATGCCAAATAGCGAGTACATACTAAAAACGACCGCAAAAGGCGACAAAACAAAAGAGCAACATGAGGCTTATCTAGCTAGATATAAGGGCTTTTTTTGACGCAAATATAGCTAATAATAAAGACAAGCTTTTTGGCTGGAGCAAGGCACAATGCTTTTTAGCGGCGCAAAATATGATGACGCAAGCAGCACTTCTTGGCATTGATAGTTGCCCTATTGAGGGCTTTGAGGAGGATAAGGTGCTTGAAATTTTAGGCATAGATAAGGCACTTTATAAAGTAGCACTCGTGTTGCCATTTGGTTATAGAGTGCGTGAGGCTAGTGTAAAATCAAGACACGAGCTTAACCAAATCGTAGAATATATAAAATAAAAGGAAAAATAATGTTTAAAAAACTACTTCTTAGTGCGATATTTGCTGGATTTGCAATGGCGTCTATAAATATAAACACAGCAACAAAAGAGGAACTTATGAGCTTAAAAGGCATAGGTAAGGCAAAGGCTGAGGCTATCATAGAATACAGAAAAAACAATAAATTTAAAAGTATAGATGACCTTAAAAACGTCCCTGGCATAGGCGATAAAAACTTTGATAGCTTTAAAAGCGAGCTAAGCACAACTGGAACTACTAGCATAAGCCAAAGTGCAAAAGAAAAACTAAGCGCAAAAACTAGCGAGCTAAAAGATAAAGCAAGTAGTACAGCAAAAGAGAGCAAAAAAGAGATAAGCTCAAAAATAGAAAGCAAAAAAGAAAAGACAAAACTAGACTTAGAAAAAAAGGCAAGCAAGGACAAAGATAAGCTAAAGCAAAAGCTGGATAAAGCTACTAGTAAATAATGCTCGAGCTTTTGGCTGCAACTTTGGAGGTGGTGTGGGAGCGGGCGTTAGATACGCTCTCTCGCTTGTTTTATCACAGCAATATGTGCTTGTCGTAAATTTAATAGGCTCATTTTTAGCTGGCATTGCCATAGTCATAATCCCAAATAACAATCCACAACTTAAAGCTCTTATTATTACAGGATTACTCGGTGGTCTTACGACATTTTCTAGCTTTAGTAAATGACGGCAGATACATAAATGCAGCAATAAATACCATAATTTGTGTAGTAGGCTCATTTATAGCTTGTGCGATTGGGGCTAAAATAGCGTCATTTTAAGCCAAATATGATAAAATCAAGCCCAGTAAAACAACTTACTTGGAGATTTTATGAACGAATATCAAAAGCTACCACAAATAGGCAAAATCACACAAATTCTGCCCTACCCAAATAAAAAACTTCTATCACAAATCGCTAGTAAAGTAATACAAAATGAAAGAGAAAATATAGCAAATGGTGCAACCGCCTCAAGCGAGGATGAAATAATCAAAAAAATCACACAAGAGTATGAAAAAAGCCAAAAAAAGCCAAAAAAGCTAATCAATGCCACAGGCGTAATCCTACACACAAACCTAGGCAGGGCACCTCTATCTGAAAAAATTTATGAGCTTGCAAAGGAAAATATTTGTGGATATTCGGATTTAGAGTTTGATACTCAAACTGGCAGACGAGGCGATAGATACGCATATGTAAAAAGCCTCTTTCAAAGCCTAAGCGGCTGCGATGATGCGCTAGTGGTAAATAATAATGCAGCTGCTGTATTTTTAGTGCTAAACACCCTAGCTAAAAATTTTAAAAGCATAGTAAGCAGGGGCGAGCTAGTCGAGATAGGAGGCAGCTTTAGAGTGCCTGAAGTGATGAAAGAAGCTGGCACAGAATTAGTCGAAGTAGGCACAACAAATAGGACAAATTTACAAGATTACAAAGACGCCATCACAGAGGATACAAGGCTAATCCTAAAGGTGCATAGATCAAATTTTGACATAGTCGGCTTTAGCCAAAGTGTCGATATAAAAAGCATAGCAAACCTAGCAAAAGAGCATGGCATAATTAGCTATTACGATTTAGGTAGCGGCTACGCAAGCAGGCTACCAGAGCATCTAGAAAAGGACGAACCAAGCGTACAGGAGCTACTGCTTAGTGGGGTAAATTTATTAAGCTTTAGCGGCGATAAGCTCTTTGGAAGCGTGCAGTGTGGCATAATCCTAGGCGATAAAGCCCTCATAGATAAACTCCGCAAAAACCAGCTTTTAAGAATGTTAAGGGTCGATAAAATCACGCTAAACCTCCTCGCTCTAAGTTTAGAGGCCTACTTAGAAAAAGACTATAAAGCCCTGCCTGCGCTTGAGTTTTTACACCGCAAAGACAAGGAGCTTATAGCTATGGCTAATAAGATAAATGAAGGACTTTTGCAAAAGCTAAAGCTAAGGCGCACCAGCACCTACGCTGGGGGCGGAAGCCTGCCAAATAAAGCAATAAAAACCATAGCTCTAGCCCTACAAGGCGATGCAGAGAGATTGCAGGATAAATTTAGAACCCTAGGCGTCATAGGGCGAATAGAAAATGGTGAGTTTTTGCTCGATTTAAAAGCGGTCTCACACAAAGAGATAGATGAGCTAATAATGGCTATAAATTTAATCCAAAAAGAGGAAAAATGAGCGTCATACTAGGCATAATAGGACACGTAGATCACGGCAAGACTTCACTTGTGAGGGCAATGAATGGCTTTGATGGCGATAGCACTGAGGCTGAGAAAAGTCGCGGCATTACGATAGAGTTAAGCTTTTCAAATTTAAAACAGGGCGAAAACGAGGTAAGCTTTATAGACGTCCCAGGACATGAAAGCCTGGTAAAAACCATGGTCTCTGGTGCATTTGGCTTTGATGCGGCACTATTAGTCGTAGCAGCAGATGATGGCATAATGCCTCAAAGCAAGGAGCATATGAGAGTGCTTAGCCTGCTTGGGCTAAAAGATGTAATCCTAGCTGTAAATAAGTGCGATTTAACAAGCAAAGAGCGAGCGCAAGAGGTAGCAAAAAGCGTGCATGATGAGCTTAGTACGCTTGGACTAAGGCTATTAAGTACATTTTTTACCAGCACAAAAACAGAACAAAGCATAAGCGAGCTTAAAGAATACCTGCTAAAGCTACAGCCAAAACCAAAGCAGATAAATGATATGTTTCGCTGCTATATAGATCGCTGCTTTAGCATAAAAGGCGTAGGGCAGATAGTGGCTGGGACGGTGCTTGAGGGTAGCGTTGGCGCAGGCGATAGAGTGTGGGTGTGTGATTTAGGAAAGGACGCAAACGTAAGGCAGGTACAAACCCATGAGCGTGAGATAACTAGGGCGCTAGCTGGAGAGAGGGCGGCATTAAATTTAGTCGGAGTAAGCGGACTAAGCAAGGGAATGCTATTAAGCAAAAAGGGGCTACTGCGGGGATTTTATGAGGCTGATTGCCTATTTTTAGGCGAGATTAGCCACCTATCGGACGTGCTTTTTTGTGTGGGAAGTAGGCAAGTAGGAGCAAAAGCCTTTATCCTAAGCGATAAAGACGGGCAAAAGCTAGTAAGTTTTAAATTTAAATCTCAGCTATTTTTAAAATTTAAAGATCCTTTTATCGTACTAAGAAACGGCAGGCTAATAGGGGGCGGACGAGTGCTAAATCCTATCATAGAACCTCTTAAAAAGCCACTTAAAATCGAACTTTTAAAAGCACTTGCCAAAGACGACCTTAAATCCGCATTTGAAATTTTAAAAAATGCTCATAAAAATGGCTTTGGGATAATAAGCTCATATCAAAGATTTGGGCTAACCCACACAAAAGCACTGCAAATCGCAAACACGCTAGATGATAGCTTTGTCGATGAAAAGATGCTTAATATCTATCCACTAAGTACAGTAAGCAGGGTTAAAGAATTTATAAGTTTTATAATCTCCAAAAACCAAAACGCACTACTCTCGGCTACAAGCGTAGCCTTAAAACTTGGTTGGGCAAGTGCGCTTTTAGCCCAAAAAGCCATAGACGAGCTAGAAAGCAATAAAATTTTAGAGTGCGAAAATGGCGTGTATTTTAAGCGAGGGGCTGATTTTAGCCAGATAAAAATCAAGCTAGAAAATGAAATTTATTCAATCATAAAAGATGCAGGACTAACTCCGCGAGCACCATATAATATATATGATGAACTAGAAATAGATAGAGTAAGCGGCGATAACGCTTTAAAAAAGCTAACCAAAAACAATCAAGTAATACGCCTAGCACATAATCTTTTTGTAGCTAAAACCGAGCTTGAAAAAGCCCTAAATACACTAAAAACCCTAGCCAAAAAAGAGGCTGGCGTGGGAGTGCAAGAGGTCAAGGAGGAGCTTAATCTAAGCCGAAAATACGCCATAGCCTACCTTGAAAGGCTGGACTTAGAGCCTGATATAATAAAACTATCTGATAAAAGAGTTCTAAAAAGTGAAAAATAAATGCAAAACAACAGAAAATTTAAAGTATAATTTGCTACTATAATAATAAAAAATTTTTAAAAGGATAAAAAATGAAAAAAACCTTACTATCAATAGCGGCATTCACAAGCCTAGCCTTTGGCGCAACAGACGCACAAATAGCAGACTTTTTCAGCAAAATTCTCCCACCAGATGCGAGCTTTAATATCATCTCTAAAAAAGATGTCGGTAACGGTTTTGAGCAGGTTACCTTTGAAATAAAAGGGCAAATGGACGGTAAAGAGGTAAGCCAAAAAGATATAATCTTTACAAATGGCGACTTTTTTGCTCCTGATATAATAAGCCTAAAAGATGGCAGCTCACTAAAAGATCAAGCCCAAAAGGCTCTATCAAGCCAGAGCCTGCTTCCACTTTTAAAAGCCGAGAAAAAAGAGTATATCATAAGCGTAGGAAATGATCCTAAAAAACCAACTGAGTATATGTTTACAGATCCAGAATGCCCTTACTGCCGTGCTGAGCTAGCTAGAATTGAGCAAGAGCTTAAGGATAAAAACCTAAAAATGGTACTTACTCCAGTGCATGACCGCTCAGCTCTTGAAAAAGCGGCCCTAATATACAAAGAGGTAGCAAAAGCAAAAAGCGATAGCGAAAAGGTAAAAATAATGAGAAAATACTACGCCCCATCAGCAAAGGTAGAAAAAGGTAGCGTTAGCGATGCTGAAGTAGCACGCCTTGAGGAGCTAAGGAGCAAGTATTTCCAAGCTGGGTTAAAAAGCGTACCTTATAAGATAATGGCGGAGTAATCACCGCCCAAGATAGGCTGCGATGTTTTTTAAAAGCTCATTTGCAGCCTCAATCTCCACAAGCCTAGTCGACACGCTCTCTACGTTTGCCCCCACGCTTATGCCCTTTAATCTACCATAGACAAATAAAAATTTAAACATCTCCAGACAAAGCTCGCAAGATGCGCTAAGCATATCATCGCTATTTTTTAGCCTATTAGCCAAAAAATCAGGCACGCAAATACCAAGCCAGCGCATAAATTCTAACGTACGCTCGCTACCACATGGCGTAAATGTAAAAATAAGCGGCACCCGCTCGCAGCCCAAAGAGGCATAATCATCTATAAATTTCTTAGCCGCCGCTAAATCATAAACCGCCTGAGATATAAAAAATCTGCATCCAGCGGCGACTTTTGCGGCGACTTTTAAGTGCTCATCATGCTTTAAGGTGTGTCGCTCTGGTATGCAAATGCCGCCAAGTGCGCTCTTAGCCCCACTTTTACGGTAAATATCATAAGCCTCTCCGAGTCTTGTTTTTACCCTTGAGTTTTTACTACTAGCGCCCACTAGTACCACGCTCTCACGCGAACTAATCGTGTCAAAAAATCCCTCAAGCTCCTCCTTATCATACTGACCTACCGCCTGATAAATCACAGCATCCGTCTCAAGTGCAAAATATTTACGGTAATACTCCTGTGGCGAGATTGTTTTAATAAATTCAAAAGTCCGCTCCTCGCTATTGCGCGCTGATTCGTCCTGTAAATCATAAAGCACGATGCCATCTATTGGAGCATTTTTTATCCGTACAAGTGCCCTTTTTGCTATCTCATCTATCCTAGCTGGTTCATTTGTGGACTTTGGCGGAGTCATGCCATAGAGTAAAATTCCAGCCTGATTTGCCCTTATTTTTTCACTTAGTCCCACTTTTATCCTTTGATTTTATTAGGCTCTTTTAAATCATAGTATTGTTTTTTAGTTGCAAATTTTAATCTAGGCACTAGACCAAAGCCACTGGCAATGAAAGACATCACAGCCATTATCTAGCAATGTTGGCACGATTTTTAACCATTTTAAAATATCAGCCCAGCTGTTTTTACACGGCTAGCACCACAAGAGATACACAGCTTTGCTTCACTTAGATACCTTATACTTCATTCATTTTAATAGCCTAATGCACGTACAGTAAGCAGTTTATCCCACTAAACCACTCATGCACATAGCTAAGCACCGCCTTTGAAATTTATAAAACAATACTATTGTTTAAAAGAACCTTTTATTATTAACTATCCTAATAATATATTAAATTTAATATAAATAAAAGTTTAAACTATACTAAAACATAGATTTTATTTAGTAATAATATTTATTTTATATTTAATAAAAATTAATATTATTTATCTTTTATTTACTTAAGAGGGCTATACTTTTAACAAAAGTAAACAAAAGGATATCTATGCCATATCGCAAAGACGATGATTTGGAATTTCTAGGCTCTATGAACTCTGTTGATCTTGCAGATTTAGTGCGTTGCTTAATGTATAATAAAGATGGAAACCTACGCCTAACACAGTCATTAAATGTAAGTGCTGAATACCGCAGATACGGCGATGATTATGCAAAATACTGGAAGCGCATAGCACAGGAATTACAGACGTTTGGCGCAGACTCTTTGGTCTCATTTTTGCGTGGTGGCATGGGCGTAAGATACGAGGAAATCTTAAAAGACATATGCGATAGTATTGGCGTTGGTTACTCACAAAATGAAAGCGTACAAACCATTGAACGCAGGCTTGTTGCCTTTGTACTTTCAAATGCAATTTTAAATGCTGATAAAACACAGGTAAAAGAGCTAAACATCGAATTTAAAAGTCAAAACATAGCCATACCCTATGAAAAGCTTGATGCAAATGGTAGCAACGAGATACTAAATCGCGGCGGAATAATCTCATACTGCCTAACTCTTGCTGTGGTAAATGCTGTTTGGATTGCCATTTTTAGGCACAGTCTAAGTATAGTAGACAACACTCACCCAGTCCAAGCACTCGATGGAATCATCGTACCAATAAACTGGATGCTAACCTCCCCTCAAAAAGCCATAAATATAACTGGACCAGCCTACAGAGTTACGGTGCCAGCGGTGTTTCAAATAGCGCTTTTAAGGAGCAAGTTTTCAATTGACGCAGTAGCTTAATGGGTTAAATGCCATATAGCAATGACACTTGCTAAAATTTAACTTAAACCTGCGATTAATCTTATGCCATTTTACCCAGCTCGCCTAACAGCAGCCAGCGCCAAATGCGATATAATGCCACCAAAAACCACGAAAACTTAAATATGACTAAATTTATAAAACTTCCCACACCTAACCTTAAAAAGCAAAACCTCAGTTGCGCCCGCAAAAGCGTTATTAGCTAGCAGACTAAGCAAACCTTTGTATCTATTGTGTACTTTTTGCATTTAGAAGCTTGATTTTTATTTTATCGTGCAAAACGTGAATTTTGACCTAATTTAAGCCAAAATATTGCACTTAAATTTATCTCGCAGCAAGTAAAACTAGCCGCGCATGCTATTAAAAAGGCTATTTTAAGCAATAGTATTACTTTGCAAATTTCAAAGACAAGTCCTAGCAACGTACATAAGTAGTTAGTGATGACTTTTGCGCTAAGCCCTTGCAAAAGCGTCAAAAATCACACAAGCATTGCAAAGTAATAGCGGTAATGCCGAGTCAGGCTTGTACTGCGGTTTAAATTTGTAATTATGCTTTAAAAAAGCCTTTGAAAAACAGCAAAACTTTGCTAATTAATGCTCTGTTTTGGCACAGTTTTTAAGCTATTTTATGGTACTTATTATCAAATTTACAGGATAGCTTTTTGCTTTAAAAAGCTTTAAAAACAAAAATTAAAACTCCTTAATTTTAAGCGATATCAAAAAGAAAACTTAAAAATATCGCCTCTTTTAAAGCCTTTTGGCTCTTATTTATCGCTTATACTAGAGTAAAAACTTGCCAAGTCTAGCAATTCGCCCCTCCCCACGGCATGGTAAACGCCATTTTAATTTTATTTTACAAAGATAGCGTTACCCTTAAATCAACAAAACAAATTTAAAAAATAAATAAATTCAATTTTAACCTTATCAGTAAACAAGCCCTAGCAAGCCGTTACTTTTATGAGGCTTGTATTACATCACAATGCTCAAATATACAGTTTTGCTATGCCACATCTAAAACATCTTTTTACTTAAATGCGTGGTAACTGCGCCATAAAGCCTCTAAGTAAAGCGAAATTAGGCGATGTCGATAATAAAAAGGATTCCATAAAATAGATAAAGTAAGACCTTAGCTCTCTTTTCCGAGCAAAAATAGTAAATTAAAAATTTAAATCCATTTTTAATGCTTTGCATATTTAAAGAGTATTAGAGCTACGACAAAGTAAAAATCTGCATTGTTTTTTAAAATTTTATCTGAGTTTTAAGACGATAATACTGCCGGCAAACCCCCTAAAACACCCTACTTCCGCCTATAAAAAGCGCCCTAGCCTCTTTTTCATTTAGGATTATTTTTGCTGCTAGCTCGAAATCCTCACAAAGTGGCGCATTAAAAAGTGCAAAATCAGCTAGCTTAGCAGGTGCTATCTCTCCAGCGTCTATCCTAAGCGCCCTAGCGCCGCCACTTGTCGCCGCGCGAAATAGCGTCCTAGCAAGCGTATTAAGCTCGGTGCTAGAATGGATAAATAAAGCCGCGCGAAGCTCATCGAGCATACTTAGGCTAAAGTTTGAACTAAGCCCGTCTGTGCCGATATTTAAACAAAGCCCAGCACGTGCGATTTTATTTAAGCTTAAGCTTCTTTTACCAAGCAGTCTATTTGAGACAGGACAGTGAGTAATAAAATGCAGACTTTTATCAAATTCTTTAAAATCCCTAACAAAAACGCAGTGCGTAAAAAGCGTGTGAAGTCCGTCAAAAAGGGACTTAAACTCATCTACACTATAAAGTGGCTTGGTGTTTAGCGAAAATCGCTTTAAATGCGCCTCAAAGCCGCCCTTTGCCTGCTCTAGCCAGCGCCTTTCAGCTAGGCTTTCCATAAAATGCGAGCAGCAGATTAAATCGCACTCTTTGGCTAGTTTAATCACCCTTTTTGCTAGCTCTTTATGTACCGAATAGGGCGAATGCACGCTAAGGGCTGGGATAAATTTATCGCTTTTAAGCGCATTTACAGCGTCAAATCTGGACATAAACCACCCCCACGACTGCTCAATTTTTTCAGCACTTGAGCCGATAGCCTCGGTAAAAATCACGCTCCTTAGTGGCGAGGCGACAAGCGCATTAAGCTCTGCGCCAAAGCTAGACACCGCCCCAACACTAGCGGTACCACTTTTTAAAACCGAATTTATCGCACTTTTTACACGCTCCTCGTCCGCCCTAACCTCGCTTCCATGCTCCATAATGCTACCAAGCCACGGCAGAAAATCGCCATATTTTAGCTGTCCTTTATGAGAGCTAAACTCAAAATGTATGTGCGTATTTACAAAAGCAGGAGCTAGCACGCAATCGCTAAAATCGATGAATTTTGCATTAGGATATAGCTTTTTAAGCTCATTAAGTGGCGCTATTTTTACTATTTGGTCGCTAAATGCAATGCAAACGTCCTTTAAAATAGTAAAATCATCATCGCAAGTTAGTATCCGCTTTGGTTTTAAAATTTGCATTTTTCGTCCTTTTTTAGGCTAATTGTAGCAAAAATTTAGGTATAAAAATGTATAATCTGCGATATTTTACGCAAAAGGGAAAAAGATGAAAATAATGGTAATTCAAGGTCCAAATATAAATATGCTAGGGGTTCGCGACCCAGCCATTTACGGCACCATGAAAATGGAGGAAATCCACGCACAAATGAAGTTAGTAGCAGATCAGCACGGAGTGGATATAGAGTTTTTCCAGTCAAATTTAGAGGGCGAGATAGTCGATAAAATTCAAGAATGCCTAGGCGATAGCAACGGCATAATCATAAATCCAGCCGCATACACGCACACCTCAATCGCCATTCGCGATGCGCTAAGCGCAGTTGGCATACCAGCCATTGAAGTGCATATTAGCAACATTCACAGACGTGAGGAGTTTCGCCAAAAGAGCCTAATCGCGCCAGTTACAGCAGGACAGATAGTAGGCTTTGGGCCTGTGGGCTACCATCTAGCCATGATAGGCATGCTTCAAATTTTTGAGCAGATAAAGGCACTTCAAGAAGCGCAAAAACAAAATGCCTAACTACATACTAAATAACGAAAACGCCATACTTTACGAGTGCGGATATACCTGCGATAATGCCCTATTTTTAAGGCTTAATGGCGCAGGCTATCTCATCACAGACGCAAGATATGACATAGAGGCTAGAGAGCTAGTAAATGGGGGCGTTAGCGTTATTTGCGCAAGTGATTTGCAAAGCGCAGCGAGGGGGCTTTTAAGAAAGCTTAAAATAAAAAGACTTGAGTTTGACCCCGCTAGCTTTAGTGTGGCTAGCTTTGAGGCACTTAGCAAAAAAAGTAAAGCGAGCTTTAAGCCTGTTATAAATTTATCCCAAAAAATGCGAGAAGTAAAGGACGCTTTTGCGCTTCTTAAGCTAAAACACTCAGCTAAAGTTGGCAAAGAGTGCTTTAGGCAAATGGCTGAGTATATAAGCCTTCAAGGCGATGGTAAAACAGAAAAAGAGCTACACAAAAAGGCGGTTGAAATTTTTAGTGATTATGGCGACAGAGAGCTTAGCTTTAACCCAATTTTAGCTATAAATAAAAACGCAGCTAAAGCCCATGCTCTGCCTAGTAATGAGCGGCTTAAAATGGGCGATTTGGTGCTGCTTGATGCTGGGGTTAGGATAGATGGATACTGCTCTGATTGCACTCGTACAGCGGAGTTTAATGAGAGTTTTAGCTTTGATAAGGCTCAAAGCTTTAAAGACCCTAAAAAGCAAGAAATTTATAATCTAGTCCTAAGCGCACAAAAAGCTGCTATAGAAGCTATAAAACCCGGTATAAAAGCAAGCGAAGTAGACGCGGTAGCACGAAATGTCATAGCAAAGGCTGGCTATGATAGGCAGTTTTTCCACTCAACAGGACATGGCGTAGGACTTGACATTCACGAGCTACCACGAATTAGCAAAGCAAGCAATACGGTGCTTAAAGAGGGTATGGTATTTAGCGTGGAGCCTGGAGTGTATATCGAGGGTGAATTTGGCGTGAGGATAGAAGACGTCGTAGTGGTAACTAAAACAGGGTGCGAAATACTATAAATGTTTATAAAATTAAAAGGCGCAAAAGCTCTAAGTAGGACGCGATTTTTCCCACTTATAAAAAGCTCTAATGGGCGATACAGTGCTATTATAGGACTTGGCGGAAATATAGGAGATAGTGCGGTGATATTTAAACGGCTTTTACGAATGTGGCAAGATGACAGACGCATAAGCGTAGCAGAGACTTCGCCGCTATTTATAAATGCGGCGTTTGGCTACACTAATCAAGCTGATTTTACAAATGCGGTTACAAGCATAAAGACAAATTTAAGCGCACTAAATTTATTAAAAATATTACAGCATTATGAGATTAAATTTAAACGCAAAAGAAGCTTTAAAAATGCCCCTAGGACACTTGACCTTGATATGCTTTATTACAGTGGGCGCTCAAGAAACAGCAAAAAACTCACACTACCTCATCAAGGCGCAGACAGAAGAATAAGCGTCATAGTACCATTAGGGATTATGAAAGGATAGCAATGGCTCACGTATCTTTTACAGGCAGCACTCCGCAAGAAGCCATGCAAAAGGCCATGGCTGAATATGGCGAGGACATAATAGTAGTAACCACAAAGCAAATAAAAGCAGCAACAAATAAAGAAAGTGCTGAATATGAGGTGCTTTTTGCTATTGAGGGCGAAGTCAACAATACTCCAAAATCCAAAGTAAGCCTAGATGAAGCTTTTAGCAAATCCCACGCAGCCGCAGCCGCAAAGCTAAAAGCCTACACCTCACTTTCTCAAAATTCCAAACAGAGTGAAAAATTTATAGTTGAGGAAGCAGACGAGGGCGTTGAGAGCCTAATAAACAGAGCTTATGATCAATTAAGCACGCACACAAATATCTCAGCCGCAGCCACTGCAGTAAACGCAAACACCCAAAATATTGACACCCTATCAAAGCAGATAAAGCAGATAAAAGAGCAAATCGACATAATCTCAGACATCACGTGGGAAAGCCTAGCTGCAAATAGAAATAATCTCCCTATACCGCCTGAGTTTGCAAGCATTTATAAAGCAAGCAAAGCAAGCGGAATGAAAAGCGAGCATTTAGAGGCTATAATGCGAGCAACCATAGAAAATATGCCAAGCAGCATGAAAGCAAATCCAACAGCTGTGCGCAGGTATTTTTACTCACTTTTGCGAAATATGCTACCATGTCGCAAAGCAGCACAAAATCAAAAGCAGCGCATTATTATGTTAGTTGGTCCTACTGGAGTGGGAAAGACTACGACATTGGCAAAGCTTGCGTGGAGATTTGCTCACGGACAAGACAGTGATAAGCGCTATAAAACAGGCGTTATAACGCTAGATACATACCGCATAGGCGCAGTCGAGCAACTAGCACAATATACACGCATAATGCACGTTGAGATGATAGATGTTTTTGAGGTTGAAGATTTTAAAAGTGCATTAAAGAGCTTTAGCTACTGCGATGTCGTACTCATAGACACAACCGGAAGCAGTCAGCACGATAAGGAAAAGCTTTTGCGACTTGATAAATTTCTAAAACAAAGCGGCGCAAATATAGATGTTACACTTGTGCTTTCAGCTGTGGCAAAGGTTGAGGATTTAATAGATACATATAATAATTTTTCATTCTTAGATATAGATACGCTAATAATCACTAAATTTGATGAGACACGAATGTTTGGCAATGTATTTTCGCTTATTTATGAAACAAAAACTCCGGTGAGTTACTTTTGCGTGGGACAGGATGTTCCTGATGATATAATGGAAGCAAGGAGTGATTTTTTGGCAAAATGCGTACTAGACGGCTTTAGCGGAGATAGTAAATGAACGATCAAGCAGCAAATTTACGCAAGCTAGCTGCTCAAAGCATAAGCCTAAATAGCGAGAAAAATACGCACTTTATAGCCATAACAAGCGGCAAAGGCGGCGTAGGTAAAAGCACTATAAGCGCAAATCTAGCCAGCGTCCTAGCACGAGGCGGATATAAGGTGGGGCTACTTGATGCAGACATCGGACTTGCAAACCTAGACGTAATCCTAAACGTAAAAATGCGAAAAAATCTCCTGCACGTACTAAAGGGCGAGTGCAGTCTAAGCGATATACTCATACAAATATCGCCAAATCTAACCCTAATCCCAGGCGATAGCGGAGATGAGATACTTAAATTTAACGATAAATTTATCTACGAGCGGTTTTTAAGCGAGGCGAGTATCCTTGATGGGCTTGATTTTATCATCATTGATACTGGTGCTGGCATAGGAGGACACACTCAGCTTTTCCTAGAAGCAGCCGATGAGATTATAGTTGTAACTGTGCCAGACCCTGCTGCTATTACAGACGCATATGCGGTTATAAAGATAGCCTCACGCTTTAAAAGTGAGCAATTTATGCTTTTAAACATGGTAAAAAACGAAAGCGAAGCAGAGAGAATTTTTAATAACATAAAAAGGGTCGCAGCCAGTAATATAGGCTCTGGATTAAAGCTAGAGCTAATAGGCGCGCTTTCGCACGATAAGGCAGTTAGCAGAAGCATTAAAACTCGCACACTTTTTAGCATTGACACACCAGCTAGCCTACCATCAGTGCAGATAACAGAGATAGCAAATGTGCTTTTACGCAAAATGGAACAAAAAGTGCTTATAGGTCAAAACAGGAATAGTTTTAGCAGTTTTTTCAAAAGACTGATAGATCAATTTTAGCAAGGACAGCAGGGTGAGAGCGGAAAATTTTATAGCATTTTTTACAGTGTGTGGATTTTTTGTAGGAATGGTTTTTAGTATGTTTAAGTCCTCCACGCCGCTTGAAATGCTTGTCTTTTCGCTTTTGGTTACCTTCTTTTTTTACCTTATTTCGCACATTATTATAATGAATTATATTGACACCAAAAAAGATGCCAAAGATCTATTTGATAAAGAACATCACGAATTTGTAGGAGACAAGCTCATAAGCGAACTAGCCGTACGCGAAAAGAGAATGGAAAATTTAATGCTACAAGTAGCCAGCGAAAATGAAAAACTCACACAAGTCTTAGGTAAGAAAAATGCAAGAAAAGCAAAAGCAGCCTAACCCATACGCCAAAGCCCAAAAAAAGGAACAAGACGACATAGTCATAAGCTATATGCCAGCGCTTAGAGCTATGGCTTTTAGGCTTAAAGAGCGTCTGCCAGCTAGCATAGACGTAAATGATTTAATAAGTGCTGGGGCTGAGGAGATGATAAAGCAAAGCAGGCGATGGGACAGGGAGGTAAATGATAATTTCTGGGGCTTTGCCAAAAAGCGCGTAAATGGCGCGATGCTCGACTTTTTACGAAGTTTGGACGTGCTAAGTAGAGCAAATAGAACGCTAATAAAAGCTATAAATTTAGCCGTTGATGAATATTTTAATAAGCACGAGGAAGAGCCCGATAATGCCTATTTGGCAAAGCTTTTAGGCGAGGATGAGGAGCGCATAGCAGAGGCTAGAAACTCAGGTGCTATCATCTCTGTGCTTCCACTTAACGAACAGCTTACCGCCTTTGATGAAAATGACACACTTATGCAGATTGAACAAGAGGATTTATTAGAGCATATAACGCAACTACTTAATGGGCTAAAGCAAAGAGATCAGCTTTTAATGCAGCTTTATTATTATGAGGAGCTTAGCCTAAAAGAGATAGGCGAGATTATGCAAATCTCAGAGAGCAGGGTCTCGCAAATTCATAAAAAACTAATAGATAAGCTTAAAGAAAGCTTGGGGGCATAATGGCTGATATTTTATCTCAAGAAGAAATCGATGCGCTACTTGAAGTAGTGGACGAGGATGGCGACACCTCTGCTATAGGTTCTGATAAAGGTAGTGAGAGCGAGCAGCGTCAGATTATCATTTATGATTTTAAGCGTCCAAACCGCGTCAGCAAAGAGCAGCTGCGTGCCATAAAAGGCATACACGATAAACTAGCTCGCAACCTAGCCAGCCAAATCTCAAGCGTCATGCGCAGCATAGTCGAGATACGCCTACATAGCGTAGATCAGATGACATATGGCGAGTTTTTGATGTCCCTGCCAAGCCCCACTAGCTTTAACGTATTTAGTATAAAGCCCCTTGATGGCAACTGCGTACTTGAGATAAATCCTAGTATAGCCTTTCCTATGATAGACCGCCTCCTTGGCGGAAATGGCGATGGATTTGAGGCAAACCGCGAATTAACGGACATTGAGATAAATTTACTTGATGCGGTACTTAGAATGATAATGAGCCGCTTAAAAGAGTCCTGGGCGATGATAACAGACATGTACCCAAATGTCGAAGCCAAAGAGAGCAGCCCAAACGTCGTACAAATCGTAAGTCAAAACGAAATCGTAATAATGGTTGTAATGGAGATAATAGTAGGAAACTCAAGCGGCATGATAAACATCTGCTACCCAGTCATCTATCTAGAGCCTATCCTAAGCCGTCTAGCAAACCGCGACATAATGCTAGGCGAAACGAGCGCTAAAAAAAGTCGCAACAAAGAGCTAAAGACGCTAATAGGTCGCGCAGAGGTGCTATTTGAGGCGATTTTAGGCAAGGCAAACATAAGCGTGAATGAATTTTTAGAGCTTAAAGAGGGGGATATTTTAAGGCTTGATAGGGCTGCTGATGATAGAGCGCTTGTTTCAATCGATAAAAAAGAGCTTTACCTAGCCGAGGTCGGACTTCATCGTTTTAGAAAATCTATAAAAATAGAACAGCTCATACGCTCAGATCGTGACGAGACAAAATCGATACTAGAGCGATACGAGGAGGAGCGCAAGGCAAGATTGATGGCGTACGAAGAGGCTGAAAAAGAAAAAGAAGAGGATTTTGATGATGATGAAAGAGTTTTTTAATCTATTCACACAAGAGACAAAAGCGGTAATAGAGGGACTGATAGGACACGCCCCAAAAGTAGGCGAGGCAAACGAGTACGAAGCCCAAAGCCAAACCGCCATAAACGCTCCAGCCGTCGTAGCAAACATAAGCGTAAATCAAAATGCAAAGATGGTCTTTATCCTGCCTGCGCTTCTTGCAAGCGGGTTATTTGATCTCATGTTAGGCGAGGAGGAGTTAAGCGGCAAAGAGGATATAGGAGATGACGAGCTAGACTCCTCAAAGGAGATAACCTCAAATATCCTAGGCGCACTAAGCACTACTCTAGGCGCACAAAAGCACCTGCCAAAGCTTGCTTTTGATATAGCTGGCATAAGCTTTGTAGCTCCTGATAGTGCAATAGAGCTTAATAGCTTTAGCAAGCTTTACTCATTTTCGCTTGAGATACCAGATATTATAAGCTCACAAATCGCAATCGCCGTTGATAGCGCATTTCTTGCGATACTAGGACTAGGCGATGAAAGCGCTGAGGAGGCAAGTGCAAGCGCTGGAGCTAGCGCGAATAATTTAAGCGCCGAGGAGATACGAAATATTGGGCTTATCATGGATGTGCGCCTTGCTATTCGTGTGCGTATCGGCTCAAAATCAATGCTGCTAAAAGACGTGCTAAGCATGGATATAGGCTCAGTTATAGAGCTAAATCAGCTAGCAAACGATCCACTTGAAATTTTAATCGGCGATAAGGTCGTAGCTATGGGCGAAGTCGTAATTGTGGATGGAAATTTTGGCATACAAATCACGCAAATCGGCAGCAAAAAAGAGCGCCTTGAGCAGCTTAGATAGATAAAGGACAAATTTGAAAGACATCATAAGCGATTTAGAGGGCTTTTCTAGCTTTAAAATGCCACAAAAGCTAGTGTGTATATTTGGCTCAGCTAGGCTTAGCGAAAATAGCCCCTACTACGCAAAAGCAAAAGAGCTATCAAGCATGCTTGCAAGTAGCGGCTACTCCATACTAAGCGGCGGAGGCGGCGGCATAATGAAGGCCGCAAATGAGGGCGCAGCAGGCAAAAATACGCACAGCATAGGGCTTAATATAAAGCTGCCTTTTGAGCAAGATACAAATGAGTTTGTCTCTCATAAATTTACCTTTAAAAGCTTCTCCTCGCGTAAATTTGCGCTTATTGATAGCTCGCTTGCCTTTGTAGTTTTTCCGGGTGGCTTTGGTACACTTGATGAGCTTTTTGAGGTGCTTACGCTTACTCAGACTGGCTTTAAAAAATCTCCAATTTTCCTATATGGAGAGCAGTTTTGGGCTGGGCTTGATAGCTTTATTAAAAATACTTTACAAGCCCAAGGCTTAATTAGCAAAGAGGATTTAGAGCTTTACTGCGTAACAGATAATTTGGAATTTATAAAAGATAAAATTTCTCATATTTAAATTTAATAGCTATAATAATATTATTATTACTTCAAGAAAAGGTTATTATGAAAATAATGGTAGCGATGAGCGGCGGCGTGGATAGTACTATGACCGCTAAAATGCTAAAAGAGGCAGGACATGAGATAGTGGGCTGCTACATGAAACTACACGATAAGCCCGGCTATCACGAGGAAAATATCAGAAAAGTAAACAAAGTGGCGGATTATTTGGGCATAAAGGTGCATATTTTGGATTTGCGAGACAAATTTAACGAGATGGTTTATATGCCATTTGTAAATAGCTATAAACAGGGGCTTACGCCAAATCCATGTGCACTTTGCAATCGCTTTATTAAATTCGGCGCTCTGCTTGATTTTGCAAAGCAAAACGGCTGTGAAAAATTAGCCACAGGGCATTACGTGCGGATTGTAAATGGACTTATCACCACTGCAACCGACCCTAGCAAAGATCAAAGCTACTTTATCGCCCAAATCCCAAAGCACATCCTAAGCGATATGATATTTCCGCTGGGGGATAAATTTAAAGCCGACATAAAAGAAGCCGCAAAGGCAATACCAGTACTAGCGGAGTTTGGAACGCAGGCTGAAAGCAGTGAAATATGCTTTGTTGAGACTACTTACATTGACGTACTAAAAAAACACTACAACACTGATTTACCAGGCGAAGTCGTAGACGAAAGCGGCAAAGTCGTAGGCAAACATCAAGGCTACATGCACTACACCGTAGGCAAGCGACGTGGCTTTGAGGTACGTGGTGCACACGAGCCGCACTTTGTCCTTGACATAGAAGCCAGCAAAAACCGCATAATAGTAGGAGAAAAAGAGAGCCTTGCAAAAAGCGAGATAGAACTAAGCAGCCTAAACTCATACATAAACGAGAGCGAATTTGACGCAGAGGTAAAAATCCGCTACCGCAGCCACGCTCTACCAGCTAAAATAATAGTAAACGGCGAGCAAGCAAAGGTCGTGTTAAGCGAGCCAGCTTATGGCGTGGCGCGTGGACAACTTTGCGTGGCGTACCGAAATAGTAGCGATGGGGCGCAGGTAATTGCAAGCGGCTTTATAGTTTAATTTACTAGCTCTGTTTTGTAAAATATTGCTTTTTAAAGCTTAATTTAGTTTTGCCAAGCCAGTGCCGCGAGATGAGTGGCTTAGCATCGATTTTAAGGGCGCACGAAAGCCAACCCGCCAAAATCATGCCAACACTGCAAAGCGATACAGTAATACTAAAGCCTCTAGCACGGATTAAAGGTGTTTGACTTGTAGCTAAGAAACACTCTTTAAATAAAGCCATTTTATTTTAAACCACTTAGCCTGCTTTACCTTACAACGCCAAAGTTTGCAGCCACTGAGGTTGTAAACTTGGCGTATACTTCTTGTGGCTTACTCCTACGCCTTGTCCAGCTACGTGATAATTCGAATCCTCCATTCCTGCTACGCTATAAATTTTAAGCCATTTAACCTCTAAAAGCTCTCCATAGCAAACCAAAATACAACAAATTAATAGTTTATCAATCGATTGCAAAACTTTTTAGTAAACATCAGCTATACCGAGCGTACGACTTAATTTAAATAAACTTACTTTTTACTTTGCTATACCCTCAATCCTCTGCGTGCAATATATTCGCCCTTGCTTATCGCTTACGCTATCTGAGTTTTTGAACTTCATTGCTTGTTTTAAAAAGTCGCTTACTTAGTGCGCAATAAGCAATCGTCATCCCAAATTTCACTCACCAACACCCATTCACTCATACGATGTTGCCAATATTTTAATTTGCCTGAGTTAATTTTTAAACCAAAAAACTTTGGTTTTGATTTAAATTTATTTTACGCCCTTCCCCATTTTATTTATCCATTGCTTGCTAAGTCTGCGTCCTTATAGCGCTTTAAAACGACGCCAGCAGTATCACGATTTAAATTCTTACGACTGAGCATTCATATAGATAAATAAAAGAGTAAAAATTTAAATCCAACGATGCGTAGAAAAGCAAGATGAGCTGGTCGCTAAAAGAAAAAGCGTTAAATTACAAAATATTGCAAGATGATTTTTGCTTGCACCATTTTCATAGCTTGCATACGTTTGGTATAGTTGTGAGCTATTTTAAAACGGAGTGTGCATATAGCGCATGAACTTTAAAATAAGCGAAGTTTTTGCAAAAGCTAGCCCATAAAAAGCACGTCAAATAAGCTAGCCTAAAGCCAGCAAAGCCTCCAAAAAAAAAGAAAGAGTGAGGCAGCTAGCTTTAAGGCAAAGCCAAGTCAATAGCAGAGCCTATCTTATTATCTCTATTTTTGCCTTGGCTCTTAATTTTTCAAAATAATCATTTAAGGTTTTATTTCTCTCAGCGTTAAACATCTGAGTTAAAAGTGCGTCTTTTACGCTATCAAAAGGCAGTGTCGCGCGCCCATATTTAGAAAGCACCTGCATCACCTCAAAGCCGCTTGGAGCGCGCATTATAGGCGTGTAAGCACCATCAGAAGTTTGCATTAGCACAGCCACTAGCTCGGGTCTAGCCCCACTTATTGCTATATCCTCCTCCGCTACGCTAACGTTTGCGAGGCTATTTTCGCCATTTATCCTAGCCTCAAGAGCCCTAGCGTCGGTACTACGAAAAACCCTCACCTTGACATTTGCATACCCCTCAAACTCGCTCTTATTAGCCTCATAATAAGCCTTTGCTCGCTCTTCACTCACACTTCTACTGCCTGCTGCTATCGCACGGTAAAGCTTTTCCTGCAGTATTGCATTTCTTACATCCTCGCTTAAATCAGCCGCATTTACGCCTTTTTGAGCCATAAAGCTTCTAAACTGCGCTGGAGTCATGCCGTTTTTACCAGCTAACTGAGCTATGCGCTCATTAATCTCAAACTGAGATGTGCTAAGCCCCATCGCTTTAATCTGAGCCTGCTCTAAACGGTCTTTTATGAGCAAATTCAAAGCCTCCGCATCTGTTAGATTAAGCTTTGCCTTAGTTTGCGCCACGTCAAAAAGCGTAATAGGCTCGTTATCCACGATAGCCGCTATTGCGTTTACAGTCTCGGCTTTTAGGGGATTAAACAAGCATAAAAGTAAAATCGCTATGAAAATAGTGCGTTTTAGCATAATAAAACCTTTGATAAAGTATAATTTCAAACATTATAACATAAAAATTTAAGGGCTTTATAATGATAGTTACCAGATTTGCCCCTTCTCCTACTGGATATTTGCATATAGGTGGGCTTAGGACGGCGCTTTATAGCTACCTTTACGCACGTAAAAATGGCGGAAAGTTTTTACTGCGCATTGAGGATACGGATTTAAAACGAAACAGCGAAGATGCGGTGCGTGCCATACACGAGGCCTTTGCTTGGTGTGGGCTGGATTATGACGGAGAGGTCGAGTATCAGTCAAAGCGGTTTGAAATTTATAAAAAATACATCGCCGCACTGCTAGAGCGGGGGCTAGCCTATCGCTGCTATATGAGTAAAGATGAGCTTGACGCACTTAGAGCTGAGCAAGAAGCACGTGGCGAGCGAGCTAGGTATGACGGGCGTTATAGGGATTTTACAGGCACGCCACCAGCTGGGATAGAGCCAGTTATTCGCATTAAAGCGCCACTTAGCGGGGAGATTAAATTTAATGATGGCATAAAGGGCGAGATCAAATTTAATGCCGCTGATATTCTTGATGATTTTATCATAGCTCGCAGCGACGGCACGCCTACGTATAACTTCGTCGTCGTGGTTGATGACGCACTAATGGGCGTAACGGACGTAATCAGGGGCGATGATCACCTAAGCAACACGCCAAAGCAGATAGTCCTTTACCAGGCGCTTGGCTTTAGCGTGCCAAAGTTTTACCACGTTGCGATGATAAACGGCGAGGACGGCAAAAAGCTAAGCAAACGCCACAGCGCAACAGACGTAATGGAGTATAAGGCTATGGGCTACCTGCCTGAGGCGCTTTTAAATTTTCTCGTGCGGCTTGGCTGGAGCCACGGCGATGATGAGATATTTAGCCTTAGCGATATGGTGCGTCTTTTTGACCCAGCCCACATCAGCAAAAGCGCAAGCACCTATAATACAAGCAAGCTTGAGTGGCTAAACGCTCACTACATCAAAACTCTACCTTATAAGAGGCTTGCGGCGGCTTGCGATGAGCTTGGCTTTAGCTTTGAAGGCGTGCCAAATAAAGAGCTGCTTTTAGATATTTTAAGAGAGCGAAGCAAGACGCTTTTAGATATGATAGCAAGCGCAAAGAGCATAGTAAATGCACCAAATAGCTACGATGAAAAGGCGGTAAATAAATTTATAAACGATGAAGCACTTGCGCTTTTAGCTAAGTTTAAAGTGGCTTTGGAGAGTGCTAGCGACGCAGCAAGTGCACAGGAGTTTGAAGAGCTAACGAATGAGTTTTTAAGCCAGAGTGAGAAGAAGCTAAAAGACCTAGCCCAGCCGCTACGTATCGCAATGACTGGCACTAGCGTGAGTCCTGGGATATTTGAAGTGATGCAAGTAATCGGTAAAAATGAAGTAATAAATAGAATAAATAAACTTATAAAAGGATAAAAGTGAGCAAAGAACTACAACAAGAAGCATTAAAATACCACGAAGGTGGTAAAATAGGCACACACATAAAAGTGCCAGTAGCCTCATCTAAAGACCTAAGCCTAGCCTATAGCCCAGGTGTCGCAGAGCCGTGCAAGGTAATAGCCGAAGACGCAGGGCTGGCCTATAAATACACAAATAAATCAAACCTAGTAGCAGTCATATCTAATGGTACTGCGGTGCTTGGGCTTGGTAATATAGGCGCACTTGCGTCTAAGCCTGTAATGGAAGGCAAAGCAGTGCTATTTAAAAAATTTGCTGGCGTTGATGCGGTGGATATAGAAATAGACGAGACTGACCCAGCAAAGATAGTTGAGATTTGTCGTGCGATAGCCCCTAGCTTTGGTGGGATAAATTTAGAGGATATTAAAGCTCCTGAATGCTTTGAGATAGAGCCGGCCTTACAAGAAGCCGTCGACATTCCAGTAATGCATGACGATCAGCACGGCACAGCTATCATCACGACAGCTGGACTACTAAATGCTGCCCAAATAGCAGGCAAAAACATACCAGATATGAAAATTGTCGTAAGCGGAGCTGGAGCTGCTGGTATAGCCTGCGCTAAGATGTATAAAAGCGTGGGAGCAAAAAACATAATAATGGTCGATAGTCGAGGCGTAGTGCATAGCGGTAGAGATGATTTAAACGAGCAAAAAAGAGAGTTTGCAATTACGACCAATGAACGTACCTTAGCTGATGCACTAAAAGATGCGGATATGTTTTTAGGGCTTTCGCGCCCAGGGCTAGTAACTAAGGAGATGATAGCCTCCATGAAGCCCTATCCTATCGTATTTGCTCTAGCAAACCCTGTGCCTGAAATTTATCCAGATGAGGTGCTAAGCGTGCGCCCTCACGCCATGGTCGGCACTGGTAGAAGCGACTTTAACAATCAAGTAAACAACGTCCTTTGCTTTCCATTTATTTTCCGTGGCGCACTTGACGTGAGAGCTAAAAAAATCACCGAAAATATGAAAAAAGCAGCAGCTGAAGCACTTGCTGCGCTAGCAAAAGAGCCAGTACCAGATGATGTACTACTCGCTAGCGGAGTAAGCGAGCTAAAATTTGGTCAGCACTACATCATACCAAAGCCATTTGATCGCCGTGCCTTTGTATGGGTGAGCCTAGCTGTAGCAAAAGCCGCCGTAAAAGACGGCGTAGCCAGAGTGAGCGAATTTGACGAGCAAGCCTACAAAAGCAAGCTAGAAAAGGAGGCAAATTTATGAAAAACATAAAGCTCATCGAGCATCCCCTAATCTCTCACAAACTAGCCATACTGCGCGATGAGCGCACCCAGCCATTTCAGTTTCGTATGCTAATTGATGAGATAAGCTATCTTATGATGTTTGAAGCAACTAGAGATCTAACTCTACGTGAGATAGAGGTCAAAACCCCAGTAGCTAGCACAAAGGCGCAAAAGCTAGGCACAAAGCTTATGATATGCCCTATTTTGCGAGCTGCGCTTGGTATGCTTGATAGCGTTTTCAAGCTAATTCCAGATGCGAGTGTTGGATTCTTAGGATTTCAACGAGATGAAAAGACAGCTCAGGCTGAGTTTTTCTACGCAAAGCTGCCAAATGACGCAAGCGAGCGCACTGCGATAATAATAGATCCCATGTTTGCCACTGGCGGAACTGCAATCGATGCGGTTAAATTCCTAAAACAAAAAGGCGTAAAGGATATAAAATTTATAGCCATCATAGCTGCACCTGAAGGGCTTGCTAGATTTAGCGAGGTCTACCCAGATGTAGAGGTCTTTACCGCCAGCATAGATGAGAGACTAAATGAAAAAAATTACATAGTCCCAGGTCTAGGAGATGCTGGCGATAGAGTGTTTAACACCACAAATTAAGGAGAAAATTATGAAAACCCTAGTCCTACTTTCACATCCAAATTATGCAAACTCAAGAGTAAACAAGGCTCTTTTTAGCACCGCATCAAGCATAGGAGGCGATATATCAGTGCGCCACATAGAGGCGGTTTATGGCTTAGATACTAGCAAAATAGACGCTAAAACAGAGCAAGCTCTAATAGAGGGTGTTGATAGAGTGGTACTTCAGTTTCTACTTTATTGGTTTTACTCGCCTGCCATGCTAAAAGCCTACATAGACGCTGTTTTCACACGTGGCTGGGCATACGGAAGTACTGGCACTGCGCTTATTGGCAAAGAGCTTCAACTTGTTGTTACCGCTGGGGCTGGCGAGGCTGAGTATTCTCCACAAGGCTCAGTAAAATCAAGCATTGAGCAAATTTTACTAGGATTTCACTCTACTGCAACTTACTGCGGCATGGTATTTAATAAGATAAAATTTATAGGCGGTGCGCTAAACATGAGCGACGAGGAGCTTACGCTAGCTTGCGATGAGTATAAAACACTGCTTACAGACTCGGAGTGAAAGTGAAGTTTGGCAAGATTGATTATTTAAATTTATTGCCTTTTCACGTGTATTTAAAGCGTAGTGCACTTAGTAGCTACAAAAAGGCGGCGATAGAGTACAAAAAGGGCGTACCTAGCCGCCAAAACACAGCCCTACGCCGTAAAAGCGTCGACGCCGCTATAATCTCAAGCGTGCAAAGCTCTCGCAAAAACTACAAGAGTCTAGATTTTGGAATAGTTGCAAAACACGAAGTAAAAAGCGTCCTAGTACGCAAAAATAGCCCTCCGCAAAAAGACGCCGCAAGTGCTAGCTCAAATGCCCTAGCCGCCGTACTTGGACTAAATGGCGAGGTCATAATAGGTGATAGAGCACTTAGGGCTTATATAAATGAGGGAGCGGATAAATTTATCGACTTAGCAAAGCTTTGGCACGAACGCACTAACGGACTTTGTTTTGTATTTGCTAGATTTTGCTACACATCGCACAAATCAGCCTGCAAGCGCCTTGTAAGAGGCTTTTTAAAAACTCAAAAAAATGCCAGCATAAAAATCCCTAGATATATCCTGCAAAACTACTCAAAGAGCAGACAAATCAGCCAAAAAGATATCCTAGAGTATCTAAAACTCATAAGCTACCACATAGGAAAGAAAGAGAAAAAAGCTCTAAAACTTTTCCTAAAACAAGTAAAAAATTTAAAAAAATAATTTATATTTTAACCAAAAATAACATAACATGCAAAATAAAAATAAATTTTTAATTAAGTTTAAATATTTAAGCTTATCTTGGTGTAATTTACAACAAGCCATAAATTAAAAAATAAATTTATAAATATATTTTTAATAATAATTAAATATAATAAATAATAAAATCAATAGCTACAAAATCCCCAATCTAATATGCTTACAACTATTTTTTCTTGTTTACCGTTTTTTTTTTTTTTTGTTATTTTTCAATTTATACTATTCTGATAATCTTCAACTAAATTTTAAATTTCAAAATTAAAAAGGAGCTACAAGAAATGAAGATTTCTTCTAAGATTGTCCTAATGTTAGTTGTTTCCCTAGGGCTACTGCTAACATCTGTTGTGGTTGTAAACTCTTTCATAAGCAAAGAGACTACAAGCTTTACGAAAGATAGCATAATAAATATCATGCAAAAAGAAAGAGAAGCCGAACTCATAAATGAAGTAAAAATTCTTCGTGCCGTAGCTGATGCGATGTATGCAGATGGAATTAAAGAGCATATGAGTGAAAATATGATAAGAGTATGGATGGCGGAGTATTTCTCTAAGATAGGCTGGGGCGATAACGAATCAAACTACGCTTATATCTTAGACTCAAAAGGCAACCTGATCTATCACCCTAGAAAAGACTTTATGGGGCATAATAAAATAGACCTACAAGATGCAAATGGGGTAAAAATTTATCAAGAAATTATAAAAAATGCTACATCAAATAAAAATGATTTTACACACTATATCCTAAAGGTTGACGGTCATGAGATACCTAGACTGGGTTTTGGTTTAAAAATGAAAAATGTTGACTGGATAGTTGCATCCAAAATAGATACCGACGACATAGCAGTACAATCAAGTAAAAAAGCATCAGAGCTTGATGACTTTATCTCCAAAGAAGAGAGCATATTCCTCCTTATCGCATCAGCTATAGTTATTGTATCTTTAATAGTTAGCATACTTTATACTAAAGCAAGTATCACTAAGCCACTTAACACCTTAATCGAAAGAGCTAAGAACTTAAGTAGTGGAGATGGCGATTTAACACGTAAGCTAGAAGTAAGTGGTAAAGATGAGACAGCCCTAGCAAGTGCAGCCATAAATGATTTTATAGAAAAGGTAAGAGTATTAATAAGTGATGCTAAGCACCTAAGTACTGAAAACTCAAGTGTAGCAAATGAGCTAAGCTCAACATCTTTACAAACTGGAAAGCGTGTAGAGGATAGTACAGCAATAGTAAATCGTGTAAATCAAAACTGCTCTGATATAGAGGAGAGCATGAAAGAATCAATTGCTAGAGCTCAAAGCGGCAAAGAGGATTTACAAAAGGCAACCACATATATAAATGAAGCCACTATGGCTATAGGAAACCTAGCTAATCAAATCTCACACTCAGCTCACACAGAGGCTGAAATGGCTAATAAAATAGAGCAGCTTAGCAAAGATGCAGAGCAGGTAAAATCAGTACTTGTTGTAATAAATGATATAGCAGATCAGACAAATTTACTTGCCCTTAATGCAGCTATTGAGGCAGCACGTGCTGGAGAGCATGGCAGGGGATTTGCAGTGGTTGCTGATGAGGTAAGAAATCTAGCAGAGCGTACTCAAAAATCTCTAACAGAGATAAATGCTACAATTAATGTAATAGTACAAGCCATAACTGAAAGTAGTGAGCAGATGAATGCAAACTCTAAGCAAATAGGCGAATTAAACGAAGTAGCTAGCAATGTAAGAAATACAATTGATGTAATGAGCGATGCAATAGGTAATGCTATAAGATTAAGTGATAGTACAGTAGAGGATTATATCCAAACTGGTAAAAATATCCAAAACATAACCAAAGGCATAGGTAGTATAAGCGAGCTATCAAGTGAAAATGCTAGAAGTGTAGAGGAGATTGCCTCTGCGGCTGAGCATCTAAATAAGATGACTGATACGTTAAATTCTAAACTTGGAGAGTTTAGAACGTAAGGTCGTTTTAAATTTAGTCTAGATTTTGGGGTGCGGACTAGGCTGCAAGAAATTTAAATAAATCAAAGCACCCCTCTCTCTTTTTTGTATTTATTCAAAAAATCTGCGTCAGTTGCCATACGTATTTGGCTCTTAACTTACACACGCTAATAAAATAAAAATTTATGATTTGATTAAATTTGAAGTACCGCTGAGCCAAATTTTAAATCAAGCCCAGCAGTTAATGAAGTAATTATTTTTAAAAGCTAATAGATACTGCGCTTACGTCCTAAACTCACCTAGTTTAGAATTTAACGTATCAGTCATCTTATTTAGATGCTCAGCCGCAGAGGCAATCTCCTCTACACTTCTAGCATTTTCACTTGATAGCTCGCTTATACTACCTATGCCTTTGGTTATGTTTTGGATATTTTTACCAGTTTGGATATAATCCTCTACTGTACTATCACTTAATCTTATAGCATTACCTATTGCATCGCTCATTACATCAATTGTATTTCTTACATTGCTAGCTACTTCGTTTAATTCGCCTATTTGCTTAGAGTTTGCATTCATCTGCTCACTACTTTCAGTTATGGCTTGTACTATTACATTAATTGTAGCATTTATCTCTGTTAGAGATTTTTGAGTACGCTCTGCTAGATTTCTTACCTCATCAGCAACCACTGCAAATCCCCTGCCATGCTCTCCAGCACGTGCTGCCTCAATAGCTGCATTAAGGGCAAGTAAATTTGTCTGATCTGCTATATCATTTATTACAACAAGTACTGATTTTACCTGCTCTGCATCTTTGCTAAGCTGCTCTATTTTATTAGCCATTTCAGCCTCTGTGTGAGCTGAGTGTGAGATTTGATTAGCTAGGTTTCCTATAGCCATAGTGGCTTCATTTATATATGTGGTTGCCTTTTGTAAATCCTCTTTGCCGCTTTGAGCTCTAGCAATTGATTCTTTCATGCTCTCCTCTATATCAGAGCAGTTTTGATTTACACGATTTACTATTGCTGTACTATCCTCTACACGCTTTCCAGTTTGTAAAGATGTTGAGCTTAGCTCATTTGCTACACTTGAGTTTTCAGTACTTAGGTGCTTAGCATCACTTATTAATACTCTTACCTTTTCTATAAAATCATTTATGGCTGCACTTGCTAGGGCTGTCTCATCTTTACCACTTACTTCTAGCTTACGTGTTAAATCGCCATCTCCACTACTTAAGTTCTTAGCTCTTTCGATTAAGGTGTTAAGTGGCTTAGTGATACTTGCTTTAGTATAAAGTATGCTAACTATTAAAGATACAATAACTATAGCTGATGCGATAAGGAGGAATATGCTCTCTTCTTTGGAGATAAAGTCATCTAATTCATCTGCTTTTTTAGTCGCCTTAGTAAGGACATCATCAGTATCCACCTTAGAGGCAACTATCCAGTCTATATCCTTCATCTTAAGACCGAAGCCAAGCCTAGGTATGTCTTTTCCATCTAGCTTAAGAGTATAGCGAGTAAATTCATTTTTGCCAGACATGGCATTATTTATAATATCTTTATAAAGCTCCACTCCGTTTGGATCTTTAAAATCAAGCTTATTTTTACCCATGAACTCATCTCTAGGATGATAAATCAAAGTTCCCTTTGAATCAATAACGTAAGCGTATTCGCTGCCATTTTCACCCCACTTAATTTTAGAAAAATACTCTGCCATCCAGCTTCGTATTTCCTCATCGCTCATCTGCTCATTTAAGCCATCAGTATACATTGCATCTGCTACAGAACGAAGTATCTTAACCTGATCTACAAGAGCATCCTCTCGCTCTTTTTGCACAATATCCACTATGTTATTTTTAGTGAAATTTGTAGTATCTTTGCTAATAAATGAGTTTACAACAACTACAGCAGTAAGCAATAAACCCAAAGATATCACTAGCATAGACACGATTTTAGAAGAAATCTTCATAATAAACTCCTAGTTTTGGTATAAATTTAAACTATATTTAATAGTCTATTACAAAAGTGTAAATTAAAATACAATAAATTTATTTAATATATTAAATCAATAGTTATATTTTAATTTAAAATTTATTTTAAATTAAGCAAAAACTACCCTAATTGATAACACAAATCTTTATCCGGCTTTAAGACTCTATCTAGCCAAAGGCAAACTCACACAAAAAGTTTTTGGATTTAACGCTATTTCTATGCTTCCGCCATGTGCAGCTATGATTTGTACACATAGGGCAAGCCCTAGCCCATTGCCCTTTAGCTTACTTGTCTTAAAAGGTTCAAATATAGCTCCAGTGTCAGCTATGCTCACTCCACTATCATAAATATAAAACTTAAGCTCATCACCCTCTTTTTCATGCCAAAGCCTTACCTCGCCCTCATCATCATCACTCTCCTCAATCGCATCTATTGCATTAAAGATTAAATTATCAAATACCATGGCGATTAAATCCGCATCCCCAACATAGCTCATATCACCAAAATCTAGATTAAATTCAATCTGCTTTGAATACTCATAATACTCTATCGCCTCTGTGCACTCCTTTGCAAGAGAGCTAAATTTAAACTGCTTCGGCGTAGTTTTTACCCCTTTAGTAAATAGCAAAGTCGCCTTTATAATCCGCTCCACACGCCATATGGCTTTTTGCATCTGCTGGGCTAGGATTTCTCCCTTGCCACTTACATAGCGAGGCAATGAGCTAGCTAGGAGAGAGAGCGAGCCTATGGGATTTCGTATCTCATGCGCTAGATGAGCTGCGACTTGTCCCATTGACACAAGCCTTTCTGTGCGCTTTTGTACTGTTATATCTGTGGCCGTGATGATAATTTTATCGCCACTTTTTACGAGTTTTGCTAGATATACTCCTCCATTAAACTCAACCTCAGTGCTGTTACTCTCCTCACCAAGCCCAGCGATTACTGCACGTAAAAGCTCATCTTTATTTGAGGCTTTTGAATTTGATAAAAAAAGGCTCTTGTTAGAATTTAATACCCAAAGCGCATCAGGTATTGCGTCTATTACGCCCCCTATCATCTGGCGCAAAGACGCATACGAGGCATTTAACCGCTCGTATTCTGCCTCTATTATATAGGTCTTTTCTATCAGGCTTTTTAAGCCGTCTTGTATGCTTAAATCACTCATAAAAGCTCCTTAAAATCCTCCAAATCATAAAGCCCCACACGCTCGCTTTTAAGCCTTAAAAGCTCATTGCTAAAGCCGCAAGCCGAGACTATGCCCAAATGATATGGCAAAACACCTAAAGCTTTGCATTTATTTTCTAGCTGGCTTAGCACGCTTTTGCAGACCTTTTTGCCTCTGTATTTTGCCTCCGCAGCCACAGCACCCTGCTCGCAAAATCCAAATATATCAATCTCAGTCTTATCCACCCAAAGGCTTTGAAGCGTGCATTTTGCGCCTAGCTTTTTAGCCACTAGCTCGCAACTTAACCTCTCAAAGCCCAAAGAACAAAATACATCAAACTCACGCTTTATCATAGCCATTACTTCATCTTTTTTGCCAGCCATTAAAAGCTTTAAATTTGGCTCAATAAAATAAAAGAAAAAGCGCAGAAAATGGGTGCAAAAATGAAGCTTATTTTGTATGAGTCTGCGCCTTTGATAGCGTGGGAGTTTTTGGCGTTTATCACGCTTTGGACGGACTTCAAAGGTTGGCTCGATAAAAAGATACTCTCCCCCTAAAAGCGAAGCATAAGCCCTTGCGGCGTCTTGCTTTAGCATGAGTTTATAAGCACTAAAATAACGTCTATCACCCCTTGCTAGTTTGCATAAGACAGCACGCTCATCTTGGGATAAATTTAAAGCTATCGAAATCTCCCCAGCCCTAGGTAAAATCTCCTCATAAATCGCCTCAAAAATATCATAATAAGCGCCCTTTATCATAAGAGCGTCAAATACAAAATAAAAACGTATAAGCTCGCCTATATCAAGGTGCGGCATACGCTTATAAAAGCTACTTAGAGTATAGATATTATGCCTTTTTTGTATGTGATTTGTGCGTGATTGTAGCATATTTTTAGCCAAAATAGGTATAATAATGGGCTAAATTTAAGGAGTAAAAGTGATAAGCTTATCGCAAATAAGGGAAAATATCATACTAAAGCAGGGCGTGCATTATTTTGACTTTACCGCCTCTGGCTTAGCCTATGCACCCATAGAAAAGCGCATAGCAGATATGCTACCCGAGTATGCAAACACCCACTCTGAAAGCTCCTCAAACTCCATAAAAACTCAAAAGCTATATGAACATGCCAAAAGCGAGCTAAAGCGACTGCTTGGGCTAGGAGATGAGTTTTATCTCATGGCTACAGGGCATGGCTCAAGCGCGGCGATAAAGAAGTTTCAAGAACTCCTTGGCATTTATATCCCTCCAGCTACAAGGCGTCGCCTAGGCATGGTGCGCCCAGAAAATCTGCCCCTAGTCATAGTCGGAGCGTTTGAGCATCACTCAAATGAAGTAAGCTGGCGCAGTGGGCTTTGCGAGGTCGTGCGAATAGGACTAAACGACAGAGGAGGGATAAATTTAAACGAGCTAAAAAGCGTACTAAGCGCAGCAAAAGCGCAAAATCGTGAAATAATCGCTAGCTTTAGCCTAGCCTCAAACGTAACAGGCGTCATCGCCGAATACGCCAAAATCTCAGCACTCGTGCGTGAAGCAGGCGGGATAATGGCATACGACGCAGCCGCTGCAAGTCCGTATATGCAAATTGCTGCACGCTATTTTGACGCACTTTATCTAAGTCCACACAAGCTCCTTGGTGGTGTAGGCAGCTGCGGATTGCTCGCTGTAAGAAAGGGGCTTTTTGGATTTGAAAAGCCAACATTTGCAGCTGGAGGGACAGTAAGCTACGTAAGCAGAAACTCGCATAAATTTATAGCCCAGCCTGAGAGGCTTGAGGAGGGTGGCACTCCGCCTATTACCCAGCTAGTGCGTGCGTGGCTAGCGTATGCACTGCGTGAGGAGGTGGGGCTTGAGCGTATAGAGCGGACTGAAACCGAGCTAAAGCAGTACTTTACAGCTAGGCTTGAAAAAGTGCCAAATTTAATCAACTACTGCCCACGCAATCAACGCCGACTTGGAATTTTTGCCTTTAACATAGCTGGCATTAGCCCTTATGAGCTAGCAAATGCTCTATCAGAGCGATACGGCATACAAACTAGGGCAGGATGTGCGTGCGCTGGACCATATGGGCATGAGCTTTTGGGATTAGTAGACGACGCACCGCTAGAGCAAAAACCAGGCTGGCTTAGAGCAAGCGTGCATTATACGCACACAAAGGCTGATATTGATTATTTTATAGAAAGCTTAAAAGAGTGCATTAAAGACTTTGTTTAAATTTAAAGGCAAATCATTAAACCGCAAAAATTTATTTTGTTTGATTGTTGCTTTTTAAACAATGCTATTGATTGCAAATTTAAAAGCCGCATATATGAGCGACTGATTAATCGATAGTATCTTTGGGCGGTACTAGCTAACGCCAGTTTTACAAAATTACTAAATTCACTCAGGAAGGACAAGCTTAGCCCTACTGCTAGGCTTGTGTCTTAAGAGCGCTAATACAAATTTTATACACACTAGCGGCACCCAGCCAATGACCACACGCCGCTAATTTGCGCTAGTACTCTTAAGTGTAGGCGTAGCTACTTTATATTGTCGGCACGATTTTAGCGTCTTGCGCAACTTGAAATAAAAAACCAAAAATAAACGTTGACAAGCATTTGCTCTGCTAAGCCGCTTTTGGCTTGCATGCACTACTTTGCCACAAGTAAAGGTGGAGCGAGTATACCGCTACGATACGAGCTATGTTTAAGAAGTTTAAATTTACACTAAAGCGCAGGCTTTGGATTAAGCCACCCAAAGCCTATTTGCGTTTAACCAAGTAGCCCTTACTGCTGATCTGGTTCGATTATAAATGTTACAGAGCTATCTGTAGCACTGTACTCCTGCGAGCCATCTTTTTGGGTAAATTCATGGCTTAACTCTACGCCTGAGCTATCTTTTTCACCCACGATATTTAGGCTATTGCGATTATCAGTCATATCTATAACGTCTTTTGCGCTTAGTTCTAGCTTAGCGCCGTCATTGTTACGCACTTCTAGCGTTTCTATATTTTTTACCGTATTTAAATTTATATTTGGCTCGTTATTTAGGGTTAGTTTGTCATTACCAGCCTGTGTGTCAATTAAATTTGCACTTGAATTTTCTAGCGTAATATCATCATTGCCATCCCCACCAAAAATTTGATTTACGCTTGAGTTTGACACACTAATTTCATTATCGCCACCAAAACCCCAAATCCAGCCGCTAGCTGTTGAGTTTTCTATAGATATAGCGTCATTGCCATTGCCTGCATTTACGTTTTGTACGTTTGAGCTTTCATTTATAGATATACTGTCATTTCCGTCGCCACCCTCGATTATACCGCTAATGCTAGAGCCTGATATATTTATCTCATCATTTCCAGTATACCCAGACACAAAGCCACCCACGCTGGAGTTTTGTATAGACACGGTATCATTACCCACGTCAGCATTTATGGCACCACTTACATTTGCGCCATTTTCTACCGTGATATCATCATCTCCTGCATAGCCTCTAATAAAACTCTCAACGTTTGCGTTATTTATAGTTATATCATCATTTCCAGCACTTCCGGTTACATTGCCTTTTACGGTTGCCTCATTAGATACTGTTATAGTGTCGCTTTGCACAGAAGCTTCTTCAGCACCCCTAACAACACCGTCTACAATGGTCTCTTTACCAGTTATTACTATGGTATCGTTTCCTTGCTGTCCTGAGACGTAACCTTTTATAACTGTGCCATCAGATAGTGTTACACTACCATTTATATGCGCGCCATAACTGATTGTTAAGGTGTCATCGCCTGCGCCACCTTGGACAAAGCCAGCCTCTGCATTTCTTACCGTGATTACATCATTTGCACCTAGATTAGCCCTTACGTCCTCATAGCCCTCTCCAGCGACTATGCCTACTACCCTTGCGCCTTCGCTTATTTCGATATTATCCACACCACGACCAGCCAGTATGTCCCCTATAACGATAGCCTCGTTTGTTACAGTTATCATATTCTCTCCAGTGCTTGCTTCTTGAGTACTACCCATATGTATAGAGCCTACTTCAGCACCGCCGACATATACGTAATTATTCATGGCGCCAGCACTGCTTTTTATAACATTTACATTAGCTCCATTTTCTATTCTAAATGTATCAGCTCCACTTTCAGCACCGTCATCAGCAGCATTACCTCCTTTTATCACGCCGCTCACCACAGTACCTGCGTCAGTTACATTTATGGTATCATCACCTACGCCGGCTGCAATATTTTGCACTTTTGAAGCATTGCTAATATCGATAGTATCATCTCCAGCTTCGCCAAAGATAGCATTTACTGCAGAGTTATTTGTAACCCACAAGCTATCGTTGCCTTCCCCTAAAGCAACGTATCTATCTGTATTAAAGTTTTCCAGAGTTATATCATCATCTCCAGCACCAGCTCCTATGGCATTTTGAAATTTAAACAACACATCACTCTCATTTGGGTTTCTCTCAGCTTCTGGGTGTAGAGACGTAGAGTTTTTGACATTTAACTCATCATCTCCCTCCCCTAAAAGTACAGCTCTTTTTAAATTTGAGCCTTCTATATTTACCTTGTCATTTCCTGCGCCTGCGTTTATGTTATAAATTTCTTGTCCACTATCCGCTAAAGCATCGTGCGGATCTTTAAAATCACTATTTTTAGCGTTAAGCTTATCATCACCATCACCTAGATTCACAAAGCCTATACCACCCATGCCTAGCTCATCTATCTTGGCTTCGTCTATACTTACAGTGTCGTTGCCAGCTTCTGTGTAGATACCAACCACAGAAGCACCGCCATTTAATACCACACTATCATCGCCATCACCCAGATATACACCACCAGCTTGAGTGCCACCTAAAATTTCTACTCTATCATCACCAGCTTCTGAGAATACAAGCTCACTCACGGCATTTTTATCCAACACCACAGCATCATCACCACTTCCAGTATCTATCACAACTGCACCAGAAGGCATTTCGCCGTTTTCGTCGCCGATGACTTTTACATCATCATCTCCCTTTCCAGTTAATAAATTTGCCACAACTACGCCATCTATTAGTATTTCAGTATTGCCGTTGCCGCCGTAAATGCTATCTATTATTCCTCCACCTCTTGGGTCATCTGCTTGACTAGTTATGACAAATGCGTCTGGCTCGCTTTGAATATAGCTATCAACCTTATCAGCCGAGGTTACAATTAGCTTTGCCGAACTATCAGTGCCTATATATATGCCACTATCTGCGTTATAAAACCAACCTTTGTTATACTCAAAAAATCCGCTTGAGTTATCTACCTCAGTTACTCCAGGAGCAGTTGTATTTAGCGCTATGCCATTATTATCAAATAGGCTTTTTGAATTTTCAAAGGCTTGATTAAAGCTGTTTAAATCATCGCCATTTCTGTGATTTTCTTCGACTCTTAAGCCTAGATTGATACCACCATAGGCCTCTTTATTATACACTGAATCAGGTAGTATAAATTTAGTCGTATCCACAACAACTGGCGGAGTTACAGGGGCTGGGTCAACTGGCGGATTTGTCGGAGTGGTTGGATTTGTATTATTAGGCTCGTTTGTATTACCAGGCTGTTCTGGTGTGCTTGGCTCTGGAGTATTAGGGTCTGTTGGCGTGCTTGGATTATCAGACTCATTTGGATTATTTGGCTCACTTGGCTGGCTAGGCTGGTTTGTATTATCAGGCTGGGCTGGATTACTTGGCTGGCTAGGAGTAGCTTGATTATCCGTAGTATCAGCTGTTGTTGGATTTCCTGCAGTTACATTTGTGGCTGTTACGTTTGAAGTATCAGTAGAGCTTAGATTTCTAGTATTGGCATTTACATTGCTTTCGTGTCCGCCCTCATCAAAGCCAGCAGCTCCTAGGCTTATGCCGTCTCCACCTGCACCAGGTGCTCCACCACCAGCTGCGGTAGCTTGTAAATCGCTTAGGTCTTCGCCGTTTAGTATGGCTTGTTGGAGTGAGTTTGCGTCTGCTATGTTTGTTACGTCAGGGTCGAATGAATTTGTTTGTAGTGTGCTTAAATCAAGCTTTAAAGTATCGTTTGATAGGAGGGTTATATCTTTGCCGTTTTCTAGCTCAAGTGTGGCTGCGCCCCCCCCCCCCTATGGCTGTTTTTACGATTTCACCATTATCTAGGCTATCGCCTACTTTTAGTTCTCGTCTTTGTCCGTTTTTGTCTATTGCGTAAGCTTTTATGCTTAAGCTTTTAACTGTCGCTGATGACATTTAGTCTCCTTAGTTTGTTTTTTGTATCGGAGTGATTATATCAAGATAAAGTGGGTTTGGATATTGTACTAAAGGGTAAATTTATTATATTACAAATTTTAAAATTTAAACTATCAGGCAAGGTAAGCGCTAAGCCTACACCTGCTCTGGCTCGATGATAAAAGTAGACATATTGTGACTATGCTCACTTACGCTATATTCGCTACTTGCGCTATCTTTTTCGCCCATTATATCCTTTACACTTAATACATCATCTGTACTGAGTTTTAATTCCTCTGTATTATTAGCGCTTACTTCCTCATCAACCCTAATATCATAAAAACTAGCAAAATCAGGCATAGCTAAATCAAGCTCATGGGATAAAAGCGCACTCAAATCAACCGCACTATGCACCACGCTCTCATCAGTGTCAAAAGAGCTATCTTGCGTTACGCTACTATCCAACCTTAACATATCATCGCCTTGAAGCGTGAGACCTTTACCATTGCTTAGCAAAAGCTTAAGCGCCGCAACCTCATCGCTACTGGCTGTTATTATAAGCTCATTAGCCTCTAGATTATCACCTAAGCTTAGCTCTTTTTTATCTCCATTTTCATCTACTAAAAAGGCTTTTGAGTTTATTTCAGATACCGTTGCCACTGGCATTTACTGCTCCTAATTATTTTTTATTATTTTTATGTAGATTATAGCAAAAATATGGGGTAAAGGATATTGTACTTTAGGGTAAAATATAAATTTGGCGAGAGGGTGAGAGAATCGAACTCCCCGCGAGACGGTCAACCGCCCCACCATTCGGGTTTGAAGCCCGCGAGCGCCACCAGAACGCCATACCCTCCAAAATAAAGCAGGGGCAAATTATAATCAAATTTATCTTAATTTTAGCAAAACTTAACTAAAATCCCAAAAGCACAAAAGTCAAGGAAACACCGATAAATAGGCTTATATCTTGGGTAATAATGGCTATTTTGTTCTCAGGCTGCATTAGCGTCATCTCTCCTATTTCAAACGCGCTAACAGTATACGACATCTACTCCATATCGCGCGATAAAAGAGGTATCATCACAATAGCCTCCGATAAGATAAAAAAGCTAAAAATTCAATCCGCAATCCTAAAAAGCAAGGGCATAAGCAACTGGGACATAGACGTGGGCGTGTTTTACTCGCAGGTGTATTTAGTGGGGTTAGTAGAGGATAAAAAGGCATATAAAAAACTCCTATCGCTAGCAAAAAATGAGATAAAAAATGGCAAAATTCATACCTACATAAAGATAAAACAGCCAAACTATAACTGCTCACACGCTGCTATTTTTAGCCAGTTAAAGGCGGATTTATTCGGTGCTAGCAACGTAGAGGGTACGGCTGTGAGAGTAAGCATAGTGGGGTGCGATGTAGTCTTTACTGGCGTGGTGGCTAGCAAAAATCAAGAAAGCAGCGCCATATGGTTTGCTAAGCACATAGACGGCGTGGATAATGTCTACTCATTTTTACAGGTCATTAACTAATCTTAAAGGCATTTTTGCTTATTTTGATTTAAATTTAAAAGTGTAATCAACTTTGCCCCTTGGTACAATATAAAAAATCATAATATTTAGATAAAATTGCTCCACACTAATTCAATCCAAAGGAGACTAAATGTCATCAGCGACAGTTAAAAGCTTAAGCATAAAAGCTTACGCAATAGACAAAAACGGACAAAGACGAGAACTAAAAGTAGGCGATAGCCTAGATAATGGTGAAATCGTAAAAACAGCCATAGGGGGGGGGCGCAGCCACACTTGAGCTAGAAAACGGCAAAGATATAACCCTCCTATCAAACGATACTTTAAAGCTTGATTTAAGCACACTACAAACAAATTCATTCGACCCTGACGTAACAAACATAGCAGACGCAAACTCACTCCAACAAGCCATACTAAACGGCGAAGACCTAAGCGATTTACAAGCTACCGCAGCTGGTGGTGGAGCACCTGGTGCAGGTGGAGACGGCATAAGCCTAGGAGCTGCTGGCTTTGATGAGGGCGGACACGAAAGCAATGTAAATGCCAATACTAGAAATCTAAGCTCTACTGATACTTCAAACGTAACAGCCACAAATGTAACTGCAGGAAATCCAACAACAGCTGATACTACGGATAATCAAGCTACTCCTAGCCAGCCAAGTAATCCAGCCCAGCCTGATAATACAAACCAGCCTAGCCAGCCAAGTGAGCCAAATAATCCAAATGAGTCTGATAATCCAAGCACGCCAACAGACCCTAATACTCCAGAGCCAAGCACACCAGAACAGCCTGGTAATACAAACGAGCCTAATAATACAAATCCAACCACTCCGACAAATCCGCCAGTTGACCCAGCCCCTGTAACTCCGCCAGTTGTTGTGGATACGACTAAATTTATACTACCTGATTCAGTGTATAATAAAGAGGCCTATGGTGGTATCAATCTAGGCTTAAGAGTCGAAGAAAATCACAGAAATGGCGATGATTTAAACAGCTTTAATCAAGCCTTTGAAAATTCAAAAAGCCTATTTGATAATAATGGCATAGCGCTAAATACAACTGCTCCTGGAGTAACTGAGGTAGATAACTCAAGCGGATTTTTTGAGTATAACAAAGGTTGGTTTTATAACGCAGATAGTGGCATATATATAGGCACTGATAGTTCGGCAAAGCTAATTGTAACCTCGGCTGATAAGGTTGATAGCTATATTCAAAGCGAGCCAGACGCATTTGTCATAACTAGTCAAGCAGATGACCCAAGAGGTGGAGGAATAATAGATAGCATTTACGGCGGCAACGGCAATACTGAAATACTAATAGATGGCGTAGTTGTGGCAAATTTATTAACTGGAAAGGGAGATGATGATGTAAAAGTCATCGGCGACGAAAACGGCGAAATGCCTTCTGGTGCAGTTGTGATAGATACTGGAAGTGGTGATGATGCTGTGGTGTTGGATAAAAATGCCGTGAGTGAGCTTGTATTCTCAGAAGCTGGTGATGATAGAGTAGAAATTTTAGGTGGCACTCAAGCTGGTGGTGTATATCTGGGTGATGGCGATGATAGTGTGGTATTAAATGGCGGTGCTTCTGTGGTTGGTATCTACACAGAAGCTGGCAACGACACTGTAAGTATAGACGAAGCCAAGATAGATGAGCTAGGCATGGGTGGTATAGGCTTTGTGAATCTAGGTGATGGTGATGATAAGCTTAACGCTAAAAATAGTGATTTTAAAGATCCGCACGATGCTTTAGCGGATAGTGGACAAGAAATTTATAACATAAACGCAGGCGCAGGAAATGACAAGGTAAATATAGAAGGCTCAAATTTAAAAAGAGCTGTGCTTTTAGGGGAGGGAGATGATGAGTTAAATATTAATAATTCATCTACCCTCAACTCTATTTTAGGTGAGGCAGGTGCTGATAAAATAACCGCATTAAACTCGCAAATTTCTATTGTCGATGGTGGTGCTGATAATGACAATATCAGTGTATCAGATGATGATAATCTTAATCCATCATACAACTTAAAAATAATGACGGTAAAAGGTGGCGATGGAGATGATAATATATCTGTCTCAAAAACGCAACAAGTATCAGCGATTGATGACGGCAAAGGTGATGACGCCATCAGGGTATCAGAATCAAACGTTTACACAATTGGTGGTAATCACGGCAATGACAATATCACTGTATCAAAATCGCAAGCAGAATTTGTTCACGGCGGAATAGGTGATGATACAATTAATGTCTCAAACGGCTCAAATATCACTGAAGCACTTCAGACTGACGGCGGTAGTGATACCGTAGTAGTCTCAGATTCAACGGTAGCCGCTGTTAATGGTGCTGGGGGCGAAGGTCATAATATTAGCTTGATAAATTCAACCGCTAATAGTGTCGCTGGTAGCAGGGGTGATGATACAATATCTATAACTGAAAAATCAACTGTAGGAAGTGTAGATGCAGGTGCAGGCAACGATACAATAACTGTTAAAGATAATTCAAGGGTAAATAATCAAATTTCAGGCGGTGATGGAAATGACACTATCAAGGTGCTTAATAATATGCCTGATGATGGGTCTAATAAGACAACCGTTAATAATATCTATGGTAATAAAGGAAATGATAATATAACAGTAACAAATTCAAATGTAAATTTAGTTCAAGACGCTTCTGGCGACAATACTATCACTGTCTCAGACTCAAGGGCTTATACAATTGACGGCTTTAATGGTAATAACACCATCTCTGTTTCACACTCTACGATAATTGAAAGAATTAACGTTGATGGCGGCAATGAACATACTATCAACATCTCAAATAACTCAAATGTCGGTGAAGTTATTGGTAGCAATGTAGTTGATAGGATTAACATATCAGACTCAACCGTAAATAAAAGTGTTTTTGGTAGTGGAGGTGATGATTATATAAATATATCAAACTCACACATAAGCCAAGATGTCAGAGGTGATACTGGCAACGATACTATCACTCTATCAAACACACAAGCCAATAATATCCAAGGCGGTGGCGACAATGACACTATCATGGTAGAAAATGACTCAAGCCTAGATAGAATAAACGGCGAAGCAGGAGACGATACTATAATCGTAGACGGCTCAAATATAACCGGAACGATTGGAGAGGTCGCTGGCGCGGATGGTATTGACAATATCAGTATAAAAAACGGCTCAAACGTAGGGAAAGTTTCTGGCGGTAACGATAATGACATTATCGACATTCAAAAATCAAATACAAATATTATTGTCGGCGATGAGGGTGATGATAAAATAAACGTCTTAAACTCAACTGTTAGTAATATATTAGGTAAAGAGGGTGATGACACTATCACTGTATCAAGCTCAAAAGTATCCGTTTTAATTGATGGCGAAAAGGGAAATGATAGCATAACTGTCAAGGATAACTCAAAGGCAGCTAGTATTGTTGGTGGTGTTGGAAATGACATTATTAAAGTGCTTAATAATATACCTGATGATGGGTCTATCATTAAAAATATCGATGGTAGCGCAGGGAACGATATTATAACCGTAGCAAATTCAAATGTAAAATTGGTTCAAGGCAATTCTGGTAATGATATTATTGCCGTCTCAGACTCAAGTGCTTCCGTTGTTGACGGTAGTAATGGTAGTGATACCATTTCTATTTCGCACTCTACAGTAACTGAAAGAATTCAAACTGGATATGGCAATGAAAATACTATTAACGTCTTAGATGAATCAAACGTCGGTGAAGTTTTGGGTAGCACTGGCGTTGATAAGATTAATATATCAGACTCAATAGTAAATAAAAACGTCCGAGGTCTTGAAGGCAATGATACGATAAGTGTATCAAGCTCAACGGTAAGAGGAGATGTTTCTGGTGGAGCGGGGCAAGATAGCATTACCTTAAACAGCTCAACTATCACAGGCAAAATAGACGGCGATGGAAACGACACAAGTGTGCCAGATAATGATAAGCTAAGCCTAGTTAACCAGCAAATAGACCTAAGCGCGGTAAAAAATATAGAAACCCTAGAAGTTAGTAACGATGATGGCTCTCATCTAAATTTAAGTGTAAATGATGTCATAGGTATGACTGATAGTCGCAATAGCCTAACCGTAAATGGTGATCCAAATAGCGTATCGCCAAGCGCAGAATTTGATCATAGCGCTATAAATGAGTACAGCACCACTACAAACGATAACCAAAACGTACGCATAATATTGGAGGATCAACTTCTAAACAGCTACTAATTAAACGCAAATAGGCTTGGGGCTAACTCGCCCAAAGCCTGTGCTTTATGATAAATTTAAACTTTTTAAGATTGTTAGAAAAGTTATAGCGTAAAAATAAACTAAAGCTTTCGTGGTTTAAATTTAAGCGTCAAAACACCCAAAATATCGCTACAAAAGCCCTACTTTTTTACTCTCGCCAAATGAGCTATTTAGCTCTCTAGTGATGCTTGCCCTAAAATCCTCTAAGCTAAAAATAGCCTCCTCGCGAAGCGCAACCTTTAAGGCTGTGTTTTTCATCACGAGCACAATTTGTGCGCCACTTAGGGCGTACTCGGCTAGACTTTCTATGCTAAAGCCATCCTCATAGACCGCATTTTCAGGTAGCACGCGCCGCCAAATGGCAAGTCGTTCGCTAAAGCCAGGGCGTTTAAACTCGATCTTATAATCAAACCGCCTAGAAAACGCAGGATCAAGACTTTCCATAAAATTTGTCGTAGCCACCAGCACGCCACTAAATTTCTCAATCTGCTCTAAAAAGATATTTTGCATTTGATTGTGCATTTTCTCACTGCCACTAAAGCCCTGCACGCGGGTGCTTAAAAACTGATCTGCCTCGTTTAAAAGTAGCACTGGTTCACTTTTTGTGCGAGCACAAATATCCTTATAAACGTCAAAAATTTTCCTGACATTTTGCTCGCTTTCGCCCACATATTTGCTTAGAATTTTAGAGCAATCAAAGCTTAAAACCTGCTTTTTTAGGCTTTTAGCTAGGCTTACCGCACTCATGGTCTTGCCAGTACCAGCCTCTCCGTAAAATAGCACCTTTGCGTCCACGCCTCGCCTACGCTTTATCCCCCAACTAGAAAGGCGGTCTATGACTTTTTTGCTTGTTTGCTTTAAAATCGTATCCAAAAGCTCCTTTGTAGCGGCATTTAGCACCACATCATCCATACTCGTGCTTGGCTCAATTAGCTCAAAAATTTCTTGCTCTTTAATCACAGAAGCAAGCAGGCTTTTTTTGCCAGCTTTATCCTTTGGGTGCATGATAGAATGAAGGACGTCCTCCGTGATAAAAAAGTTGCGACTTATACTACCAAATGCGTTTAAAACCTCGTCATAATCGATTAATCCGGCCTCAAGCAGCCTACCACCCTCCTCTAAAAGTGAGCGGTTTTTTATTCGTTCAAGCTCTGAGGAGCTTGTTAAGTTTATAAGCGCATTTAAATCTCGTCCGCCATCAAAATCGCCAGCATACTCCTCCTTAAGTAGAGCTAAAAATATAATCTGCTCTGCGCTATTTAGAGAGTTTTCTTTAAAAATTTGCTCTATTTTTATGGGCTGTTTGCTCAGATTTATACGATCTTTTATGCGATTTTCAAGCTCACTTAAGCTTGCGCTTAATCGCTCTTTTGCCTCGCTACCAGCTTCTAAAAATGAAAGCTCTTTGTAAATTTCAACCCGCCCAAACTGATCTTGCAAATACTCAAGATGATCCTCATATGCGGATAAATTTGGTAGCACTAGCGGTCTTTCGCCATACTCTAAAAGCCCCAAAAAGCTGGACGATAGGCTTACTTCACTATGCAAAAGCCCCAAAAGCCCACTCTCTTTTAAATCGCTCTTAAAGGCGCCCAAAGTCTGCACCACCCAGCCTGCTCGAATAAGAAGTGCGATGTCGTTTAAATGCGCCAAATGCTCATAACTTGCCGTGTCATAATGGCTAGCTAAAAGCTCATACACACCCATAGACGGCGAGCCTTGCGCATAACTGCGTGCTAAGTTTTGCAGTATCAAAGCCTCGCTAGCAGAGGCTTTTACAGGGGACTTTATCCCCTCGCCTTTTAGATTTTTTTCTATGAATTCTATAAATTTTTGCATTATTTATCTGAGTTTATCTCGTCTTTTAGTACACGCTTTAGCACCTTGCCAGTAGCGTTTTTAGGTAAGTCGTTGCGAAAGTGTATGCTCTTTGGAATTTTAAAATTTGCTAGGTGCTGTTTTAAAAACTTCCTTATCATAGCCTCGCTTATATTTGCTTCATCTTTAAGCTGAATAAAAGCCACAACCTCCTCATCAGCATGCTCGTCTCTTACCCCAATAACCGCAGCGGCTTCGACTTCGTCTATCTTTAAAATCGCCTCCTCTATCTCACGAGGGTAGATATTTATGCCTTTTGAGATTATTAGGTCTTTTTTACGATCGACGATGTAGATATAGCCTTCATCATCCATATAACCTAAATCACCCGTGCGAAGCCAGCCGTTTATAATGGTCTCATCGCTTGCTGCTGGCATACCCAAATACCCCTGCATCACGCAATCTCCGCTAACTATAATCTCGCCTATCTCGCCCCTAGCACGCTCTATCATCTCATCATCGACTATTTTCACGCTATATCCAGCTAGAGGTACGCCTACGCTTAGGGGCTTTTGCTTTTTAAGTGGATTTGCAGATACGATAGGTGAGCATTCGCTTAGTCCATAGCCCTCGATAAGCTTTGCTCGTGGAAATTTAAGCTTAAAATCATCAATAGTCTGCTTAGCCAAAGGTGCGCCTCCACAGATAAAAAGACGAATTTTATTAAACCAGCTAAAATACCATGGAATTTTTGCCTTGCCTATGGCTGTATAAATAGCTGGCACGCCTAAAAATATGGTAGCTCGCTTTAAAAGGGCTTGCTTTAGGACATTTGAGAATGGAAAAATAGAGCGCATGATAATAATACTCGCCCCACAAACCAGCGGCAAAAGCACCATGGCTGTAAGAGTAAAGCTGTGAAACATAGGCAAAAATACCAAAAATCTATCGCTACCCCTAACCACAAACTGCTCGTGAGCGCCGTTTATATTTGAGATTATATTACGATAGCTTATCATAGCACCCTTTGGCTTGCCAGTCGTACCTGAAGTGTAGATAATATGCACTAAATCCTCTTTACTCATCGCAATAGGCGGAATGAGCTTTGAGGGGGAGGTTAAGAGCGATTCATAGCTTAGCACCTTTGCATACACATCCTCAGGCATATCTAGATACATGCTCTCGCCCACTGCGCCCATTTGATCCACGCTTGCTGTAGTGCTTGCCACCTCGTCATTTGCGCCTATGTAGATGATATGCTCTAAATTTAAGCTTTTAGAGGCTTTTACTATCTCTGTACGCAAAGACGCTGAAGCAAATAGCACCCTAGCCTCGCAGTCTTTTAGGATATAGGCTATCTCTTCGGATTTTAAAAAGGTATTTATAGGCACTGCCACCGCTGCTGTAGCTGTGATGGCTAGATAGGAGATTACAAACTCGCTTGAGTTTGCCACCACCATAGCCACTCTATCGCCCTTGCTCACACCCATAGCTTGCAAATGCCCAGCCAAAGTCCCTACGCTATTAAAAAGCCCCTTATAGCTTATGCGAGCCTTATCGTCAAAAATGGCGATTCTTGAGCCATTTGTACTAGCGATTTGGCTTAGAATTTCATATAAATTATACTGCCCCTGCCCCATATTTTACCTTAGAATTTATACTTTACAGACGCACCCATTATCTGTATGCTAGCCCTTTTAAAGCCGCCAGTCTCGTGCGTGCTAGCCCCACCTGCAACTTCGACTTTTGCTCTAGCACTTTTTCTGTCTTGATAGATATACCCTAGCCCAAACTCAAGATTTTGGCTTGGAGCATACGCTAGCCCCACAGAGTAAACATAAGCCTTTGTATCAGGTATTTCAAAGCTTACAGTCTCTAAATCAGCCGCCGCGCCCTCATCGTAGGCAAAGCCCAGCATTCCTCGCCACTTTTGATTAAATTTATGATGAACTCCTACACGATAGACGTTTGAGTCTTTAAAGCTTCTCTTTGTTGGCGCATCAAAGCTATTTAAAAATGCTGGATTATTATGCCTTGCACTAGCGTCGCCAAATTCAAAATCATAACCCTTTAGCTTAGACCAAAACGTCCGCTCAACCGCAAAAAGCAGCGTAGTATCAGGCGTAACGTCCCACGCAGTGCCTACTACCAAAGAAGCTGGCACAATAAGCCCCGTTACCTTTGCCTTGCCACTATAGTTTAATAAATTTGCAAAATTTGGCTGCCCTGCTGCGCTTAAATCAGGAAAGCCTTTTATCTCGGCATGTCCTTTGATGTTAAAGTTTACTCGGCTTCTGTAAGTAAGCCCAAATGAGAGATTTTCAAGCGGTTTATAAGCAAGTGCTAGATTATAGCCAAAAGCCCAACCATGCCCTTTCATATGACGGCTTGGTACGACAGGCAAGCCCTGGCGAGAAAAGCGGTAAAACTCTCCACTAGTTTCGCCCCTTATATAGTAGGCGTTTAGCCCAAAAGCAACTGAAAGCTGGTCGTTTATAGCATAAGCTATACTTGGATTTAGTCCTATTATATTAAGGTTAAAATGCCTAGATATATCCTGTGGAGCGTCATTCCAACGCATTTCAAGCCCAGCTGGTACATACGCACTAAAGCCAAGCCTAAAGCCGCCTAAATCATTTGAAACTGCATGAAAAGTACCTCCGGCAGTGCTATAAGGCTCTGAGCGGTAGGTGCTGCTGCCATCGCCGTTAAAGGTAGCTTGGCTGGTTTTAAAATAGCTTACCATGCTCTCAAGGTAGATCCTATCCTCTAAAAAAGGCATATTTGCTGGGTTAAAATAAGCCGCGTCTGCGCCAAAACTCTTAGCCACGTTTGAAGCAGCTAGCCCTATGGAGTCCGTACTCTGCTCTGGTATCTTATAACCAGCCCCAAATGCCAGCGTCGCTGCTAGCATAGACGAAATTAAAATTTTATTCATTATCCTTCCTTTTGCATATTCTTTAGCATTATTATTTCGCTAGCCCAAATACTTTCATCAATCGTCTCTAAAATCATAGGTATATCGCTGATATTTGGGTCTTGCATAATACACCTAAAACCCTCTTCGCCGATACTGCCACGCCCTATGCACTCGTGGCGGTCTTTACGACTTCCTAGCTCGTTTTTGCTATCATTTAGGTGCATTCCAGCTAAGAATTTATACCCCACTACCTCATCAAATTCTTTCATAGTACGCAAATACGCGGTCTTATCCCTGATGTCATATCCAGCGGCAAAGAGGTGACAAGTATCTATACAAACGCCTATTCTGCTTTTATCCTCGCACTTTTGTATTAAATAGGCAAGATGTTCGAATTTATAGCCTAGATTGCTGCCCTGCCCTGCGGTGTTTTCTATTACGAGCTTTACGCCACTTGTGGCTTTTAAAGCGGCGTTTATACAATCAGCTATGTTATCTAAGCATTCAGTTTCGCTTATTTGATTTAAATGCGAACCAGGGTGAAAGTTTAATAGCTCAAGCCCCAGCGCTGATACCCTATTAATCTCATCCAAAAACGCTACGTATGATTTTTCCCTAGCGTCTTTATCAGGGTGTCCTAAATTTATCAAATAGCTATCATGAGGCAGGATATGACGAGGCAAAATACCAGCTTTTTCGCAATTTGCCTTAAACTGCGCTATCACGTTATCATCAAGTGGCTTTGCGCTCCACTGCCTTTGATTTTTGACAAATAATGCAAAGGCATTTGCGCCTATATTTTGGGCATTTATGGGCGCATTTTGCACGCCGCCACTCGCACTTGTGTGTGCTCCGACATATTTCATCTTAACTCTTTAATTATTATTTTTGTTGTCTTATCTTTAAATTCAACCGTATCGTTACAAACTAAATATCGTATTGAAAACTTGCTTACATCTTGGTAAAATCCACATTCATTTTTTGTTAAATTTATGCCATTAAATATTTGCCTTGCATTTAATATATCATCAAGCAAGCCATCGTAGTAGGCATTTTTAAAAAATTTTTCATTAAATGCGCTTGGAGTATAGCAAGCGCCATTTATGCAGATATTTTTGCCAGTTTTTAGCTGCGCAATAGCCACGCCGCTAGAGTAAATTTGAAGCACGCTAAAACGCTTATAACTATGAACAAACCCAGCATCACTTAATCTAAGTAACGGCGAAACGATAGTCGCTTTTATGGGGCGGAGGCTCTCATTTGGCGCAGGAGATATGGTACAGCTAGCCAGCAAAAAAGCAAACGCGCCTAGCAAAAGCACACGGATAAATTTATACATTGCATACTCTTTTTGTCGTTTTTAAAAGCCTGCATTATAATATATTTTATGCAAATTTAGCAAAAAATGGGTATTTTTATTATTTTTTTAAATTTTAAGTATATTTTAAGTAACTACATATTATAATTCGAGCTCAACAACGCAGATGGCCCATTCGTCTAGCGGTTAGGACATCGCCCTTTCACGGCGGTAACACGAGTTCGAGTCTCGTATGGGTCACCATCCTTTTATTATCTCTTTTTTAAAATTTCATTTTTTATTTGCTAACTTTGCAAAACTATTTATTAATTTAAATTTCTTATGCAATATTTTTCTTTCCGGTATTACTTTGCTAAAAATCCCTTTTTACAGACATGACGCCATCCATATTACAAGTAGCTCACTACACCGAGGCTAAGCAGTTTTAATCCAAAAAACGGCAAATAAATAAAACTTTCTTTGGCAAAGCAAAGCTACATACAGTCATCACATACCTCCTCCACGCACTATGCTTAAAATTTAGCTCTTTAAAAGAATAGTATTTTAAATTTAAGCCCCCTTGTAAGACTGCTAATTTACTCCAATGTTAAAGTTTAGAAAGCCTACTGCTTTTATATGGATTATATCACTTACGATATAGTTTGCTAGGCTTTTGATGAGTTTATAACGCAAAGTAGCGTAGAAAATAGAGCCCTAAATAAAACGATATTTCTTTAAAAACTACCACTACACATTGTTTTAAAGAAACCGCACTTCGTTTGATGCACACAACAAAAAGTTGCCCTGATAAGCCAGTGTGTGGCTTGAGTACGTTCATATGCCATAAGCAAGCGAATATGTTACTCTAAGATACAAGCAAACTGCAAAAGCTCTATCTTTTTCTAATGTTTTAAATTTTGTTCTGTATGATCGAGCGGAGAATACGAAGTATCGTGAGATGATTTTTTGCAAACTAAGAGCCGACGCTTTGCGGCGGTGATGGGAGAAGCATACTAATAGTATGTGAGCCCCGAAGTTTGTAAAAAAAAGGCTCACGAGACAAGCTGGCTTAAATAAAGCAAAGTCAATATTAAAGTATATCCATGCTCTTTGGCTTGCCTAGCAAAAAGCCTTGTCCGTAGCGGATCCCAAAGTGCTTAACCTGCTCTAAAATCTCAGGCGAGCTTACAAATTCAGCCACTATTTTATAGTTTTTCTTAGCTGCAAAACGCGTAATCATGTCCACCATATCACGAGCGTTTTGATCGGTTGGTAGCTTTTTGATGATTGAGCCGTCAATTTTTATATTATCTATATCAAGTTCTAGGATTCGATAGTAGTTTGAGTAGCCAGAGCCAAAGTCATCTATGGAGATTTTTGAGCCGTAGCTTTTGATGCGCTTAATAAAGCTGTTGACTAAATCATAATCGTTTATATCAGCGCTTTCTAGCATCTCAAATATTACTCTCTCAGGCGATGAGCAGTTTGCAAGCTTTGTCTCAAGCAGCTCGCGCACCGAAATATCGCTCATATCAAGGCTTGAGAGGTTAACAGAGAATGTATAATCCGTATAATGCTCAACAAGCGAGAAGGCGCGCTCAATGACTTTTTTGGTTATCTGGGTGTAAAGCTGGGCTTTTACCGCAATGTCTAAAAACTCGCCTGGGTAGCGGATTTTACCGTTTTGGTCTATTAAGCGCACAAGTACTTCATAAATTTTCGCCTCTTTTTCATCCTCCTCGATGTTAAAAATCCCCTGACACTCAACTATGACAGTATCGTTTTCTAGGGCGTACTCAATGAGTTGGGTAACTGATTGATTGTTGTAATATTTACCCTCTATGGCGTCATTTTCTTTGTAATAATAAATTCCAAGCCCAGTGTTTGCTGCTTCTTGATTTGCTAGGACTGACTGCATTAAACGGCTAGTTTGTGGGGTGTCGTTTGACAGACTTACACCGATTAAAATTTTAAGCCCTGGGAAAGTATCCTCCTTACCGTCGACTGTGATTTTAAGCGAGCTAAAGTTAAAATAATCCCTAATGTGTGCGATGTCTGCCTCTAGCGACTGTCCGCTATACCATATATAAAAGCTATCGTCTTGAAATCTAAAAAGCTCTGCACGTATATTATAGGTGTCAACGTAAAGCTTAAGCGTAGAGGCGAAAGATTTTAGTATGGCTTCGATTATTTTTGTCTGATAAAAAAAGTTTAAATTTACAAAGTTTTTAATAGTGATGCAAATAATTGTGCCATAATCATTTGCATCAAGTCTCTCAGTCATCGCAAAATAGTTACCAAAGCCTGTAAGTTTATCTGTGATAGACTGGGTTTTTATCTGATTATTTTTGATTTTTAACTCATTTAGCATTACGTTTTCGCTTGTGCGATTTAGCTTTATACCAATATATCCAGCAGACTCGCCGTCAAAATCAAATGGAATAAAATTTGCCCTTTCATAGATAAACTTATCATCAGCGCTTTTGCTAACTATCTCTTGCGTACACCACTCTTTGCGATTTTTGACATACTCACCTATCTCCTCATAAAAGCTATTGCTGTGAGCGTAAGATTTTAAAAAGCTAGGGGATTTACCAACAATATCCTCAAATTTATATCCTGTAGTATACTCAAAGGATTTGTTAACATATGTTATTAAATTATTATTATCAGTAAATATAATAGAGCTAAAGTCATTATCAAGCGCTAGACGAAGCTGAGCTATCTCCTTTTTATCAGCGAGGCTTTTTTTACTTTGGTATATTATAAAAGCAAGCAAACAGATAAAGATAAATATAGTAAGCACAGACACTCTTTGTAAAAAGCTTATAATATCATCATATTTATCCTCGTAGTTTTTAGACAGATCGTCTAGGACGTCCTTTAAATTTAGCTGCATATTTTCATAATACGTCTGTTGCATCTGTGTATATGCTCTTACTACATATGCCGATTTTTGAAGTAGAGCATAGGCTTCGCTACCTTGCTTTGAATACTTTAAAGCAAGCTTTGCAAGTTCCTCTTCCACGCTAGCAATAGCATCTTTATCTAAGAAATTTGTCCCCCTAATACGTAAAAGTAGATCTTTTATATCATCTATGCCTTTCATATTTTTAGTTTTATATTCACTCTCTATTAAAAATGTAATAGCACCAGAGCTTATAAAATTAAAATAATCAATCAATCGTCTTTTTTGCTCAAAAATCTCCTCAACCTTGCTTATATTTAACCCTTTTGAGTATATATTTGAGATTATTGAAGAGCCTTGAAGTTGCCTTAATACATCGAGATTTTTCTGAAACTCATCAAGTGTTTTATAAGTACGATCATAATTTATATTAAAAAGATTATCCTTAAAATCAAAAGCTATCTCTTTATTTAAAAGCTTTAAATTTATTATAGCGTTGCTTGATTCACTGCTTTTTAGCATTACGCTATTTAGCTGCCCTACCAAAAAAAGCCCAAACATCAGTCCAAGCCCAAAAAGTAGCGACAAAACCTTTACGCTGGTTAATTTCATCATTTTAATATCCTAGGAATCTCACCATCAAGAGAGAGTAAAAATTTATATATAAGCTCCGCATCATCATCACTTAAATCATAATTTAACTGTATCTTACTCATATCTTGTATAGTCTGCTGCAGGCTCGTTTTTTTACCGCAGCGATAATATGGTCTAGTGCGTGCTATATTTCTTAAAGGCGGTATTCGCATAAAATCAAGTCTTGGTTTATAAAATTTTCCCGTAATGCTATGCTTGCATAAAAATACATCAACTTCATTACCGTCTTTTGGTGGATGTATGAAGTGATTTTTAGCATCATCGGCTAAATCCGAAGTCTCGTTATGCTCACTTTTTACAACAAACTCGTAAAAATTCACAATCTGTTCGACATTTGAGCCTAAATTTACACCATTATGACAAGCCACGCAACCTACATCTTTAAACAAAGCAAGCCCCTTTTTCTGCTCTGGGCTAAGTGCATTTACGTCGCCTAATAAATAGCGGTCAAATGGCGAATTTACCGATGTTATTGACTTTTCAAACTCCACTAAAGCGTCTCGTATATTCTCATAATTTAGCCCAGTCGGATAAACTTTCGAAAAGGCACTAGTATACTCATCTATCTTTGAAAGCTTCACTGCTAGCCTTTTTGGATCTGTGGCCAGCTCATCTATGGAGGTTATTGATCTGTCGATTTGATCGTATATGGAGCGGATTTTACCATCGTTAAAAAACATATAATTTAAGCCCACGCTAAGCACACTTACTGGATCTAGTACGCCATCTTCTACATGCCTTACTGTGCCACTAAAATCCCAGTAAAGATTATGACAGCTCTCGCAACTACTCCTACCATCCTCACTTAGCCTTTTATCAAAAAATAGCTTCTTGCCTAGCTTAGCTTTTGCCTCGTCATAATCTATCTTTGTAACGGCAACAAAATAGCGACTATCGTCCTTATTCGTACCTTCCATGCCACTAGCGCTAGCAAAAAGCGCAGCCATAAAAACAAAAAATAGGCAGACTATCTTTTTCATTACTTATATATATCTCCAAATTTTAGATTTATGATTTTACCACTAAAAGACCAAAAGTAGCATTAAAGATGAAATTTTCTCGCTTATTAGCCCTTTGCCGTAGCGATTTTCTAGCTCAAAAGCCACCTCATCATGGCTAAACTCAAGCTTTGAAATTTCAAGATGCCAGCAGATATTTTCACACATTTGGCTAAAGCTACGCACCGCAACTCGCTCCTCGCTTAAAAGTTTGCTTTTAGGATTAATGTCAAGGCTTTTTAAATACTCCTGAAATCTTATAGCAGCTGGCTTTTTATCCTGCTTTTTGCCATATTTTTTAAAAAATGGCTCAAGTACATCAGAACTTCTAGGGCTTGCCCAACCTAGGTAGACGTGGTTTTTTGCACTTTTGATAAATTTATCAAAGCTAGGCTTATCATCAAGAGCTGGCGACATCGTGCAAAATGCTATATCATAGGGCTTTTTAAGCATAAAATCATCCCAAAGGTTAAAGTAGGTTTTTACATTTTTAAGCCCTAGTTTTTGCGCATCCTCATTTAAAATTTCAAGCATAGCATATGAGCCATCTACGCAGTCTATTTCCTGGGCACTAGAAGCGATACGCAGGCTATAAACTCCGCTTCCACAGCCCACATCAAGCACACTTTTATCCAAAAAGCTAACCCCAAACTCATCTAAAGCTTCGTAAAATTTAGCCTCAAAATCGCTCATATTTGGGCTAAATCTAGCATAATTTGCCGCCTTTTTATCCCATAAGCTCAAAGGCTCGCTCATCTAGCACACTCCCTACAAATGCCTTTTATCACAGCGCTTGTAGCCACATCTCCATTTAAAAACAATGGCATATTTATAGCATGCACACCATGGCAGACGTTGCAGACAAAATGCGCACTTGCCTTGCTTGAAAGCGCATATCTAGCCTTGCCACCAAGCTCTGTTTTACTAACCAGCCCCCTATCCTCAAAAAGCTGCATATTTCTATAAATAGTCGTCTTATTCGCCTTTAGCTTTTTTAGCATATCATCATATGATAGTGGGCTTTGCGCTCGCCGCAATAGACGCAAAATAGCCACCCTTAACTCCGTTGTAGCAATGCCATGTTGGTTTAAAATTTCGCTTGTTTTCATAAGCCATATGATAGCCTTAAAAAACTAAAAATTTGATTAGCCTTATATTTAAGTTGCAACTTAGTTGCATTTTGCTAGACTTTGCGAATTATTTTCACAAAAGGAGAGAGTAATGAAAAAATTACTATTTTTAATCGCAGCTACTCTATCGCTTTATGCAAAGCCAACAGTTAGCACCTCAATCTTGCCGACCGCCTATTTTGTAAAGCAAATAGCTGCAGATACCGTAAATGTCGTCTCTATGGTAGGAAATGGCGACGATCCACACACCTATGAACCGCGCCCAGAGCAGGTAAAAGCGCTTGCTAAATCGGATATTTACTTTGGGGTTGGGATTGAGTTTGAGGAGGTTTGGCTACCTAAATTTAAAGATAGCTTTAAAAACTTGCAATTTGTCGATACCTCAAAAGGCATAGAAAAAATCCCTATGCAAGATGATGATGACGATGATGACGCGCCAGAGCATATAGCAGAGCATAATCACGACCATAGCCATGGACACGATCATAGCGGACATCACCACCACGACCATGACGGACTTGACCCTCACGTATGGCTTGATCCAATCCTAGTGCAAACTCAGGCTGAAAATATCGCCGAAGCCCTAAGCAAAGCATATCCTCAAAATGCAAACTTATACGCTTTAAATTTATCAAATTTCAAACAAAAGCTAAAAGAGTTGAATTTATTTATAAAAAATGAGCTTTTTGGTGTAAAGGGTAGTAAATTTATAGTATATCACCCTTCTTGGGGGTATTTTGCAAAGCGATATGATCTTGTGCAAATCGCAATTGAAGTCGAAGGTAAAGAACCAAGTGCAACTGAGCTTGCAAAGATAATAGATGAAGCTAAAGAGGAACATATAAAAATGGTGTTTATTGCGCCTGCTTTTTCTAAAAAGGCAGCCACATTAATAGCCACGCAAACTGGTGCGGAAGTAGCAGTGATAGATCAGCTAGCATACGAGTGGGATGATAGCATGAGGCAGACTGCAAGACTACTTAAAAAAGCCCTAAGTAAACAATAATGTCAAACATAAACAACAAAAAACAAAACGCACTTTTAAAAATAGCTAACAGGATTTATTTCCTGCTAGCTATTTTTTTATCCCCTTTGCCATTAAGCGCTTGTGCTCTCTGCGCTGCCTACGCACCCACAGCCCATGTGTATCCGACATTTTTAACAGATAATGATAAGCTAACAGGACTAAGTCTAAGGCTTGAGTTTTCGCCTACATTTTCTACTATCACACTTACAAATTATGATGAAAATGGAGATAAAACACTAGATAAAAAGGAGCTTTTTGAAGTTAAGGGTGCACTGCTTGATTATCTAGTGCCAAATCACTACCTAACTGAGCTAAGCTACTTCGACCTAGGAGAGGAGGCAAAAAGCCTAAAGCTATCCCACGCTGGCACTACAGCAAGCTTTTCTGATGGTAGGCTTGGCTTTGTAATAAATTTTAGCACATCGGCCACGCTTAGGGCTGATAGGACATTTGCTATAGAGATGATTGATCCTGGTGGTTTTTTTAAATTTGTACTTCAAAATGCCAATTTTAAATTGCCAAACAGTCTAGGGATTAGTGAAAATTTAAACGCAAACATAGGCTTTTATGAAATTTTAAACATAACCTCAAAAAAGCTAAAAATCGCAGAGCAAAAAGTCCAGAAAATCGAGCAAAACCCTCAAAACAAACCAGAGAACAAAATCGACACAGAGGGTTTTTTGCAAAGCTTAAATAAAATAGCGATTGATTATTACATACGTATAAAAGCGCATTTTAGCCAAAATGGCGGGCTCGGTGCGCTATGGCTGCTTTGCTTTATTTACGGAGTATTTCACGCAGCAGCACCAGGGCATTCAAAAATCTTAGTGGCAAGCTACTTTGCCGCTAATAAAAACAGCACCCTAAAAGCTCTAAGCGTATCACTGCTTATAGGGCTAGCGCACGTAATAAGCGGCTTTATTATAGTTTTAGTGCTTAAAAAAAGCCTACTAATCTCAGGTGCTTACCTGGCAAATTTAGGCACCAAAATAGGAGGTGCGGCCGTACTAGCCATAGCCATTTTTATGATTTATAAAAAGCTAAAATCGCCACACCTAGCCCAGTGTGGATGTGTACTTTGTGTAGCTAATAATGGCACAAAAGCTGCAACTAACCTTAAATTTGATAAAATCCCATCTTCAAATTTAAAAAGCTTTCAAACAGGATTTAAATTCTCCGCTCCCAAAGAGCAAAAAGGGCTTGCATGGGGACTTATCCTAGCCGCTAGTCTCGTGCCTTGCCCTGGGGTGTTGCTTGTATTTGTGCTTAGTTTTGAGCTTGGAGATGCGATAGCTGGCATAACAAGCGCAAGTGCAATAGCCCTTGGTATGAGCGTGTTGCTTTTTATAGCAGCACTGGCTGGGGGCGGACTTAGAGGGCTTAGCGAGAGAGTTTATGGCGGCAAATGGCTTAGGGCTTTTGAGCTTTTTAGCCTTTTATTTATGGGCTGTCTTGGGGTATTTATGTTAAGTATAAATTTAGGATAGAACTTGAGCGATATTAGCATTAAAAACCTAGGCTTTAAGTATGATGGCGTAGAGGTCTTAAAAAACGTAAACTTAGAGTATAATAGCAGGGATTTTTTAGTCATCATAGGTCCAAATGGTGGAGGCAAAAGCACCCTTTTAAAGCTCATGCTAGGACTTTTAAACCCCACAAGCGGAACCGTAGAAATTTATGGTAAACCCCCACTTAGCGAGTGCGTCAGGCTCGGCTACGTCCCTCAAGCCACAAATGCAAATCCAGACTTTCCCATGAGGGCAATCGAGGTCGTGCTAACTGGGCTTTTAAATGAAAAATTTTTTGGATTTTATAGCGCAAATGATAAAAAGCGAGCCATGAATGCACTTGAAAAAGTGGGCATAGCAGAGCTTAGTAACCGCAGAGTAGGCGAGCTAAGTGGAGGACAACGTCAAAGGGTCTACATTGCCCGTGCGCTAGTAAGCAAAAGCGATATAATAATGCTAGATGAACCAACAGCAAGTATAGACGCAAAAGGGCAAGCGGACATTTATATGCTATTAAAATCTCTAAACGAAAACAAAAAAGGCATCGTGCTAGTAAGCCATGATTTAAACATCGCTTTAGGCTTTGCATCAAAGGTCGCATATGTAAATCAAACCTTGCATATGCACGAAATAAGCCCGTCAAATAAGGCGCAGTTTATAAGCCACCTAGCCAAAGAACACAGCCACTTTTGCGACGTAGAAATCGCGCTAAAAGAGTGCGGCTGCAAAATAAGGAACGCGGTATGATGGAGCTTTTGGAGTTTAGCTTTATGCAAAGAGCGATTTTAGCTGCACTTTTAGTATCTATAATATCTGGCGTAATAGGCTCGCTTGTGGTAATAAATCGAATGAGCTTTATCGCTGGAGGCGTAGCTCATGGGGCTTATGGGGGCGTAGGGCTTGCTATATTTTTTGGATTTTCGCCGCTTTTTGGAGCAAGCTTTTTTGCGCTAGCACTTGGGCTTAGCATAGCTTTTTTAACGCAAAACGACAAGCGCGGACTAGACGCCACAATAGGTGCCATGTGGGCGTTTGGAATGGCTTTTGGCATTATTTTACTAGATCTTACCCCTGGATATAGGAGCGATCTTATAAGCTATCTTTTTGGCTCGATTTTAGCAGTTAGCGATGATGATTTAAAATTTATCCTAAGCACTTTAGTGCTTGCGCTAATTTTTGTCGTGCTTTTTTACCGCCAAATAGTCGCCGTTAGCTTTGATGCGCCATTTGCAAGGCTAAGAGGGGTAAAAAGTGGCTTTATCTACTACGCCATAGTTGCGCTTGTATGCCTAAGCGTGGTTGCCATGATTCGAGTGGTTGGGCTTATTTTAGTCATCGCACTTCTTACCATACCGCCATTTATCGCACAAAGCTTTAGCCTGCGCCTTGGAAGCATGATGGCGTTTTCATCGTTTTTGGCGGTCATTTTTTGCGCCTTAGGGCTATGCCTGAGCGTGTCTTATAATCTCACAAGCGGAGCTAGCATAATAGCGGTGGCAAGTGTTTCATTTTTTATCGCTAGCCTTTTTAGAAAATACCGCACCTCCTAGCTCGCTTATTAAAATTCCTAGCATAATAAGCCCAGCGCCCATTAGCTGGGTACTTGTAAGCATTTCTGCACCCCAAAAATATCCTATAAATCCAGCGCTTACTGGCTCAAAGGTAAGAATGAGGGAGGTTTTGGCTGAGCTTGTAAATTTTTGCGCCCAATTTTGGACTAAAAACGCTACAAAAGTGGCAAAAAATGAGGTTATTATCAAGGTGTTTATAAATACACTATCCCACACAGCAATCGCCCTATTTTCGGTAAAAAATGCACCAAAAAAGCTAAGCACAGCAACCACAAAAAGCTCAGTTATAACCAAAGTGTAAAGATTATACTTCCTTACAAAACGCCCAGCAAATATAATCTCGAACGAATAAAATATCGCACACGCAGTCGAAAGCACCTCGCCTAGCCCCACTCCTAGCTCAGCCGCACTTAGATAATATAGCCCAAAAGCCGCCAAAAACGCGCCCACTAGCGCATACACACTAAGCCTATCTTTAAAAAGCACAAGCACGATAAATGGGGTAAAAATGACGTTTAGCCCCGTTATAAAAGCCACAGTCGAGCTAAAAGTGTATTTAAGAGCCTCAGTCTGCGTCCAAAATCCAAAAAATAGCAAAACCCCAAGCGCCACACCACGGTAAAATGATGGCTTATCAAATTTATGCCTCATCTTTAGCAAAATTACAAGCATTAATAAAGTGGCTATGCTAAATCTATAAAATAAAATGGTAAATACGCCATTAGTTTTAAGCGCTTCAGCCATCGGCAAAAACGTAACTCCCCACATAATAGCAATTACAAAAAGTGCCAAATCAGCACGAAATTCCATACCCCTAAAATACCCCAAAAACCTCTCCTTAAAAAGCTTTAATCATATCCAAATGCACTTTAAGATAAAATAACGCTTTTTTAGAATTTGGAGCTAAAATGGAAATTTTCTTACTTGCAGTAGCACTTAGCATGGATAGCGTGGCGCTTAGTATCGCAAGCGGAGCTAGATTGTGCGAGAATTTAACTATAAAAAGGGCGTTTTATCTAGCAGCTATATTTGGCATATTTCAGGGGATTATGCCGATATTTGGCTACTTTTTGGGGCTTAGCTTTGCCTCTTTTGTGGCTGAAGTGGATCACTTTATAGCCTGTGCTATACTTGTGTTTTTAGGCATAAAAATGATAAAAGAAAGCAAGGAGAGCGTAGCTAATGAAAGCTGTATTATAGACTTGCCGCTTCGCGATATGGTGCTTGGTGCTGTGGCTACTAGCATAGACGCACTAGCAGTTGGGGTTACCTTTAGCTTTGATAGCTCAAATATCTGGCAAAACTCTGCTATAATAACCCTAACCTGTATTTTACTATGCTTTATAGCATGCTTTATCGGCAAAAAAATGGGCGAGAGACTAGAAGCGCGCGCGCTCGTGCTTGGGGGCGTGATTTTAATAGCGCTTGGGATTAAGATACCGCTTGAACATTTAGGATATATTTAGGAGATATAATGAAACTAATAAGCTGGAATGTAAACGGACTAAGGGCTGTTGTAGGCAAGGACGGCTTTAGCTGGCTAAGCGAGCAAAATCCTGATTTTATAGGGCTACAAGAGATAAAAGTAAGCGAGGATAACGTACCAAAGCAGATGTATGAACTTGGCTTTAAAGACATAAGTGTAAACTCAGCCGCTCGCGCTGGATACTCTGGGGTGATGAGCCTGGCTAAATTTGACGCCGTAAGCCTAAAATCGCAGTTTAACGACGATGATGAGGGGCGTGTGCTAGAACATAGATTTGGCGATGTGGTGCTTTTTAACATCTACTTTCCAAACGGACAAAAAGATGATGGGCGGCTTGCGTATAAAATGGACTTTTATGATAAATTCCTAGCCTACTGTGATGAAATTTTAAAAAGCGGCAAGCACGTGATTTTCTGCGGCGATGTAAATACCGCTCACCGCGAAATAGATCTAAAAAACCCAAAGGCAAACTCCAAAACTTCGGGCTTTTTGCCTATTGAAAGGGCGTGGATAGACAGGGTGTTAGAGCATGGATTTGTTGACACTTTTAGGCAGATAAATGGCGATGTGGCGGACGCTTATTCGTGGTGGAGCTATCGCTTTAATGCAAGAGCTAAAAACGTGGGCTGGAGGATTGATTATTTTTTCATCTCAGCAGGACTAAAAGATAGGCTAAAAGACGCATTTATCCTAAGTGATATAACAGGCTCAGATCACTGCCCTGTGGGGATTGAGATAGATTTAAAAGGGCTTGTGTGAAGCCTAAGTATTCATTTTTTAGCAACTTTGCCTACGCAAGGGCTGGGCTAGCGCAAATTTATAAAAGCGAAAAGAGTTTTAGGCTTGAGGTGGCTATTTTTAGCGTTTTGACACTCTTGCTTTTTTGGTTTAAATTTGATAGCGTTTATAATATCTTAATCATCACAGCGCAGGTTTTTGTACTAGCTCTTGAGTGCGTAAACTCAGCCGTTGAGCGCGTGGTAGATCTAGTAACAAACGACTATCATGAGCTAGCAAAACATGCAAAAGACGCAGGTAGCGCAGCTGTGATGATAGGCAATTTTTTCGTTGGGTTTGTATGGATAGCAGCGATTATTACGAAGCTTTAAGCCTTAAGTTTTATGATGAGATGCTGGGGGCGGTTTTAGGGATTAAAAAGCTAGAAGTGATAAAAGTCCTAGCCAAAAACGCCGATGACGATGGGCTAATTCGCTTAAATATAGCTGAAATTATGGAGCTTTCAAACTCCAGCAAACCAACCGTCATCGCCACACTTAACGCCCTAAAATCGGTAAAAATTCTAAAGCGCATTAAAAACGGAGTGTATAAAATCACTCCTAAAAGCTATGGTGCGTCAGAGACTACACAATAAGGACAGTCTAAGCAGCTTTAAGCACAAATTTGGTCTTGCCTCATGCCGTCAAAGACATAATTTTACCTTATTTGCACCGCCTTTTTGCATAGCAATCTAGCTTTTGCTATATTTTATGCCTGAGCCTAGCTGGTTTGTCGCCCTTAATTTTAAGGGCTATCTTAACGATTACTACTCTTGTTGGCTTAAATAAAAGCCAAACACCATTTTGCTCTACTAAAACCAGCTTGATTTTAGCAAATTTATTGCAATTACTTTTAGTAAAAAATTTAAATTTTGTCCCACTTTACAGATAAAAGTAAAGCGTTAAAAATATAAATTTAAAGTAAAATAGCACTAAAACGGATCTACTATCATCACCCAAATAATCACAATAAGTGCGACTGTTGGAACTTCATTATAAGCTCTAAAAAACATACCATCTCTTTTACAGGTGCCGTTTTTTAACGCCTTCATATAATACCCCAAACTAAAATGATAAGCCGCCAAAAGCACCACGACAAGGAGCTTTAAATGTATATGCCCCGTCTTTAAAAGCTCTGGCATAGCCGCTAATATAAGCGCGCCAGTAACGAAGCTTCCAATAAGCGCTGGATAGCCGATGTATTGATACATCTTATACTCCATGACCTCTACGACTTTGATAAAATCAGGCTTTGAAGAATTTTCGGCATGATAAACATAAAGCCTAGGCTGATAAAATAGCACTGCCATCCACGAAACGAAAAATATGTAATGCAGGAATTTAAAATAAAGATAATACTCAGCCATTTTTTCTCCTTTTTAGACTTGATATTAGGATATATGCAACACTTAAGTCTATTAAAACGTCTGCTAGGTTAAAGACTGCAAAATTAAACCACTTGTGCCAAAAGACATAATCAACCACACCACCATGGATAAATCTATCAAGTATATTTGACGCACCACTTCCTAAAAGCACGCCTATTGCTATGGCATACTCTCTTAAGAGCTTTCTTTCATAAAATAGATAGCAGATTATAGCTCCAACAAGTGATAGCTGAATGTATTTGAGCCACTCCCCAAGGCTTGAAAGCATAGAAAATGCAACGCCGTCATTAAAGACAAGCACAAGCGAGATAAACTCCCCATCGTATCTAAAGCCACCTAAAAAAAGCTGCTTTACGCCCTGATCTATCGCTAAAACCGCAAAAAAAGCGAGGATAAATTTAACCCCCATAAAATCCGCCTTCACACAAGCGCTTTTGCGAAAAACTCGCGCGCAATATTTGCGGCCTCTTGTACAGATTGTTCGTTTTTACCCTCTACTAAAAGCCTAATAAGCGGCTCCGTCCCAGAGTATCGAAACAGCGTACGTACGCCCATTTTGATGCATTTTTCCTCAAGCTCGCCAAGCCCAGCTATCTCGCTTAGAGGCACTTTTTGTGATACTTTTAAATTTATCAAAATCTGCGGATATGGCTTAATGACGTTAAAAATTTCACTTGCTTTTTTGCCAGTTTTTAACATCATGGCAGCTACTTGCAGTGCCGAAACTACGCCATCTCCAGTCTTTGCAAAATCGCTAAATATAATATGCCCGCTCTGCTCTCCGCCAAAGTTTACACCTTTTTCGCGCATAAGATCAAGCACGAGCTTATCGCCCACACCACTGCGATAAAGCCTGCATCCCACATCACCTAGCGCATCATCAAGAGCAGCGTTACTCATTATAGTTGCTACCATCGCACCACCTTTTAGATCGCCCTTTTTAGCCAGCCAAAGCCCAAGTGCACCCAACAAACTATCTCCATGTACTACCTCACCACACTCATCAATCACTACAAGCCTATCAGCATCCCCATCAAACGCAAAGCCTATATCAGCACGCAGTCGTACCACTTCGCTTGCGAGATTTTGTGGGTGAAGTGCACCGCACTCCTCATTTATATTTAGTCCGTTTGGCTTGTCATTTATGACTATCACATCAGCACCAAGCTCCTTAAAAACAGTAGGTGCGACGCGGTAAGCAGCACCATTTGCCACATCTAGGACTATCCTCACACCCTTTAGGGTTAGCTCTTTTGGAAAGGAGTTTTTAATACTTACGATATAGCGTCCGATGACATCATCTATGCGCTTATTCGCGCCTATTTCGCTGCCACTTTTTAGGGAGTTTTTAATAATTTCGTCATCATTATAAATTTTTTCTATTTCACTCTCTACGCTAGCATCTAGCTTGTTGCCTTTGCTATCAAAGAATTTAATGCCATTATCGTAGTATGGATTGTGGCTTGCGCTTATCATTATGCCCGCATCACAGCGCATATCCTCTGTTAAAAACGCCACCGCAGGGGTCGGCATAGGACCAATTTGTAGCACATTATACCCCACCGAAGTAAGCCCTGCAACTATGGCCGTTTCTATCATATAGCCACTTTTTCTCGTATCTTTTCCTAGCATTATGGTATTTGTTACCGAATATTTGCGAAAATATATGCCAGCTGCCATAGCTAGGCGCATAGCCACGTTTGCACTTAGCTCTTTTCCGGCCATAGCTCTTACTCCATCTGTGCCAAAAAGCTTCATAATTCTACATTTTTCCTTAAATTTAAATATTAAAGCTAAATTATAGCAGAAGTTAATTTAAATTTGCTTTTATAACTAAGCTTTAAAATAGGCTTAAATTAAGCTATAATTAAATTTATTTTGTATATAATTGCCGACTAAAATTATCAAAAATAAAGGTAAGTTATGGCAAACCACAAATCTGCTGAAAAAAGAGCAAGACAGACTATTAAAAAAACTGAGCGAAATAGATTCTACCGCACAAGACTTAAAAATATAACAAAAGCGGTACGCGTAGCAGTTGAAGCAAAAGACCTAAGTGCTGCTACAGAAGCACTAAAAGTAGCAAACAAAAGCATTCATAGCTTCGTAAGTCGTGGATTTTTGAAAAAGCAAACAGCTTCACGCCGTGTAAGCCGCCTAGCACAACTTGTAAATACTCTAAAAGTAGCCTAATAACCCATAATGCTTGCCGATAAACTTAAGCCATTTTTGGATCGCTATGCCGAGATAAACTCTCTCCTTAGCGATCCAGCTATCATCAATGACATAGAAAAGATGACAAAGCTCTCAAAAGAGCAGGCAAGCATAGAACCGATAAAAGAAGTCGCACAAGAGTACCTACAAACCTTAGATGACATAGAAAGCAACAAAGCGTTGCTAACAGATCCTGAGCTCGGCGAACTCGCAAAAGATGAGCTAAAATCGGCCGAGGCACGTAAAGACGAGCTAGAAAACGAGATTAAAATCCTACTTCTACCAAAAGATCCAAATGACGATAAGAATATATTTTTAGAGATTCGAGCTGGTACAGGCGGAGATGAGGCGGCTTTATTTGTCGGAGATCTTTTTGGTGCGTATATCAGATATGCCGAAGCTAGAGGCTATAAATATGAAATCGTAAGCCAAAGCGAGGGAAGTGTAGGAGGATTTAAGGAGATAATCCTGCTAATAAAAGGCAGTGGTGCATACTCTAGACTAAAATACGAAGGTGGCACTCACAGGGTACAACGTGTCCCAGAAACTGAAAGCCAAGGCAGAGTGCACACAAGCGCAGTAACTGTGGCAATAATGCCAGAGGTAGAAGACAGCGAGATACAGATAAATCCGAATGATTTAAGAATTGATGTCATGCGTTCAAGCGGGCACGGCGGACAGAGTGTAAACACTACAGATAGCGCCGTACGAATTACACACATACCAACAGGTATAGTCGTAACCAACCAAGACGGTAAATCTCAGCATAAAAACAAAGAAGCTGCCATGAAAGTCCTAAAGGCTAGACTTTATGAAATGCAAGAAGCCGAGCGACTTGAAAAAGAAAGTAGCGAGCGCAAAAGTCAAGTCGGCACAGGCGATAGAAGCGGACGTATACGCACGTACAACTTCCCACAAAACAGAATAAGCGACCATCGCATAAACCTCACTCTATACAGACTTGATGCGATAATGGCTGGGGGGTTATTTGACGAAATAATAGACCCTCTAATAGCTCACCATCAAGCAGAGGCAATGCTAGCAGCTGGGCTTTGATAGCCTTAATTTTAAATTCAAAGCTCTACCAACTTTAACAAGATTGCATATTTTCTACTAAAGCTACGCAAAAATAATAAGATTATTCGTTTAATGGTCTCGGTATTTAAAAAATTTTAGACTCTTTTAAACAATAGTATTGCTTTGTAAATTTTAAAGTTAAGTCCTAGTCACGTATGCGAGTGGGTTAACGTGTCAAGCACCTGCAAAAGTACCAAAAATTTTATGACGCTATATACTATGGCGATAATAGCAATTGGTGGTGCTAGACTTATACTATGGCTTAAATTTGTAATTAAAAACAACATTATTTGTTTGAATAGCTAAATTTTAATACCTCAAGCTATTAATTGTTTATCGCTCAAGCATTAAAACCTTAATATTAAGATAAATTTAACATAAAAACACCAAAAAATTATCATGAAATTTAGCCATTTATCTAGCTATATTTTAACCTTAAAGCTCTATGCTAAAAATCTAAATTTTTTAAAAAGCATAAATAATAATTAAATACTATTATTTAATGAAATCTTAAATTATTTTAATTGATTATCCTATAATTATAAAAAGCCGATTTTATGGATAATTAAGTTGCACCGTAAAATTTCATAATTAAACTCACCAAAACTCAAGCTCCGTAGCACAATAAACAGGGGGGGGGGGGATAATAATCAATAAACGTCAGACACAAATTTAAATCGTTGAAAGTTTTTATAGATATAGCATTTTTCTTAAATGTATCCAAAAATTTAAATTAAACAAACTCTACAACAAGCAATAATGGCATAAATTTCAAGCAGAAACAAAGCCTAATAATTTGACATAGAAAAACCAAAGCTGCCACAAAATAGCTCTAAGCTAAGCCTAGCTTTTAAGGTTAAATCTACCCACAATGGAGACTATATCATCGAGTAAAAAGGTCATATCCTTGCTTAGGCAGATAAAATGAGGACTTTTTAAGCTCTTGCTGGCATAATTAATCGGCTCTAGGCTATCAGCGTCTAGTACCACGCCCCCACTTAGGCGCACGAGCGCATCGCCAGCTGCGTTATCCCAGATATAGCTTGGGCTTATGCGCACATATGCTCCGCCATTTTGCACTAGGCGAGCAAACTTTATGGCCGAGCCTATGGTGTGCGTTTTAAGTCCGAGCGTACTAGCTATTTCCTTGCCTACTGCGTTTTTACTACGTCTTGAAAGGTAGATATTTTTCTCATTTTTGGCAGATTTGTTTAAATTTAAAATCTCCAAAAGCCCATATCCAGCCCCTAGTCGCTCCATAAAAACGCCAGCGCTAGAAGCGTAAAAAAGCTCGGCCGTCGTAGGTACAAATATAACGCCAAGCACCGCCTTGCCAGCCTCGATCAAAGCTATACACACGCAAAAATCGCCATTTTTATCGATAAATTCTTTCGTCCCATCAAGCGGATCAACAAGCCAAAAAATCTCCGCCTCCTGCCTCTGTCTAGTCTCTAGCACGCTCTCCTCAGAACAAATAGAAATGCCACTAGCAGAGAGTATCTCATAAATTTTATCATTTGCAGCAAGATCAGCACTCGTTACTGGCGAGCGATCGCCCTTTAGCCTTACACTAAAGGACTTATCATACTCAAACATGATGGCTCGCCCAGCCTCAACGGCTGCTTTCTTAGCAAGTTTTAACAGGCTATTCATCTACACCCTATTACTTTCGCCAACATAAAGCTGTCTAGGGCGGACTATTTTTATGCTATCTTGCTCTTTTAACTCGATTAGCTGACTTATCCAGCCACTAACCCTACCTATGACAAAAATCACCGCAAACATGTCATTTGGAATACCAAGCGCCTTTAAGATAAGTCCGCTGTAAAAGTCGACATTTGGATATAAATTTCTACTGATAAAATACTCATCACTTAGTGCTATCTCCTCTATGCGTCTAGCTACCTTTAAAAGCTCGGAATCAATACCTATCTCATCAATTAGTTGAGCGCACATTTTCTTAAGTACCTTTGCACGTGGGTCGAAGTTCTTATACACCCTATGTCCAAAGCCCATCAAGCGGAATGGGTCATTTTTATCCTTTGCTCTAGCAATAAATTTATCAACATTATCAAGCGTGCCGATCGCCTCAAGCTGACGTATAACACCCTCATTTGCACCACCATGGGCGTGTCCCCATAGTGCACCTATACCAGCTGCTATGCACGCATATGGATGTGCATGGGTGCTACCAACCGTACGAACAGTCGTAGTAGAGGCATTTTGCTCGTGGTCGATATGTAGCATAAACACCGTATCAAGCGCCTTGACTTCAATAGGCTTTAAGTCCACATGTTCATAAGGATATGAGCGTAGCATGTATAAAAAATTCTCCGTAAAGCCGCGGTCTAGGTTTGGGTATATGATAGGAATGCCCTTTTTAAAGCGATAACTAAATGCTGCAATTGTCGGCATTTTGGCGATTATTCGCATAGCCATTTCGTGAAATTCCTCAGGCTTGTTTGCGTTTAAGTGATCTGGATAAAATGAGCTAAGCGACGCCACAGCAGCCTGCAAAATCGCCATAGGATGAGACTTATCAGGAAAAGCATCAAAAATTTTCATCATACCCTCATGAATAAATGAACGCTTTTTCATCTCAAGTCTAAAAGCCTCAAGCTCATGTGCGTTTGGCAACTTTTTATTTAAAAGCAAATAAGACACCTCTAAAAAGGTATGATTTTCAGCCAGATAGGCTATGTCATAACCCCTGTGTAAAAGCTCGCCCTTCTGCCCATCTATAAATGTAATAGAGCTACGACACATCGCAGTACTTGTGTATCCTCGGTCAAAAGTAAACATGCCAGTTTGAGTAAAAAGCGTAGAAATATCTATAACACTCGGTCCTTTTGTGCCATCAAGTATCGGAAATTCATAGCTTGCGCCTGTTCTGTTATCCGTTAGAGTTACTGTGTTTGACATCTTGCCCCCTTATTTGTATTCATAAGCAATTTTATACTTATCATAGATATTATAGCCTGCAAAAGGGCTGCAAGTATGAAAGAGTAATAAAAATTCTCACTAATATCTCCTGTTTTGTGTGCTATGGTAGCAACAGCTATGATTAAAGTAAGCGGCATAGAGTGAGATAGGGCATAAAGCGCAATACCCTTAAACTTTAATAAATTTAAAAATATAAAGCTAGAAATAAAGCGAAATCCTATCATCACAACGCTAATGAGCACTGCATCAAGCGCCACCCTATCACGCAAAAGTGCATCGAGACTAAAAGTAGAACCTATATATACAAAAAATGTCGGTACCAAAAAGCCAAAGCCAAATGAGCTAAGCTTATGCGGCAAGTCCTCTTTGTGATCAAAAAATGTCGCTATAAAGCTACCTGCGATAAACGCTCCAAAGGCTATCTCAAGCCCAAGATAAAGCATTAGTGCAATCACGGCAAAAAATAGCGCCATACAAAGCCTAATGCCCTTTTCATCCTTATCGTGATGTGGCATCAGGATAACCCTAATCTTTGGATACCACCAAAAAAGCACATCAAGCAGTTTAAAACCAAATGCAGCGATGATTAAAAATGCGATTAAATACGCGATATTTAGCCATAAATTTATACTCGCACCAAACTGAAAATAAGCCGCAATAAATGTCAAAAGCATAATGCTAATAACCTCGCCGATTGAGCCTATTAGCATGCTTAGGCTTAACCAGCCCAAATCCTTGCCATACTCCTTAATCAGCGTAAAAACCATACCCACGCTCATAAGTGGGATAATTATAATAAAAAGTGGATTTAACCCCAGCGCAAAAGTAAGCAGTGCAGAGAGTAGATAAAGCAAACATATATAGATTAATCCGCGTTTAAGCACAGCCTTATCCGCACTAAAAAATATCCGCAAATCCACCTCAGTTCCAGCTAAAAACATAAGGTAGAAAAATCCCACTTCGCTTACTAGCTCAAATATATCACTATGTCCGATAAGCCCAGCATACCCAGCCACTGCGCCTAGCATTATCTCAATAGGCGCTATGGGTATGCGTAAAAGCCTGGAAAAATAAGGAGAGGCAAAAATGATAAAAGCAAGAGTTATGAGTATGCTTAATCCATTAGTGGCACTCGGTAACAAAAGTATATCCCCGCTTTTGTAGCTCTACTATATCACGGCTTGCTACCTCGCCCTTTGTCGTGAGATAATCCCCTATAACGACAGCCGCAGCCCCACGCTCAAGCGCCTCATACTGACGCTCTCCCAGCACCACCTCACGCCCTCCAGCTACCATGATCCTGCACTCAGGCAGCTCTCGCACCGTATCGCTTACTATATTAAGCGCCTCATCTGCACTTAGGCGAGAGACTTGGAGATTTAGCTTTGGATTTGAAATGAAAAAATTTATCGGACTTGAAAATGGCTTTAGCTCGGCAAGACTTTTTCTCATGCTTATCCTGTCCGCCTCACTCTCCCCTAGCCCATAAATTCCTCCGCAGCATAGCTCAAGCCCGGCAGCTTTGGCGTTTAAATTTGTCTGCCACCGCTCATCCCAACTATGTGTGGTGCAGATTTGTGGGTAAAACTCGCGGCTAGTTTCTAAATTGTGATTATAGCTAAATACCCCAGCATTTTTTAGCTCTCTTAGCTGTTGCTCGCTGGCTAGTCCATTACAGGCAATTAGCATTAAGCCTGGCACCTCTTTTCGCACGGCAGCAGCAATTCTTGCCACTTTTTCAGTTTTTGCGTCAGTTAGACCAGCGCCGCTTGTAACTAGGCAAAAGCCCAGCGCATGATTTGCCGCAGCACGCTTTGCCTCATTTACCACCGCCTCAGGAGTTTTTATATCATAACGGTCGATGTCTGTTTTTACTTTGGCGTTTTGGGTGCAGTACGCACAATCCTCTCCACATATACCGCTTGAAAGCGAGCTAATCGCACAAAGCATTACCATTTTCATAAAGCACCCCCCGTTGGGTGGGTGCAGTACGCACAATCCTCTCCACATATACCGCTTGAAAGCGAGCTAATCGCGCGTAACATTACCATTTTCATCACTGCTCTCCTAAAGGTTGCTTAAATTTACACTCCACGCACTCGTGAAATGTCCCTCTTTTTAGCTCTTTTTTTACCATTCGTCCGCCGCACTCAGGGCAGGCCTCTACCACTGGCTCGTAATTTGAGATAAAATCACATTTTGGATAGTTTTTACAGCCATAAAACTTACCTCTACGGCTAAATCTCTGCACTATCTCGCCACCACATTTTGGGCAAGGAGCCTCTATTGTAACCAGCTCTTTTTGTGGTTTTTGCGAGCCTTGCTCCTCGCTTTGTGATTTTATATTGCGCGAGTATTTGCATTTTGGAAAATTTGAACAAGCCACAAACTCGCCAAATCTACCCTTGCGCTTTACTAGCTCACCGCCACATTCTGGGCATTTTTCGCCTATTGGAGTGGCGACTTTTAGGCTTTTTATGTCGGTTTTACCGTGTTTTATGCGCTCCATAAATGGATGATAAAAGTCATTTAGCACCTCCTGCCAGTTTGCCTTAGCCTCAGCTATTTTATCAAGCGTCTGCTCTAAATTCGAAGTAAAATCGCTATCTACAATATTACTAAAGTGCTTTTCAAGCATATCAATCATATCAAAAGCGACCTCATTTGGCACAAGCTGCTTTTTCTCAACACGCACATAATCGCGGCTTGTAAGCAACGAAATAGTCGGCGCATATGTCGATGGACGTCCGATTCCTAGGCTTTCTAGCTTTTTAACCAGCCCAGCTTCAGAGTAACGTGTCGGCGGCTCTGTAAAATGCTCGCTCGCTTTTAAGCTTTGCAAGCTTAGCTCATCGCCTATATTTAAATTTGGCAGGAGTTTGTCCTTATCCATATCACCATACACCTTATAAAATCCGTCAAAAAGTACCTTTTTGCCGCCCACTTTTAGCTCTGCACTTTGACTTGTTATAACTAGAGTTTGCGTCTCGCTCACGCAAGCACTCATCTGAGAGGCCAAAAAACGGTTGTATATTAATGTATAAAGTTTTAGCAGATCTTTTTCTAAAAATCTAGCAGCAATCTCTGGTGTAAAGACTAAATTTGTTGGACGTATCGCCTCATGTGCCTCTTGTGCACCCTTTGAGCTTGTGGAGTAATAATTTGGTTTTGGCGGTAGATAGTCCGCACCAAATTCACTCTCTATTAGCTCCCTAGCTGCACTTATAGCCTCAGCTGCGATATTTAGACTATCTGTCCTCATATAAGTAATCGCACCCATAAAGCCCTCGTGTGTCTGCACACCCTCATAAAGGCTTTGCGCTAACATCATCGTCTTTTTAGGGCTAAAGCCTAGCGCATTTGAGGCGCTTTGCTGAAGTGTAGAAGTCATAAACGGTGGATTTGGCTGAGTCTTTCTTTGCTTGCTGATTAGATCGCTTACGCTAAATTTCTCGCTCTTAAGCGTCGAGACTATGTATTCTGCACGCTCAGCATTTGTGATTGTTAGCTTTTCTATCTTTTGATTCTCAAATTTAACAAGCTCAGCGTCAATGTCCTTTTTAAACACAGTGTCTATGCTGTAATATTTTACAGGTACAAACGCCCGTATCTCGCGCTCTCTATCAACAATTATCTTTAGCGCCGCGCTTTGTACGCGTCCAGCGCTTAGCCCTTTTTGAATTTTCTGGCTTAGTAGTGGACTTAGCTTATAGCCCACGATGCGATCAAGAAGCCTGCGTGCTTGCTGAGCATTTACGCTATCCATGTCAATTATGCGAGGATTTTGCAGGGCTTTGTTTATTGCGTTTTTAGTAATCTCATGAAAGACTATGCGAGGCAGGCTTTGAGCCTTTTTGCCGATGGCGTTTGCTATGTGATAGGCTATCGCCTCTCCCTCTCTATCCTCGTCCGTTGCTAGATATATGGCGTCTGCTGACTTTGCTAGCTCTTTTATCTCTTTGACTATTTTTGAGTGATCTGCACTCACACGATACTCTGGAATAAACTCATCATTTTCTATTTTTATACCAAAGCTTGTCTTTGGCAGGTCCCTTATATGCCCTTTACTGGCTATGACGTCATAGTCCTTACCTAGGAAATTTTTTATAGTTCTTGCTTTTGCAGGCGACTCGACGATGATTAAATTTTTCATTATTTCGCTACCTTTTACTTTTTGCTATATTGTATCACAATTCAAAGCCTAAACAAAAGTTTAACCATGCTTACGCACAAATTCTCTCATAAACTTGGTTAAAGTTTCCACCTCACTAGGTGTTATGGCGTTATAAATCGACGCACGTATGCCGCCTATGTGCTTATGCCCCTTAAGCCCTAACATTCCAGCCCTGCTCGCCTCTTCGACAAAGACTGGCTCAAGCGCAGGGTTAGCAACTATATTAAAGCTTACGTTCATATTTGAGCGACTATTTTCTTTAGCATGCCCCTTATAAAAGCCGCCTGAAGTATCTATAGCGTTATAAATTTCAAAAGCCTTTTTAGCATTTCGCTCCTTTACCGCCTCTAGACCTCCTAGCCCCTCTATCCACTCACAAATAAGCCCTAGCATATAAATAGCAAATGTCGGCGGAGTGTTAAACATCGACTGATTATTAGCATATGTGTCATAGCGAAGCATGGTAGGGAGATTTTGAGGGACGCGCTCTAGCATATCTTTGCGGATAATAACTAGCGTAACGCCACTAATGCCCGCGTTTTTCTGCGCCCCAGCAAAAAGAACTCCCACGTTTGAGCCACTAAAATCAATAGGATATGATAATACATCACTACTAGCGTCAATTACTAGTGGGGTCTTTGAGGCTGGTAGGGTGCGATACTGCGTGCCGTATATGGTATTATTTGAGCAGATATAGCCATATGCCGCATCATCTGAGAAGCTAACCTCTGGGATATAGCTATACGCCTCTTGTTCACTTGAGGCTACTATAACGCACTCTTTGCCTTGAATTTTTACCTCTTTTATGGCTTTTTGTGTCCATACCCCAGTATCTGCGTACTCAACTCTCTTATCCTGTGATAAATTCATCGGCGCTAGCGCAAACTGAAGGCTTGCCCCACCTTGCATAAAAAGCACCTCATACTCATCGCTTAGTGCATAAAGACGCTTTATGCTATCGACGGTGCTTTTATAAACCTCGTCAAAAACAGCCGAGCGATGGCTTATTTCCATTATGCTAAAGCCCTTGCCTTTAAAACTTAAAAACTCGCTCTCGGCCTTTTGCAAAACGCAAAGCGGCAACGCACTTGGTCCTGCACTAAAATTTATCACTCTCATTTTCACTCCTTTATTATCGCTTTTTTGCTTATATTTTGTCCTACTAAAACCACCTCATCGCCTGATTTTAGCTCCTCTAGCTTTATCTTTTTGCCATTACTTCTAATCTCGATTAAGTCAGTAGTAGCCTCATAAAAGCTTTCATACGTGCTAAAACTAGCCTTAAGCCCAGCAAGCCTTGCCTCAAAGCTTAAAATTTTACGCTCAAAAGCACCATTTAGCCGTGAGGCAAGTGAGCTTACCAAAGAGCCTTTTGCCTCAATGCGAGCAGCTAAGGCTTGCGGCAAAAATCTCGAGCTTATAGCCAAAAGTCTGGCCTCGCTTTTGGCTATTTTTAAATTTAACGCACCATTAAAATCAAATCTAGCAATAGCGTTTTTACATGCTAAAACCTTAGCACCAAAGGCTGATGATATATCATCGCTTAGCCTATCTATATACTGCGCCACGCCCGCAGCGTCAGGCAAAAGCGCACTCATAGCAGCCGTTGGCGTTGACGCGCGATAATCCGCGACTAAATCAGCCACACTCTCATCTATCTCATGTCCTATACCTGTAATTATTGGGGTGTGCAAAGAAGCAATTGTAAGGGCTAGCTCCTCATCATTAAAGCACCACAAATCCTCCTTGCTCCCTCCACCACGAGCTAAGACTATAGCGTCATAGCCCATTTTATCAGCTGATTTTAGCACAGAGATTAAAGCTCTTGGGGCTTCTGCACCCTGAGTAAGTGAGTCGTGTATATAAAGCTTTGCAAGCCCCCATCTGCTACTTGCTACCCTAATCATATCAGCAAGCGCAGCCGAAGTAGCAGAGGTAACCACGCCCACTCGCATAGGCAGAACTGGTAGTGGCTTTTTACGCGCTGGCTCAAATAGCCCCTGGGCGCGAAGCTTTGCTTTTAATTCATTTAGTGCCATTTCTAGCTCACCCTCGCCATCAGGACGCAGGGCAGAGACTACAAGCTGATACGCACCACTTTGAACATACATAGACACCTTCGCATACGCTACGACCTTAGAGCCCTCTTTAACGCTAAAGCCCACCTTTAAATTTGCACTTTTAAACATAGCGGCACTTACACTTGCACCCTCATCTTTTAGCACAAAATACCAATGTCCGCTCGCATGGCGCGTAAGACGACTTATCTCGCCCCTAACCTCCACAAGACCAAAATTTGTCTCAAGCAGAGCTTTTGCCTGCTCGTTTAGCTGGGTAACGCTTAGCAATTTCTTATCTTTTTAGCGACAAAAAGCGTGGAAATATCCGCACTAAAGCTCTTGCAAAACACTATCTCAAAGCCGTAAATTCGTAGCTCATCGCAAAAAGTCTGAGCGTCTAAAAAGCCCTCTATGGAGTTTGGCAAATACTCATACGCCTCTTTATTTTTACTGATAAAGCCGCCTATTTTTGGTAGAATTTTTTGCAAGTAAAAATCCCTAAGCCTGCTTATAAACCCCTCTTTGCTACGCCTAGTAAACTCAAGCACCACGACAAGCCCATCGTTTTTTAGCACACGATTAAACTCTTTTAGTGCCTCTTTTCGCTCGATTACGTTTCGTATGCCATAACTTATGCTAAGTATGTCTGCGCTTGCGCTTTTAAGCGTGGTATTATCCGCATAGGCTTCGATAAATTTAAAATTAAAGTCACTAAATTTCTCTCTCGCCTTTGCCAGCATGCCGTTTGAGGGGTCTACGCCTATTAGGCTATTTATATTTACGCCCTGTTTTTTGGCTGTGTCTTGCCAAATTTTCATCATATCACCAGTCCCACAAGCCACATCAACTATACTAATGTCATCTTTTGCGTACTCGCTAAGCGCAAACTCACAGGCCTCGCGCCGCCACTTTATGTCTATACCTAGGCTTAAAACTCTATTTGCCACATCATAAGTAGGAGCTATGGCGTCAAACATCTTTACTATTTTTTCTTGCTTTTGCATTTAAGGCCTTTTATATATTTTTAAATTTTTATTCATCATCTTAAGCTCATTTATAGCTATAAATTTATTCTCAAGCACCCTATTTCTTAAATTTTGAGTGCGTTTTAAAAGCTTTAAATGAAGCTTTTTAGGCTGATAAGGAGAGCGGATAAAAATCCCTAGCCAAGCGCCACTTTGGCGAAGTTTTTCTAGATTTTTGGATAAATTTTCTAGCTCTTTTACAGGCAGACTCACCCACTGATGAGAGAAATATTTTAGGATTATCATAGCTGTTTTTGCATGATTTGCTGCCATGAAAAAGGCAGCATTTGCTTTTTGACTATCAAGCTTATTTAAAAGCCTAATAAGAGATATTAGATAAAATCTAAGCACCCTAGCAGCTATTATCTCGGAACGCTCAAAGCTATGCCCAGCCGCATAAAATCCGCTCTCATCGCTTAAAAACAGCTCATAATCTTTAAGCGCGCTAGAGACGTCATGCTTCTCAATACTTAAAAGCAAGGACGCGATTGCCTTTTTTAAAAGTATGCTAAGCTGCCTACTTTTGCTCTCCTTTTGGTCTTTGTCTTTTTTCTTGCTTTGTTTGTTTATGTATTTTAAAAAATCACCCGTGTAAGTTAAGCTCATCAAAGGCTCAGCAAATCGCTCCAATGAATCACTAAAAATCAAAGCCACTCTCTCATCAAAGATGCTTGAAGCAAAGGCTCGCAAGATAAAAGAGGACTCAAGAAGCGCCTCATAGCACTCTTTTGTATTTGAAAAATTTAAATTTCTAAGCGGCAAAATAAGGCTAAAAAGTATAGGTAGTAAAGAATTTAAGCCATCAAGCCCCCTTGGCGCATAAGGCGCAGCACCTGTGGCCAAAATGCGCAAAAGAGTATCCCTAAGACTAAAATCGCTACCATTAAAATACCCAAAAACACTTAGCGAATACTGGCTAAAAAATTTATCACTACTGACCTCTTTTAGCGCAAAGCCTTCTAAGAAATTTGGTAGCTTAAAATAAAGCCCAGCCATCTCATCACCAAACTCCACCTCAAGCATAAAAAGCCCAGCAAGCTCGCCGCTATACTCATCTATGTGATATAAATTCTCATCTATAAAAAAGCTGGCTCGGTTTTTACTTAAAGATGAAGTCTGGCTTTTTAAAAGGGCGTTATTGTACTCGTCCTTGCTTATGCTAAAGCTTGAGTTTAGCTCAAATTTAAAAAACTCTTTGTCAGATTTTGTATATCCTAAAGTGGGGTTAATAAAGGTGTGAGTGGTGATTTTAGGCGTCAAAGCTACGCCACAATCAGCCAAAAAGGAGGCAAGCGAGTTATCTTTTAAAACGTACCTGCGTTTAAGTTTCACACCGACCTCCCTTTGCTAAATGCTCTATTTTAGCAATAATAGGCTTAAATTCCCCCTATTTTAAGCACTTTTTACAGTTTGCGACGCTGGCTACTACGTTTAAGCGCTCGACTATATTTCCTATCTTACGCTCTAAAATATGCTGATACTGCTCTAATGTATCATCACTCATTCCAATATCCTCAACCGCACCGCAGCTTTCGCAAATGACGTGGATATGAGGCTTTTCGTAGATGTCATATCTTGATTTTTGATTTACTATATTAACCTCAACAACCAAGCCTTCATCTTTTAGCGTGTTTAAATTTTTATACACAGTAGCTAGTGAGATAGAGGGGTTTTCTTTTCTTATCTCTTCATATAGCTCGTCAATTGTCGGATGCGTATGAGCCCCTAGTACCCTCAAGACGCTGATACGCTGCGGGGTAACCTTTAAGCCGTGAGTCTTTAATAAATTTACGTAGTCCATAACAATCCTAATGGGTTTAAGTTTAAAATTCGAATTGTAATTCTACTATAAAAAAATTAAATGAAGTTTATAAGTAATATTTATTATCCTTTAATATTTTATCAACTATAAAATCGGCACTAATTCCTAAATCACGCTCGACATCTTTTGTATTTCCATGCTTTATAAACTCGTCTTTATATTCAAAACTATATAAAGCCACGTCATGGAGGCTATTTTCCTGTAAAAATGCACTTAAAATATCGCCCACGCCGCCATTTTTTGCGCTATCGCTTATTACATACCAGCGCTTTTTGTCTCTTGCAAGCCCTAAAAGCAGCTCTTTATCAAGTGGCTTAATAAAGACTAAATCCACCAAACTAACCTCTAACCCAGCATTTAAAAGTAAGGTCAAAACCTCAGCACCTCTGCCTACGCCGTTGCCATAACAAATAAGTACCACGTCGCTATTTGCGGATTTTAGCACCTCTGCTTTGCCTAGGCTTAGAGGTTTTGCACCTCTAAACTCATCAAATTTATCAAGCAAAAAGCCACCCCTTGGATAGCGCATAGCCAAAGCACCGCTACAAGCATAAGCAAAATCCATAACATGCGCCATACTAGCCTCAGAACGTGGAGCGCAAAGGATTAAATTTGGCACAGCGTTTAAAAAGCTAATATCAAACGCACCCTGATGAGTCTCGCCGTCCTCACCCACAATCCCAGCCCTATCCATGGCAAAAACGACTGGTAAATTTAAAAGGCAAGCGTCATGGATAAGCTGGTCATATGCGCGCTGCATAAAGGTCGAATAAATAGCAATAAACGGCTTAAAGCCCTCCTTTGCAAGCGCACACATAGAAGTTACCGCATGCTGTTCGGCTATGCCAACATCCCAAAAACGCTCAGGATAACGCTCTATAAGTGCATCTAGCCCAGTACCAGTAGGCATAGCAGCTGTTACACCCACGACATTTTCATGCTCTTTTGCAAGGCGCATTAAATTTTCACTAAAAATCTCAGTCGCACTTTTAATATTTGCTTTGCCTTTTATACTCTCGCCACTTTTTAAATCAAATGGGCTAACTCCGTGCCATTTAGCGTACTTACCCTCAGCTGGCGCATAGCCCTTGCCCTTTAGAGTCTGAGCGTGTAAAATGACTGGCTTTTTCATCGATTTTGCCGTCTTTAGCGTGCTAATGAGTGAGCCTATATCATGCCCATCAACCACCCCTATATACTCAAGCCCCAACTCCTCAAATAGCATTCCAGGCGTAATTAGTTTAAAGCCCTCCTCAAAACGTTTTGCCATATACGCAGCACTTTGAGGCATATAATCAAGTATGCGCTCTACACGCTTTTTAAATTTTTGATAAGTCTGCCCTGCCATTAGCTGACTTAGATACTTACTAAGAGCACCTATTGGCTTTGAGATACTCATCTCATTATCATTTAAGATTATAACGCAAGGATATTTTCGATCACCCAGCTCATTTAACGCCTCATACGCCATACCAGCGCTCATAGCGCCATCTCCTATAAGTGCAACTGGCACCCTATCCTCGCCCTTTAACGCTATGGCTTTTGCAGCGCCAACTGCTAGGCTAACCGAAGTCGAGCTATGCCCAGCGACAAAATAATCTGCCTCACTCTCACTAGGCTTAGTGTAGCCGCTAATGCCACCAAAACTACGCAAGCTATCAAAACTATCCCAGCGTCCAGTTAGCAACTTATGCGTATAGCTTTGATGGCTTACGTCAAATATAAATGGATCTTTTTTAACGTCAAAAACGTAGTGCATAGCCACTGTTAGCTCAATAGCGCCCATATTTGAGCTTAGATGCCCTCCACGCTTGCTAACTACCTCTAATATCCGCTCTCTAATCCTAGCACAAAGCTCTCTTAGCTCGCTTTCACTCATAGATTTTACGTCTATCATATTAGCCCACCATTGACTTTATTTTATCTAAGCGCGCACTTAGGCTTGCCTCTATATTTCCAGCATCACTTGTAATTATAACACCACCTTTTGCGATAGCCTCATCGCTTATTACGCTTATTCTGGCGTCATCTGCAAAGCTCTCTTTTAAAAAGCTAGCATCATTTGGATTTACGCTTAGCTTTATCTCGCTAGCTCCTGCTAATTCGCTAAGAAGCTTTTTAGCAAGCCCTAAGGCTATCTTAGCGCTATCCTCAAGAAGCTCTTTTGCTATGACTTCTTTTGCGATTTCTATGGCGGTATTTCCTAGCTCGGCTTCGTTTTTAGCGATAAATTCATCAAGCCTTTTACTTGCCTCATCTAGCTTAGACACACTTAAGCCATACTGCCTTTTTAACTCATCAAGTTGAGCGGTAAATTCCTCACCAGCCTTTGCCCTACCGACCTCTTCCCCCTCGGTTTTAGCACGCTCCACCTCGCTAGCTAAGCGAGAGCTAAACTCACGCTCTTGATTTTCTATTTGCATTTGAAGCTTAATGACATTATCGCCCATTTCATCGACTTTTTTTAAAAGCTCCTCGACAAAGCTATCGTTTTGGTTTATATTAGCTGGTGTGGCCGATATACTAGAAGTAGCATTAGTTATATCTTGATTTATATGCTCACTACTAATTACTTCATTTTGCATTTGATCGCTTACGTCTTTTGGTGACCCTGTCTTAGCTGCGCTTGCATGAGATAAATCAGCATGCTCTGTAGAGAGGACTTTAAATCTATAATTTTGCACAAAGTGCCTGCTTGAGGTTTCGTTTGTGATTATGCTACTTTTCATTCTATCATCTCATCAACTTCGCCAACTTGGAATACTCCTTTATCAGCTAGACTTTGAACAGTTTCTACTATGCGCCTTTGTGCTTCTTCAACATCTCGCACACGCACTGCGCCCAAATATCCCATCTCCTCTAAAAATGCTTCGCTAGCACGCTGGGACATATTGGATAAAAACTTCTCTCTTAAAGGCTCACTAGCACCCTTAAGCGCAACCATGAGATCTTTTTTATCAACCTCTTTTAAAATTTCACGTATCGCATTTGAGTTAAGCGTGCTAATATCCTCAAATGTAAACATAAGCTCTTTTATCGTAGTAGCAAGTCTTTCGTCGGTCTGCTCTATGCGCTCGATGGTGCTTTTGCTAGCCTTTTGCCCTAGGCGATTTAGCACCTCAGCAGTAGCACGTGGTCCGCCCACTTCGACTTTATAGGAAGTAAGGCTATCTAGCTTACTCTCAAGCACTGTTGAGACGCGTTTTATCACACTTGGGGTAATATCGCCTAAAGTCGCCATCCTAATTATAACCTCACTTCTTAGCTCATCTGGAAAATAGCTAAGAGTTTCTGCTGCACCGCTTGGATCCATATGAGCTAGGATTACAGCGATTGATTGAGGATGTTCTTTGACAATAAAATCAGCAAGCTCTTGAGGTTTAATCTTAGTAAGGTAGCCAAAGCTTTTATTACTCTCCATATTTTTGGCTAGCTTATCAAGTATTTTTTGCGCCTCCTCTGGTCCAAATGTGCGATAAAGTATCTCTTTAGCATAGTCTAAACCGCCGTTTCTTACATATTGATTTGACTGCACTAGAGCATAAAATTCCTCAAGTACCGCAGCTGCTACTTGCTTATCTATGCTTTTTCCTTGTGCGATATGCCCCGAAATATCGGTAATGACGTCCACATCCATGTGGGAAAATACAAGACTAGTCGCCTCTTCGCCTAGTTGAATAAGCAAAATGGCGATTTTTTCAGGAGTGGAGAGGTCTTCATATACCATTTTTTGCTGGTCATTAAGCTTGACAAACATCACATCTCCTTGCGTATATTAAATTCACTGTCGTTTTTAATAAGATCTTGCAAAAGCCCAGAAAAATCCTCGGGCTGTTCTAGCACCTGCTTTCGCATCTTTTCAAGCAGTACATCATAGCGTAGCTCATCCTCGTTAAAATCCCCATCAAGCCCAAGCTGCTCTTCCATTTTCTTGCGTGCAGCGCGAGCTTTTTCTATGGTATCCTCAGCATCGCCTAAATCTTCAAATTCCTCATACTCAGGCATATTGTCATCTTCTTTTATGTCTTCCATCATCTTATGCATAAACACAACGATAACTTTTTTGTAAAAAAGATAGAGTAAAAGTGCCGCAAAAATATATTTTAATAGCGGTAAAAACGGCTCTACATAAGCCTGCATAAATCCCACGACTTTTTTACTAGGGCTTTCGTCTTTGCTGAGTTTAAACTCAAAATTATCAACACTCACCTCATCACCGCGAGTTGCGTTATATCCGATTGCTTGCTTGATTAAATTTGTAATACTAGCCTTTTGCGCCTCGCTTAATGGGACAAATTCCATTATCTCATTGCCGTTTTCGTCTGTGGATTTTTTATAACTTCCATCTACGACAACAGCTGCACTTACGCGATTTATCGTGGCAAACTGTCCTTTTATGTTTGTTATTTTTTTTGAAATTTCATAATTTGTCTGCTGTGAGCTTTTTGAGTACTGCTCCTTTAATCCGCCATCATCAAGCCCCTGTACTGGCCCTATGTTGCTAACCGCCCCCGGTACTCCACCTATGTCATTTGCGCCTCTACCTTGGCGTTTTTCCTCTATATTGCTCTCGCTTCTTATGACGTTATTTGGGTCATAAACCTCGCTTTTTGTATCCTTTTTATCAAAGTCAAAGTCTATATTTACCTTTGCCACAACCCTATCATAGCCGCCCACAATTGGAGCTAGGACGTTTATTATCTTTTGTTCGTAGCTATTTTCAAATTCTCTCTTATAGCGCATTTGAGCAGCGATTACATCGCTATCAAATCCGGCTTCCTCATCACCTAGAGCCACACCTTCGCTATTTACTATTTTTACGTTATTTAAGCTTAAATTTGCCACTGCGCCAGCTACTAGGTTTTTAATCCCAAATATCTGCTTTTGGCTTAGGCTCATGCCCTGCTTGATACTTAGCACCACTGAGGCAGTTGGTGGGGCTTGGCGTTCGGTAAAGACGCTCTCTTTTGGGATTGCTATTTTTACTACTGCCCTATTTATAGGCTCAAGGCTCTGTATGGTGCGGGCTAGCTCACCCTCAAGCGCACGCTGATATTTCACACGCTGTTCAGCGTCAGTAGAGCCAAAATCCTGCTTGTCAAATATTTCAAATCCAACCTTACTATCTTTTGGGATTCCTAAACTTGCAACTGCGATACGCTCTTTATAAACATCAGCCTTTGGCACTAAAATCGTACCCTCATTTGCAAGCTTGTACTCCACACCGTCTTTATTAAGCTGCTCTATTATGGCATTTGAGTCGTTTGCGCTAATGTTTTCAAAAAGCACTACGTATCCGTCAAATTCGCCCTTTGAGCCAGTTTTAAAAAGGCTTAATCCTACCAAAAATCCAACAACAATAACTATCGAAGCAGCAGACACTATACGCTGTCTAAGGCTTAATTTTGAGTATAGTTGGCTAATCTGCTGTAAAATAGTCTTAAAATCCATTAGCCGATTTCACCTTTTATAGCTTCGATTACTCGGGAGTTTTGCGAGGCTGTTCCTATACTTATACGCAAGGCATCCATCCCATAGCTAGCGAGGTCTCTTACTATTATGCCTTTGCGCAATAAATTTAAAGCTAGCTTTGAGCTATCCTTTATTTTTAGGGTTATAAAGTTTGTATAGCTTGGGATAATCTCTAAGCCCAGCTCTTTTGCAAGAGTTTCATATTCAAGCATTTGCGAAAAATTTAAACTAAGGCTTTCACGCAAAAACTTCTCATCAGCCAAAGCAGCTACTGCCGCCTTGGCTGAGATTGAGCCGACATTTAGTACAGGGCGAATCCTACTAATGCCCTTTATAAGCTCGCTTGAAGCAATACCATAGCCCACTCTAAGCCCTGCTAATCCATACGCCTTTGAAAATGTGCCTAGGTAGATGACGTTATTAAATTTTTCAATAACGCTTTTAACAGGTATGCTCTTTGCGCTGTCTTTAAAGCTAGCATACTCCTGATACGCTCCATCAAGCACTACAAGCGTATCCTCGCTAACACAGCCTAAAAACTCATAAACCTCGCTAAAATCGAGACACTCACCTAGTGGGTTATTTGGCAAGCATAAAAATATCACGCCTATATTATCTTTTTGCTTTTCATAAAGCTCTTTAAATTCAGCCAAATTATGCGTAGGTGTAGGCGTTTTAATAAGCTTTGCACCAGCTTGGAGGGTGTAGATTTCATACATTGCAAAGCTAATACCAGACTGCAAAACAGCCCTGTTTTCATTTGCGACTGCCTTTACGCACACATCAATGACTTGATCACTTCCCACGCCTATGATAAAGTTTTCTCTTTTTACGCCAAATTTATCCGCAAGCGCACCCTTTAGCTCATAATAGCTATCATCTGGATAGATACTAGCTAGGTGCGCATTTTTAGCTATTGCCTCTTTTACTAGTGGTGAGCAACCTAGCGGATTTTCATTGCTTGCTAGCTTTATAACATCATCTGCTTTTATACCATACTCACGCACGACTAGCTCTATTGGCTTACCTGCTTCGTAAAATTTTAAGCCATCTAAAATATCATTATAAATCATTTTCCATCACCTTTTTGATAGCTTCCTAGCCATTTAATCTCTATGCCGTTTTCCCTAGCCTCAGATAAGACCCTCATTACATTACTATCATCGATATGTCCGTCAAAATCGATATAAAAGACATATTTAAACTCAAGTTGCTTTACAGGGCGGCTTTCTAGCTTTGTTAGATTGATATTTTCATCCCTAAACATCTCAAGCAGCTCCACAAGCCCACCAGGACGGTGATCTGTGATAGCCATTATGGAGGTTTTGCAGTTTCTACTTGGCTGATTTTTAAAATCGCTCAGCACAAAAAATCTCGTGCGATTTGCCATATTGTCCTCAATTGTCTCAAACAAAATAGGCAAATTATTTATCTTAGCTGCTATTTTAGAGCAAATTGCCGCTGCACCCTGCTCATTTGACGCCATCTGCGCAGCCTGTGCAGTTGATTGCGTGGCGATAAATTTAACCCCACTTAAAAGATGATCTTCTAGAAATTTACGACACTGATTATAGCCTTGCGGATGAGAGTAAATTACCTTAATATCATCAAGGCTTTCTGCCTTAGTTGCAAAGCTATGATGTATGTCAAGATAAAGCTCGGCTATGATTTTAACATCATCAAACCGCCGCAGGCAATCAAGCGTGATACCCACCGCGCCCTCGGTATTATTCTCAATAGGTACGACGCCATATTTTACCTCTTTTTGGCTTAGCTTGGTAAAAATAGCCTCAATGCTAGCTAGGGGCAAATACGCACTCATCGCACCAAATCGGCTTTCAGCTGCTTGGTGAGTGTAGGTGCCCTCAGGCCCTAAATAGGCAACTTTTTGGGGCATTTCTAGGTTGCGACTGACGGCAAAAATCTCAAGATAAATAGCCTCAATCGCAGAATAGTTTAGCACCGTGCTTTTTGAGTTTAGTCGTTTTAGAATTTGCCTTTCGCGCTCTGGGCGATATATGGCAGTACCGCTTGTTTGCTTGACTTCACCTATGCGAGAGACATAGCCCATACGCTCGTTTAAAAGCCGTAAAATTTCGTCATCAATTCTGTCTATATTATCGCGCAGTTGTTTTAGAATTTGCTCATCTTTCATTTTTGTGCCTTGATAAACTCAATCTCGTTTTTAACCATATCCTCAAAGCTCTCTCTGCTTCTAATAAGCCTACTTTCGTCGCCTATTATAGCCACTTCGGCTGCTCTAGCTCTTGTATTATAATTACTAGACATAGAAAAACCATAAGCCCCAGCGCACCTAAACACGATTAAATCTCCGCTTTTAAGTGGAGGTAGAGGAGCGTTTTTAGCTAAAAAATCGCCGCTTTCGCATACTGGGCCTACCACATCGGCTGGGATTAAATTTAAGCCAGACGTTTTTTCATCCTGATTTTGGCTGGTCTCCTTGCTCTGCCCGCTGGTTTCTTGTCTACTTTTTGCATTTTGACATTTTGCTTTTAGCTCACTCACGCTTAAGCCATCGCTTACAGCGACTACTTCGTGATAAGCGTTATAAAGGCTTGGGCGGATCAGGTCATTCATAGCCCCATCGACTATGACAAAGCGCTTTTTATCATTTTGCTTTTCATAAAGCACCTTTGTTAAAAAATACCCAGCTTCGCCCACTATAAAGCGCCCTGGCTCGCACACGATAGTAACGTCTTGAGATTTTAGCGCAGCTAGTATGGCTTGGGCGTATTCGTAAAGGCTAATGGTCTTTTCATCGTAATAAACTATGCCTATACCCCCACCAACGTCAAAGAATTTAATATCAATCTTAGCCGCTTTAAGACTAGCCATAAACTCACTCACTATACCAGCTGCCTCAGCTATCGGAGCTAGCTCACTAAGCTGGCTGCCTATATGAAAATGCACCCCAACAGGCTCTATAAACTCGCTTTCATTTGCCTTTAAATACATAGCCCTAGCCACGTCTATACTAACGCCAAATTTATTCTCACTTAGCCCTGTTGAGATATAAGGGTGAGTTTTGGCGTCTACATTTGGATTTACTCGTATGCTTATGCGCGCCTTTTTACCGAGGTTTTTAGCCACTTTCATAAGGGCTTCTAGCTCTGAATCACTTTCGACATTGATAAATAAAATGTCGCTTTTTATAGCAAACTCAAGCTCCTCATCACTCTTGCCAACGCCACTAAATATCACCTGATAAGGCTTTGCTCCAGCTAATAAGGCGCGCCTTACTTCACCACCGCTAACACAATCAAAGCCAGCCCCAAGACCTGCCAAATGCTTAAGCAGACTTAAGTTTGAGTTTGCTTTTACAGCATAGCAGATTAGGGATTTATGTGCGTTAAAGGCTGATTTAAGCGCAGTATAGCGAGACGTTATATCGTCAAAATCGTAAATGTAAAGCGGAGTAGAGTAAGTTTTTGCCAGTGCTTTAAAATCCATGTCAAACCTTATTTTAAATGGTTTGATTTTACTTAAAATTTACAAAAAATTTGCTTAACTACGCCAAACGTCGCCATAGATAAATAGAGTAAATTAAAAGTAAAGCCACAGGGCTTAAAAGCGCTATTTCAGGATTTAAAATACCATTTAGAGCAAAACGTGCAAGGATAAATATCACTCCCCAAACCACAAAAGTAGCCACAACCATAACAAAGCTTGCCATAGCTAAGTTTAAAAATCTGCCGATTATTGGCATATGACAATAAAATATAAACACAAGCAAAGGTGCGTAAAGTGGCGTAAAAACGAGCATATAAAAGCTAGCCCTAATACCCTCTAAACTTACCTCCTCGTCCTTAAAAGTAAACATAAACTCAAGCGCATCTGCGCCACTCATAGCACTTTGGGCTTGGCTAGCTTGTTCTATGCTTTTTGGGCTAAATCCACTAAGCGCTTCAAGGCTTTGCTCCTTTTTTACACTAAAAGAGGTAGAGCCTAGTTGCATATTCTCAGGCAACATTGTAATAATCGGATCTTTAAGCTGCCATTTGTTGTTTTTAAACATGGCTTCATTTGAGGTTAAAAATGACTTTAAATTTATCCCATCAAGCTCAAATATTCGCACATTTTGCATGCTTTTTTTGGCTTGATTTAGGCTTTTGATATAGATAAACCTACCATCAAATTTCAAAAAAACATCGCTTGAGGTACTTTGACTTATCCCTCCACTTTTAATCAAATCACGCTGATAAGTCTGTGCGTAGGCAAATGGAGTGAAGTTTAGCCCAATAAAAATGGCAGTAATAAAAAAGGCTATAAAAAACGGCGGAGCAATAAACGCATGCCTGCTAACGCCTAGAGCGTAAAAGCTCACTAGCTCGTTTGAACGGATTAAATTTATGCTTGAAACAATAAGAGCAAAAATAAGAGACAAAGGCAAGGTGTAGCTGGCCGCAGAAAGTGCTAGCAAACAGGCATAAAGTAGCTGCAAGTTTGCTGAAGTTGGAAGGTCTTTTAAATTTGTCAGCACGTCTATACCGACATAAAAAAGCTCAAGCGCAGCAAATATTATAAAAAAATACTTAAGATAAACAGACGATATAAAGCGAATGTAGATTTTATTCATCTGCTTTTACCCTCTATTTTGGTGAAAAAATGGTTTAAATTTTTTACCAAAAGTGTGCTAAAAATAGATTTTTTATATAAAGATAAAATCATTTTTAAAGCCGATAAATTAAAAAATTTAAATTTTAAGGTCAAATAGCCAGTCTTTGATGATAAATTTAAAACTTTATTTACATTAAAGCTTTGCGACAAAAGGCTTGTTTTTTGTGATAAATTTAAGGCCTTCATTTGCTATCCACTAAATTATCGGCTGAGTTTGCGGCATCTTGCAAGGATGCTTTATCTGACTCACTTTTTTGAGCGCTTTTATTTGTGTGTAAGATTTCATGATTTTTAGCTAGCTTGTTATATTCTGTACTGACTTTATCATCTATTTTAAAAGCTATTTTGCCTATTTCGTCCGATTTATGAGTGGTTATTTGCCTAGATTGCTTTTGTTGTTTTTCTTTAGCTGGCTTTAGACTAAACTTAGCGCTCACTTGGCTTATTTCGCTACCATTTACAAGCGCCATAACAGCCCCTGCTGCGTGCGGTAAAATCTCACTTTTTAAGCTATCTAGCTCAGCCGCGCTAAAATCAGAAAGTACCCAGTTAGCCGCATTGCCCTGCTTGCCTATGCCTATTCGCACCCTGTCATAGCCCGCACCCATTAAGCCATCAATCGACTTTAGCCCGTTATGTCCGCCGCTACTGCCGCCGTTTTTAAATTTAACCGCCCCAAAGGCAAGGTCAAGGTCGTCGTGTATGACGATAATTCGCTCTGGCTTGTAAAAATCAGCCACAGCCTTTACGCTGTTGCCGCTTAAATTCATAAAAGTGCTTGGTTTTAAGAGTAGGAGCGAGCCCTTTTTATAAAGCTCGCCTTGGAATTTCAAAGAAGAAACATCAAAAAATCCGCCACCGCTAAGCAGGCTATCTATCAGCATAAAGCCGACGTTATGGCGAGTTTTTTCATATTTGGGGGTGGGGTTACCAAGCCCCACTATTAGCGTCACGCTAAAGCCCTTATCTGGCTTTAACTACGCCTAGAACCGCTATTCGCTCCGCATCCACCATAGTTACGCCCTGTGGCACTGCGATATCGCGAACTAAGATAGTGTCGTCTATGTCAAGCTTGCTAACGTCAAGCTCGAACGCATTTGGTAGGTTTTCTGCGGTGCATTTTACCGCTAAGCGGCGTTTTAGCGTTAGCAATACGCCCTTGTTTTTTAAGCCTATCGGAGTGCCAACTGGCTTAACTGGGATAAGATATTTGCTTACTACGCCTGGTAGTGCTACTTTTAGATCGACGTGTTTTAGGGCTGAAGTAACTGGGTCTTTTTGATAATCAACCACGACTACTTTATAGGTCTTGCCACCTACGCTTACGTCAAATGCAAGGGTCTCTTTTTTGCGAACTTCTTTGATAAAGTCATTGACTTTAAACGCACAAGCGATATTTTCTACGCCCTTTGCGTAAATATTCGCAATTAGATAACCATCTCGTCTTAAAGCCTTAGCAGACTTTTTACCGATACTCTCTCTAACGATACCTTCTAACATTTCTGTCCTTTATAAAAAAATAGGTGCTGATTTTATCTAAAAATTTATAAATTTAAGCTTTATTTTAGTGCGGCCAGCATATCAGCAAAGGCCTTTTCAAAGGCTTCTAGCCCTTCGCTAAGAAGTCTATCATACACGCTTTTTAGCTCAAATCCAGCCAGCCTCACACTCTCAAAAGCAAGCTCAATCTCAGTATCGCTCATAGGCTCTTTTATGCTTGAATTGCTAGCCAAAAATGCCTTTATCGTCTCAAGCGGAGCGGTATTTATGGCGTTTTCATACATTAGCTCGCTAACATAATAGCTAGGCGATAGCTCCCCGCCCTTTACCCCAGTGCTAGCAAAAAGCGCTCGCACATTTGGCAGGTTTTGGGCAATTATTTGCTTGTAAATTTTGCTTGCGTTTGCTATGCCAAATTTTGAAGTCTTTAACCCCTGCTTTGCTAAACACTCATCAAGCAGCCTATCAAAGCGGCTTACAAATATGCTAATGACGCCCTGTGGCAGGGGCTTATCTGGATTTGCCGCTTTAAATTTATCGCTTCCAGCTCTAAAAGCCGCCGCACACGATGCAGCCTGATCTGGCGAGAAAATAAGCGTGGCATTGACGCTTATGCCGCTTGCTATTAGCTCGCTCATAGCCTCATAGCCTGCCTGTGTGGCTGGGACTTTTATCATCACGTTTGGCATTGCTATCTGTGCGTACAGACGCTTACCCTCAGCCACTGTAGCGGCTGTGTCGTTTGATAAATTTGGATCGACTTCTATGCTCACAAAGCCATCATCGCCATTTTCATAATTTAATATCAAAGCCCTAGCCGCAGCCTTTATATCCTCGCAGGCCAAGGTCTCGTACTTTTGCTTTTCGCTTTTATCTGTCATTTTATCGGCTTGTAGTTTATAAGCACTTGATTTAAAGGCTGAGTTAAAGATAGCTGGGTTTGAAGTAGCGCCATTTACATCGCCGTTTCGCACCATATCTAAAAACTCACCAGCCACAAAATCACGCTCAATAAAATCGCACCAAAGTGAAAATTTACCCATTTTTTACCTTATTAAATTTATTAATTCTCGTAGGTCTTTTGTATCTACAATATGCGTTGCGTGGGGCTTTAAGGCGTCTTTAGCGCAAAATGCCACACCCAAACTAGCATGTTTAAACATAGAGATGTCATTAGCTCCATCTCCTACTGTGGCTGTTTGGTCTTTGCTAATATTTAAAAGCCTTTGTAGTCTTTGGGTCATATCCCCCTTAGAAAAACCAAACATCATCTCGCCGCCCACCAGCCCGCTTAGTACGCCATCCTTATGGTGCAGGATATTAGCGTAGCTCTCATCAAAGCCTAGCTTAGCCTGCGCAGCATCCGTAGCTAGATGAAAGCCACCGCTAAAGACGACGACTTTTACACCATGACTTTTTAAGCTATCTATAAGCTCTTTTGCGCCAGTAATAAAGGGAAGGTTTTCACAAACTTCCTTAGCTAAACCAAGGCTCATACCTCTTAAAAGCTCCACTCGCTGCCTTAATGCGTCAAAAAAATCAAGCTCTCCAGCCATAGCGCGGTGCGTTATATCAGAGACTTTGCTCTCAACGCCATAAGCTTTAGCTAAAGAATTTATAGTCTCACCATCCATCAGCGTCGAGTCAAAGTCAAAAATACAAAGCTTTATCAATCTCTGCCCTTAAAAATCTCTCTTTAAAAGCGCCTCGACTTTTAATATAGTGAGGATATTTTGATCTCTTTTGCCGATACCATAAATCATGCCTTTATCCTTTACCAGAGTCTCTGGTGGCGGATCAATCCTATTTCTATTTATGCGGATAGCTTCGGTCAGGCGGTCTATGACAAAGCCTGCGATATTATCACCCTCTTTCATCACGATATAGCGAGTGCTTGAGGTCTGTTTGCCAGCGCTTAGACTAAAACGCTTTCTAAGGTCGATTAGTGGTATGACATTTCCACGCAGATTAAACACGCCAAGAACATAATCAGGTACGCTCGGTACTCTGGTAAATTCGATAGGCTTGATTATCTCTTGTATATTTAAAATAGGTATAGCATACTCCTCCTCACCCACTACAAAGCCCACAAGCTGCACTATGTCTTCGCTATTGGTTACGTTTGGCTCTTCTATCTGCTTTTTTTGCTTTTGCAATACTTGATTTAATTTATCATTCATTCTTGCAACCTTAGTTTAGTTTTATGTTTTTACGTACTACATTTTCAAGATACTCGGCTGAGTAAGGCTTAGTGATATACTCAGTCATACCCACTTCCACGCCACGCAGCCTGTCTGTTTTACTCGTTCTTGAGGTTACGGCAATTAGTGGCAGGTTACGATATTTTGAGTATTTACGTATCTCACCTGCTAGGGTGTATCCATCCATTCTAGGCATCTCAATGTCTATTAGAATAGCGTCAAAATTATGCTCGCCTGATTTTACCAAATTTAAAGCCTCAACGCCGTTTGTCGCTTCTATTATAGTTACTCCAGTTGGCTCAAGGGACTTTTGCATTATCGTTCTATCCATTTTTGAATCATCTACGATTAGCACCTTATAATCACTCGGCTTTTCTTTTTTGCTAGATGAGGCCTCTGACTCCATTTCAGCGCGTATATCTACTTTGATGTCTTTCGCCATCTCCATCATCGCGCCCACATCGATAATTAGCGTTACTCGTCCATCACCTCTTATCGTCGCTCCAGCTATGCCTGGGATATTTTGCAAATAATCGCCCATTGATTTAATAACGATCTCTTCTTGTCCCACAAGAGTATCTACGATGATACCAAGTTTTGCTTCAGCTACGCCGATTATTACGACATAGGTCTGATCGCCACCGTCAAAGACTTTATTTACCCCAAAGACATCGCTTAGTCTTACTAGGCTTAGCACTTCATCACGTAGGCGAAGGACGTTTTTGCCGTCAATGGTGTAAATATCATCAATAGGCACACGCACCGTCTCAAGCACGCTTGCTAGCGGTATAGCATAATACTCCTCCTGAGTACCGACAAGCAGGGACTGAATGATAGCTAGCGTTAGCGGGATTTTTAGCTTCATCACCGTGCCTTTGCCCACTTCGCTTTCTATATCGATTATACCGTTAAGCTTTTCGATATTGGTTTTTACCACGTCCATTCCCACGCCACGTCCGCTCACGTTTGTAACCTTAGCCGCCGTTGAAAAGCCTGGCTTAAAGATAAGTCCATAAGCCTCCTTATCGCTCATCGTATCGGCTTCTCGTTCAGTGATTATGCCTTTTTCGATAGACTTTTGCTTTAGCATATCTGGGTCTAAGCCCTTACCATCATCGACTATCTCAACGACGATGTGATTGCCTTCATTGTAGGCTTTTAGCTGCACTAGTCCCTTTTCTGGCTTGCCAGCTGCTCGGCGAGTTTCAGGATCTTCTATGCCGTGGTCGCAAGAGTTTCTTATGATATGCACTAGCGGATCGCCTATTTCTTCAACGATTGACTTATCTAGCTCAGTCTCTTCGCCTGAGATTTCTAGGTCGATTTGCTTGCCTAGTTCTCGGCTTAAATCCCTTATCATACGTGGGAATTTGTTAAATACTTTTGCAATCGGCAGCATTCTTGTTTTCATCACGGCTAGCTGAATATCAGTCGTTACTAGACTTAGGCTTGAGACGACTTGATTTAGCTCTTCAAGGAATTTCTCGCCCTCGTATCGCTCCTCAACGTCATCATAAATTTTAAGCAAGCGGTTTTTACCAAGCACTAGCTCGCCGATTAAGTTCATCAAGTGATCAAGACGCTTTACTTCAACGCGAATAGTCTGCTCTTGTGCGACTGCGCCACCTGCTTGGGCTGGGACCTTTTTATCATCGTCTTTTTTCTCGGCCTTTGCTGGGGCTTGCTTTGGAGCTTCTTGTTTTACAGATGGAGCAGGTTGTGCAGCAGCTGCAGCCTTGCCCTCACGGCGAGCCCTATCCTCAGCCTTTCTCATGTTTAAAAGGCGCTCTATTTCAGCCTCTACCTCATCATCGCTTAAATTTGATAGATCCTCCTCACTTAGTTCGCGCTCTGGCTGAATAACTTCTACGCTCTCTCCTGCTTTGCTTTGCTCTATCTCGACTACCTCGCCAACATTTGCACTAGCCGCTGGGATAGCATCGCCCTCGCTAATGGCAGTAAGTCTTGCGCAAATATCCTTTATATCTATACCTACATCGGTGTCGTTGCCATAGTCTCTAATGCCGTGCAGTAGCCCCTTCATCATATCCACAGACTCAAGCACCACATCCATTACATCTGGAGTAATTTTTAGCTCGTCCTTGCGCGCCTTATTTAGCACGTCCTCCATATGGTGAGTAAGCTCTGTTAGCACGTCAAAATTTAAAAACGATGAGCTTCCTTTAACGGTGTGAGCGACGCGGAAAATTCTATTTAAAAGCTCAAGATCCTCAGGGTTTGCCTCAAGTTCGACTAGGTCGTGGTCTATCTGCTCGATAAGTTCAAAGGCTTCAACTAAAAAGTCTTCCATTATTTCTTTCATATCGTCCATTTTTCACCTCTTATTTCGCAGATTTTGAGTGTGCTTGTATCACCTTTAGCACCTCTTGATAAAATACGCTAGCGTCAAATTTAGTAAGATAGGCCGCCCCACCAGCCTCTTTTGACTGGATTTCGCTAAATTCATTACTTAACGATGAGTTAAAGACTATAGGAATGCTCTTAAATCTATCATCATTTTTCATATTTGAGGCAAAGTGATAGCCGTCCATTTGAGGCATCTCTATATCACTTAGGATTATGCGAAGCTCTGTTGCTAGACTTTCGCCGTATCGCTCATAAAGCTCGTTCATTTTCTCTATGCCTTCAACGCCATTTTTAGCCTCTACTACATTTAATCCCATTTTCTCAAGTGCGTCTTTTACGAGCTTTCTAGCTGTTGAGCTATCATCTAAGACTAAAGCAATGCCCTCTAGTTTTTCTATATCTTTTGTGTCTATATCTAGTTTTGGAGAGTAAATTCCAAGCTCCTCAACTATGCTTTCAAGATCAAGTATTAGCAGGACTTCGTCATTTTCTATGCGTGTTACGCCTGTGATTTTGCCCTTATCAAGCGTGCCTGTGCCACTGCCTGCAGCAAAATTTGCTGGCTCTATATTTTTCCAGTTTATGCGACGTATTCGCTTTGCTTCATGCACAATAAAGCCGATTAATATGCCGCTAAACTCAGCGATTATTACGCGTGGCTTTATCACGACCTCATCAGTTGGCTCTTTTATATGCATCCATTTTGCGAGATTGATCACAGGTATCACAACCCCACGCAGATCAAATATACCCTCAATATATTCAGGTACGCCTGGTAATTCAGTCAGATTTGGCATCTTGATGATCTCTCGCACCTTTGCGACATTCACGCCGTATATACCCTCATACACTTTGCTTTCAGTCTTTTTAAAGATACGAAAATCGACAAGTTCCATCTCGTTTGACCCAGTCTTTAGCACGTCATCGCCAAACATCAATGTCCTTTCAAGCTCTTTTGAGCAAAATTTATTTTTTCGTCAGCGTATTTTACTACAAAATACCTGCACTGGCACGCAAAACTAGGTACGTTTGCGTAAATTCTATCTTTAAATTTAAAAATCTCTCCCTGATGAAAATGCCCCTCAATAACGATTTCGTCACTATACTTTTGCATTTTTTCATCTGCAATTTGGGAGAAATTTTCTATTTTATAGTCTAGTCTTTTTCTTAAAAGATGCTTAAAAAGCCGCCTTGAAATTTTATAACGCAAATGGCGGTCTATAAAATTTAAGCTTCTTAAAAGCCATCTTTGACGCAGAAAAAGCAGGGCACGCTGGGTAAAAAAGGGCAGATGATTATCACCGTGAGCTAGGGCGACGCTAGCACCAAACGGGGTGCGCAGCCGCAGCGGCTGGGCGGAGAATGGGATAATAAAAATGCCGTTTTGTAGGGGGCTTTGGGGGGTAAGATTATGCGACTGGCTAGCTTTTGGTGTGCTTTGCAGCTCGTTTTGGCGGGGATTATTTTGCGAGCCTAAATTTAATAGGTCGCCTTGCTTTAGTTGGCTTGGTGTAGGCTTTTCTTGTTTATTCAATGCAGCTTTGCTACTTTGGGCGTCGCTAGCTGGCTCATTTTGCGGATTTAAGCTTAATAAATCGCTTTGATTATTTTGCTTGGCGTTTTCTAACCTAGCAAAGGCTGCCTGATTTTTTAGCTCATCGCCACTAGATTTATCTTGCAAATTTAAATTTGACAAACCCCCACTGATTTTACTTAATAAATTATCCGCTTGCAGAACGCTGGCTGAGGCGTTTTGTGTGGAATGGTGCGAATTTTTAAAGCAATTTAAATTTAATGCGGCGCTTTGGCTTTGTGTAGCACTATTGCTATTTTCCGTACTATTTGGCTCGTTATCGTTAAAATTAGCGTGGAGTGGGTTTGAAAATCTAGCCAGCTCATAATCGCTGCTAGTCGCACTATCGCTATCTAAGGCACTGCAAAATTCATAACTAGCTATTTTCTCGCTTTTATAATCCGCCGCGCACCTATTAAAAGCCGCATTAAGCCTAGCACTTTCTAGTCCGTCTGCACATAACTTGGGCTTAGAACAGGGATAATCTGCACCCTTAAAGCCCGCCAAATCAAAAGCACTTTTTTCAAGACAAAAGTCGTGATTGCCCTCGATGTAGATGACTGGGATTTTGCTTGCGATTTGGGATATTAGGCTTAGATATGGCTTTGCAAAACGAGCAGCAAAATCGCACTGCGGAGCATAAAAATCAAACATATCGCCCATCATTATAAGCTGGCTTGCAGCTATTTCGCCACAATTAACCGCACGCAAAAAGTATAAAAACTCACGGCGGTTAAAGTCTGCATGCGCGTCAGCGACTAGTACGGCACCCTCTTTTAGCACGATACCCTGCGTATTTGCCACTATCTAGCCCTAAAAGCTTTAATCAAATTTAATCTCCTTATACTCCACGCTAATTATCTCCACTTCGCTACTGCCTCGCGGTAGGCTAAGCGTTACCTCATCGCCTGCTTTTTTACCCAGTAGCTGGCGCGCAAGTGGGGAGCTAATGGAGATTAGCCCTCGTTCTAAATTACTCTCGCTCACCCCCACTATCGTGTAGCTACTCTTTATCTCAGTATCCACGTCCATAATCGTAACAAACGAGCCAAACCGCACCCTATCGTGCTTGTAGCTAGCGGGGTCGATGACCTCAGCGTTTGTTAAAAGCTGGCTAAGCTCGGCTATACGGGATTCTATAAAAGCCTGCTTTTCCTTTGCGGCGTGGTATTCGGCATTTTCTTTCAGATCGCCGTGACTGCGTGCTATGTCTATTTCTTGCACGATATTTGGGCGTTCGACCTGCTTTAGGTGCTTTAGTTCGTTTTCTATTTTTGTATAACCATAAATTGTCATCGGCTCAGACATTTACTCTCCTTTTTTAAATTTTTTGTTGTAAATAGTGTTGTTTTACAAAGGTTTTTTAAGCAAGCCCAGCACAGCGTCGCAAGTGGCTTATGTATCGCTCACATCGCAGGACGATATGCTCGCTAACGTCCAGTTTTACTACGCTACACATATAAACTTCGCTTACGGCACGGGAGCCACAAAGTGGCTTAGCACAGCAAGCAGTTGCTATGCGTGCATAAAGCGAGTATATCGCAAAGCGATACAAGCCGCATAAAAAGCAGTCATCATCCTAAGCTCACGCATGCTATAGCTTCCCCATATTTTTAAGAGCGACACAAGATGAACCGCTAAAATCGTGCCGACATTGCCTTGCAATGACAGTCATACCTTACGATACTGCCACAAAGCAAGCGTGTGTGGCGGCTTGCTGGCAACTTAAAATTTAAAACAACACTACTCCACAGCAATCTCTTTTATCAAATTTGCCACATTTTGGCTACTGCCCTGACCCAAATAATCCCTAAGCTCACTAGCGGCTGTGATAAATTTATCTGCGTCGTGGTTTTCGTATGCGTTTAAGAGCGACTTTGCGCTCACGTCATCTTGGATTAGCTCCACATTTAGTGGGGGTTTACCCATAAAATCAAACATAATATTCGCAAGTCCGATAAATTTAATCTTAACGAGCATTTTAGCTATCATTATATCCACTGCGCGCGCCTTGTAAGCCAGCACAAATGGCGTGCCGATAAGTGCTGCTTCAAGCGTAGCCGTCCCAGAGCAGATAAAGGCAAAGTCGCTTAAATTTAAAGTGCTAGCCGTGTCGCTAGAGATTTCAAACTCGCTCACATCGCCGTAAATCTCGCTTAGCCTATCACGGAAAAATGGCGGCACGACTAGCACCTTTTTAGCCGCTATCTGCCCCGCCACCTGCTTAAAAACAGGCATAAGTCTAGCTATCTCACCCCTGCGAGAACCCGGCATAAACGCCACTACGCCGCTTTTGCTTGGGGCGGATTTAAACTGCTTTATCTCATCTAGCAGGGGGTTTCCCACGTATTTTGCGCCCACAAAAAACTGCTCATCAAAGGGCAAAATGCTAGCAAGCTCATCGCAATACTGCCGCACCGCCTTAGCCCTTTCGCGCTTCCACGCCCAGACTTTTGGCAGGATATAATAAATGATTTTAGCCTTTACGCCGGCGTTTTTTAGGGCTTTAGCTAGGGGGATATTAAAGGCTGGAGCGTCGATTAAAAGCACCACGTCGCAGTCCTTTGCAAGGCAGACAAGCTCTTTTATCGCTTGCCTAGCCTTAAAAACCAGCCCCAGCACGCCAGCAAAGCCCATCGCAGAAAACTCACTGCTTTTATACGCTGGCACGCCGTAGCGCTCGTCAAAAATGCCGCATATTTCATAGCCTGCTAAGTGCTTTAAAACCTCGCCCAAATGCAGGTTTGCGCTTGGTTCTAGGGCTGAAATCAGTATCTTTTTCACTATCCTACCTTTGCTAAAAGCTCTAATTATAGCGTTAAATTTGTTAGCGTTTTCTAAATTTGATTTTGCTACAATCGGCTTTTAAATTTAAACAAGGATAAGCTTGAAAATACTTCTAACAAACGACGACGGATTTGACGCAGCTGGGCTAGCAGCGGCTAGGACGACGCTAATCCAGCTTGGGCATGAGGTGCTAACAATCGCCCCAGCTAGGCAAAAATCAGCCTGTGCGCACTCTTTGACGCTTTCTTTGCCGCTGGTTTTTAAGCCAGTCAGCGAGAGCTTTTATGCCCTAGATGACGGCACGCCAAGCGACTGCGTATATCTTGGGCTGTTTGAGTTTTATAAAGACTTTAAGCCCGATTTAGTCATCTCAGGCATAAATCACGGCTCAAACTTAGGCGAGGACATCACCTACTCAGGCACGTGCGCAGCGGCTATGGAGGGGGCTTTGCAGGGCATAAAAAGCGTGGCGTTTTCGCAGTATTACGTGGGGGATAGCCTGAGTGGGCTTGGCTTTGAGCTAGCTTGCGAAGTGGTAAAAAGCGTGGTAAAAAGCGTGCAAAATGGGGCAATAAAATGGGGCGAGAGGGAGTTTTTAAACGTCAATATCCCAGCCGTTAGCCTGAGTGAATTTAAAGGCTTTCGCGCGGTGCGAGCGGGCAAGCGGCGGTATGATACTAGGGCTAGCGTGGGGGTAAATCCCCGCGGCGTGCGGTATTTTTGGCTGGGTGAAGCGGACATTAGCTACGAAGCGGGGCTTGGTAGCGACCTAGACGCCATAAATGCGGGCTTTGCGAGCCTAACGCCAGTAAAAATGGATATGACTAGCTATGAGAGTTTGGAGGGATTAAGGGGGATTTGTGAGTGAGATAAATTTAAAAACGGCAGAAATTGGGGATTTTGGCGCGCCTAGCAGCGGACGAAGTGGCGTCATTGGCGATGAAAATTTAAAAAGCGACACCAGCAAAACCGACGCAGATAGCAATACTCAAAGCGTAGCTTCTTTAGAAAGCATAGCTTCTTTAGAAAACGAAGTTTCTTTGAAAAACGAAACAGATCGCTACACAAGAGTGCGGTGGCTTTTGGGCGATGAGTGGGAGCGGCTGCAAAATGCTCGCGTGCTGGTGCTAGGCGCTGGGGGCGTGGGCGGTGTGTGCGCAGACGCTCTAGCTCGCAGCGGAGTGGGTGAGATAGTGCTGGTGGATAAGGATGTATTTGATATTACTAATCAAAACAGGCAAATTTATAGCGAGGCTGTGGGGGCGGATAAGGTGGGCGAATTTGCCACCAGGTATAAGAATGTCCGTGGCATAAAGGCGGTCGTTGACGTGGCGTTTTTAGAGAGCATTAGGCTTAGTGAATTTGACGTGATAATCGACGCAATCGATGATGTCCCAGCCAAAATCGCCCTAGCCCTGCGGACGCCAAAGGACAGGCTCATTAGCTCTATGGGTGGTGCAAAGCGGCTCGATGCGACGGCGGTAAAAGTGGCTAGCGTGTGGAAGACGCACTCAGATCCCTTTGCCAGAAAGATTAGAAGCGAGCTAAAGCGGGCTGGATTTGGCGGGGATTACCCAGTGGTTTTTAGCACGGAGCTGCCAAACTGCGTGGGGCTTGGTAGCTTTATGGGCGTGACGGCTGTTTTTGGGTTAAATTTAGCTAGCTTAGCGGTAAGGAAAATTTTAGGATTGGTTTAGTCTGATGTTTTTCTTATTCCAGCCAGCTTGTCTCGCTTGGCTATGCGTCGCCTATTTAAAATTCGCTCGGTCATTACCCATTAGGCAACTCCAATCGCAAAATTTAAATTCGCCTAGCCTAGCTTTGCAATACTTTGCATTCTGACGCTCTTTTTTTGGCTTAAAAACTAGCTTGTCTAGTGAGTGCTTTTTGCGGAGTTTCACCATTTTTCACAGAAACTTCGCTTCGCTTGTTTTATCATGTATGCTTCGCTTTAAAATGGCTCACAACCCTACCCCAACGGGTGCAAGCCACGAAAGTGGCGCTAGCAAAAAATCATCTCAAGATACTTTGTATTCTCCGCTCAATAGCACAGAACAAATTTTAAACGTCGCAATTTAAATTTGTTGCCAAACAATTTTAAACGACAGAGACACTTCTAATGTCGTTAGGGGCGTCGGCAGGTGCAAGCCCACTGCTTGGCTTGCGTGCCATAAACGAGTGAGCAAGCATATCGCCACTGCAATACTAGCGATGAGCGTCAACGCAAAGAGAGCAACTTCGTAATTCAAGCCATTCCCCTTAACACAAAAACGAAACTCATATTATAAAAATTTAAACCCAAAAACCAAAAGTTTCTGTGGATTCGCCCCATTAAACCAAAAATTTAAAAAAGGAATAAAAAGTGCTTATCCTAGCCAAAAGGATAAAATAATGAAAATATACGACACGCTAAATCACGCCATAAACGCAAGCCTAGCAAAGGCAAAAAATAGTGCCACAAGCTTTAGCGACGTGCTTGAAAGTATAAAGCCTAAAGTGGAGCAAAGCACCCAGCAAACGCAAAATAGCTCGCCCTATGCCACCGCAGAAAAAGAGCTAAAGCAGTGGAATAAAACCATGCTAAATTACGAGCTTCAAAGCGAGCTTAATAAGATGTTTTTTGCTAATTATGGCATAGGGGATAAAAAGCAAAACGACCCTTTTAATCAAATGCTGCGCCTAAAAGAGCTAGCCAAAAAACTAAACGAGCCCTAGCACCTCACAGCTATCCTCATAAAGCTCGCTATAAGCGACGATCTCATGCTTTGCTGGGATTAGGCTTGGCAGGATGATTATCGGATTTAGGCTGTATTCGCCTGCTATTTTTCGTCGCAAAGCAAGCTCGTCATCCACGCTAGGCGGTGCCTTGCAAAGCCCCATCACATCGGCATACTCTCGCCCTAAAAGTGCGTTAAATTTATTAAGGCTTAAAAATATCACGCCATTTGCCAGTACCTCACTAGCACCGTCATAAATTTGCTCGCTTTTTAGGCCAAGCTTCATAAAATGACGTTTAAAATTTGAATAAAGCATAAAATAGCTAGGCACGCTAGTCCCATCACGTCGCACCAGCCCCCTAAGCAGGCGGTAGTTTAAAAAGCTCCTGCGGCTTAGCCTAAAACGCTCACCCTGCCCCTCAAGCTCTCTCACCCGCTCATAAAGCTCAAGCCTAGCCTCAATGCTTCCAGGCAGAGTACGCCCATAAAGCTCGCTAGCTAGCTCAACGGCTGGCAGTTTCTGAGCCTGACGTTGCTTGCTTAGAGCAAAAATGCAGCCGCAATAATTTTGATGATAGAGCTGCTCACGCTTTGCCATAGCAAACTGCTCATTCGTCCCGCCACCAGTGCGAAAATCCACCGCATAGGGCTTTATGGACGTGCCAGCCACCGCTTTATCCAGGGCGGATTTAAGCTGCGCAAAGTCCTTTTTAGGACTCATTAAAAGCGTGGTCGTGATGCTTGTATGTCCCATTTCTTGGGCGATTTTAGCGCTATTTCCCACACGAAAATCAAAGCAGTAAGCGCACCTAGCCCCCTTTTCAGGCTCATTTTCTAGCCCCTTTGTACCAGCCAGCCACGCCTCATAATCATACTCGCCCAAAATAAGCTCCACACCCAGCTTCTCGCAGCTTCGCCGCACGTCAAGATAACGTAGCATATACTCGCTGTATGGATGGATGTTTGGGTCGTAAAAATAGCCCACAAGCGGCTCATCAGGTAGCTCCTGCCTAAGTCGCTGTAAAAAATAATGGCTATCAACGCTACAACAGATATGTACAAGCAAATTTAATCCTTTTTTTACTATATTATAGCGTATTTTAGGGCTTTTAGCTAGAGTTTAGGAGTTAATTTGTACGATTAATACCCAGGCTTTGCCTTATGCCAAAATCATCAAAGACACAACGCCTGATTAGATGAGCCACGCTTTTGCGTGAGATTAGGGCGTGCGGATTTTTAAATTCCTCGCCCTTTTGCGCCGTAATTTATCTCATCTGTGCTGCTAAAGCACTGCGATTACGGCATAGGCTGGCTTGCTGTTTTCGATTATGGCGGCGGATTTGGCGTAGCTAGCTGGTGGGGTGCTGTCTGCTTTGCCGTATGTGCTAATCCAAGCTAGCCTTTTTACGCCTTATCGCCGTTGCCACGCTACTTGCCAGCCTTTCTAGCTCGCCAGCCAGCCCGGCAAGACCGCATATACATCTGATAGAGCCTGCTTTATGGCATTCGTTTTGGCAGCACCGGCTTCTATGGTGCTAGCTCGCTCGCTTTTGCTAGGTCCAACCGCATTCCTACCAAGCAAAACAAGCCCTGCTTTACTATCTCTTAAAAGCCCATCTACGACGCACCTGCCTAGGCTTTTGCTTGCTTCAAGGATTAAACGCCTGCCTTTCATCGCTTATCATAAACTCAGCCACTCTGCTTGCTATCTGCCAGCCCTGGCTTGATTTTACATACTCATCAAGGTATCTTACGCCATAAACCATAAGCTTGCCGTCCTTGCCTAAAAGTGTAACTTGGCAGTAGTGCCTAGCTGTGGCAGACTCGCCGCTAACACTAACGACAAATTGTCCGTTTAGGTGGTAGGCCTTGCTAAAATTTGATAAAAAATTGCTAAAGACCTTTTCTATCTCAGCCCTGCCACAAGCTTTGGCAAAAAGCTCGCCGCCTATGTATGTGGTTACGCTGGCTTTGGGAGTAAAGAGCCTCATCTGCTCGCTGATTTTTAGCTCATCGGCTAGGATTGAAAAGGTATCGACTAGCTCTTTTAGGGCTATTTTCTCATTTAGATTTTGCATTTGCTCTCCTTTTAAATTTGCTCATATTTTAGCGTTTTTAAGCCCTTTGGCGTTAGAAAAAATCTGCAATTTTCTTGCCTAATCCTATAAATTTAAATATGGCTACTTTTTGTAAGAGCCGCTATAGCTTATCAAATGCTAGGGTCAAATAATTTAAAGAGCGCATTTTCTGTCCTGCACTTTTTGGCTGTCGCTTGCTAGCGTAGCTTGTATTAATTTAAAATTTTCTCCCGTGCGTATTGCTGAATTTTTGGTGCTTTGGATGGTATTTGTATCTTTTTGCACGGCTAGTAAAATCGCTAAAATTGTCTCTTGCGCTAAATTTATAAATTAGATTAAGTTGCTTTTTTTCTGCGCCAAGTAAAATATTGGATACCAAAAACAAGGCTAAATTTATTAGTTTGTATCCCCCTTTAATAGCCAGTTTTGCACGTGAATTGTCTATGTGAGATGATGGTATTTTTGGTTTTGTTGCCACAAGCAGTCAAAATATAATGCCGCACGCAATATAATTTTTTGATTAAATTTAATTATTTTGCTTGTCTTTAATGCGCCAAATTATAAAGCGGAATAAGCCTTGCAAGTTAAAAGTGGTAGAGGCGGATAAGCCACTTAGCCTATCCGCTTAGTGCGTTATTTTTTAGGCACGACGAGCATATTGACGTATCGACCCTCAAGTAGTGGCTCTTTGTCCCTATCGGCTATGTCGCTCACGCTCTCCCATATGCGGTTTAGCAGCACGACGCCAGCTTCAGGCGAGCTCATCTCACGCCCTTTTAAGAAAACTCTAAATTTCACGTGCTTGCCAGACTCTAAAAACTCCCTAGCGTGCTTGACCTTGTAATTTATGTCGTTTTGCGCGATTTTTACGCCCAGCTTTATCTCTTTTATCTCGATGGTTTTTTGCTTTTTCTTAGCCTCTTTTTGCTTTTTCTCCTGCTGATAGCGGTACTTGCCATAGTCCATTATCTTGCACACTGGAGGCTTGGCGTCAGGGGCGATTAGCACGAGATCTAGCCCCATACGATTAGCGATTTCTAGGGCTTCATCACGGCTTATCACGCCATAACTTGCCCCGTCATCGCCCACACATCTGACCTCAACCGCCCTTATCTCATCGTTTAAAAAAACGTCTTTTTCCCTACTCAAAAATGCACCTCATTTAGTTTGTCCTTTGTGAAATTTAAAAACTCATCTACGCTTAGTTCGCTTTGGCTGCGAGATGTGCGATCACGCAGAGCGACCTTGCGGTTAGCCACCTCATTATCGCCTAGGACGATGATTAGTGGCACTTTTGCCTTTTCTGCCGTTCGAATTCGTTTATTTAATGTTTCGTTTTTATTGTATATTTCGCTATCTATTTCAAGCTCGCTTAAAAGAGAGGCCAGCTCCTTTGCATACTCCTGGTGCGCTTCTCCGATAGGCACGATGGCTACTTGCGTAGGGGCTATGAAAAATGGCAACTCCCCAGCCGTATGCTCAAGCAGTATCCCCACAAAGCGCTCAAAGCTACCCAGTATCGCGCGGTGCAGCATTACGGGGCGTTTTTTCTCATTATTTTCGTCGATGTAGCTTATCTCAAAGCGTTCAGGTAGGTTAAAATCGACCTGCACAGTGCCACACTGCCACTTTCGCTTTAGGGCATCTGTGATTTTAATGTCGATTTTAGGGCCATAAAACGCTCCGCCGCCCTCGTCTATGCCGTAGCTAAAGCCGTTTTCATCGAGCGCTTGCTTTAGTGCATTTGTCGCTACTTCCCAGACTTCATCATCGCCTATTGCCTTGGCTGGCTTGGTTGAAATCTCCATCTCATAGCTAAAGCCAAAGGTTTTCATTATGCTATCGACAAAGCCTAAAATTTCAATGACGTTTTCTTTTATCTGTGCTGGGGTGCAGAAAATGTGTGCGTCGTCTTGGGTAAATTCACGCACCCTAAATAGCCCGTGTAGTACGCCGCTTTTTTCGTGTCTATGCACCATACCATACTCGAAAAATTTAAGCGGCAAATCACGATAGCTGCGTATCTCGCTCGCATATACCTTAATATGCCCCACGCAGTTCATCGGCTTTATGCCATACTCCACATCGTCAATGCGAGTAAAATACATATTTTCTTTATAGTTTGCGTAGTGTCCGCTCGTTTTCCACGCGTCCGCTTTAAGCAGCTCTGGCCCACGCACTGGTTCGTAGCGACGCTTGCGGTGGGTTTTAAAAAGCGCCTTTTCTAGCTTCGCTCTTAGCCTAGCTCCAGCTGGTAGCCATATCGGCAAGCCCGCCCCTACCTGCTCATCAAAGGTAAATAGCCGCATTTCACTGCCTAGCTTGCGGTGGTCTCGCTTTTTGGCCTCTTCGATTATGCGGATATGCTCTTTTAGGCTCTCCTTATCAGCGTAAGCCGTGCCATAAATGCGTGTAAGCATCTCACGGCTCTCATCGCCGCCCAGATACGCCCCAGCCACACGAGTGAGCTTGAAAAAGCGTAGGAATTTTGAATTTGGCACGTGCGGCCCACGGCAAATATCGCAAAACTCGCCCTGAGAGTAGATACTTACTTCGCCGTCTGGTATCCGCTTTAGCACCTCTTGCTTTAAATCGTCATCTTTAAATTTATCCGCCACTTCTGCTTTGCTAAAAACGCTTTTTACTATGTCATTTTTAGCTTCTGCTAGGGCTTTCATTTTCTTTTCTATTGCGTCCAAATCGGCTTCGCCTAGCTTTTCGCCATTTTCTTTGCTTGCTCTAAAATCGTAATAAAATCCGTCCTCTATCGCGGGGCCCACAAAGAATTTAGCATCAGGATAAAGTGCCGTGATAGCCTCCGCCATAAGGTGCGCACAGGAGTGGCGGATGACCTCTAGTGCGTCGTCTGAGTTGTCAAAATATATCGGTGTCGCACTCGCCTTATCAGCACGTGCGTCGATTGATTGAGTGTCTATTATTTCGTTACCTATTTTATAGGCGATTATATCGCTCATTGATTTCCTTTTTACCTATCTGTCTGCTTTACGATAGCAGAACGAACTTGCATTTTATAAAAACTAAGCTAATATTTAGTTTAAATTTATGCTAGATTTAAAATTTGACCCAAATAAACTAAATCAAGCTACCCCCTGCAGCTGCCTCCAGCCTTATACACCTTACCATAGTCATTGCCACTATCAGGCTTGCTTGCCCCATTTGGTGCGCCTAGCTGCACTGGGTAGCGGCTATGCATCTGCCACGCATTCCAGCCGCCGTCATATACGTAGGCGTGCTTCCAGCCTGCAAGCTCGGTCATAAACCAGCTCACGCTAGCCCGCCAGCCAGTGCCGCAGTAAAACGCCACGTAATCATCGCTATTTATCCCCTGAGACTGCCACAGGGCGAAAATCTCATCTGGGTTTCTAAGCGTGTCATCAGGGTCGTAATAATCCGCCACATTCGAGCTATCACTACCCGCAAAGCCCCATATCGCCCCAGCTGGCTCGCCCTTGCCTGGGATGTAGTCATAGCCGCTTATCTTGCCCACATACTCGTCCCAGCTACGGTTGCTTACTAGCTTTAGCCCCACGCTTTTTTGCATTTTTATCACGTCATCGGGCATACTTACGTTAATATTTAAATTCGCCGCCGCTTCGCCAAAGCTAGGCAGCGGGGCTGGGGTATTTACCTTCGTCTCGACTGGATAGCCCAGCTCCTGCCACGCATATATCGAGCCGTTTAAAAACCGCACGTCCTTTACGCCTGCGTATTTTAGGGCAAAAAGCACCCTAAGTGCGGCTAGCTGATTGGCCGAATATAGCACTACTGGCGTATCGGCGGCTATGCCTATGCTGGCGAGATTTGCACGTATCTCATTAAGCGGACGCAGGTTCCACACGGGGTCAGCTTCGATTAAATCGGTATCAAAATGATACGCCTCCACGATGTGGCTAAGGTAGGCGGCGGACTTTTCCACGCTGCCCCAGCTGACTTCGTAGATTTTTGGCGGATTTGGCTCGTCTAGCCTTGCCTTTAGCCACTTTGCAGAAACGGCTAGCTCGTAGTTTGCATAGCTTTGCATAGGCAGGCTCTCATCGTTTGCATACTCAATAAATTTATCATAGCTAGCCACCTTATACCCACGTGCCTTAAACTCCGCTGCCACCCTAGCTAGTGCGTCAGGGTCGGTGTCGTAGATGATGAGCGTTTTGTCCTTTGTAATTCCCTTTGCTGCGGCAAAACTGATAAATTTATCATCATCTATCCGCCCCAGCCACGTGCTAGAAAACTGCACCGCCCCAGCCACGTGTCCGCCACGCTTTGCGCCATTTTCCTTAAAGCCGTTAAATAGGCTATCATCCCTTGCGTCGATTATGACGTAGGCTGGATCATTTAGGTGGCTGGCTAGCTCTGCTGTGGTGATGGATTTGACGCCGTCGCTTTGAGAGCAAGCGGCGAGAATTAAAGCGGCAGTGAGTGCCGAGAGTAAAGATTTTTTCATTTTTTATCCTTTTTAAATTTATTTAAGCCAGCTCGTCTCGCTTTTGCTTGACTTTGCCTTTTTCGCCAGCTTGTCTCGCACGTCATCTTTCAATGAGCTAGCCGTTTTTAATGCTCACATACTACGTGTATGCTCCGCTTAAAAACGGCGTCGCAACATTGAAATCTAACGCACGATACTTCGCATTCTCCGTTCTTGTCCTGCTATTTAGCTTTGTCGCCATTTTAAATTTATGGCGGAGCAGTCAAATCAACGAGACGGGAACAAATTAGGCGAAGTATCGCACAGCTAGGCTAGGCGGATTTTAAATTCACGACAGGAGCATACACGATAGTATGTGACTGAGTGAATTTAAAATCCAACAACGCATAGCGAAGCGAGACAAGCCAACTTAAATTTTAAAAATTCTTTTTGAAAAGTAAAAGGCAATTATGGTTATTGGTGTAGCCATAATTGCCGCCGTCCCAAAATACGCCGGTGCGATTAGCGCATTTGCCACATTGCACCCTCCAGCAAGCCCAGCCCCAACGCCCATCGCAAGCCCACCGACAATCCGCTGCCAAAGCTCACCACTCTCGCCAGCGTGCAGGCAAAACTCCCCACTAAGCCGTGCCGAGATAAACGCTCCAATCGGCACGCCCAGCACAAAAAGGCTGCCCCAGTTTAAATAGCGGTGCTGGGCGGTGAGCACAAACTCAAGCAAATTAGCCGAGGGCAGCGAAAAGCTAAAGCCAAAATATCGCCCCACACTAAAGCTATCAAGCCACGCCCACACCGCCAAAACGCCTACCACAACGCCACCAGCTAGCAGCGGCAGGGCGTAATAACGCAGGTGAGAAAGCTTAAATTTATCCCATCTTGCTCGCTCAAACTCGACCCTAGTAAGCCAGAGCGAAAAAGCTAGACTAATCCCCAAAACGCCCACCAAAACCCAAGGCGAAACACCCAAAATATCGCTTAGATTGCCGCTTATTTGGGCGTGCTTAAAAAGCGGCTTAAGCAGGCTAAAAATAAGTCCAGATGTTGAAGCAATGACACCAAGAATAAAAAATATAGCAGTGATTAAAGCCGCCAAACTCCCCTCGCCAATGCGAAAAAACGCCCCGCTTGCGCAGGTTTTAGCCAGTGCCATACCAAAGCCAAAAATCGCCGCCCCAAGCACCACGCTAAGCGCTGAAAAATCGCTGCTAGGCACGGCTAAGAGCCTAAAATCTGCTAGGGTAAAAATCGCAATTGATTGAATGAAAATGGCGGCTAAAAGTGCTGTGATAAATTTAAACTCGCCCCTAAAAAGTGCGCTAAAACCAGAATAAAAACAAAACTGAGAACGCTGAAAAACAAAGCCAAGGCTCAGCCCAATAATAAATGAAGTCGGCATAAAAATACTCGTAAAAAAGTCTCTTTTAAACTAAAAGCTGGGCGTAATTTTAGCCAAAAAAGTTTAATTTTATATTCAGCTTTATTAAATTTAAAAGATTTTTAAGTATAATCAGGCTTTGAATTTAAATTTTTGTTTTAAAAGCATTTACTTTAGCAAGCCTTTGTGGCAGATTTAGCAGTGAATTTGGCTAACTTTAAATGCTTTTGACGTGGCTTTGAGGCTTGTTCTAGCCTGCAGATTTTGACAAAATTTAGGATTATGTAAATTTAAACGTAAAAGCCAAAGGACTTTGGCTAAAGCAAACTTGTGGCGTCAAGACTTTTAAACCTACTAGATGACTAGCCGCCTGCTTTGGCAAATGGTGGCTAAATATAGTAAAAGCAAAGTCTGATTTGGCAAAAATGGATTTTGGCTTTTGAGTGATTTTTCCTAATCACAGGGCGGCGTTTATTAATCCGCTCTAAAGCCGCAAAGCTGGCATGAAATAGGCTAAACGCAGACACAAGCAAGCAAAATGCGAGCTAGCAAAAATAGCCAAAAGCACGAGCGACACGCAGGTATCTAGTCCGTACGCCAAAGCAGGCGTGGGAGTCAAAAGCCAGAAACACCAAAGTAAGCGTGAGACAAAAGCTAAAAATTTAAGCTAAAGCAAGCAAAGCTAAAAAATAAGTGATAAAAATGCAAGCTAGCTGGAATTAAACCCAGCAAAAAAGCAAGCCAAAAACGAGTGGGCGAGTAAATTTAAAACAAAAACTAAACGAAAGGTAGCTTATGGGCGAGCTTATTAATAACATAACGCAGAGTGTAACCGCAATAAATAGCTTTATTTGGGGGCCTTATTTTCTCATTTTATTACTTTGTGGAGCTGGGCTGTTTTTTACTTTTAGACTTGGATTTGTCCAAATTTTTAAATTTAAAGACGCAGCTAGCAGGCTTTTTGGCAACTTCAGCCTGCACGGCAAATCCGCTGGCAAAAGCGGTATGAGCTCCTTTCAGGCCGTAGCCACCGCCATAGCCGCACAAGTAGGCACAGGAAACCTAGTCGGAGCGACGACGGCTTTAGTTATGGGTGGCCCTGGAGCGATATTTTGGATGTGGGTGGCGGCGTTTTTGGGTATGGCAACAAATTTCGCCGAGATCTGCCTAGCCCAGCTATACCGCAGCAAAGACGATAGCGGGCATATCATAGGAGGTCCTGCCTTTTACATTAGGCGTGGCGTGGGCGGACGCTTTGGCAAGTGGCTGGCTGGATTTTTCTCTATCGCACTTATTTTGGCACTTGGGTTTATGGGAAATATGGTGCAGGCAAACTCCATAAGCGGCGGCTTTGCCACGGCCTTTGACGTGCCTAGCTGGGCAGTGGGGCTAGTACTTGCGGCGATTTGTTCTTTTGTATTTATAGGCGGGATAAAAGCAATCGCAAGGGTAGCTGAAAAAATCGTCCCAGCCATGGCGATACTTTACATACTCGTGGGGCTAGCCATAATCGCCTTTAACCTAAATCAAATCCCCCATATAATCTACCTAATCATAAACTCAGCCTTTAACCCACTCGCCGCTTGGGGTGGGGCAGCTGGGGTCGGTATAGCCACGGCGATGAGATACGGCGTCGCAAGGGGGCTGTTTTCTAACGAAGCTGGCATGGGCAGCACCCCACACGCCCACGCAGCTGCGATAGTCCGCCACCCAGTCGAACAGGGCGAACTAGGCATCATGAGCGTCTTTGTCGATACCTTTATAGTGCTAAATATCACCGTCTTTGTCGTGCTTAGCTCAGGAGTTATCGATTTAGAAAGTGGCAAAACAGCCTTTAGTGGCATAGCTCTAGTACAAGAAGCCTTTAGCACGCATATTTTCGGACATAGCAGCGGATATGTCTTTATTGCAGTGTGCCTATTTTTCTTTGCTTTTACTACCATTGTGGGGTGGTATTATTTTGCGGAGATAAACGTCCGCTACCTGCTTGGAGCACGCTGGATAAGGGCCTTACAAGTGGGCGTGGTGGCTTGTATATTTTTAGGTAGCACGCAAAAAGTCGAGCTAGTTTGGGAGCTGGCCGATCTTTTTAATGGCTTCATGGTTGTACCAAATTTAATCGCCATACTAATCCTAAGCCCCGTCGTAGTCAGGCTTTTAAAAGACTATAGCGCCAACAAACCCTATAATGCCAAAGACTATATAAAGGGCTAGCCTTGGACTTTGAAAGCCACGTCATAGCAGGGTTTAAGAATAAATTTATAGGCGATGATGGGGCGGTGCTTGGGCAGTGGGTGGCTAGCAAAGATCTTTTTTGCGAAAATACGCACTTTAAGCGTGGCTGGCTAAGCCCTAAAGCCATAGCATATAAGTCGATGATAGTAAATATCTCAGACGCCATCGCCATGAATGCACGCCCAAAATACGTGCTTTTAGGGCTTGGGCTGGATAGGGCTGATGTGGAGCTTGTGGATGGATTAAGGGCTGGCTTTAAGCAAGCTTGCGATGAATTTGGCTGCGAGATTGTAGGCGGAGATACGATAAAATCAAGCGAGCTAAACATTAGCATTAGTGTGCTTTCAAGATTAGAAAATGGCGCTAAAGCCCTGCGTAGAACGGGGCTAAAGGCTGGCGATCTGATAGCTCACACTGGCGAGCTTGGCTCTAGCCTAGCCGGACTAAAAGCCCTGCTAAATGGCGGAAAAGCTAGGAGCAAAAGCCGCTTCGTGCGTCCTGTTTTGCGTGGAGATTTTATCTACAAGGCAGCTAGATTTTTGCGCTGCGGTATGGATATTAGCGATGGGCTTAGCAGGGATTTAGGCAGGCTTTGCGCCATAAATCGGCTTGGGTTTAAATTTAAAAAAGCCAAAAGCAAGCAAGAGCTAAGTAGTGGCGAAGAGTATGAGATGCTAGTCGCCTTTAGCCCACGCCACCTCCATAAAATCGCCCGCCTAGCGCAAAAAAGCAGAACAAAGCTTAGCGTATTTGGCATCGCGAAAAGGGGCAAATACCGCCACTGGGGCAAAGGCGAGCATTTTTAACCGAGCCTTCACGCCAATAGGCTCTCATTAACGTAATACTAATTTACCGATTTTATAAGCATAAAAATATGAAATTTAAGCCTTACAGAAGCATTATGTGGCAATTTTAAAAGATTGCGGTATTACATGCAAGCGCCTTATTTCCCAGAGCCTTTAATTTAATCACAAAGCTAAGTTTAAATTTATTTGACTAAATTTGCGCAAAGGTGCGTCTTTTAAGCCGCTACTTTAGACTATATTCGCCCCTAAGTCGCAAGCAAAACAAACTTTAAATTTAAACAATAGCGACACTTTTAGCGTCATCAGGTTAGCATCCGTCGTAAAGTCAAAGCAAGGCGGAATTAGACGATGGCGTTTTAATAAAAACAATATCACAAAATAAAAAACCAAATTTTCGCAGTTTAAAATTTAATGCACGTAAATTTAAGCCACAAACAAACACTCTCTTATGGTGCTTCTTTAAAAACTAAGGCAATCTAAATTAAAGACGCACCATAAATTAAAAGCTGCTAGCCATGGCAAATCCCACAGCAAAAAGTAAAGATTAATTTACCTTCTTATCGCCTCTATACGTGCCCAGACTCTCAACTGAGCCATCTTTTTTAATCACCACAACATCATAAGCATCCTTGTCATCACCTTGTTCCATACCAGGGGAGCCAACAGGCATACCAGGCGCAGACACTCCTACGACATCAGCTGGCCTATTTTTAATCAGCTCCTCTATCACAACTAGCGGCACATGTCCCTCTACTACATATCCATCGATAATACCTGTATGGCAGCTTGCAGTATCATCTGTAATGCCATGATCTAGTTTAAATTTATCCAGATTTTCGCCGACTGTTTCAGCATTTACTACTTTTACCTCGTAGCCATTTTTCTTAAGGTAGCTTATCCAGCCCTCACAACAACCGCAATACTTACTTTTATGCACCTCTATACTCTGCGCTGCGTTCGCACTTAAAGCAAGTGCCATAGCCGCTAAAATCGCAAGCTTTTTCATACTTTTCCTTTAATAAAAAATAAATCACATAATATTACATTATAGTTTAAATTTATCTAAATAAAGTATAATTTACTCTCTTAAAATATGAAAGGAAAGCATGTTTTCATCATTTTTCGCTAGTAAAAAATGGGCGCTTTGGGCGTATGGCGGCATAGCACTAATATTGCTTGCGCTTGTTTATATCACCCATTTAAACGTACAAATAAATAGCTGGTACGCAAGCTTTTATGACATTATGCAAAATGTAAAAGAGCATAACGTGCAGGATTTTTGGGATAGCATAGAGCAGTTTTTATACATCGCCATGCCATACGTTGCAGTAAATATGCTGCTGTCATTTTTTGCTAGCCACTGGGTCTTTCGCTGGCGAGAGGCGATGAGCTTTGCTTATATAGAGCTTTGGAGAGATACACAAAAAGACATAGAAGGCTCAAGCCAGCGCATACAAGAGGACGTTTACAGGCTGGCTAAGATTTTGGAGGATTTGGGGATAAAGGCAGTAAAAGCCCTTATGACTTTAATCGCATTTATCCCAGTGCTTTGGGCTCTTAGCGAGCATATGCCCTTGCCTGTTTTAAAAGATATTCCAGGTTCATTAGTCTGGGTCGCGCTTTTAGTTAGCATAGGCGGGCTTGGAGTGTCGTGGTTTGTCGGCATAAAACTACCTCATCTTGAGTATAATAACCAAAAAACCGAAGCCGCCTTTCGCAAAGAGCTAGTCTTAGCCGAAGATGACAAGCAAAAATACGCAAGCCAGCAGCAAATATCAAATTTATTTAGCGCCTTAAAGGCAAATTACTACAAGCTATTTTTGCACTATGGTTACTTTAACCTCTGGCTGATTTCGTTTTCACAAGTGCTTGTCATCGTACCTTACGTGCTTATGGGTGGTGGTCTTTTTACTGGGGCTATAACGCTTGGGACGCTAGTGCAGGTCTCAAACGCATTTTCTCAAGTTAGAGAGAGCTTCAGTGTATTTATAGATAATTGGACGACGGTAACCGAGCTTCGCTCAATCTATAAACGTTTGAAAGAATTTCAGATAAATATCAAATTTAAAAGGTAAAAAATGCTTAAAATTTTACTATCTTTACTGGCTATTTTCATCATTTCAGGTTGCGCTTCAAGCACAGCTGGCGGAGTGGTAGGGGCAAATAGAAGCCAACTTATGCTAGTAAGTGCTGATGATATGAATAAGCAATCAAGTCTCGCCTACTCAGAAGTCCTGCAAAAAGCAAAAACCGCCGGTACGCTTGATAAAGACGTCAAAATTACACAGCAAGTAAACAGAGTAGCAAAGCGTCTAATAGCACAAGTAGGGGCATTTCGCACTGACGCTAGAAGCTGGCAATGGCAGGTGCATACCATAGATGAGGATACACTAAATGCTTGGTGTATGCCTGGCGGCAGGATAGTGGTGTATAGTGGGATAATTAAAAGACTTGGATTAAACGATGCTGAGCTTGCGGCTGTTTTAGGGCATGAAATGGCTCACGCACTAAGAGAGCATAGCAGAGAACAAGCCAGCAGCGAGGAGATAAAAAACCTAGGACTTGTGGCAGTTGCTAGCATATTTAAGCTAGGTGGCGTGGCTCAAACTGGGTTAAATATAGCGGCAAAATACACATTCACTCTGCCATTTTCGCGCTCACACGAAAGTGAAGCGGACGCCATAGGCACGGAGCTAATGGCGCGCGCTGGGTATGACCCAAAAGCTGCGGTAAACGTATGGAAAAAGATGCAAGCCCTCTCAAGCACAAGCACACCAGAGATACTAAGTACTCACCCATCAAATCAAACTAGGATAGATGAGCTTAGCAAAATAGCCCAAAAGCTAGAGCCGATATACCAAAATGCCAAAAAATAGCTTGCTTTATGGGACTTTATTAAATTTAAAAAAGATTAGGAGTGAAAAGTTTATCGCTTGGCTAATCTTTTTTAGCGCTGTTTTTGGGCTTAAAAGCGCTATTTTAGCCGATGAGGGCATAAAAAGCGAGCTAGAGTATAAATTAGGCGTTGAGTATTTTTTAGGCACAAATGGCAAAAGCAAGGATTATAAAATCGCCAAAGAGTACCTACAAAGCGCCTGCTACGACAAGGATAAACCTATATCCGCTGCTTGCACAGATGTGGGCGTGATGTATTATGAAGGATACGGCGAGAGTGTGGATTATACTAAAGCTAGACAGATGTTTGAGCTAGCATGCTTTGCACCCAGCCCATCGTATGAGGCGTGTGGACTGCTTTCTGGGATATATTTTTTAGCTCAAGGGGTAGATAAAGACTGGCATAGAGCAAAAAATCTAGCCCTTCGCGCCTGCGAGCATGACACCGCATTTGGCTGCTTTTTCCTAGGGGTGTCGTATCTTGATGTCGTGGATTTAGAAAACGCAAAAACCTACCTGCAAAAGGCGTGCGACATGGCGCACAACGAGGCTTGCAAGCTGCTTAACGAGCTGCCAAAACTCTAATAAAGCTAGCTGAAAGACTAGGTACAGAGCTGGGATAAATTTGTACTTGCTTGTAAATTAAGCAAAATGATAGCTATTTTGTAGACTTTGCAGATAGTAGATGCTTAAATCTGGTAAAGCACGCCATCTTTATAAATTTAAGTCCGCAAAAATAAGATTAATCCTAGGCCATTTTTAAAGCTCGGATAATATGTGGCAAATGCACACAGTAGATTTTCACTTGTTTTTGATTATAGCACAAACGACAAAACCCTCATCCTAAGCCCTGCAAGCCTACGGACACTCTCACGATAAAGCACCAATTTAAATTTATTTTTACCATTTTTTGCACCATTAGCGCAGTTTTGGTTGCAAAACCGCCTCGCCCATTTTTATGGGTATTGTTGCTTGCGCTGCCCTGTAAATACTCGCTGTCTAAAAGCAGTCATCATTCTAGGTAGGCTTATGTGTTAAGAACTGGCCATATACGAAATATTGCAGAATAAATTTAAGCCTTATTTTTCTGTTAAAAAGGGTAGAAACCATAGGTGCTTTTGGTTTGTTTAAATTTATTTTTAAGCTAAGAGATAGCTTGTTAACTTTACAGCTTTTGTTTTAAGCTAGAGGAAAAGGATTTTAATTTAAATTTGTTTTCTCGTTAAGAAAGGAGACTTTAGTTACGAAGTTGCCCACTTTCTTTTATCCCAACACCCTAACCCACCCCACTGTCTATGCGGCTCGTATCGCAGGGCGATATACTCGCCTACTCACTTTATGCACGCACAGCAAGCAGTTACTGTGCTAAGCCACTGTGTGGCTTGCATACGCTCCTATGGCAGTATAGTAAAGTATAACCGCCGCTACTTCGCAGCGTCGGCACGATTTTTAGCAGCTCACTTCGTATCGCCGTAAAAATCGGCAATAAGCCACTCATTACATGGGGTTTTGGGTGCAAGACTTTTCCACGCAGATATCAAGCGGCAAATGCGAAGTATCGTGCGTTAGATTTTAATGTTGCGACGTGATTTTGCAAAGGAGCATACAGATAGTATGTGACTAAGCAAAATCGCTAGCTCATTGACCCAACGGGTGCAAGCCACGAAGTGGCGAAGCAAAAGATGACGTGCGAGACAAGCTGGCTTAAAAGGCAAAGAAAAGCAAAATTACTGGCAGCCCTCGCACTCTATACTTCTATCAGCCACACTACTTACTTTCTCACTGTCTGGGCTTTCGCTGCGTAGGTAATAAGTCGACTTTAGCCCAAGCCGCCACGCTAGGGTATAAATATCGTTTAAATAGCCGCCCGTTGCCTTATCAAGGCTCATAAAGATATTTAAGCTCTGCCCCTGGTCTATCCACTTTTGGCGTATGGCGGCTGCGCGCACTAGCTGGCGCTGGTCTAGCTCATAGGCTGGAGTGTAGTAATTCCACGTATCTAGGCTTAGGTTTGGCACTACAGTTGGTATCATACCACTTAGGTTTTTCTCAAACCACTTACGCTTATAAACTGGCTCAATAGTCTGCGTCGTACCCACGAGTATGCTTATACTTGAAGTTGGCGCTATTGCCATTAAATAGCCGTTTCTCATACCATCAGCTTTTACCTTTTGTCTTAGCTTTTCCCAATCACATCCCACCTCGTCAAAAAGCCCACCACGATTTACAAGCGCCTTAGCCTCAGCGTTTGCGCTATCTATAGGGAAAATTCCCCTACTCCATTTACTACCCTCGTAGGTAGGATATTTGCCCTTTTCGACAGCTAGATTTGAGCTTGTATAAATAGCATGGTAGCTAATATGCTCCATAATACTATCAATCTTTGAAAAATGCTCGTAGCTGCCCCACTCACAGCCTGCCTCCGCTAGCATCTGAGCCTCGCCCATGACGCCTAGCCCTATACTACGGCTTGCTAGGTTGGTATTTTTGACTTTTTTATGTGGGTAGAAGTTTAGATCTATCACATTATCAAGCATTCTAATAGCAATAGGCACAACGCGCTTTATATCCTCTGGAGTGTGGATTTTGCTTAAATTTATACTAGCTAGGTTACATACGGCAGTCTTACCCTCGCTTGGTTCTTTTTCTACTATGAATATCTCTTTTGAGTATATGCTATCAAGACTACTTAGCTTTTTGGCTTTTTTCTTTATGCCGCCATCTGTTACGACTTCGTCCTCTTCGTTAAAAAGCACTGAAGTCCCATCGGCAAAGCTTACTTTTATGCGGTAGTAGTTTGGGTCTGTATTTTGGAAAATCTCCGTGCATAAATTTGAGCTTCTAATAAGCCCTGAGTGGTCATTTGGATTGGCTTTATTTGAGCTATCCTTAAAGCATAAAAACGGCATTCCGCTCTCAAAATAGCTCGTTAATATTTTCTTCCACAGCTCCTTGGCTAGGACTGAGTTTTTCTGAATATTTGGATCGGCTTCGTACTGCTCATAGCGTTTTTCAAATTCCTCGCCGTAAAGGTCGGTTAGGTCGCTTACCTGCGCTGGGTCAAACAGCGTCCAGCGCTCATTTGCCTCAAGTCGTTTCATAAACAGGTCGTTTATCCACAGCGCTGGAAAAAGCTCATGGGCGCGGCGACGCTCCTCACCTGAGTTTTTACGCAGGTCTAGAAAATCGCTCACGTCCATATGCCACGGCTCGATATACACGGCTATTGCGCCTTTGCGAGTGCCTAGCTGATCGACGGCGACTGCGATGTCGTTTGTTACTTTTAAAAATGGTATGATACCCCCAGCGGCGTTTTTATGCCCGTCAATGCTACCACCCATGGCTCGGACTTTGCTCCAGTCCCAGCCGATACCGCCGCCAAATTTAGAAAGAAGCGCCATTTCTTTATAGCTATCAAAGATGCCTTCGATATTATCAGGCGTGCTGCCGATATAGCAGCTGCTTAGCTGGTGGCGTGTGGTACGAGCGTTGCTTAGGGTCGGCGTAGCAGGCATTACTTCAAATTTGCTGATTAAATCATAAAATTTCTTCGCCCACTCTTGGCAGTCTAGCTCATTTTGTGCTAAAAACATAGCGATCGCCATAAACATCTGCTGCGGTAGCTCAATAGGCTGGGCGTTTTTATCCTTTATCAAGTAGCGGTCATAAAGGGTTTTTATGCCTAGGTAGGTAAATTGCAAGTCCCGCTCAGGCACGATGTAATCGTTTAACTCGTCTAGGTCGTACTTTTCTTTTAGCCCTGGTATTATGCGCCCTTCTGCTTCGCCACGTGTGAAATAATCACGCAGGTGATTATAGCCGTTATAGCCTGTGGCCTTGTGGTAAAGGTCATAAAGGAAAAGACGAGCCGCAACAAAGGTCCAGTTTGGTCTATCTAGGTCGATTTTATCGACTGCAGTTTTGATTAGAGTTTGCTGAATTTCCTCGGTAGTGATATTATCACGAAACTGGATTTTAGCGTCTACTTCAAGCTCTGAAAGACTTACGTTTTCAAGCCCTAGTACGCTTTCAGTGGTGTATTTTTTGATTTTTGAGATGTCTAGCTCTTCGCTTCGTCCGTTTCGTTTTATGACTTTCATTTACTCTACCTTTAACTCAACTTTAATCTATTAAATTTTTAATTTTTAGAATTTAAAAGAGTGGTATTTTAGCCAAAAATTATCCAAAACAAACTTAATCTTTCTTGCGCAAGCAAACGGTGGGCATTTTGCTAGGGATAAAATTTAACAAAACATTTTACAACTTAAAAATATAGGGGAAAGCTCCCCCAAAATCAGCTATCTTTTCTAAGTTTACTAAGCAATAAACTCGCGCAAATAAAGCCACAAAGCGCAAAAGAAGCCATAATTAAAAACACATACCTATACCCAGCCATGCCAGCGAAAGTATCGATAATATAGCCATAAATTAAATACCCAAACATAGACGGCATATAGCCTATAAGACATCCTAGCGCCATAGCCGAGCCTGCGTACTCACGTGGAGTACCTATCTCATCCATAGGGGCAAAAAACACAGCACGTTGAGTAAAAATAATCGCACCTATACAAAGCGTAATAACCATGCCAAGGGTAATATTTATGCTCTCGTGCGGCAAATACGCAAAGCCCACTATTGCCGCAGCTGCGACTAAAAATGTAAAGCGCAGATACTTAAGCGGCGAGTGAAATACCTTATCGCTTAAAGTGCCTCCTATCACGCCGCCAAATAGCTTAAGCCCGTATTGATTAATAATGCCATAAGCGCCCACATAAACGGCTGGCAGAGCGTAGATGTCTTTCATAAATGGTATAAAATAAGTAAGCCCAGTATAAGCTGAATAGACAAAAAATATCACAAACGCCGCAAGCCAAGTCTTAGCATCTTTTAGTACCCACCAAATTCCTTGCCAGACGATTTTATTAGCATTATCTCTATCTTTTATTGCGTCATCATTATCTATTAAAAAGTAAGTTATCACGCCAATTAAGCTAGTAACTATCGTATAATACCAAAGCCCAGCCATAAGCCCAGCCTTGCCCTCGCCAAAATAGCCAAAGACAAAAAGCGCCCCAAAAGCGACTATTACATCCACTATCCCTCTACCAGCCTCCAAAAAGCCAAAAAGCCTGCCTTGCTCACTCTTATCACCCAAAAGCCTGACTGCTTTTAAAAGCGAAGGCCAGTAGATGACCTCCCCAAAAAGCGCCATCACACCAAAGGCCACGCAATAGCCCACATACCCAGGCAGGGTTGTCATATACACCCCACAAAGCCCCACGCCAACTAGTCCGATGGGAAGTAGAATTTTTTTCGAAAATCTATCGGCTATATACATAGAGGTAAAATACCCCACCGTCTGCACTATCGCATAAAAGGTAAACGCAAGTCCAATTTGGGTGTTTGTAAGCCCCCAAACGTCTTGCATAGGTACGTAAAATACGTCCTTAATCGACGATAACTTAAAAACCGTCCCAGCGCCAAGTATCAAAAACGCTAACGAAAGCCACTTATTTCTCATTTTGCCTCCTTTTGTAGATATTTTTTTCTCAAATTTATAAGCCGCACTGCACTTTGGCGCACACAACTAATCTGAAAAGCTAAAAGCTCCTCTAATGCGCGCTCGCTGATGGTGTGCGGATAGTAATAGCTCATAGGGTTTATATATTTTGGTAGCGGAGCTTTTTTAATCTCAAATACGCCTTTAAATTCAAACCGCTCAGCACTCTTAGCTTTTAGTGCAGCGTGGACTATTTTGCCTATTTCAAGGGAATCACTTGCGCCCTTTTTGCTGCCTATATTTTGCGCCACGGCTGCTTTTTGCACGCTCTTTACGATATGCTTGCCATCTGCGCTACCTGATTTTACCACGAGACTTTCACTACTTTCGCAAGCTGCGTCGTTTGCCTCGCCTATTACGCTATCTAAGCGCACACTATCCGATTTTAGCGTGAGATTATGCACTGCGTTTTTGCCTGCGTAAGCCCTGATATTTGACGCGTGCCTTGCCATTAAAAGCTTAGTAGCTTGCGCTGAGCGTTTTTTAAGCGTGTTGTCTTTGCTATTACCTCCACTTTTTGCTTCGCTTAAACACGCCTGCACGTTGGAATTTAAATACTCGTTAAAATAGACGCCAAAAGCACCACCTACGCTGCCGCAATCATTGCCTCTAACTTTTTTATCGCTTTTAATTTCAACTGCAGATACCACATTTTCAGGCTCAAATGCGCTTTTTGAGCTATTTTCACATACGCCACTAAATCCTGTGTGGCTTGAGTTTGCGTCGCCAATGTCAGGCTTGCTTAAAATATCAAAACTATCGCTCTCATTGCGCCGCATAGCCAAAGTCGCCGAGGTTTTGCCACTACACAAAAATTCACCGCCTTGCATATCCAAAGCGTGCACATTATCGCTACTCGCACTAGCAAAATCTTGCATTTTATCGCTACCTAAGCCTGTCAAATGATGCAAGCCGCTAGCGTCTGCTCTAACAAATTCTTGCAAATTCTTGCCGCCCTCGCATATCTTATTGGCTACATTAACCGCATAAAAATCACTAAAAAAGCTAGACAAATCTACGCCATCTAGCCCGGCCTGCGCTAGCTCTGCCTCCATTTCCGCATAAAGCTCATCTGAAATAGAGCTTAAAGGCAGAGCTTTTAAAAGCTCTTTTGTGATTTTTGCGCCACTTTTTCTGGCTGCGATTATGGCTGGGTCTTTAAAAGTGGCTGAGTATGGGTAGCACGTTTCTAGGTTGATATTTGCGTCTGTGTGATCAGCAAGAAGTTCAAACATCGCCTCTATATCGATGCTTCCCTCACCTAAAAACGTCCCACTCACTACTGGCTCATCGCCATCAAGGCAGACTATGTGATCTTTAAAATGCACCATTTTTATGTACGGAAGGAGCTTTTTTGCCTCGATTATGGGGTCGCGGCGCACCATCATCGAATTTCCCGTATCATAAAGCACGCCAAGCCTATTTGAGCCAATTTTCTCAATGATATAAAGCAAATCATCACTGCTTTCATACTCGTGATTTTCAAGTGCCAGCTCTATGTCATATCGCTCTAAAAGCTCGCAAATCCGCTCTAAATCATCTATGCTTTTTAAAAAATCAGCCCTACTAATCTCGCCATTTTGTGGCTTTAAATAGCTACGCACTCGCTTAGCACCTAATGCTTTGGCTATCAGTATATCCTCTTTTAAAAGCTCATAATCACTCCAGCGCGTATCTATCTCACAGTATAAATTTAAAGATAAAATTTTATCATTCAAATTTTTTAAATAGCTCTCGTCATTACTCTTTAATGTACCAAAACGTTGGTTTAAATTTAGATCAGGAATGATATTAATCTGTACCCCATCAAGCCCTAAATCAGCCGTAATATCAGCAAATTCAAAGAGATTAAGCCCTCGATGTTGGAAAAATAGATGTAGGCTTTCGGTCTCCAGCCCAAGCTTTATATCCCTCATCACTCCCTCCTAAAAGTAGATTTTAGAATTTATCATATCGCTGCTTAATTAATAATAAATTATTATTGTTTTTTTAATATTTAAAAAATATTTGTATATATTTACTCAATTTATAAATATTTAGGTGCTAATTGCAAATTTAAAGACGCCACAAATCTCAAGCATGATTTAGCGTATTAAACTTAAAATGCTTCCATCTTAGCCAACAAGATTGCAAGATTTTTGCAATCATTACGCAGAAAAACTACTAACAAGCAACACCCTAAAAATGCTTTATTTTGCTATTTTATATTTTTAAACGTATAAAGCAATGAGGCGCACAAGCTAAATTAATTAATAAAGCTTACAGTCTTTTGTCGCATTTAAAAGCAAAAAACATGACAAAAGCTACTAGCTAAATATCGCCGCATCAATAAAACTGCGTGATAAATTTATCTACGATAAAACGCCGATTTTAAAACAACCATTACCACACTTAGCGTTTTCGCTCTATGTCGCATTTTACAAGTTTGACTTTGCAATTAAACGTAAAATCAATGCAGACCTTTATCTTGTATCTAATTTTGCGCAGTAAGTGTTTTAGGGTTAAGATTTTAAATTTAAAGCTGGGTAAAATCTGCATAATAGCCTGTCATAAAGGCTTTAATAATAGAGATTTTAGGGCTTTTGGGGCGCTTAATGGAGGCTTTATGGCTTTGTCAAATGACTATTTTAGGTTTATAGCGCCACACTCCTAATAAACAGACGACTCTTGCTATTTGCTACATATTTTTGGCTTCTTGAACCATTTAAGCGTTAAGGCACTAAGGCTCTTTTAAAGGCTTGTTTTGTTTTAATTACAAATCAATAAATTCGTACCAGTGGTTAAAGCTGCGCAATTATTTAGTACTTTTAAAACACGACAAAAAATCTAAAAATAACGCAGACACACTACTACGCAGCATAGTATTTTCTTTATGAAATTTTAAAGCAATACTATTGTTTAAAAGAGCTAGTATTAATTAAAACTATAAAATAGGGCTTAAAAATTAAACCTTATCATAATGGCATTAATTTAAAGCTAAAAATTATTTTAGATTTTTTGCCTGCAAAATAGGCTAATAACGCATTTAGTCAAATTTTAAATGATAAATCAAACACTTAATAATCCTGAGTGTGTATTCTTATTTTGGCTCCTTTAACCAATAACCTCGCTTTATAAAACTCCAAAAGCAATCCCTATGTCACATATATAAGTGGCTTATTTATTTTACTTGCATTGCATTGTAATATACTTACTAACATCTAGTTTAGCTTTACTTTACTTAGACTTAGTGGTTTAATCCATGAAGTGGTACAAAAAGCTAAGCTTTGACTTACGGCATAGGAGTGCATAAAGGCCATAAGGTGGCTTAGCAGGATAACTGTAAATAAAGTGTGAGTAGACAAACATATAGTTTTTACTATGTAGTCTAGTTGGGTGTGATATTAGACGTATAAGGTAGTGGTGTTTGGCTTTATTATGGATTAAATTTGTAGGTAAAGGAATAGTAGAGTTTAAATTTTAAATGATTTTAGCTATGTTTTATAAAATGTCTCTTTTTAAAGCTTAAGTTAGTTTTAGTAAGACGGTACCGCGCATATGAATAGTTTAGCACAGATTTTAGGAATGCATAAATCCAGCATTCTAAAAATCATGCCGACATTACAAGACAATATGAAAATACCAAAAGCCTATATATCACACGATTTTGATGGTTTTCATGAGCACATAAGAACTATTTTTGCCCACTTTATCTATAAAACCATTCTTAGTATAATCTATTAAATTTATAAAGCCTTTATCATCAAAAATTTGCAAAACAAAGCTTAAAATTTAAAAATTATAAGGCATTCTAAAAAATAAGGAAGGTGGGGCTAATACTATCTACGCCCAAAACTTTTAACATACATGACCTACCTTTTAAAAATTTAAAAGGTTTTTTAAACTCATAACAACTTTGTCGCTGCGCCACAGTATGATTAATGTTTGGCTAGCACTAAATAAAATCCAAGTCATATAAATTTATGCAAATTTTAAAGCTTTAGCATGAAAAATACCAAAAAGCAAAATAATAATAAATTTTTATCCATATAGATAAAATGGCTTAATTTTTAATGTTTTTTAAATATCTATATATGGTTGGCTCTGATATTTTTAGCATTTTTGAGGCTATATTTACGGCTGATTTTACACTAAATATACTGTTTTGATAAAGGATTTGAATAGCCTCCTCTTTTTGCGCTGGGGTGAGGATGGCGCCGCTATTTACAAGCTCTACCTTATCGCCAACTAATGAGCCTATCATCTCCTCTACGCTAGCGCTTAGTGTCTCTTGGCTTACACTTTTTGTCTCGTCAAAACTGCAGTTTAATCCAAGAATTTTTGCAAGCCTTTCAAGCACATCTTTTGCGCCCTCATCATCATAATTTATACAAAGCATTCCTGTAATTGTGCCATTTTCCTTTATAAAAAATGTAGAGCCATTTATTCTCTTACCCTTTGCCAAAGCTTTGTAATTTAGCGCATATTCACTATGTTTAAATTCCTCATTTTTTAGGATATTAAGCGCGAAATCAGTAAGCGGCGCACCTATATCGCGCCCACTTATGTGAGAGTTTTTGATAGCTATCACACTTGAGTTTTGCTCGCTTATTTCATGCAAAACTATCTCATAATTCTCCCCCAAAACAGCTGCTAAAAAATCAACCATATTTATATATGAGTTTTTTAAAAATTCATTCATAAACTTACCTTTTTACCCAAATACCGATTTTGCCGCAATGCGCTAGATAAACGGCTAAATCTTGGCTTTAAATGCAAATTTAAACCTTAAGCTTTAAAAATGACTATGTACAAAACAAAACTAGCCCTGCATACAATGCCACTATTTTATCGCTTTTAAGCACAGCTACGTTTTAGGTAAAATATGGCTTTAGCTTAAGGTCTAGATTCTTAAAGTGCACCAAAATATCCCACAAAATAAAGCCACTTGGCATAGGAGATTAGCTCGCATAAATTCTAGATAAACTCAGCCTAATCCTAGCAAAAGCTAATTAAATTATAAGCGCACTTTTAAATAAAACCAAATTTTAAGAAATTATATCACAAATATTTTAATAATAAATTATTATCTTATTAAATTTAATAGAGCTTTTGTAGGCTTTCAAGCTTTGAACTTGCGTTTAATAAAAGCATGTCAGCAAGTACTAGCCTAACCATAGCAGTAGCCACGACACTTCCTCGTACACCTATGCAAGGATCGTGCCGACCGCGCAGCTCATACTCACGTACTGCGCCAGTTTTATCAAGCGTCATCTGTGGCTTAAAGATAGAAGGAGTGGGCTTAAAATGACTCTTTAACACGATAGGCTCACCAGAGCTAATGCCTCCTAAAATACCGCCTGAGTGGTTGCTTAAAAAGCCATTTTCACCCATATTGTCGTTATTTTCAGAGCCTCTTAGACGGCTTGCTCGCACCCCCTCGCCTATCTCGACTGCTTTTACGCCATTTATCCCCATAAGCGCACTAGCCAAAGCCGCATCCAGCCTACCATAAAGCGGCTCGCCAAGCCCAGCCATGACGCCTTGTGCGATAGTTAGCACCGACGCGCCCACACTATCATGAGCGTTTCTAGCGTTCATTATCTCAGCCTTCATCGCCTCCTCAGCCCCTAGTGCAAATATCTCAGACCTAGCCGCCAAATCCCAGTCAGGCTCGCCGCTTATATCTACGCTACCCACGCTTAAAACGCCGCTTTTTACACTCACACCAAAGCTATCGAGCAAAAGCCTAGCAAAAGCCCCACCAGCCACGCGTACAGCAGTCTCGCGCGCACTCGCCCTGCCGCCACCTCGATGATCGCGCACGGCGTATTTTTGATAATACCCCCAGTCAGCATGCCCTGCACGAAAAATATCACGCAAGCTCTCATAATCTTTTGATTTTTGGTTTTCATTATATATAGCAAATCCTATGGGCGTACCCGTGCTAAAGCCCTCAAAAATTCCGCTAAAAACCTCAATCCTATCCGCCTCAGCCCTAGGTGTAGCATACACGCTCTGCCCTCCACGGCGGCGGTTTATCTCGCTTTGGACAAGTTCTAGGTCGATTTTTACACCTGATGGCATACCATCTATGACGCCGCCTATTGCCACTCCGTGGCTTTCGCCAAATGTCGTAAGTCTAAATTTATTGCCAAAGCTATTCATCGATTTCCCCCTTAAGTACCTCTATTGCGATACGCGCCGCTTCTTGCTGGGCTTGCTTTTTACTACTGCCAAAGGCACGTGAAATTTCTTTATCATTTAATAAAAGTGCGACTTCAAATTCTTTCTTATGATCTGGTCCAGAGGCGCTTATTAGCTCATATTTTGGCGTTACACCTAAGCTTGCTTGAGTTATCTCTTGCAACGTGGTTTTATAATCTTTTGTAAGAGTATTTAGCTCTATTTTTGGGTAGCATAGCTCAAGTAGCCCCACAGCCACACCACTAGCAGTACTAAGCCCAGCCTCTAGGTAGATAGCGCCTATTATAGCCTCAAAAGCATCACTTAGCAGGCTTGGCTTGCCTCTGCCGCCATTATGCTCCTCTGCGCTTGAGAGATAAAGACACTCGCCAACACCCAAAATATCGGCCATCTTAGCAAAGCTCGCCTCATTTACAAGCGCAGCCCTAAGCTTACTCATGTCCCCCTCTGCGATATTTGTAAATTTTAAAAAAAGATACTCAGCGACGATTAAATCAAGCACCGCATCGCCTAAAAACTCAAGCCTTTCGTTACTATAATCTTTCTTGCTACTTTTGTGAGTTAGCGCCTCTTTTAGGAGATTTTTATCTTTAAATTTATACCCCAATCTATCCTCAAGCTTACTCATCTACTCTCCTTTATGCTCTCTGCCATAGCCCTAGCCATAGTGTCACACTCCTCATTTTGCGGGTGTCCTGCGTGGGCTTTTACCCATGTTGCGCTTATATTATGCGGGGCTGCGACGGCTATGTATTCTTGCCAGAGTGGAACGTTTTTTACGTTTTTAAAGTTCTTCTTACTCCAGCCAGATAGCCATGAATTTATCGCATTTGCCACGTATGAACTATCTGTATAAAGCAAGACATTGCATGGTTCTTTAAGCGCCCTAAGCCCTTCAATGACGGCTCTAAGTTCCATTTGATTATTTGTAGTATCTGCCTGCGCCCCACTTGCTTTTTTCACAGCACCTTTATACTCTAATATATACGCCCAGCCCCCTGCGCCTGGGTTATTTAGGCAGCTTCCATCACTAAAAAGGCATACTGTTTTCATCGCTTTTCTCCGTTAGATGAGGGAGTATTTTACAGCTTTTTAACTCATGGCATACAGGGCAGCGGTAAAAGTGCATAGGCAAGCTTGCTTTACAAGAGGCACAAACATAGCCAAAGCTAAGCGTAGCGTAGCTTAGCTTAGCCTTTCTTAGCGCACTAAGTGAGCGAAGCTCAAAGCTCATCGCACTAAGTGCATTTTTTGCGCTTAGCTCTGGCGTATCAAGCTCGCTTTTAGCGTAAAATAGCGCAGCATACTCTGGGTCTTTTAAATTTACCCCATCGCTTTGAAAATAGACTATATCAAGCACATCTTTTAATGGGGCAAATTCAAAAGCATAGCCCGCAAGTGAGCCATTTTCGCTCATGTAAGCTTGCATACACATGCGCTTATATAGCTCAAAGCTAGAGCACTGCTTGCTAACCTCGCTTATGCGTTCATTTAGCGATAATTCTCGGTTTGAGATGATGATTTGGGCTTTTATGTATGCTATTGCGCTGCTTACATCGCTTCCTAGCTCCTCAAGCGCACGTAAAGCCTCAAGAGCATCATCAAAACGTCTAAGTCGCTCACAAACGACGACATAAAGCCTAAGAGCGGTTAAATTCCTAGCCCTAAAACTAAGCGCCTCAGTAAATACCTCAGCCGCTCGCAGTAAAAACCCAGCCCTAAAATAAGCGCTACCAAGCTCAGTTAGCGCCCACTCCTTTTCGGCTTGATTGCTCGCTTTATCAAGAGCGATTAAATATACGCTTATGGCTTTATCAAAATCGCCACTTTTTACAAAGGCATTTGCCAAAAGCCCTAGTGTTTGCGTGTCCACATCAAAGCTAGAGAGCATCTCGCGATGCTTTTGGCTAAGGCTGGTTTGGGAGTTAAATTTATTTATAAATCTAACAAGCCGCCGCCTTTTTTTTCTACCATAAAAAATACCCCATATATAGCTACTAAAAGCAATGACAAAGACAATAGCACTCAGTAATATAAGCCCAAAAATCGGGTCTCTATACTCTATAAAAAACAGATCCAAAATGCCTCTTTGATTAAATTTATCGATATTATAGCAAAGTGGGAGTATAATCTTGCTTATGATTAGTCAAGCTTCAATACAAAAATTAAAAGAACGTATCGACATACTAGAGGTAATAAGCTCGTATATCCCAGTTAAACGCATGGGCTCAAACTACCGTTGCGTCTGCCCTTTTCACGATGATCACGACCCTAGCATGAGCATATCTCCTGAACGAGGCATGTATCACTGCTTTGCTTGCAAGGCTGGCGGAGATGCGATTAAATTTGTCATGGAGTATGAGCATTTAAGCTACCCTGAGGCGATAGAAAAGCTAGCGAGCCTTAGTAATTTCAGTCTAGAATACACCAAAAACACCCACGAAGATGAGGCTAAAATCTCAAGTCGCCACATACTACCTAGCCTAAACGCGATGTACCGCGCCCATCTGTGGAGAGAGCAAAACGCACTAGAATACTTAAAAAAGCGCGGCATAAACGAGGCGTTAATAGAAAAATTTGAAATAGGCTGGGCTGGGGAGGCTGGACTTACGACGTCACTTTTAAGCTCTGAGGGTGTGGATATAAAGCAAGCCCTAGCAGTTGGGGCATTAAAGCAAAACGAGCGCGGCGTCTACCCTAGCTTTACAAACCGCATAACTTTCCCCATTTACAGCCCAAACGGTGCTTTGGCTGGCTTTGGAGGTCGCACGCTATCAAGTGAAAAAAACATAGCAAAATACCTAAACAGCCCTCAATCTGATGTGTTTGACAAATCACGTCTACTATATGGCTACCACCTAGCCAAAAAGCAAATTCATCAAAAAGGGCGCATAATCATAACAGAGGGCTATTTAGATGTCATCATGCTTCATCACGCTGGCTTTGATAACGCTGTAGCCGTACTTGGAACAGCTCTTACGCCAAAGCACCTGCCGCTTTTAAAGCGAGAAAATATACAGGTAGTGCTTTGCTTTGATGGAGATGAGGCAGGACAAAATGCGGCCTTTAAAAGTGCGCTTTTACTCAGCCAAAATGAGATAGACGCAAGCGTAGTACTACTACCAGATAGCGCAGATCCAGCCGATATGGTGCTAGCTGGGCGCATAGGCGAGCTTGAAGCGATGCTAAACTCTGGCACAGAGATAGGGGAGTATTACATCAGGCGGGTAATGGCTGGCTTTGAGCTAAACCGCCCAGTGCAAAAGCAGCAGTGCGCTAAGGCAATAAGCGAATATCTAAGCACGCTGCCGCGCATTGCAGCTGGGGCATATGCGGATTTAGCGGGTAGGCTTTTAGGGCTTGCGCCTGATGCGTTTTTGCGCCTTAGCCCAGCGCAAAATGAGCGCAAAATCCAGCAAATTTATACAAACAGCGGCGAAAAAACCCCCATAAAGCGTGAAGTCGTGCAAAATACGCAAAAAGACCTGCTTGAAGCTAGCGTACTAAAAAGTGTGCTGGATAATAAAACTCTAAGAAACGAGCTTTTAAGCATGAACGCAAAGAGATTTTTCCGAGTGTATCATGATAAATTTGACGCGGTAATTGCTGGAGATATGAGTGATGATTTTGTCAGAGAGCTTGCAATAAGTGGCGAGTTTAAGGCATTTAATCAAAGACAAAACCTAGAGGATGCGCTCATACACCTACAAGTAAGACACTTTGAGAGACAGCGCAGCCTAGCACTAAGTGCGGGGCTAAATGACGCCGAAGTTATAAAACGTTTAGAAAAAATAAATAAAATAATAGATCAATTAAATAGAAAAAGACAAGGGATAAAATGAGAGCTTTAGCACTATTTTCAGGCGGGCTAGACAGCATGCTAGCCATGAAACTTCTAACAGATCAGGGCATTGACGTCATAGCGCTTCATATCGATACTGGCTTTGGGCCTGAGCAGGAGAAATTTGACACCCTAAAGCGCCGGGCTGAGCTAGTGGGGGCTAGCTTTGAGGTTGTTGATATACGCAGTAGCTACCTTCAAGACGTACTACTAAACCCAAAATACGGCTATGGGAGTAAATTTAACCCCTGCATAGACTGCCACGCATATATGTTTAAAACTGCACTTGCGATGCTACCTGAGCGCAATGCGAGCTTTATAATCACAGGCGAAGTCATCGGTCAGCGCCCTATGAGTCAACGAAAAGAGGCAATGGCGCAGGTGAAAAACTTAGCCGACGATAGCGATGATTTAATATTGCGTCCCATGAGCGCAAAGCTCCTACCGCCGACACGTCCTGAGCGCGAGGGCTGGGTTGACAGAGAGCGGCTTTTAGGACTGTCTGGGCGAGACAGAAAGCCCCAGCTTGCGCTTGCTGCAAGCCTTGGTATAAGTGATTACGCCACACCTGGAGGAGGCTGCTTGCTTACGATTGAGAGCTTTGCGCATAAGATGAGGGATTATCTTAAATTTGATAGCGAGGTACGCGAAATAGACGCAAAATGGCTAAAAATTGGCAGACACTTACGCCTAAAAGACGGCGCAAAGATGATAATAGGGCGTGATGAGGGCGATAATATCGCCTTACGTGAGGAGATAAATGATAAATTTAACACCATTAGCTTTAGCCCTGATGTAGTGGGCGCTGCTAGCTTTTTAAGCAAGGGCGCAAGCGAAGCAGACACCCTGCTGGCTGCAAAACTTGCCCTTGCCTACACAAGGGCGACTCTGGGCGATACCTACACCGTAAAAGTGGGCGAAATAGCGCATAAAATAGTGCATGAGATGGATAAATCAGCAGCGCAGGAGTATCTGCTAAAATAGCCGCCAAAAGCTATGGCGTAGGCTAGCGTCCCATAAACTGACACAGAAGCACAGGTAAAATCTGTGCCAGTTTTAAAGATGCTTTACCGCTAAGCCCATGAGTATAAAGTCTCTGCCATGGGCGTATCCTAAAAACTAGGTCTGAGTCGATAAAAAGCAGCTTTAAAGGCTTGCGTGGACGCACTAAAACCCCTATCTTAGCCACAATAGCGCAGCTTTGCAAGCTTTTATGATTTAGACTCTTTAAATTTTTAACTACAAATTTTAACCACTTTACAAACCTAATACTACTAATTTTTGCTAGCAGCTTTTAACATTAGCGCCATTACTATGTAATATCAACACAATATTATTCATAAAGTTCTGTAAAATTTAAAAACTATCCTAGGATAACACCTAACCCACTGTTTTACGTGACTTACATCGCAGGGATACGCCCTGTCTGCGTCCAGTTTTGCTAGGCTTTGTCTAGAAATCGTAGCTATACCAACTGAATATGCTTGTTTTAAATAAACTTCGGCTACGCCTTGTTTTCACAGAAACTGCACTTCGTTTGTTTTAGCTTAATTAGCACACAATAAGCAGTTACTCCACTAAGCTATTTTGCGGGTTGTATGCGTTCCTATGTCATATATGAATACATAGCAATCGATTAATAAGCCACTAATGCGCACAAAGGCTTGTCTTTTAAATTTGTAAAGTAATATTGTTTAAAAGAGCATAAATTTTAAATTAAGCTTTTTTGGATAAAATACGTTTTTTACTTTGCACATTGTCACAGTAGCTCAGCTGGTTAGAGCGCTGGTCTCATAAGCCGGAGGTCGGGAGTTCAAGTCTCCCCTGTGACACCACTACTTTAAAATCACTTTAAATTTTTACCACAAAATGCCACTTGCTTGATTTGATTTACCTAAAATTATAGCATTCTTTTAAAAGCTTAACCGCTGATATAGTTTAAGCTTTTGGCGATTTTACTGTAGACTTAGCGCAAGCTATAAATTTAAATCTTATTAAATCATTCGGAAATGCCACTTGCGTTATCAAGCACGTATCTAGCCATCTAAAAGTGGTGGTCAAATTTATTAAGATTTTTCCTTCTTAAAAGGATAATCTGCACTTTGATGGATTTTGTTTGGGTTTTAAATATGAGATAAATTCCTAAGCCAAAATATGCTAAAATACACCCCAAAAAGGGGGAGAAGATGAGCATAAATTTAAACGACGTAAAAATAGAAGCAGGCTGGAAAGAGGCACTAAAAGATGAGTTTTTAAGCGCCTATTTTGCCCAGATTAAGGCTAAGCTTATTGCCGCTAAGGCCGCTGGCAGAGTCTATCCACCCTCAAGCCTAATCTTTAACGCCTTTAATCTCACCCCATTTGACAGCGTCAAGGCCGTGATTTTAGGCCAAGACCCCTACCACGGAGAAAATCAGGCTATGGGGCTAAGCTTTTCTGTCCCACGCGGCGTAAAAGTGCCACCAAGCCTAGCTAATATCTACAAAGAGCTACAAGACGACCTAGGCATAGCTCCGCCTAATCACGGCGATTTAAGCTCCTGGGCTAGGCAGGGCGTGCTACTGCTAAACGCCACTCTAAGCGTCGCCGCTGGAGCGCCAAACTCTCACGCTAACTGGGGCTGGCAGAGATTTACAGACGCTGCCATATCCGCCCTATCAAGGCAAAAAAGCGGCATAGTCTTTATGCTCTGGGGACGCGGCGCACAGGCAAAGCAAGCCCTAATCGACCCCACTCGCCACCTAGTGCTAAAAGCCGCCCACCCAAGCCCGCTCGCTCGTGGGGCGTTTTTTGGCTCGCGGCACTTCTCACGCGCCAACGCCTACCTAGCAAGCGTAGGCAAGTCGCCCATTGAGTGGGATTTAAATGGGCGATAAATTTAAAAACGCACCTAGCGGATATTTTTAAAATCTGCTAAAAATAGAGATTTTATGATAGTAAATGCACTTATTTATGATGAATTTTTAGAGCTTGATCTATTTGGAGCCCTTGCTATTTTTAAAAACCTAGACGCAAAAATATCCTACCTAAGCCTAAATGGTGGCGAGATAAGCGGTGCAAGCAGTGCGACCCTGCTAAGTCAAAAAGCAGAGGCTAATAGCGGCGATGTGCTGCTAGTCCCTGGCGGGGCTGGAGCTAGAAAGGTGATAGATGATGAGCGTTTTATAGGGCTTTTAAAGGGGCTTTGCAAGACGCACACATACGTGCTAAGCGTCTGTACAGGTGGCGCACTTTTAGCTCGTGCTGGACTGCTAAGCGGCAAAAGTGCTAGCACAAACCACGCCGCCTTTGAGTGGGTTAAGTCGCAAGATAGGAGTATAAAACTAAGCAGGGCAAGATATAGCAAGGACGGGAAGTATTATACTAGTGCTGGGGTGAGTGCAGGGATAGATATGACGCTAAAATTTGTAAGAGACGCCTTAGGCGATGAGTGTGCTAGGGATATGGCACGCAAGATAGAGTGGCAAAATGAGAGCTTTTAGGCTTGGGTAATTTGCGATTTGCTCTAACACAAGCTAAAAAATACTAAGCATATTAAAAAGCTCTTTTAAAAATTGTGTTGCTTTGGCTTGCAAAATTAAAGCCATAATGCAAACTGCACCACATATATGAGCGGCTAAGCCATCGCTCGCATTGCTTTGTAATATGCTTGCTTGCTCGCTTACAGTGCGCCCTACAGCAGCCGTCGTCCTAAGTCCGTAGGACTTGCCGAAGCTCCCCAGATTTTTGCGCTGAGTTTTTACGAAGTGCTAAAAATCGTGCAGACCTTGTATAACAAAGGCGGTAATACTTTGCACTACTGGCACGAATTAGGGTGCTGTGCTTGCTTTAGTATAACTAAAAAGCAATACTTTTTAAAACAGAGCTAGCTAAAAATAGCGACCATATTAAATCAAGCCAATAGCCCCAGCCAAATACCCACAATCTACGCTAAAAACAGCGTCAAATCAGTCTCCCAAAAAGCGTGCTTAAAACAAATTTAAAGACCTTAGAGTAGCTTTTGCGGCTAAAGCCACCTTAAGTCAAGGGCAAATTTAAAGCCAGCTTATGATAAAATCAAAGCCTTTTAAGCCGCCGTTTAAATTTAAAGGAGAGCAATGAACCTAGCCACAAAATACCGCCCCAAACGCCTATCTGAGATCATCGCTCAGCCTGCCTTAGTAGAGACTTTTGGCAAATTTATAGCCCAAAACGCCGTCCCGCACAGCATATTTTACGGCGCTGCGGGCTGTGGCAAAACGAGCTTTGCAAGGGTCGTGGCGACTGAAATGGGGGCTAGCTTTTACGAATTTGACGGCGGAAATTTAAAGCTAGAAAGCCTGCGAAGCGTGATAAAAAATCACGAAAACTCCCTGCTAAAGCCACTCATTTTCATCGACGAAATCCACCGCCTAAGCCGCACCCAGCAAGAAGCCCTACTCATCCCACTAGAGCAAGGCTCGCTCACGCTAATGGGCGCAAGCACGCAAAACCCCTTCTACACGCTCACATCAGCCATTCGCAGCCGCTGCTTCCTCTTTGAGTTTGCCCCCATTAGCAAGGACGCACTAATCATCCTAGCCAAAAGGGTGCTAGCAGATCTGGACACGAGTGCCAGCGACGAAGCACTGGAGTATCTAGCCCACTCAAGCTCTAGCGACGTAAGAGCGTGCCTAAATTTGCTAGACTACGCCCTAAAGCTAGCCCCAACGCTAAGCCTAGAAAGCCTAAAAACTCTGCGCCCCCACGCCCTAAGCGGCGGCGTAAAAGAAAGCGATGAGCACTACAACCTAGCCAGCGCGATGATAAAAAGCCTACGTGGCAGCGATATAAACGCCGCACTTTACTACCTAGCTAGGCTTATAGATGGGGGCGAGAGTGCCGATTTTATCGCTAGGCGGCTTGTGATTTTTGCTAGCGAAGACGTGGGAAATGCCAACCCAAACGCCCTAAACCTAGCCACAAACACCCTAACCGCCGTGCTAAACATCGGCTACCCAGAAGCCCGCATAATCCTAGCCCAGTGCGTGGTCTATCTAGCCAGCTCACCAAAGTCAAACTCAAGCTACGCCGCAATAAATGCCGCCCTAGCCTACGTGCGAGAAAATCCGCCCCTGCCCATACCGCCCTATCTTATCAACAACACCCCGCAAAGCCGCGACTACCGCTATCCGCACGACTTTGGCGGCTGGGTAGCGCAGCGGTATTTGGCCGATGAGAGCCTTGAGTTTTACAAGAGCAAGGGGGTGGGTTTTGAGAAGACGCTTGATGAGTGGCTTGGAAAGATTAAATCTAAAGATTGAGCCAGCTTGTCTTTTTGCCTTATACTGCGTTGAATTTAAAATTTGCTCAGTCATTACCCATACGGTAACTCCTGTCGCAAATTTTAAATTCGCCTTGTCTAAGACAAAAATACTTCGCATTCTTCGCTCGATACCTGTGCGGAAAAGCTTTGCACCCAAAAACCCACGTAATGAGTGGCTTATTGCCGATTTTTACAGCGATACGAAGTGAGCTGCTAAAAATCGTGCCGACGCTGCGAAGTAGCGGCGGTCATACTTTACGATACTGCCACGAATTAGTGGGGGTTTTAGGGTGCTGGGGCGAAAGAAAGGGGGGCAACTTCGTAACAAGGGCTTCCCTTTCTTGACGTAAAAAGTTAAGCCAAATAGCCTAAACAACGAACGGAGAATGCGAAGTATCGTGAGATGATTTTTGGGGTTGTGAGCCATTTTCAAGCGGAGCATACACGTAGTATGTGAGCATTGAAAATGGTGAAACTCCGTAAAAAGCACTCACGAGACGAGCTGGCTTAAATAACAAAATCAAATTTAAAAAGGATAAAAATGAAAAACTCCCAAAACGAAGCCATTAATAAGTCAGTCCAAACCCACCCCCTAAAGCCCTTTTTGCCCCAAAATACGAAGCTTTTAATGCTAGGTAGCTTCCCGCCGCCACGGAGTAGGTGGAGTATGGAGTTTTACTATCCAAATTTTATAAACGATATGTGGCGGATAATGGGGCTTGTGTTTTTTGGGGATAAAACGCACTTTTTGCTGGATAGCAAGCACTTTGACAAGCAGCGGATTACGAGCTTTTTAAGTGAGCGTGGTATCGGCGTGGCTGATAGCGTAAGCAGTGCCGTGCGACTAAAGGATAACGCAAGCGATAACTTTTTGCGTGTTATTGAGCGCACGGATATAATCGCTATTTTGCGTAGCGTGCCGCAGTGCGAGACCATCATCACCGCAGGCGAAAAAAGCACAAACGAAGCGCTAGCTAGCCTTAATAGTAGCGAGCTTGCAAAGGGCTTAAGGCTTGGCGAAAGTGTAAAAATCACTCTTAGCGAGCTAGGCAGCAGACAAATAGAGCTTTTTCGCTTGCCCTCAAGCTCACGTGCATATCCGCTACAACTCGAAGCAAAAGCCCAGTTTTACGCCAAAGTTTTTAAGCAGCGCGGATTGGAAGTTAAAATTATCTCACAAGCATAACCAATAAACGTATTAATTGCTTTTTAAAAGAAGTCTAATTATATATGTAAAATCTTTTTCTAGATCATAGAGATGCTCTATCCCACTTGTTAAGATTATCTCTATTTTTCTATCTATTAAAATATATCTATCATGTGATGCTGAATATGTGTTATTTTTATCTTCTTTAATTTCCCAATTTTGGTTAATTTTATTAAATTCTTCTTTTAATTCTCTAAACGATTTTTGTTTATTTCTTTTATTGAAACTAAAATAAACTTTCAGTTCTTTATCATTAAAAATTTCCTGAGCAAAATTTAACATGCTATCAAATACATTATTATATAAAAGGTACGGATCTCTTATTAATATTTCATTACAACTTTCAAACAATGATTTAAGATGCAACTTTGCCTTATTTCTATTCATATTTTGCTTAAATGTTGCTGTAAAATTATTTTCTATAATATCATTTTTTATATTAACATATGGAAAATAATCCTTTGTATCTGATAAAATAACCTTAAACACAGTATCTTTTGCCGCTTCTTCAATATTATCTTTTATCCTATAGTTACCCAAGGAGGACAATATGCTTTTCTGTAGAGCGGTATCCACCTTAGATAGTTGGCTTTTTGTAAAAAGTATAGGTGTTTTTATGTAATGCAAAATCCTATTGATGGTATCAACATCGTCACATTCGCCGTTTTTAAATTTCAAATAACACTCGAGTAGATTGTCTTCTAGCATCATATAATACATTTTACATCATCTCTAAAAGCTCTGGTAGATTTGTATCTAAAAATCCATTAGGGAAATTTATTATATTCTTATTTATATCAATAAATTTGCCATTCTTATTTATTTTAATACTTTTAAATTTGTCAAAAGCATTATCCTTATAATAAATAATAGATTTTTCTTGATCAAAATTTCCCTTAAATATTTCATACCTTAACTTATTTATCAAGTATTCAGAGTGGGTTTCTATTATTAGTTGTCTTTTACGGCTGGCTATAAAGACAAAAAACTCCATAAGCCTAGATACGGCTTTTGGATGCAAATGTATCTCTGGATTTTCAATAATAAATACATTATTTTCACTCATTGAAAGAGTAATTATTAGAATTTTAACCAAATAACTTACACCGGATCCAACATTAAACGTAGAGACAATACCTTTATTAATTTTAAAACCAACTTTAACATTTACATTATTTATGTCTTCTGTATAAAGCTTAATATCTAAATCCAAAATATAATTAACCCAATACTCTAATTGCCAAGCAAGAGTATTATCTACATCATCTTTTTTACGAATATTCTCATCAATAGTTTTATCTTTATACTTCTGAAAGTAACCAAAAGCATATTTACCATCTATATCAAAGCTTTCGTCATCTCCATATTCAGATATATCTTCCTGACCAATTCTATTCGCGGTAATATAAAACAAATTTTTATCAAATACTAGCTCTAGTTTATTTTTAGAAGTCGTATACCACGTAGAATTGTTGTTTATACCGTCACATAATAATCCAAAAGAATTATTGCAAAATTTTAAACTTATACTTACCTCTTCATTGCCGTTTTTAATACTTTCAAAATTCTTCACTCTTTTGATAGCTTTTTCTAAATCTTGATTTTTATTATAACAATAAGAAGTTAATAATATTGACTGTATAACGCTACTTTTACCAGAAGAATTAACCCCTGTTAAAATAGTTAATGGCAATAAAACAAATTTTTCGTCTTTTATTGACTTGAAATTTTTAATCTCAATTTCTTGAAGCATTATTAATTCCTATTAGTTTTTCAATCTCTCCAAATCTAAAATTTACATTTTCTACACTATCTATACCAAATGTAAATCTGTCAGGATTATCAAAATGTTTAGATTTTAAAATCTCCAACCTATCTATATCTATAGTCTTCTTGTTTTCCAATGCAATCATAAAGCCATAAGATATACACTCAAAAAGACCCATATTTATAGGTCGCTTTCTATCATCTTTACTTTTAAACCTAAATATATCACTTCCCCCGTTTTTTATTACTTGTTTCATGGCATTTTTAAAATCATTCTTAAGATCCAAATAAGCAGATATATCTTTTTTATTAATCTCTTGCATAGTCTTAGCCAAAAATTCATCTATTCCACTAGCAGTATTATGCTCTTTAATAGCCCTTGTTCTAACTAGGTAAAAAGATATCAATCTTAATATAATATATCTATCTTTCATCCCTCTTGACCTTATTGTATTGTCAGTTGCCCCCTTAAATTCAGCGCATTCGCTTAATTCTTTAATTAGGGTTGTAGATGAGCCTTGATATAATGCGTTCCTCATTTCTTGATTGCTTAATTTTGTGCCACCTCTATTAATTCTATCAAATATATCAAACTTAACTCTTTCTGGAGTCGGAGGAAGTATGGTATATATTTCCAGCTGATAATCTTCTAATTTATTTTTATAATCAGAACTTAAGTCTTTAAATTTTTTACCACTAATGTCACTTAAAATTCTCAATTTATCTAGAGTAAATTTACCATCTATATAATCAGCTATACAAGTAAGTCTTTGTCTGCCATCAACAACCTGTTTTTTGCCATTTGCATCCTGAAAAAAATATATTACTGGTAGAGGAATGCCTATTAAAATAGACTCAATTAATTCTGACTTTTGTCTTTTTCCCCAAACATCATCATTTCTTTGAAAATCAGGGTTTAAGATAATATTTCCTCTTTCTGGATTATCATATTTTCTTTTAAAATCATAAACACTCATTCTTCCTTTATCAATTCTTACCTCTTTCAGTGGATAGTCTTGAATGTTTAAATTTCCATCCGTCTCTCCTTCTTCGATTTCGTTGTCCATGTCATCAACAATAATATCAGTAGTAATTTCTTTCATATTTTTTATCCTTCTTTTTAATTTTATTGGCTATTAAATTAGCACACGCCAGCCTACCCCTCCAGCACTGCCCCTTTGCTGGCGTTTTGAACAAGCGCTCTATACTGACTTAGCCAGCGGCTGCTTAGCGGCTTTAAATTTGGCTTAAAGCTGGCTTTCCTAGCAGCGATTTCACTCTCGCTCAAAAGCACGTTTATGCTAAATTTATCCACGTCAATCTCGATCTCATCGCCATCACGCAGCAGTCCTATCATACCGCCCTCGGCTGCTTCTGGGCTTACGTGGCCTATGCTTAGCCCCCTAGTCGCACCGCTAAAGCGCCCATCCGTTATAAGCGCCACGCTAGCGCCCAGACCTCGCCCCATTATTAGGCTCGTTGGGCTTAGCATCTCTTGCATTCCAGGGCCGCCCTTTGGGCCTTCGTAGCGTATGACGACCACGTCGCCTGCCTTGACCTTGCCGCTGCTAATGCCCTCAATAGCTTCATCTTGGCTATCAAAGCACACAGCCAGCCCCCTAAATTTACGCTCACCAACGATACCAGCCGTCTTTATCACGCAGCCTTGCTCGGCTAAATTGCCAAAGAGCACGGCAAGCCCGCCCACCTTTGAGTAGGCGTTTTTGATATCACGTATGACGTCGCTATCTTTTATCTCGCTAGCCCCCACTAGCTCGCCCATACTTACGCCAGTTACGCTTGGTGCGTCTAGGCTGAGATAGCCCCCACTTGCATTAGCAATTTCACGCATTACCGCACTCACGCCGCCTGCGCGTCCGACGTCTTGCATATGCACGTCGCTTCTGCTTGGGCTGATTTTAGCGATGTGAGCGACGTTTTGGCTGATTTTATTAATGAGAGCTAAATCAAGCTTTACCTCAGCTTCTCTAGCGATGGCTAGCATATGCAGTATGGTATTTGAGCTGCCACCCATTGCCATATCGACAACTAGGGCGTTTTGGATAGATTTTTGCGTGATGATGTTGCGAATTTTATAGCGCTCATCAAGTGCGATTTCGCACAGCCTTTTTGCTGCTGAGCGCACCAGCTCCTCTCGCTCTGGCGTTAGAGCTAGCACGGTGCCATTTCCAGGCAGAGCCACGCCCATCGCTTCGCAAAGCGTATTCATCGAATTTGCCGTAAACATACCGCTGCAGCTGCCTCCGCTCGGACACGCCGCACACTCGATCTCCTTTAGCGTCTCTTCATCTATCGCGCCGCTTTCGTATTTTCCCACCGCTTCAAAGGCGCTGGCTAGATCGACTGGCGAGCCGTCTTTGGTGTAGCCCTTTTTCATCGCTCCACCGCTAACAAAGATAGTTGGCACATTTACTCTAAGTGCGCCCATTAGCATTCCAGGCACGATTTTATCGCAGTTTGGCATACATAGCAGGGCGTCTAGCTTGTGAGCATTCATCACGCTTTCGACGCTGTTTGCGATGATTTCACGGCTTGGCAGGGAGTAAAGCATTCCGCTATGCCCCATCGCTATGCCATCATCAACGCCGATTGTATTAAACTCAAACGGCACACAGCCATTTTTGCGGATCTCATCCTTTGCTATCTGGGCGTATTTGTTTAGGAAAAAATGACCCGGGATAATCTCAATAAAGCTATTGCAAACGCCGATAAATGGCTTATAAAAGTCGCTGTCTTTTAGCCCAGTCGCGCGCAAAAGCGAGCGGTGTGGGGTGCGTGTGTAGCCTTGCTTGATGATATTACTTCTCATATCTTTGCCTTTTGTTTAAATTTGGCTAGTTCTGTTTTAAAAAAACTTGATTTTATAAAGTTTTTGGCAAACAAAGCACTGCATGCATGAGTGCTTGACGCCGATTTTTACGACAAATACCTATCAATAACAGTCATGACTGACGCTACAAATATGAATTATTAGCGTGGGCTTGCCAATGCAAATCAAAATTTAAATACAATATTTTCAAAACAGAACCATTTTGGATTTTAGCAAATTTTGGCTTTATCCTAGGAAAAATTAACAAACTTAAACCATTAAATTTATAAACATTCTGATTTTGAGCGGATAAATTTAAGGCTTTGACTCTAGCCTTAAATAACTTAAATTTTAAAATTAATTATAATAGTTAAATATTTTGCAATATGCGGACTATAAAATCTTGGGGGCAAAACCCCCAAGAAAATAGGCTATTTCACCCAAAATGTAAGGCTTGCTTGCGACCATTCTTTTTCGCATTTAGAGTCATCTAGGCTACGTTCTACCTCGGTAGAGACAAACCAAAGTCCGCCCACAAGGGGCTTGAAGCTAAACTCACCATTTTTATCAGTCTTGTTAAAAAACGCCCTCATCTCATCATTATCGCCACCATGCCCGTCGCCTTTATCCGCACCATGATCGCTCACATACCCAGCAAAACCGCCTGTAATCTCGGCGTTTGCGACAGGTTCGCCGTCTCTTGTGAGACGAAATCTACTAATCTCGCCAGCCCTAATCTCGCCTAATGCGCTAACTGGCGTTATCTCAAGCCCCTCTCCTAGCGCCTTTGTGGCAAAGCTGCCATCATCATTTCCAGCCAGGATAAACTTAGCCTTAAAGCTAGACCTTAGACACTGCTTGGCGTCTGGAAAGTCAGCTCTATTTTTATTCATTTCCCATTTTCCGTCGCTTTTTTGAGTCCAGTCAGTTGGCTTGTAGCTGGCCACAATTATGTGCGTATCATCCCCTACTTTAGTAGCTTCATAGTGGTAGTTTTCACCCACTTGACTTAGCTTTGTTTTGCCATTTTTGCCAAGTGCATAAGGCGTATCAAAAAGCGATAGACGCTTCTTTGCAATAGGCTCTGGATTTGCAAAATCATGTCCGTAAATTAAGTCTACGCTTAGGTTTTTATCCTGCTTTGCCACAACCCACAAATCATGTGCACTTGATGCCGTTACTAATAAAAGTGCCGCTAGGGCTATCTTTGATAGTTTCATAAGTTCCTCCTTTAAATTTAAGCGCAAATGCTAGCATATTTAAAAAATATTTGCAAATTTTTTGAAATTTTATATCAAATTTAAGCCGCTAAAACCCTTATTTTACAGAGCTTTTGATAAAATTTAAAATTTTATTTTTATGCACCATTTATTTGCAACAAAGTTGCATATTATTTTAAATTTATTCTTACTAAGTAGTAAATAAATTTTATTTTTATTTAAATTTTTCACACATTTTAAGCTTTAATTTTAAAAAGTTAAATTAAAATACAAAATTAATATTTACAAAAGGAGAAAGATGTGAAAATCTATAAAAGCCTGTGCGTAGTGGCGGCTTTGGCGGCTAGCTTAGGAGCCGATGTGCTGCTTGATGGGGCTAGCTTTGATACTGCAAAGGTGCAAGCCATCTCAAAGGGCGAGGCGGTAAAAATCGACCCAGCCGCCCTAAAAAGAGCGCAAAAATCCTACGATGAGCTAATAAATGCCGCTAAAAGTGGGGTTAAAATTTATGGGCTAACCGTGGGCGTGGGGCTAAATAAAGACCGCCAGATGATAAAACCAAACGGCGAGCTAAGTGATGAGCTAATCAAGGCTAGCGAGCGTTTTAACGTGGGGCTAATCCACGCTCACTGCGGCGGCGTGCGTGATGACCTGCCACGCGAGACGGTGCGCGCGATAATGGCAATCCGAGCAAACAATATGCTTTTTGGACACACTGGCGTCTCGCCCAAAGTCATCAAAATGCTCTCTGGCTTTATAAACAAAGACATCATCCCAGCCGTGCCTAGCTTTGGCTCTATGGGCGAGGCGGACATTACGATTTTGGGGCATTTGGGCTTAGCGATGATAGGCGAGGGAGAGGTGTATTACAAAGGCGAGAAAATGAGTGCCACAAAGGCTTTAAAAAGTGCTGGCATTGAGCCACTTGTGCCCTTTGGTAAAGATAGCCTAAGCATACTAAGCTCAAACGCCTACTCAGTCGCCATCGCTAGCCTTGCTATAGAGGAGCTAAAAACGCTAAATCGCAACCTAAAACTCGTCTATGCCCTAAGCCTAGAAGCCCTAAACGGCAACGTTTCGCCTTTTAGTAAAGCAGCAGCGAGCCTGCGTCCGTTTGCGGGCTTTGTGCAAGTATCAAGCGAGCTTAGGGAAATATTAAAAGATAGCTATCTAAACGAGCCAAGCGCCGAGCGTGCACTGCAAGATCCGCTTAGCTACCGAGACGCAGCCTATATTATAAGCACTATCGATGAGAGCCTTGCAAAGCTAGCTGAGCTTTTTAGCGTGCAGCTAAACTCAAGCGATGATAATCCAGGCGTAGCAAACGGTAAAGTCGTGCCGAGTGCGAATTTTGAGCCAATTATCTGGGTGCTCGAGCTTGAAAAGCTAAGCATCGCCATAGCTCACAACTCAAAGGCCGCAAGCGAGCGGACAATAAAACTAAGCGATGATAAATTTACGCACCTAAGTAGGTTTTTGGGTACTGACGAGACCGTGCATGCCTTTGGCGCTATGCAAAAGCCATTTGTCGCACTTAGTGGCGAGAACGAGGCTTTGGCTAATCCAGTCTCACTTAATTATGTCCCAGTCGCTGGAGACATCGAGGACGTCGCCACAAATGCCCCACTAGCTGCCATTAAGCTAGCCAAAGCGATAGATAATCTAAGCTACATCGTGGCAATGGAGCTTATCCACGCCGCACAGGCCATTTATCTAAGGCTTGCTGCACAGCCAGATTTAAAGCTCTCAGCCACGACAAAAAGGCTTTATAGCGAGTTTAGAAAGGTGGTTAAATTTATGCAAAAAGATAGAGTGATGACGCCAGATTTTAGGCGTGCGTATGAGTTTATTAAAAGCTACAAAGGATAAAAATGCAAAGTGCTAGACGAAAATTTTTACGTGATGCTAGCTTGCTTGGTGGGGCTATCTTGCTAGGCAGTGGCGAGCGTTTGGGAGCGGAGGATATACGCTGGGATGAGTACTGCGACGTGCTAGTTGTAGGAAGCGGTTTTGCAGGCTGTGCCGCAGCGTGCGAGGCAATTGACGCTGGGGCAAAAACCATAATGATAGATAAAATGCCAGTCCTTGGGGGCAACTCCGCAATAAACGGCGGAGCCTTTGCCATAGTGGGAAGCCCACAGCAAAAGGCTAGAAACGTCGCTGATAACTATGAGAGCTACGTGGCTGACTTGCTAAAAGCAGGGCGAGGGATGAATGATGTAAGCTTGCTTGAAGTCATCGCCAAAAACGGCTACGCAGCGTATAAATTTAGCGTAGATAAGGGCGTGATCTACAGAGACGCCCTAGGGCAGTTTGGCGGACACAGCGTGCCACGCACCATTTGGCCTGAGATAAACAGCGGCTCAAAAATCACAATCCCACTGCAACGCTACGCCAAAAACAAAGGTGCGATAATCCGCACAAATACGATATTTGACGATCTAATCCTAAACGCAAAAGGCGAAGTAATCGGCGCAAAAATCAGACACGATTATGAGTTTAAATTTGATCCAAATATCGACGAGAGCGAAAATAAAAGCGGGCAGAGCAAATACTACCGCGTCTATGGCGGCGTGGTGATGGCTAGCGGTGGCTTTAGCTATGATGTGAAATTTCGCCAAGAGCTAGTAGCTAACATCACCCCAGATCTAGACTGCACCAACCACTACGGCGCGACCGCATACGCACTAAAAGCCCTGATGAAAAATGGCGTAGCGACACGGCATTTAGATCAAATTCAGCTAGGCCCATGGGGTAGCCCTGATGAGCGTGGCTTTGGCATAGCCCCTGTCTTTGCAATTCCAGCCTTTAGCTACGGCATAGCTGTCGATGTCCGCACTGGCAAGCGATTTATGAACGAGCTAGCTGATCGCAAAGAAAGAAGCGACGCCATAATTAAAATCCACAAAAATCCTGACGGCAGCTTAAGCCATCCAGTCGTCATCTGCGACTCCGTAGCCGCCACTGGCACGACAAAGGCAAACGTTTACCGTGGGCTAGAAAAGGGCGTGATAAAGCGCTTTGATACGATTAAAGAGCTAGCCTTGCATTATGGCATACCTTATGAAGGACTTAAAAAAAGCGTGGATGACTATAATAGCTACGTCGCAAATGGCAAGGATTTGGAATTTAATAAGCCGCTATTTAAGCTAAATGGCATAAGCGTAAATATCTCAAAACCGCCATTTTACGCCTGGCGCGCACTACCAAAGGTGCATCACACCATGGGCGGAGTGGTGATAGACACTCAGGCTCAAGTGCAAAGCCAAAGCGGAGGCAGTATAGCTGGGCTATACGCAGCTGGCGAAGCCGTGGGCGGACCGCATGGAGCTAGTAGGCTAGGATCAGCTGCCATACCTGATTGTCTAGTCTTTGGGCGTATTGCTGGGGCAAATGCGGCTAAGAGATCAAGAGAGCTTAGGGCGTAAAGGAGGAGTGATGAGAAAAGTAATTTTAGCCTGTATCGCCCTATTTTTGGCGATAAATTTAGACGCAAGCGAGGGCTTTTACCGCTTAGAAAAGCCAATAAATGAGAGCGAATATCAGATAAAAAGCCACCATAAGCAAGTGGGGATAAAGTGCGAAAACTGCCACGATATGAGCCAAAAGGAGGCAAATCTAGTAGGCAAGGCAAGCACGGCTACGTGTCTAAGCTGCCACAAAAGCTACGAGCAATTAGCTAGCTTAAGCGCACACCTAGGCTATGATGATAACCCGCATGCAAGTCCGCACTACCCAGATATGGACTGCAAGCTCTGTCACGCCAGCCACAAAAAGAGCCAAAACTACTGCGTGATGTGCCACAGCCAAGAGAGCTTAAAAAATTTAATCGTGCCATAAGGAGAGAGAGTGAAAAAGGTAATTTTTGTTGTAATTTTGCTAGCAGTGGGGTATTTTGGCACAAATTTGGCGGTGCATAAAACAAGCGATGCGGCCTTTTGCGTAAGCTGCCATGAGTGGATGGACACATCTGTAAATGCCTACAAAATGGGCTCTCACGCAGGGGTAGAATGTACCACCTGCCACCTGCCACAAGATAGCGCAAAGCTAGCCTACTTGCTAAAAAAGGCCGCTAACGGCGTAAGCGAGGTAACCCATATGTTAACGCACGACGCAAAGGATATGGACTGGCAGGCAAACAGGGCAAGGCGCGCTGAGTATGTCTATGACAGTGGCTGTATAAGCTGCCATGCAAAGGTGTTGGGCGCTGAGCATGGCGAGAATAAAAATGCTGCCGATATGCACGCAGCCTACGTAAGCTCAAATGGGCTAAGTGGCGAGATAGGCGGGGTGAAAATAGTCTTTTTGGGTGAAAATTCAAGCAGCGAAAACGGCAAAAAGCTAGCCTGCGTCAGCTGCCACAAAAGCGTGGGGCATGAGAGCCTAGGCAAGATACTGCACGACGTAAAACACCCACCAGTAGGCAAATGGAGCGATGAGGATAGGAGGTATTAGGAATTTTAAGCTGGTAAGGTAAATCTTGCCAGCTTTATTTATTGCAACAAAAGGTTAAATTCATACACTTTTAAGTAAAATAGAAAATTTAACTATGTATTTATGAGGAATTTATGCTATTTAATTCTTTTGAGTTTATTTTTATCTTTTTACCATCTGTATTTTTTGTATATTTTGGACTAATAAAACTAAGATTCTCAAAACTAAGTATACTATTTTTAGCATTTGCGTCATTAATATTTTACAGTTACTACAATGTACTATATTTACCTATAATTTTAGGCTCCATTATATTTAATTATGCAATATCAAATATAATAAATAAAAATAAAAAAATATTATTTTTAGGGATCACAGCAAATTTATTATTGCTTGGGTATTTTAAGTATACAAATTTTTTGATCCAAAATATAAATTATATTTTGGATCAAAATATCCAGCTTGTAAATATAGCTCTACCACTGGCAATCTCATTTTTTACTTTTCAACAAATAGCTTTTCTAATAGATAATTATCACAATAAAAAAAGATATAATTTTTTTGATTATACATTATTTATAAGTTTTTTTCCACAATTAATAGCAGGTCCAATAGTTCATCATAAAGAAATGATGCCGCAGTTCTTAAATAAAAATAATTTAAAAATAAATTATGAAAACATAAGCAAGGCTATTTATATATTTTCAATAGGATTATTTAAAAAAGTAGTTATAGCAGATAATTTGGCAATTATTGCAATAAATGGTTTTGATAACACACAAGTAGACAGCGTCATTGCAGCTTGGACAACTAGCCTTAGTTATACATTTGAATTATACTTTGATTTTAGCGGATATTGCGACATGGCAATTGGTGCAGCATTACTTTTTAATATAAAACTTCCTATAAATTTTAATTCTCCATATAAATCATTAAATATACAAGAATTTTGGAGAAGATGGCACATAAGTCTTGGTAAATTTTTAAAAGACTATGTATATATGCCATTAGGAGGGAATAAGAAAAAGACGCCAAATACATATTTTAATCTATTTGCGGTATTTTTACTAGGTGGAATATGGCACGGAGCTGGATGGGGTTTCATAATATGGGGTACTTTGCACGGATTAGCGCAAATATTTTATAGATCAAGTATAAATATAATAAAAATACCAAAAATAATATCTTGGTTAATTACTTTTTTATTTATAAATACTACATGGGTGTTTTTTAGAGCTAAAGATTTTGCAACTGCTACACATATTATAAAAACAATGTTTGGTATAAATGCAAATATTGGAAATTTTTTAGATAAAAAATATGAAATAATAAGCATAATTATATGTTTTATCATATGTATTTTTATGAAAAATTCAAATGAACTAACACAAAATTCAAGCTTTAGATACAAAGCAGCATTTTTTATAGCTACATTAATAGTAATTACATATATATCTAGTCTTAGTGCAAAGCTATCTCCTTTTTTATATTTCAATTTCTAGGTAAAAATCATGAACAAATATATATCCTTTATACCAAAGCTGATAACATCAATAATAATTGTTCTGTCACTTTATATAATAGCTTTTATGCTTTTAGTTGATATTGGCTCGGTACAATTTCAATCTTATAAAAATACTCTACTTTTAACAAATAAAAACATAGAAAAAATAATTATAGAAAGTGGCTCAAACAGCTTTCATGGGATTAACTCCAGCTTAATAGAAAAACATTTTAAAAAAAAGACAATAAATTTAGCTGAATTTGCTGGGGTGCCATTAAAATTGAAATTATATAGACTATCAAATGCGATAAAAAAAGGTGACGTCATCATACTTCCTTTGGAATATAGATACTATTTAGGAGATACTACTATAGATATGTTCTATGATGGAATATTTTTTGGATACTCTCATTATTTCAAAGCTTTACCATTTAAAGAAAAAATAATTTTTATTCTAAACACACCTATCAAATCAACCATTAAAGCTACTATAAAAATTATAAATAAAAAATATATAAAAGACTACATATTGGCAAAATTTAAAAACATTCAACCAAACGGAATAAAAGAACAAGGAAAACTTTATGTAGCCGACAATGGAGATTTTGATTTCAAAGAACCACTTGCAGAAAAAGATGATCTAAAAATTCCTTGCCAAGAATATATATTTACAAAATCAATTATAGATAAAAATAATATTATAAATCCGATATTTAAAGACAATATAGAACTGCTTAAAAATATAAAAAATAAAACAGGAGCCGAATTTGTATTTACATATCCAGTAGTTGCAGGAGCAGATGATTGTTATAATTTTGATAACAAAAACGGAAAAGAATTTAAAAATTTTTTAAGTAGTATAAAAAAATATATAACAAATAATGGTTTTAAATTTATAGGTAATTACCAAGATAGCTTTTTTGACAAAAGTCATACTATGGATACCTGGTTTCACGTTCTCCCAGAAGCAAGAGATAAAAGGACAAAAATGTTAATTCATACTTTAGAAAAAGAAAATATTATAAGCCCTATAAAGAAATAAATGCAAATTAAAATAAACCAACTACTTTTTTATATAAAAAGTAGTTGGTGTCGCATCACCCCCTGCTTGGCTTATGCAACAGCGTAAAAGCAATAAAAACAAAAGCCAGCACGCAAGAGAGCATTAGCGTGTAAAAGCCCCCATCCCAGCCGTAAATATCGACCACCTTACCCATCACATACCCAGCGCTTGCCGAGCCTAAAAAGTAGCCAAAAAGCCCTGTTAGTCCGCACGCCGTGCCAGTGGCTATGCGTGGGACTAAATCAGCCGCTTGCAGCCCTATCATCATCACAGGACCATAAATCAAAAAGCCAATAGCAACAAGGCAGATGTTATCCACTAGCGGATTGCCAGCTGGGTTTTTCCAATAGACAATGACTGCGATAAATACGCCTACTAAAAACAAAAGCATAGGCGGCGCGCGGTGGCCTTTGAAAATTTTATCGCTCATATAGCCACTTGCTAGCATACCAAAAATGCCCGCATACTCGTAAAGAAAATAGGCCCAGCTTTGCTTATCAAAGCTAAAGTGCTTTACTTCCTTTAAATATGTCGGCGCCCAGTCGATGATGCCGTAGCGGATAAAATAGACAAAGGCGTTGGCAATGGCAATCGACCAGAGAAATTTATTATTAAAGACGTATTTAAAAAATATCTCCTTTGCGCTTAGCTCGTGCGCGTGCTTGTCGTGCTTTCGCACTTCGCCCTTATACTCCTCAACTGATGGCAGCCCACAGCTTTCAGGCGTATCACGCATAAGAAAAAAGCAGACAAAAGCTAGGCTTATGGCAATGAGCGCTGGCAGGTAAAACAGCGAGTGCCACGTGCCAAAAAGTGCGACGCCAAGTATGGCTAAGGGCCCGATAAGCCCGCCGCCTAGGTTGTGGCTGACGTTCCACCAGCTCCACCACACGCCCCGCTCAGACGTGCTAAACCAGTTCGTCATCGTCTTTGCCCCAGGCGGATAGCCCATACCCTGAAACCAGCCGTTAAGCGCAGCTAATATCACCATCACGCTAATGCTAGCCATAACTGCTGGCACAAGCCCGAAAATAAGGCTTATCCCAGCCGAGCCAAGAAGCCCAGCGACTAGGAAATACTTAGGATTGCTCCTGTCTGAGACGTTGCCCATTAAAAATTTACTAAGCCCATAAGCTATGCTAAGCGCGACGCCAACGCTGCCTAGCTGGGCCTTGGTAAAGCCATACTCTTCGATTAGGTGCGGTATGGCTAGGGAGAAGTTTTTGCGGATTAGGTAGTAGGCTGCGTAGCCTATAAACACGCCTGCAAAGACCTGCCAGCGAAGGCGACGATAGGTGCTATCGACTTCGTTAGTTGGCACTTTATGCTCGCTTGGAGCTTTTGCTTTGAAAAACGAAAACACGGCATTATCCTTGATATTTTAAATTAAAGCTAAGAATTTAGCATAATTAAATTTAGGAGTTGTTGAAATTTATATTTTATTAAACTTATCAAGCTGTCTCTTGGAGCTGTTTTTCGCGACGCTATCAACGCTTACTATAAAAATAGCAAGCCATATTAGCGAAAACGATACGACCTTGTACATAGGCAAAGGTTCGCCGTATAGCAAAACTGCAATAAAAAGCGCGATAGTAGGCGTGATATATTGAAGCAAGCTTAAAGTGCTCATGCGCACACGCACAGTAGCTGCGGTAAAAGCAAGTAAGGGCACAACTGTAACCACACCATTAAGAGAAAGCATAAGCCCGTCTAAATTCATACCAAAATGGCTAGGCATTATCATTATATAAACAATAGCAAGTGGCAGAGTAAACATCGTCTCAGTAAAAAGCCCCTCATATGCACCAACGCCCACCTTTTTACGAACCAAAGCATAAGCTGCTACGCTAATGGCAATAAAAACAGAGACAAAAGGCAGACTTCCTAGCTCAATAAACTGCACCGCAACAGCCGCAACAACGAGTGCAAAGGCGATCTTCCCAGCTCTGCTAAGCCGCTCACCAAAGAACAAAAACCCACCCACCATCTGAAAAATAGGTGCCGAGAAATTACCCAAAGCCGCCTCGACTATATTGCTACTATTAATCGCATAAACAAAAACACACCAACTAGATACAATAAGCAGACCACTAAATAGCAGTAAATAGCGTATCTGCGGTGTTTTTAGTATATTTATTACTGCATCAAAACGGCGAAATAAGATAAGCAAAATGAACAAAAATAAAAAAGACCATATCACACGATGAGCTATAATCTCATATGGGCTAATGTGAGTCATAAATTTATAAAAAATGACCACAAAACCCCACGTAATAAAAGCAAAAAGAGCGAGGGAAAGCCCCTGTTTTTCGCTATTTGTCATAAAGACTCCTTTAAATTTTGCCAATTATAGCCTAGCTTTTAAAACAAGGGTTAGAAAATTAGTACAAATTCCTTGCCTAATTCTGCAAATTTTAAATTTATTCACATTTTTTAAGCGGCGTATCCTTGCCAGAGGCACTATAAATTCCTTCATCGGATTTAAAATGTACCTGCACCCCATCGCCCACTAGTAGCACTCCGCTCGCACTTACTGCTCTTTTAAGCGCTTTATACTCACCCTCAGAAATACTTAAAACAGCCGTATCAAATTCATCATATGAACGCAGCTTTAGCCTTAATCCATCAGCCGAGCAAAAGCTTATCTCATTTGCCTTTTTAACCACGGACGACTTACTTGTAGGCGTGGCATTAGGCTTTGTCAATGTAGGGGCAGAGCATGAGCAGTGTTTTGATGATTGCTGATTTATCTCTGGCTCTGCATCGCCGCCTAATCCAGCAAAACTAGCACAACCAGATAGTAAAAAAGCTAGAAAAAATGGGATTATTTTCATAATATTCTCCTATTAGATTTAAGGCAGAAATTGTATCAAATTTAATATAAAATTTGGTTTGTTTTGGGTAGCATTAGCTTTTCATTAAAAGAAGGAGAGGAATGTTAACAAATCCGGTCTTACTAAGCGTAATCTTAATGACGGCACTATGCCTACTTAGGTTTAATATTTTATTAAGCATACTGGTATCAGGGCTAGCAGCAGGGCTTTTAAGCGGTAAAAATTTAATCGAAACTACAAATTTATTAATAGACGGCATGCAAGGAAACCTAGAAACCGCACTAAGCTACATACTCCTAGGCGCGCTCGCGGCTGCTATTGCAAAGACGCAACTAACAGCAATTTTAATCCACCAAAGCGCAAAATTGCTCGGACAAAAAAAGGCAATGATAATCCTAGCAATCGCCTTTATAGCGTGCTTTTCGCAGAATTTAATCCCAGTTCACATAGCATTTATTCCTATCCTCATACCACCACTTTTAGCACTTTTTAACAAGCTAAAAATCGACCGCCGAGCCGTGGCGTGCGCACTTACATTTGGGCTTGAGGCACCATATGTAAGCATTAGCGTAGGCTTTGGACTACTTTTTCATAATATATTAAAAAAAGAGCTAGCAAATAACGGCGTAGAAGTAAGCCTAGGACAAATTTCATCGGTGATGTGGCTTGGTGGTGCGGCTATGCTAGTAGGACTACTGCTGGCTATATTTTTCTACCGTAAGCCACGCGAATACAGCCAAACTAGCGCAGAAAAAGCCGAGCTAAACCAAAGCCAAAATAGCCCTAAAATGGGGCGCAAAGAGTGGGGTGTATTAGTTGGGGCGATAGTCGCTTTTAGCGTGCAGCTTTACTCAGACTCCATTCCACTTGGTGGGCTTTTGGGGCTTATTAGCATGATAGCACTTGGTGGGATAGAGTATGGTAAAATGGACACCATAGTCGACAAAGGGCTTGGCATGATGGGCTTTATAGCATTTGTGATGCTTGTAGCTGCTGGCTTTGGAAACGTCCTAAGAGAGAGTGGTGGCATAGCAGAACTTATCGCATTTGCAAGCTCAGTAAGCGGCGGACAGCTAGGTGGAGCTATCATAATGCTTGCTATTGGGCTTTTAGTAACGATTGGCATAGGCACGTCCTTTGGCACTATACCTATTATAGCAGCTATTTATGTGCCACTTTGCGTTTCGCTTGACTTTAGCCCAGCTGCGACGATATTATTAGTCGGCATTGCCGCAGCCCTAGGAGACGCTGGCAGCCCGGCAAGCGATAGCACACTAGGGCCTACAAGCGGACTAAACGCAGATGGCGAGCATAATCACATCTACGATACCTGCGTGCCAACTTTTATATTCTTTAATATACCGCTTTTAATAATGGGCGTGATTGGCGCTTTAGTGCTTTAAATTTATTGCAAGGGCTTTTGCCTTTGCATAATCCAAAAGACGACGGTTTAAATTCTAAATATTTTATTATAATCTCGAAAGCTTTAATATTGAGGCGTAAATTTACAAAAGTAAGAATGGTGGCCCCGAATGGACTTGAACCATCGACCACCACCATGTCAAGGTGGTGCTCTACCAGCTGAGCTACGGGACCAAATTTTAAAGATTGTGATTATAAAAAAAGTTTCATTTATTTTAGCTTAAATTTATTTAAAACAGTAAATTTAAAATTAAGCTTGCCACTTCAACCAAACTTAAATTAAATTTGTATAAAATTCAAGGTTTTTTCAAATACCAGTCTAAGGATAAATTATGTCCCATTCAGAGTTTGCGCACCCATATTTTGGTGCTTTTGTAATACTTCTTTCATCAACTATATCCTTTAGCCTGATAGTATTTCTCTCATCAAAAGTCGGAAAAATGATGGCAAACCGAAATACAGAAAGGCTAAAATTAAGCATTTATGAGTGTGGTCCACAGGTCGTAAAGCAGCCAAACCGCATAAATATCCACTATTTAATTTACGGAATTTTATTTATACTTTTTGACGTAGAGGTCATATTTATGTACCCTTGGGCTGTGGATTTTAAGATGCTTGGAGCATTTGGACTGATTGAGATGGTGCTTTTTATCGGACTTTTAATGGTAGGCTTTATATATGCGTGGAAAAAAGGAGCGTTTGAGTGGCAAAACATCAGATAAATTACGCACAAAATGGCGGACTTCCAGTGGTTTTAACCACTGTGGACAAACTGGTACAGTGGGGGCGAAGTAACTCACTTTGGGCTTTAAGCTATGGACTAGCCTGTTGCGCTATAGAGATGATGGCAGCTGGTGCGAGTCGCTATGATTTTGATAGGTTTGGGACGATTTTTAGGGCTAGTCCTAGACATTCTGAAGTGATGATAATAGCTGGGACGCTTACTAAAAAACACGCCGAATTTACTCGCAGACTATATGATCAGATGGCTGAGCCAAAGTGGGTCATCTCCATGGGAAGCTGTGCAAATACTGGCGGTATGTTTAATACCTACTCAACCGTACAAGGCGTGGATAGGATAATCCCAGTCGATATTTACTTGCCAGGCTGTGCTCCACGCCCAGAGACGTTACAGTACGCCTTAATGATACTGCAAAAGAAAATAAGAAAACAAAGTGCATTTAGAGCCAGAGTAGCCAAAAAACTGCCGCCTAGCAAAAATGAGCAAGGAGGCGCGATATGAGAGAGTATTTAAAAACGCGTCCTACAAAAGAGCCATACTATAAGCACGATAGATTTTACGTACCAAAGCAGACCCAAAAGCTAAGTCCGAGTGATAAATTTAAGGCTGAGCTAAAAGCGCTAGAACTAGCAGAGGTAAGCATAAAAGAGACGTACGAGGAGCTCGGGGATTTAGTAGTAAAAGTAAACACAGATGATAATCTAAAAGCCCTAAAAGCCCTAAAACAGAGTGGATACGAGCAGCTAAGTGAGCTAAGTGCTGTTGATTTTTTGGCGCAAAACGGTAGTTTTAGGCTGTTTTATCAGCTGCTTTCGTACTCTAAAAACTCACGAGTAAGAGTGGTCTGTGATGTAGTGCCAAAGCAGATGGTAAATAGCGTGAGCGAAATTTATAAAAGCGCAAACTGGAGTGAGCGAGAGACTTATGATATGTTTGGGATTTTATTTAAGGGGCATAGGAATTTAAAACGCATACTAATGCCAGATGATTGGGTGGGTAATCCTCTGCTAAAAACCTACCCACTGCATGGCGATGAGCATGCACGCTGGTATGAGGTAGATAGAATTTTTGGCAAAGAGTATAGAGAGGTTATTGGGGCTGAAAATAGAGATAGTGCGTACGCTGATGATAAGGATACTTTTAACTTCTCACGCAAGGGTGCAGAGGTCGAAAAAGGCGCAGAAGCAAGGAGTGAGAAGTACTTGCAAGAGTACCAAGAAGAGGGTGGCGTAAAGCTAGTAAAGCATCCAAAACGTGGCAGTGCAAAGATACTAAAGGAGCGCCCATGATGCAAAATCCAAATCGCTTAAAGCCGTTTTTTGAGAATATTACCTTTGAGGAAAATGACGGCAAGATGATCCTAAACATGGGTCCTCAGCACCCTAGCGCACACGGGCAGCTTAAGCTAGTACTAGAACTTGACGGTGAGCGCGTGGTGCGTGCTATGCCAGAGGTGGGCTTTATGCACCGCGGCATGGAGAAAATGGCTGAAAATATGACGTATCAGGAGTTTGTGCCCGTTACTGATAGAATGGATTATGTAGCAAGTAGTGCGAATAACTTCGCCTTTTGCGCAGCGGTCGAAAAGCTCTGCGGCATAGAAGTGCCACGCCGTGCGCAGATAATCCGCACTATGCTACTTGAGATAAACCGAATTTGCTCTCACCTGCTATTTCTTGCTACGCACGCACTTGATGTAGGGGCTATGACTGTATTTTTGTACGCTTTTCGTGAGCGAGAGTACTTACTTGATCTGCTTGAGAGCTACTGTGGGGCGAGACTAACGCACAATAGCATAAAAATAGGTGGCGTTTTTGTGGACTTGCCGCAAGGCTGGTGTGAGCAGCTTTTAGCATTTTGTGATAAATTTCCAAACGATATAAAAGATTATGAAAACCTCCTAACAGAAAATAGAATTTGGCGTATGAGACTAGAAAATGTCGGCACTATAAGCCGAGATGATGCTCTTAGCATGGGCTGTAGTGGGGTTATGCTGCGAGCTAGTGGGGTTAAGTGGGACTTAAGAAAAGAGCAGCCTTACTTAATCTATGATGAGCTTGACTTTGACGTGCCTTACTCTGATAAGGGCGATAGCTACGCAAGATACCTGCTATATATGGAGGAGATGAGACAGAGCCTAAAAATCCTGCGCCAGTGCGTGCCACTTTATGAGCAGAGCGAGCCACGCCTGCTAGCTGACTCGCCAGAATATGTAAGCGCTAGCAAAGAGCAGATAATGACACAAAACTACTCACTCATGCAGCATTTTGTGCTGGTTACCCAGGGGCTAAAAGCTCCAGCTGGGGAGGTTTACTTTGCTTCTGAGAGCCCAAAAGGTGAGCTTGGAGTATACATAAACTCAATCGGTGAAGGCAAGCCGTATCGTGTGAAGTTTCGCACTCCTAGCTTTTTCCACTGCGCTTCTTATGAGGAGGTGCTAGTGGGGCATTACATAGCTGACGTTGTTACAGTGGTGGGAAGCTCAAATATCATTCTTGGGGAGATAGATAGATGAGGCGAGTTGACTTAAGGGGCTTTGGTAGCGACTTTTTAGGAAAGCTTGATGAATATATGAACGAAGCCGTAGCTGGCGAAGTGGTAATATTTATCTTTGAAATAGGTGATTTTAGCCCAGTAGAAAACGCCATAGCTCATGCTAATGATAGGGGCTATGAGCTTATGAATTCGCTCAAATTTAATCAAACCGACTGGACTTTAGTGCTTAAAAAGGCTAGTGATGAAGTTTGATAAATTTAAAGGCAAAAAAGCCCTAAGCCTAGCAAATTTATTAAGTGCTGATGATTTTGCTCTAGCAAATGAGCTTTTAAAGGCAGATTATTACTATCTATCATACCTAGATGATAATGCGCTTGATGCAAGCAGGCATATAAAAAGCGAGATAGGCGCAGCTAGCTACGCTTTAGCCATGCTGGCAGCTTATAAATTTGACCAAATGGAGCCATTTAAAAGCTACGATATAGGGCATTTAAGTGGCGAGTCAAACATAGGCGAGGAAGAGGCGCAAAGGCTGGCTAAGTGGGTGTTTGAAACAGGTAATGAAGCCCAGATAATAATAGATAAAAGCTTTTTTGCTCATCATGATAGTAAATTTATCTTTTCTATTTTATCTAAGCTTGGGCTTAGTGTGGTGTTAGCTGGAGGGGCTGATGATAAATCGCAAGCCTTGGCTAATGAGCTTAGCAGCGACGAGGTGGCAGAACCAGCTGAGCTAGAGAGCTTTGACGGATCTGTGGTGTATCTATATGCCAGCGAGGACGCTGAGCTTTTAAGGGCAAATCAAAGTTGGCTAAGCGTGGCAAAAGTCGCAAATGAAAACGAGCTAACACTAAGCGCAAAAGACGGCTTTAACAAAACAGTAAAAGTAAAGATGGATAATAGTATAAAAGGCACTGTGGCGATGCTAGCTACAAAAAATATCACAGGATATAATTTTAAGCTTGTAAAGGTAGATAAGGCATGAAAATCACGATAAATTCAAAGCTCATTGAGGCAAAAGAGGGCGAGAGCATACTCCAAGCAGCCAGACGAGAGGGGATATTTATACCTGCTATTTGCTACCTAAATGGCTGTTCGCCAACGCTTGCGTGCCGCCTTTGTATGGTAGAGGCTGACGGAAAGCGTGTATATGGCTGTAACGCAAAGGTAAAAGATGGCATGCAAGTCATTACAAGCACCCCAGAAATAGAGGCTGAGCGCAATGCCATAATGCAAACTTACTGCATAAATCATCCACTTGAGTGCGGCGTATGCGATAAAAGTGGCGAGTGCGAGTTGCAAAACTTCACTACAATGATGAAGGTAAATGCTCAAAACTACGCAATCAAAGATACCCACAAACCACACCAAAAATGGGGGCTTATCCAGTATGATCCAGCCCTTTGTATAGTCTGTGAGCGCTGTATCACAGTCTGTGCGGATAAAATAGGCGAAAGTGCCCTAAAAACGACTGCGCGCGGCGGCGATCAGGTGCCAAAAGAGCTAAAAGACACCATGCCAAAAGACGCCCACGCCATATGGAGCAAATTTCAAAAAAGCCTAATCGCTCCGAGTGCTGGCGAGATGCTTGATTGCTCATTTTGTGGAGAGTGTACGAGCGTGTGCCCTGTGGGTGCGCTTGTGGGGAGTAAATTTCAATACACCTCAAACGCTTGGGAGCTATCTCGTGTGCCAGCCTCAAATCCGCACTCAAGCGACTGCGAGCTAATCTATTATGACGTAAAGCCAGCAGGTATCGCTGATAGGGCACCAAAAATTTATCGTGTAAGCAATGATTTTCACTTTGGCGAGATACACGCAGCAGCACGCTGGGGGTATGATTTTCACAACGAATACGCCAAAAAAGATGAGGATAAATTTAGTCAAATAGTAAATGCGATAAAATCAGGCGAGATAAAAAATATTAAATTTAATAGCCTAATCACAAACGAAGAAGCCCTAATCCTAGAGCAAATCGCCAAAAAATATGACTTAGCGCTTATAAATGATGAAGCAAGAAGCTATAGTGAATTTCTTAACGCCTTTAGCCAAAATGCGGCAAATAGCGCATATAGTGCTGATTATAGCGACATTAGGCAGGCTGATTTTATCATCTGCGCTGGTAGCCTTTTGCGCTATGATAGCCCAAATACCGCCTATAAACTCACAAATGCGCTTAAGATAAATAAGGCTAGTGGATTTTATTTTCACCCCCTAAAAGACGGCGTGATAGAGGGTATAAGCAAAAACTTTGACGCCATTAGCCACAAGGCAGGCGATGAGCTGGCGCTTATGCTATTTTTAGCGCAAAAAAGCGGAGTTTTAGAGCTTGATGAGTTTAAATTTAAACAAGACAAAGAGATAAAAACCAAAAAAACCCGCACTGTTACCGAAACTGTCAGCAAAACCATAAACGGCGCAGACGGCGAGAGCATGCAAATAAGTGAAGATATAAGCAAAGAAGAGGCGTACGAAGAGATAGAGACTATTCAGGTGCTAAGGAGCGAATTTGCAAGGCGACTTGGGCTAGATGAGGATAGATTTGACGAGCTTTTAGGCGCTAAGACAAACAAAGTCCTAATCATAGGAGAGGATTTTTATACTTCAGAGCATGCTAAAACCTTAGCCAGCATAGCTGGACTTTTACAAAAAGATGGCGGCTTTAAAATAATGCTAATCCCACCGCGCACTAATAGCCTAGGTGTGGCAAAAATATGTAGCCTAAGCGAGCAGCCAAAATCTGGCACAACGCTAGGCTATAATGAAAAAGGTGAGTTTAAATTTGGTGTATTTGGCGCAGATGTAGATGCTGGGGCATTAAATCAACAAGAGGGAAGTTTTACAAATATAGAACAAAGATTAGTCCCTACAAACGCAGCACTGCCGCACAATGGCTATTTCTTAAACGACCTAGCAAATGCGCTTGGTATAATGGCAAACCACACCATAGACTACACAGACAAGCTACCAGCAAATAAGGGCTATAAGGGCATTAAATTTGATGATTTGAGCAACTTTTACACAACAGGTGGAGAGAACAGACGTGGCTATAAGCTAGAGAGCTTTGGCGTGGAATGGGTGGACAATAAAGCAAGCATTAAGCAAGCTGCTAGTGAGTTTATGGCTAGCAAAAATGAGCTAGAGGGCGCTTTAATATACAGGGCAAATCCTATAGAGCAGTTTTATAAAACCACGGCTAGAACAAGCCAGCTAGGTGAAGTCGGTGCGCTATTTGCAAGCCCTGAATTTATCGAAAAACACGGCTTAAAAGCTGGCACGCCAGTTACCATTACTGGGGCTAATGCAAGCCTTAGCTTAAGCTTAAAAGAGGATAAAAATATCAAAAATTCATACGCATATCTAGGCGATTTTGACGATAAAATAGACCCTAGCTTGATATTTAGCAAAAGTAGATTTGCCACAGTAAGCATAAAAGGAGAGAGCAATGAGTGATAGCACTTTTTACATAGTAGAAACTGTGATAAAATCCCTGCTCATAGTAGCAGTGCTAGCCTCGCTGGCTGGGCTTGCTACGTATGCTGAGCGCAAGGTGCTAGCCGCTATGCAACGACGCGTGGGGCCATCTATGGTAGGGCCTGCTGGGATACTTCAGATAGTGGCCGATATGATAAAGCTCTTTACAAAAGAGGACATAGTCCCACAACACGCTAATAAATTTATTTTTTTAATAGCACCGCTAATTGCTGCTGTCGGAGCTTTTGCTAGCCTTGCGCCTGTGCCGTTTTTACCTGAGTTTGAACTTTTTGGACACACTGTGCGTCCTATTTTGGCTGATATAAACGTGGGGCTTTTGTACTTTTTGGGAGTAGCTAGCGTGTGTGTGTACTCTCCGCTTTTAGCAGGCCTAGCAAGCTATAATAAATACTCTCTAATCGCTGCTGCAAGGGCTGTTATGAGTCTTGTTAGCTTTGAGATAATTAGCGGCATTAGCCTGCTTTCAGTCATTATGATGGTTGGCTCGCTTTCATTAATTGATATAAACAACTACCAAAGCGAGGGCTGGCTGGTATTTAAGCAGCCGCTTGCTTTTTTGTTATTTTGGATGGCTACATTTGTAGAGTGTAACCGAACGCCATTTTCGCTAACCGAAAATGAAACTGAGCTAGTCGCTGGCTTTGGTACGGAGTATAGCGGTATGCGCTGGGGGATGTTTTTTATCGGAGAATACACCAGTATGCTAGCTTCTAGTATAGTTATAGTGCTTATATTTTTAGGTGGATTTAATCCCCTTTGGATAATCCCTGGTGCACTTGCGCTAATATTAAAAGCTAGCGTGATATTTTTCTTTTTCCTTTGGACTAGGGCAGCGTGGCCACACCTAAGAGCAGACCAGCTCATGGGCTTTTGCTATAAGGTATTATTGCCACTTGCTTTGGCTAATGTGTTAGTAACTGGTTTTGTGCTTATTTAGGAGAGGCTGATGTATAAATTTATTAATCCAAATTACGAAAATAGCTCAAATAGCGAGCGTTTTTTTCGCCTAATAAAGCGCACCTTTAAAGGCGAGCTTTTTGTGGGACTTTGGGTCGTTTTAAGAGAGATGTTTAAAAAGCGACACACTCTAAATTATCCATTTGAAAAATTAGAGCTAAGTCCTAGGTATCGCTCGGTGCATAGGCTTATGCGCTTTATTGAGAGTGAAAACGAACGCTGCATAGGATGTGGGCTATGTGAGAAAATCTGCGTTAGCAACTGCATAAGCATGCAAACCGCACTCGGTGATGACGGACGAAAAAAGGTCATAAACTACTCCATAAACTACGGTCGCTGCGTATACTGCGGAGACTGCGCTGACGTATGTCCAGAGCTAGCGATAGTACATGGCAGAGAGTATGAGTTTGCTAGTGAGCAAAGGGCGTATTTTGGGTATAAAGATGATCTTTTAACCCCACTTGATAAGCTAAAGTCTCAGCACGAATTCCCAGGATATGGTAGCCTTCCTGAGTTTGCAGATAGGACGGTTAAAAAAACACCAAATGCCTACGTAAAAATAGAGCAGACCCCTAGTAGCACACCAGAGCTAGAAAATGGAATCTCTTGTGTAAACAAGCCAACAACGGAGCCGTCAAATGTATGAAGTAATCGCATTTTATATTTTTAGCGCACTAGCACTTGGCTGTGTGAGCGTTAGCGTATTTAGTAAAAATATCCTACTGGCCCTAAGCGCACTAGCAGCTGGAATGATATTTATCTCTGCCCTGTTTTTCCTGCTTGGGGCTGAGTTTTTAGGAGTGGTGCAGATAATCGTCTACACGGGTGCAGTCATGGTACTATATGCTTTTAGCATGATGTTTTTTAACGTCTCAAGCAAGCTAAAAGAGAAAAAAGAGTACAGCATATACCTAATAGCAATCTTTATAAGCATACTTATCACAGCCATATTCATAGCCCCTACTCTAGCAAAGAGCGAAATAACAAGCACTGGGGAGTTTAGCAACATTCAAATGGTAGGCATATTGCTATTTAGTAAGTACCTGCTGGCCTTTGAGCTAACTGCCGTGCTGCTTCTTATTGCGATGGTTGCTGGCATAGTGCTAATATCAAAATCAAAAAAGGAGAGTGCGTGATAGGGATTAATCACTACCTAATAGTATCTGGAATTATGTTTACCCTAGGTCTTGTAGGCGTGATGAAAAGACAGAATTTAATCACGCTATTTTTCTCAGCAGAGATACTTCTAAACGCTGTAAATATAGCCTTGGTGGCTATTTCAGCCTATACAGGAGATACAAGTGGTGAGATATTTGCCTTTTTTATTATAGCAGTCGCAGCTGCAGAGGTTGCAGTGGGGCTTGGGCTACTTGCACTTTGGTATAAAAAAACTGGCAGCATAGAGATTTCATCGATGAAATTTTTAAGGAATGACGCATGAATACGCTTTTTTTCACTGCACTTTTTGCACCTCTTGTTAGCGCCATAATTTCTGGAGCTTTTGGTGCTAACAGACGCTATCTAGCCCTTGGGGTGGTATCTAGCGTGCTTGTAGCTATAAGCGCAGTAGCTTCGTTATTGCTCCTTGCACACGTTTATAGTGGCTTTGAGGAGAGCGTTGGCTTGTTTAAATTTATAAGCGTTGGCTCAGTGGATATAAACTACGGCTTTATCATAGACAGCCTAAGCGTAACCATGATGTGCGTTGTTGGAGTGGTGGCTAGTGTAGTGCATATTTACTCCATAGGCTACATGAGCCATGACGCTGGTTTTAACCGCTTTTTTAGCTACCTTGGACTATTTGTCTTTTCTATGCTTGTGCTTGTAAGTAGCGATAATTTACTTGGACTATTTATAGGCTGGGAGGGTGTGGGCGTTTGCTCGTGGTTGCTTATTGGCTTTTGGTATGAGAAAAAAAGCGCAAGCTGGGCGGCAAATGAGGCATTTTTGGCAAACCGTGTAGCAGATCTTGCCATGCTTCTTGGAATTTTTCTTGCATTTACTCAGACTGGTTCGCTTAGATATGAGGAAATTTTTGCCTCTTTAAGCAGCATAGACGCACCAACTCTAACCCTCATAGCAGCACTTCTTTTCATCGGTGCTATGGGAAAGTCAGCGCAGTTTCCATTTCACACATGGCTAGCTGATGCGATGGAGGGACCCACTCCTGTATCAGCGCTCATTCACGCTGCGACTATGGTTACAGCTGGGGTTTATCTCGTATTGCGCGCACACCCTATCTTTGAACTTGCACCTGAAGTTAGTACATTTATAGCCTGCCTTGGGGCTTTTGTAGCGATTTTTGCGGCATCTATGGCTGTCGTTGAAAAGGACTTAAAACGTATAATCGCCTACTCTACGCTTAGTCAGCTTGGATATATGTTTGTCGCAGCTGGGCTTGGGGCTTACTGGGTGGCGCTATTCCATTTAGTTACCCATGCGTTTTTTAAATCCCTGCTGTTCTTAGGTGCTGGAAACGTAATGCACGCAATGCACGATGAGCTTAATATCCACAAAATGGGCGGGCTGTTTAAATTTATGCGTCCAACTGCGATTTTAATGGCGATTGGCTCAGTTGCGCTTTGTGGGATTTATCCATTTGCTGGCTTTTTCTCAAAGGATAAAATTCTCGAAGTCGCCTTTGCTAGCGGGCATAGTTTTATCTGGGCTGTGCTTTTAGCAGGCGCTGTGCTAACTGCATTTTATAGCTTTAGGCTTATTATGCTTGTATTTTTTGGCAAGTCTAAGTTTAGCTTTACTCCGCACGAGGCTCCAAATTTTATGCTAGTTGCACTCATTCCACTAGCTGGACTAGCTATATTTGCTGGATTTTTCGAGCATAGCTTTGAGCATTTTATTATGCTCAGCCTACCAAAGCTAAGCATAGACTTAGCTCACGATGAGGCGATAAAGCTTGTATTAATTACCAGTGGGCTTGTGATTGCTTCCATATTATTTGCCATTTTTGCCTACAAAAAAGAAATTTTCCCACCAAAGCTTGCAAATACTGGCATTTATAAGCTCCTAGCAAACGCCTATTATATACCACAAATTTATAACTTTGTCTTTGTAGGCGGCTTTAAAGCCCTTGGAGTAGTAACAAAAATAGTAGATGAGTTTTTCATAGATGGCATAGTAATGGCGGTGGCAAAAGGCACAAAATGCCTAGGTTCGGCTATAAATTCAGCCCTTAATAACAACCTAAGCCTAATGCTTAGACTTGTTGTGCTAGCTCTTGCAATTTTGCTTGGCTTTATATTTATCGTTTAAGGAGAGTAAGTGCTTAGTTTAATTATATTTTTTCCAGCCCTGGCTGCACTCTTAGGCTTTTTTATAGACGATAAAAATGCAAAGACTTACGGCGTTTTAGCGGCTTTGCTTGAGTTTGTCTTTGTGCTTTGGGGCTTTGGTGCAGGCGATTTTACTCAAGGCTATGCGCTAATGCAAAGCTCTGAGCTAGTCTCATCAATTGGGGTAAATTATCTAGTTGGAGTTGATGGCATTAGCTACTCACTTATACTTTTAGCCTCACTTGTTGTGCTTATCTCGCTTTTAGCTGCACCTAGTTCTAAGATGATTGCAGTTTGCGTTTTGGCTTTTGAGGCAAGCATGATAGGGGCGTTTTCTAGCCTTGATGGGATACTTTTTTATATGTTTTGGGAGCTAAATTTAATCCCTACTTTCTACCTCATCGGCTTTTATACAAAATCAAAAGACGCAAGTAAAGCGGCGTTTAAATTTTTCGTTTACGGCTTTGCGGGGTCTGTATTTTTACTCCTTGGCATAATCTACATGGCATACCTATGTATGGAGCAAAATGGTAACTTTAGCTTTAGTCTGCTTGACTGGACTGAGCTTGACATACCGACAAACGCTCAAATTTGGCTATTTTTAGCCTTTGGTATATCATTTGCCGTTAAAAGTCCGCTATTTCCATTTCACACTTGGCTGCCAACTGCTCACAAAGTAGCCCCAACAGTAGCGTCTATGCTTCTAGCTTTAAAAATGGGAACTTACGGATTTATCCGCTTTTCTCTACCGCTTTTTCCAGATGCGGCTGCATATTTTTATCCAGTTATAGCAGTACTTGCTATAATCACCATAATCTACGGCGCATTTGTCGCTTTTGCTCAAGATGATATAAAAATGACAATCGCCTATTCGACATTTTCACACTCTGGCTTAGTCGTACTTAGTATATTTGCGCTTAGTTACGAAGGTATTGCTGGGGCAGTTTATCTCATGCTAGCTCATGGATTAGTGGCTACTGTGCTATTTATGCTAATAGGCATACTAGCAGATCAAAGAGGTAGTAGAAAGATAAAAGACTTTGGAGCAGTCGCAAAGAGCATGCCAATCTTTGCTAGTGTGTTTGCCCTTATGATGCTCTCATATATCGGACTACCGCTTACTGCTGGCTTTGTTGGAGAGTTTTTAGCCCTTCTAGCAGCATTTAAGCTTAGCTTTTATTACGGTTTATTTGGTGCGATTGCAATTATTGTGGGTGCAGCTTATATGCTAAATTTATTCAGAGAGGTTATTTTTAACGAGGAAAGCGGCTTTAAATTTAAAGATATTTGCTATGTTAAAAAGCTTATCTTACTTCCACTTTGTGCGGTAGTTTTGGTTCTTGGGGTATATCCAGCCATATTATTAGATGATATAAATATAGCGGCTAAAGATAGTATTTTTAAGATGCTTAAAAACTCAAGCCAAAGCACCAAAGAGCTGATTAAAAACCTAAATGAAGGAGCGGCAGAATGAGCTTTATCGATTTAAATGAGATAAATTTAGAGATAATAACCTCCTCATTAGTGTTATTTGGCTTTGCTGGGGTTATGCTCTTAGTTAGCGCTTTTATTAAGAATTTAAACGCAAGATTTTTTGTGCCGTTTTCAATCCTTGGCATAATACTGGCAAATAATCTATATCCCCTAGCTGGCAGCGGCTTTTATGGGCTGTTTAATCAAGACGGCTTTAGCATTATCGCAAAATCCATTATCATGCTTGCTAGTATTTTATATCTACTTTTATTCTTACGCCTTGACGATAAAAAGCCTGGGGAGTTTTATGCGCTATTTTTATTTATGGTAGGCGCGCTTTTGTTTATGGTGAGCTCTTTTAATCTTATATTTATCTTTATTGCACTTGAGACTAGCTCACTAGCACTTTATAGCCTAATAGCCATAAGCTCAAACATAAAAGCAACTGAAGCTGCGATTAAATACTTTAGCCTTGGCGCATTAAGCGCTGGCTTATTTACCTTTGGGGCAGCCATGCTATATCTAGCCTCAGGTAGCCTAGACATAGCCACTATTAGCCAAAATATCTCACAAAATGACCTAAGTAAAAATATGATAGTACTTTTAGGGGCTAGCTTTTTAATAGCTGCTATGGGCTTTAAGCTATCACTTGTGCCGTTTCACACATGGGTGCGTGATGTGTATGAGGGGGCTAGCCTAGAGCTTGCTGGCTTTATCTCAGTAGTGCCTAAAGTCGCTGCTTCAGTTGTAGCCATTAGGGTGTTTAAGCTATTAAATGACGCTGGAGTTAGCTATATTAGCCTAGCCTTAAGCGTGCTAGCTATAGCTACCATGAGCGTGGCAAATATAGCCGCCCTAGCCTCAAAAGACCTACGCTCGATGCTCTCATATAGCTCTGTTTCTCATGCTGGTTTTATCCTAGTTGGAGTGCTTATAGGATCGGCTGATTCTATTACGGCACTATTTTTCTACTGGACGATTTTACTCTTTGCAAACCTTGGAGCCTTTGGGTTACTGAGTGCAGTCAAGATAGATGAAGGTGAGCGCTACACCCATACAGCAGATAAATTTAATGGCGCCATAAAGACAAACCCAGCCTTTGCGCTATGCTTTGGACTATTTGCATTTACTCTAGCTGGTATACCGCCACTTGGGCTTTTTTGGGCAAAAGCACTACTCATATCCACAGCCATAAGCCACTCTGAGCTAGCACTTGGCATAATAATGATAATAAACTCGGCCATAGCGGTGGCTTATTATCTAAAGCCTGTTGTAGCAATGTTTTTAAAGCCAAACGAAAAAGCTATAGAAATATCACTAAGTCTAGCTCAAAAAATCAGTATAGGGGTAGCTTGTATAATGGTCGCTTGTGGGCTTGCCTTTACAGACGGCATACTCACAGTCTTTAACTTCATAATAACATCTACTGAAGTATTCGAATTTTAAGGCGAATTTGCTATAATCTTGCAATGAAAAAGATTATAGCCGCCCTATTTTTCCTACTGCCTGTTATCACAAATGCACTAAATATAGAGGTATCAACTGGCTCAAACTCAGGCAAAAACTACAATATAATCAGCATAAAAGACACCGAGGATATAGAGTGCGTATCGCAGATATTAGCATATGACGCACATAGATACGTCTGTATGAGTAGCGCAGAGGGTATTGGTACACTAAATGACGTAAACTTAAACCTAGTTGATATTAGATATAAAAAAGAGGAGGGGCGGCTTTTTATAGTCATAATACCAAAGACTAGATCAAAAATTTACAACACCTCTTCAAAGCTTTTTAACACCGAAAAAGCCCTAAACAACACCACCTTAAAAGGCAAAAGCTTTGAAATTTTAATAGACCCTAGCTTAGATGAGTTTGACCCACTGCCTAAAAAAAGTCTAAACTTTGCACCAGATTTTTCATCTCTTTTGCGCCCTAGCATAGGTGCGCTTGATTTAAATAAATCCCCAATAGCAGAACTAAATAGTAACGACATAGACGCGTATTTAAGCATTAAAAAAGCCTTTGAAGCGGATAAATTTGAAAGAGTTTTATTAGAAACAGACGAAGCCTTAAAAAGATACCCAAACAGCCTATTTGCAAGCGAGTTCAACCTCTTAAAAATGCTAAGCATTGACGCACTTTTATCAAGGGGTGATGAGTTTGAAGACATAAGCTACGCAGATATAATAAAGCTAGCAAAAGCGTGGCTTTTTAACTTCCCCTCAGACGAGGCCTACTCAAGGGTGCTATATCTTTTAAGCAAATCCTACATAAAAGAGGGGCAGCTAAGCGACGCTGGCTACACCCTAGACATACTCCTAAGTGAGCACAAAGCCTCGACATACTCCCGATTAGCCCAGCTAGACTACGCTGACGCACTATACGCTAATGGCAGGGCAAAGGACGCTATAGCACTATATGAGGAGGTGCTTTATAATGCAAAAGATATCGATACCGCAAGCCGTGCCGCACTGCGCCTAGCTGACACAAATATAGAAAAGGATAAATTTGACCTAGCAAAGCAGTTTGTGCTAAAAGTACTAAATGCAAACTCAGAAATCTTTATCGCTCAACAAAGCAAAGCAATATCTATGGCAAAGGCATTTAAAGACAAAAATATGCCCGATATTGCTGCTAGGATATATGAGAGTTTGCTTAAAAATCCAAATTTAAATAAAAATGATGATGAGAGGATTTTAAAAGATTATGGGCTTACACTAATAGCTGCCAAAGAGAGTCAAAAAGCCTACGACGCACTTAGTAAATATAAAAAAGACTACCCATATGGCGATTACATCGAGGAGGTGCAAAAGGGGCTTGATGGCCTGCTTTTTGACGTAAAAGAGGCAGATAGCGCAAAGCTTCACGAGCATTACAAAAGTCTAATCGAAAAGTATCAAGACGGCGAAATAGCGCAAAAAGCGATACTAGCTGATATGAAGCTTAGCCTAGAGCAAAAAGAGTATAAAAATGTGCTTGAATACACCCAAAAAGCAAGAGAGCTAAAACTACAGGAGGGTGAGAAAATGCTGAATAAAGCCGCACTCATACTAGCCAAAGACGCCCTTAAAAAAAGAGAATGCTCAAGAGTGGTAAATCTCGTGTCAAATTACGAATTTGACAGATTAGAGTTAGCGCAGTTTAAGCTTTATGACTGTTTCGTGCAGACTGCTAGATACGCAGATGCTTTAGCCTTAGCCAGGGCACATAAAGACGATGACAGCCTAATAGATAGGGTCGAGTGGCTATACCGCGCAGCAGATGAGGAATTGCGGGCTGGCGATGTAGAAGCGGCGTTAAAAGCCAGTGATGACGCCATATCTTTAGGAGCTAGGATAGATCACGCAGATGTCTCAAACGCCCTTTTTATCAGGCTTAAAGCGCTTTTAAAGCTAGATAAATTTAACGCTGCAATTCAGACAATTAACGCAATTGAGCAGCTAAAAGGCGAGGGAGCTCGCACACTTGAAGCCTACGACGCAGTGGCGAACTACGCAGCTACGGCAAAGGATTTTGCAAGCTCATCGACATACTCATGGCGTGGGATAGAGCTGGCTAAAAAGCTTGGCGTAAAAGCATACTCGCCCGAGCTTGATTTTATCTACGCAACCTCACTTATTAGACTTTCGCAGACTAAAGACGCCGTATCGTGGCTTAAAAGCATGCTCGCTACTAGGCTAAACCCAAAAGATAGAGACAGGGCAATTAGTCTGCTTGGAGGGGCGTATTTGGAGGATAGACAGATCGATTTAGCCAAATCAGCATTAAATGAGTGCGCAAATAGCAACTTTGAGAGCGAATTTAAAGCCATGTGCAAAAGCCAGCTAAATATACTTGATATAGCCAAATAACGTACTTTTTTGTTGATATTTTTAGTCAGTGAGATTTAACTATCCTAAATTAAATTTATAAGACATAGTTTTATGATGTTTTAATAATTTGTATTTTATGCTTAAAATTAATTTATCGTTTTGTACATATTTTTACAAAACCATATTAATTTACTTTTAAAAAACAATACTTTTGCTTAACACTCGCACAACAAGCAACTACAGTATTAAGTCATTGTGGTCTATATACTCCCCCCCCTGCACCACAAGCAAATAAGATAAACTTTCAATTTAAAATTGGTCTTTAAGCCCCACGATATAAAAATAAAAGTGTCAATAAGTAAAACCTGTGGTAATGACTGCTAATAAAGTACACCATAAAACACATTAAATTTCTTTACTAAAGCATTGTCGTAAAGAAACTAAATGCTATCAGACATATCGACTGCATAAAATTTGCAATATATAATATTTTATACTTTATCTTTTCTTAATTTTAAAATTAAATTTAATAAATAAAGAATATAATTATTTTTTATTATTAAAGTGTTTAAAAATTTAAAATATTGATTAATTAAAAGGATGGATTATGGCTTTAAGTAGAAGAAAATTCTTAAAAGGCTCGCTAGCTGCAGCAGCTGTAGCTGGGGTAAATTTAAATGCAGATGAAAACTTTTTTAATACAAAGAAAATATCTCACGCGACACATTTTGGTGCGTTTGAAGCCGAAGTTGATGAAAGCGGTAAAATCATAAAAGTAATACCAAGTAAACATGATAAAAGCCCAAACGTAATCATAGACGCTATTATAGACCGCACCTACTCAGATACACGTGTAAAATATCCTTGCGTACGAAAAAGCTATCTACAAGGCGTGAAAAATGGCACCGACACAAAGCCAGGACTTAGAGGCAGAGAGGAGTTTGTGCGCGTTAGCTGGGATGAAGCAATAGAACTAGCTCTAGAAAAGCTAAAATCTACTCCGATAGAGAATATCTACAACGCAAGCTATGGCGGCTGGGGGCACGTTGGAGCATTACATAATTGCAACTCCGTAGCAGGACGCTTTTTTAATACCGTCTTTGGTGGAGCTATCGGCACCGACGGAGAGCACAGCAACGGCGCAGCAGGCAGAGTAAACACCGCAATAATCGGCGATCTTGAAGTATATAGCCTACAAACCTCCCACGAAGTCATACTAGAAAACACTAAAGTATACATAATGTGGGGTGCTGATTTATACAAATGTAATCAGATAGACTATGTCGTCGCAAACCGTGCAAACAACGACTACTATAAAAAATATGTCACTAGTGGGATTAAGTTTATCTGCATAGATCCACAATACAATCTAGGTGCGCAAATGCTAGGCGCAGAATGGATAAAAATCCGCCCAAATACCGACGTGGCACTGGCTATGGGCATGATGCACTACCTATATGAAAGCAAAAAATACGATAAAGAATTTATAGCAAAATACACAGATGGTTTTGATAAATTTCTACCTTACCTACTAGGTAAAGGATACGATAAAACAGCCAAAACTCCAGAATGGGCAGCCAAAATTACGGGTATTGATGCCGCCACTATTAAAAGCCTAGCTGACACTATGGTAAACAATCGCACATTCATTGCGGCAAACTGGGCTATGCAGCGTGCGCACCACGGAGAGCAGGTAGATTGGACGCTTATTACGCTAGCGTCTATGATAGGACAGATTGGTCTTGCTGGTGGCGGCATAGGATTTTCTATGCACTATGCTGGTGGCGGACAAGCAAATAGTGGAGCTAGGACGACTGGGGGATTGCCACAAGGAGAGAATAAACTAGACCTAACGGTGCCAGCTTCACGCTTTGGCGAAGCTGTGCTAAATCCAGGCAAAGAGATAAATTTCAAAGGCAAAAAACTCACATATCCTAAGATAAAACTGATGTATGTCTGCGGCGCTAGTACACTAGGACACAACCCAAATACAAACGAAATTATAAAAGCTATGCGAACACTAGACACAGTAATAGTGCACGAGCCATGGTGGACACCATTGGCAAAAATGGCTGACATAGTCTTTCCCTCAACCACAACCCTAGAACGCGACGATATAAGCTATGGCGGATCATACTCACAAAACGTGATCTATGCTATGAAACAAGTAATTAAACCACAATATGAAAGCCGCGATGACTATGATGTCTTTGAAGAGATGGCACGCAGAGTGAGCGAAAAAGCGCACCGTAAGTTTACTTCTAAAAAGAGCAAGCGCGAGTGGTTAGAGCAGTTTTATGCCAAAAGTGATGCAGCTAACGTGATGAGTTTTGATGAATTTTGGCAGGCTGGTAGCTACGAGTTTGAAATACCAAAGAGTGCATATAAATTTATCCGCCACGCTGATTTTAGACAAGACCCAGTAAAAAATCGCCTACGCACAGAAAGTGGAAAGATACAAATTTATTCAGATAAATTTGCTAGCTTTAATCTGCCCGATTTTAAAGCCCACCCTGTCTGGATAGAGCCTGCTGAGTGGCTAGGTAATGAAAAACTAAGTAAAAAATACCCGTTTCACCTACTCTCTCCACACCCACTTTATCGAGTGCATAGCCAGCTAGATAATACTTGGCTTAGAAATATCTATAAAATTCAAGGTCGCGAACCAGTCATTATAAACGAAAATGACGCAAAAAAAATTAGGCATAAAGCACGGTGAAGTAGTAGAGGTCTTTAACGACCGTGGCAGAGTGCTGGCTGGAGCGTTTGTAAGCGATAAAATAATGCCAAATGTAATAGCTATAAGCGAAGGCGCATGGTATGATCCAGAAGACAGTAGCGAAAATGCTCGTTGTAACGCAGGGCATGCAAATGTACTAACAAGCTCACGCCCTACTTCACAAATGGCGCAAGCAACCAGTGTAAACACCTGCCTTGTAGGCATAAAAAAGCTAGGTAAAAACGAAGCAGTAAAACCGTATAAAAGCACAACACCACCAACCATAATAGGAGCATAAATGAGAAAAATTCTATACCTAGCGCTATTTTGTATAGCACTAAATGCGAAGACAATGTATATATATGATGAAAAAGTAACTCTGCTTGAGCCAAATAGCAAAAAATCCGTTGGTATAGCATATGAAGGTACACCAGTAGAACTAATAAGTAATGATGGAAAGATGGCGACGATAAAGATAAATGGATTTTTAAACAAAGACAACAAAAGTATACTAAGCCTAAGCAAAGATGGCTTTGTAAGCCTTCTAAAGCTATACAATACTACTCCAAGCCAAAGTGGCATATACCTAGTACCAAGCGATAAGCTAACCGCTAATAAAGACGAGGCATGGGATGAAGTAAAGCTTTATTATTATGATACCTGCTCGACCTGCCACGCAGCACACAAACCAAAAGAACACCAAGCCAACGAATGGGAAGCATACATCGCGGCTATGCAGGATTTTGCCAAGATAGACGATGAGAACCTAGCTAGGATAGTGCGTTTTATGCAAGCCTTTGCAAGCGACGGTGATCTAAGATAGAGACAAGGATTTAAATTTAACAAAAGTCAAACAAAAATATAAAATTTATTTGACTTTTTGATATTATTTCATTATAATACTGCAATTAATTATCATAATTCACCAAAAGGAAGGCAAATGAAAAAACTCCTACTTACAGCACTACTTGCTGCTTCATCAGCCCTTGTAGCAGATACGCTACACATCTATACGGCTAGACACTACGACGCAGATAGCAAGCTTTACGATCTATTTACCCAGCAAACCGGTATAGAGGTAAAAGCTACACAGGCAAAGGATACCGAGCTAATTAAAAAGCTAGAAATAGAAGGCGATAAGACCCCAGCTGATGTATTTATCACAGCTGATGTGTCAAATTTAAATCAAGCAAAAGAGCTAGGGCTTTTAGCTAGTACAACAAGCGATAAGTTAAACGAGCTAATCCCAGCAAATTTACGCGACGTAGACGGCACTTGGTATGGTTTTACAAAGCGTGCTAGGATAGTAGCATATGATAAAACTCGCACAAAAAATCCAAAAATCAAAACATACGAAGATCTAGCAAAACCTGAATTTAAAGGCAAAATCCTAATGAGAAGTGCAACCGCAGCCTACTCAAAAACTCTACTAGCTAGCATAATCGCAGCAGATGGTGAAGATAGTGCGAAAAAATGGGCAAAAGGCGTACTTTTAAATCTAGCTCAAACACCAAAAGGTGGCGATAGAGATCAAGCTAAAGCCATGGTGGCAGGCGTGGGCGAATACGCTGTGATGAATACCTACTACGTTGGACTTTTACTAGCTTCATCTAATCCAAAAGACGTGGCAGTTGGCGAGAAACTTGGCATAATTTTCCCTAATCAAAACGGCAGAGGTACGCACATAAATATAAGTGGTGCAGCCGTAACAAAAGCTAGTAAAAATAGCGAAAATGCGGTTAAATTTATAGAGTTTTTACTCTCTCCAGCCGCTCAGCGCATACTAGCTGATATAAACTATGAGTACCCAGTAAACAAATCAGTCGAGCCAAGCCCAGTAATAGCGGCATTTGGCACGTTTAAGGAAGACCAAACTCCTTTAAGCCAGATAGCAGGAGACGTTAAAAAAGCAGTACTGATTTATGACGAAGTCGGCTTTAGATAGGATTTTGCCGTTTATAGCAGGGGCTTTTGCCCTTGCTGTATTTTTTAGTGTCATCATCGTCTTTACCACTATTTTTAGCAGTGATTTATCGCTTTTAGAGCATTTTTTTACATATCTTTTTCCTAGATATATAAAAGACACAGCTATACTCACCTTTAGTGTATGCGTTTTATCCGCGATTCTTGGGGCTAGCCTTGCATTTTTGGTTGCAAATTTTAGCTTTTTTGGCTCAAAGCTACTAAACGTGCTACTTGTTTTGCCACTTGCTATACCAGCCTATATACTCGCTTTTATATATGTGGGGATTTTGGATTTTGATGGGATTTTTGTAAAAATTTTTGGCTTTAGGGTCGATGTTTTTAACATAAAAGGCGCAATTTTAGTCCTTAGTCTTAGTCTTTATCCATACGTCTATCTTTTTGCAAGGGCTAGCTTTTTAGCAGAAGCAAAGCCCATATTTGACATAGCCAAAGTCCTTGGATTATCGAGGTTTCAAACATTTTATCGCATTAGTATTTTTATAGCGCGTCCAGCTATTTTTTCTGGATTGATGCTCGTTTTAATGGAGACTTTAAGCGATTATGGCACAGCTGCATATTTTGGCGTTGACACATTTTCAGCTGGAATTTTTAGGCTTTGGTTTGACCTAAGAGACATAGGCTCAGCTAGTATTTTAAGCAGCTTTTTAATAGTGCTTATATTTGCGCTTATGGTGCTTGAATATCGATTTGCCAAACGCAAAAACTACAGCCTACGCACAGACGCTTCAGCTAAAATGCCAAAGATAAAGCTCGGCAAACTCTCAAGCCTTTTTGCATTTTTATACTGCTTTAGCGTGGCATTTCTAGGCTTTTTGCTACCATTTGGCTGGCTTTTATACTGGGGGTTAAAAAGCACAAATTTAAACTCCCCAGCCTTTTATGAGCTAGCATATAACTCCCTAAAAGTCGCCCTAATCTCAGCCATAATAATCACAATAGTAGCGTTTTTATTAAACTTTTCATCAAGGCTAAGCAAAAGTGAAATACTAAAGACAATAATCCTAAAATGCTCAAGTGTCGGATACGCCATGCCTGGGGCTGTTATCGGCGTTAGCCTCATGATAGTTTTTATGCACGTTAGTAGGATTTTAAACGTCCAGCTACTATCAGCCTCGCTAAGCGTACTCATCACTGGCTACGCCATACGCTACCTAGCCACAGCCGTGCTAAGCTTTGAGAGTGGGTATCATAAAATCCACAAAAGCATAGATGAGGCTAGTCGCATACTCTCGCTTTCTACGCTACGGCTGGGGCTACGCATACATGCGCCGCTTTTAAGGCATTTTTTTGTACTAAGCTTTATTGTCGTTTTTGTAGATGTGGTTAAGGAACTTCCTCTAAGCCTCATTTTGCGCCCATTTGACTTTGAAACCCTAAGTATAAGGGCGTTTTTTTACGCCACTGATGAGAGGATTTACGAAGCAGCCTTGCCAGCGCTTTTAATAGTCGTACTCTCCCTAGTGGCTTTACTTTATGTTGAATTTAATAAAAGGAAAAAGGCTTGAACGCGCTTGAGATTATAAATTTAAACAAAAACTTTGGTGCAAAAAATGTGCTAAATGATATAAATTTGACGCTAAAAAGGGGGCAAATCCTAAGCATACTAGGCAAGTCAGGCTGCGGTAAAAGTACGCTTTTACGCATAATTGCTGGGCTTGAGAATAAAACAAGTGGCGAGATAAAACAATACGCTAAAGCCTCGCTGATGTTTCAAAACTACGCACTTATGCCGCATTTAAGCGTACGAGAAAATATCGAACTAGCCATTTTAAGCCTTAAAAAACCCCAAAGAAAGGAGCGAGTGGATGCGCTACTTGATAAGTTTTTTATCCGTGAGATAAGCGAACAAAAGCCAGATGAAATAAGCGGCGGACAGCAGCAGCGCGTGGCATTTGCTAGAGCCATAGCCGCGGACGCAAAAATCCTCCTTCTTGATGAGCCGTTTTCAAATTTAGACACAAAATTAAAACAAAATCTAAGAAACGAGCTAAAAACCCTTATAAAACAAAGCGACATAAGCGCAATTTTGGTTACGCACGATAAGGATGACGCATTTGTAATGAGCGATTCTATCGCACTAATTGACGATGGCAAAATCATCGCCCACGCAAGCCCAAAAGAGCTTTATCTAAAGCCAAAAAACGCAAAAATCGCCTCATTTTTAGGAGAGGTCAATGACTTTACGCACCTAAAAAACACCATAAGACAAAACGATGCAGTGCAAAACGCAAAGCTTGGTGAACGATTTAGCGAGTTTTATTACGAGCTTTATAGGCGAGATTTTCTGTTTCGTCCAGAGGATATTAAAATCGGAGATAAATTTAAAGCCAAAGTGTTAAAAATCGAGTATCTAGGTGCGTATCAAAGGGCTGTTTTGGAGTGCGAGGGAGTCGAGTTTGTGGCGAATTTGTACCAAAGCGATGAGATAAAAGAGGAGCTTTATTTTGATTTTTGGCCACTTAGGGCGTAATGAGGGGTAAATTTACTTTTGCTTTTAGCTTTGCCGTGCCTACAATCCGCCATACGTAACCACTCCGCTATGACAGTTACCCCCCCCCCAGTTAATGCGCCTTATCGCTCATTTGCGCGCTCTAAAGTCTTGTCTTTTAAATTTCTTGCATTTAAGTTTTAAACCGCAAAACTTTGATTTTGTTTGGATTTAAATTTATTTTTACGCTAGGGAGAGCTTGAATTATTAAAAACTGTACTACGTTTATTTTACAAAGTCATCCCCTTTACATTTACCCATCCGAATCGCACCTAACGGGTTGCATAGCAAAAATCGATATATTCGCTCACGTACATTTCCGCTACGCTTTACCTAGACTGGGCGAGTTTACGCCACGAAGTGGCTAAGAAGGCAAAGCTTCTGTAAAAACTGCGACTACATCTCGTTTTAAAGAAACTCCGTTTTACTAAAGAAACTCCTTTTTCACTTACGGCAAGCACTATGAGCAGGCGAGTGCACTGCAACACAATACGAGGTGGGCTTGCTAAGAATGACGGCCTATCTACGCTCTCTACACGTATGTGGTGTCTATATCATTTAGATTTACCTTTTGTAAAATTTAAATCGCAATCACTAAAGACTTCTCCTAACTTGAACGTTTTATGCGAAGTATTTTTTATTTCTATGCGCTTGCAACCCGTTAGATGTCTTAGACAAGGCGGTTTTTAAATTTATGACGGAAGCATACTGATAGCATACAACCGAGTAAATTTAAAAACCAACGCAGTATAAGGCAAAAGACAATCTGGCTGAAAAAACAAAGCCAAACTAAATCACGTCAAAACCCCTCTTTAAATCGGCAATTATATCGTCCACATTTTCAAGCCCTATACTAAAGCGAATAAGCGTGCCAAGCCCATCTACGTCGATAAAGCTGCGTGGCGGCTTTGCTATCATCGCAAGGCTCTCAAACCCGCCCCAGCTAGCCCCTATGCCAAACAGGCTAAGCGCGTCAAAAAATCTATCCACGCCCTCGCGGCTAACGCTTTTATCAAGAGCAATTGTAATCATACCATTTGTACCGCTAAAATCGCGCATAAATATCTCATGTCCAACGTGCGTGCTAAGCTTTGGATAATAAATTTTTGCCACCTTTGGCTGAGCAAGCAAAAACTCCACGACTTTATCAGCATTTTTCTCATGCCTCTCAAGGCGTACATCAAGGCTACGAGCGCCGCGCAGCACGAGATAGGCATCATCTGGACTAGCGGTAAAGCCCAGCACTTCAGGTAATTTATTAAAGTTTTTCCACTCCTTTTCATTTACTATAATAGCACCCATAGTAAGATCAGAATGCCCGCCTAAATACTTTGTCGCCGCCACAACCGAAATATCTGCGCCAAGGGCTAGGGACTGGTTTAGATACGATGACGAGTAGGTGCTGTCAATCGCAACAACAGTGCCATTTGCATGTGCAATAGCAGAGACTTTTGGTAGGTCGATTATCTCATAAAGCACAGAGCCAGGGCTTTCGCAAAGCAGGAGTTTTGTGTTTGGGCGTAGCTTTTGGGCTATGTCGCTAGCGTCTGCTTTTAAGTACTCCACCTCCACGCCTATTTTGGATAAAAATAGGCTATCAATCTCACGTACTGGCTCATAAATTCCATCCGTTATTAAAAAATGCGCCCCCACCTCGGCATAGTTTAAAAGCACCATAGCAAGCGCAGCTAGTCCCGTCGGATAAAGGCTCGCCCTATACCCGCCCTCAAGCGCGCACAAAAGCTTTTCAAGCTCAAAATTCGTACTAGTTCCAAGTGCACCGTAGCTTAGCACACGCTCGCTTTTGCGCTGCACCTTTCTTTGCGCCCAGCTTTTGTGATTTGTAAAAAGCACCGTCGAGGCTCGCATTAGTGGCGCATTGACAGCCCTTCCGTCTTTGTTTGGGTTCCCCCTACCCTTATGCACCAAAATGGTCTGCTTTTGCATCTGTTCTCCTTGATAAATTTATAATAATGTATGAATTTTATCTAAATAAAACTTTAAGATAATTTAATATTATAATAAGGATTTATTGTTATAATAATATTTTATTTTTAAGGAGAAATCATGAAAAAACTCATCACACTTTTACTAGCTGGCTTTTTAAGCTACGCTTTGGCCTCAGAAATCACCGTCAAAGTAGGCAGCGAAAACGCCTACAAGCCATTTACTTACGTCGATGAAAATGGCGTATCCACGGGCTTTGACAATGATTTAGTCCGCCTTTTAGCAAAGATAGACGGAGGCATAAAACTAGAGTTTGTGCCTGTGCCTTGGAATTCAATCTTTGTGGGGCTTGATTCAAAGAAATTTGATCTAATTGCAAACCAAATCGCCAAAAATCCTACAAGAGAGGAAAAATATCTCTTTGCCAAAGAGCCATACTCATACGGCAAAAGCGTACTTATTGTAAAAGATGGCTCCAGCATAAATAGTGCAGCCGATTTAAAGGGCAAAACAGTCGGCACTAGCGTAGGCTCAAACCACTCGGCAAATATCGAAAAATTCGCCAAAGCCCATCCAGAGCTAAACATCAAGCTAAAATACTACAAAGGCTACCTATCAATCCTGCAAGACCTAGCAAATGGGCGAGTGGATGCGATGGTAAATGATCCGCTAGTAGCAATTGACCTAGCTAAAAAACAAAATGTAAATATAAAAATAACAGATGAAGTCTTTGAAAAAACACCTTCGTTTTTACTGTTTAGAAAAGGCGATGAGGAGCTTGCAAATAGGCTAGATGCTGCGCTTATAAAGGCTAAAGAAAGTGGGGAGTTAAGTGCATTATCGATAAAGTATTTTGGGATTGACCTGACAAAATGAGCGAGTTATTTGACACCACATACTTTTTTAACTCAGCCATAAGCATCATAAACGGCGTACCTATTACCTTTTTAATAGCCGCCGTTTCATTTGCGGCTGGTGGCGCGATGGGCTTTTTCATAGCCCTTTTGCGCATTTACAAAGTGCCGTTTTTAAGCCAGCTTGCCACAGTTTACATCTCGTTTTTTAGAGGTACACCGCTACTTGTTCAAATTTTTATGTTTTATTACGGCATACCCATATTTTTGCGCGGCATAGGCGTAGAGTCGGAGCTTCTTTTAGCTAATGCAATTTATTACGCTTTTGTAATCTTTTCGCTGTATGCGTCTGGGTATATGAGTGAGATTTTTAGGGCTGGCATACTTGCGGTAGATAGAGGACAGATAGAGGCGGCTTACTCGCTAGGATTTACGACTAGGCAGGCGTTTATGCGTATAATATTACCACAAGCCATAATGCTATCTTTGCCAAATTTATTAAACTTTTTTATAATGCAGATAAAAAATACTTCACTCGTTTCAGTCATCACTGTGGCTGACATAATGGGGCTAGCTGATATAGAATCAGGCAGGTCGTCTAAATTCCTAGAAGTGTACTTTATGGCAGCGATGATGTACTGGGCGATATGCGTGGGGCTTGAGGTGGCGTTTAAGCAGCTTGAGCGCAGGCTGTCTATCTTTAGACGCTCATTTGTATAGGGGCAAATATGATAAAAATTAAAAACTTATCCAAAAAATTTGAAAACAACGTCGTATTAAATGACATAAATCTTGACGTAAAAGATGGCAAAATAATCGCCATCCTAGGTCCTAGCGGAAGCGGTAAAAGCACGCTTTTACGATGCATAAATTTATTAGAACGCCCCTACGCTGGCAGCATTAAAATAGACGATTTAGAGATAGATTACGCAAACGTAAACCAAAAACAAACAAAAGAGCTGCGGCTAAAAAGCGCTATGGTCTTTCAAAGCTACAACCTCTTTGCCAACAAAAACGCCATAGAAAACGTCGCAGAAGCCCTAATCATAACGCGCAGCTTTAGCAAGCAAGATGCCTTTAATGTAGCGCAGCAAAAGCTAGCGCAAATGGGGCTAGAACACAAGCAAAACGCCTATCCGCACGAACTAAGCGGCGGACAACAACAGCGCGTGGCAATAGCTAGGGCACTTGCGATAAATCCGAAGGTTATGCTCTTTGACGAGCCTACAAGTGCGCTTGATGTCGAGCTAGTGGCCGAGGTGCTTGATGCGATAAAAAGCATAAAAGACCGCACTATGCTAATCGTTACCCACGAGCTTGAGTTTGCCAGAGAGATTGCTGACGAGATCGTGTTTTTAGCGGGCGGCAGAATAGTTTATCAGGGATTACCAGATGAGTTTTTTACCCTCGCATATCACGAAAATGAAACACTAAATAACTTCTTAAAACGCATTAAAAAAGGGGCTTGACCGCCCTTAACCTAGCCAAATAATCCTTATGGATTAAATTTAATCATAAAATATTAAAAAACGGAATTTAAAAACGAAGTAAAATGGGTAAAAATGGTGGAGTTAAGCGGGATCGAACCGCCGACCTCTTGAATGCCATTCAAGCGCTCTCCCAGCTGAGCTATAACCCCAAAAATGTAATAGAAGCGTATTCTATCCCAAAAATACTTATATTTTTTTGAATTTTCAGAAAAAATATTTAACACAGGCAAAATAAAATATTCTTTTAAGAATTATTTGGGTAATATTCAATCTCTAGTTTGCGGGAATAGCTCAGGGGTAGAGCACAACCTTGCCAAGGTTGGGGTCGCGAGTTCGAATCTCGTTTCCCGCTCCATTTAAAATCATAAATTTATATATGCCCAGGTGGTGGAATGGTAGACACAAGGGACTTAAAATCCCTCGGAAATTTTTCCGTGCCGGTTCAAGTCCGGCTCTGGGCACCACTAAGTGGCGACATGGCCAAGTGGTAAGGCATGAGCCTGCAAAGCTTTGATCCCCGGTTCGAATCCGGGTGTCGCCTCCAAATTTAAGGATACGTATGAAAGCTTTACTTATCTTTTTATCAGCTTTAATTTTAGTTGGTTGCACAAATACGTGGAATGGCGTAAAAGAGGACACCAAAGACGCAAAAGAGTGGACAAAAGAAAAGATAAATCAAGGCGCAACCTACGTAAAAGAAAAAACAGAGTAACTTAGTTAAATTTAAGCTACATCTGCTATAATTTGCATTTTTATCGGGAGATGGCTGAGCGGTCGAAAGCGGCGGTCTTGAAAACCGTTGAGGGTAACACCTCCTGGGGTTCGAATCCCTATCTCCCGGCCACTAATTTTAATCTCAAAACAGACTTTAAAAATTTAATCATAACTTAAAGCCAACCATTTTATTTTTAATATTGAATAAGTGCAATCATTTAGAAAAATTAGTGCATTTTAATTTACAAAAACAGATAAAAAACCCAATCAAAAACTCATTAAACAGCCGTAAACACGCTTAATTTTACAAATATTTTAATAAAAAGACTAATAATGCATGGCAAATATGCTTAAAAGCAAAATCAAACTAGCTTATTATACTGGCTAGTATTTTAACCTAAGCCAAAACCACTCAAACCAAAGCCATCAAAGCTAATAAAAATCCGCAGCAGCCTACTCTTGCTTTGCGATTTTAATAAACTCACTCTCAAGGCGCGAGAGCTTTTTACCCTTTTTATAAGCTATGACTAACTCCTTATCAAGCCCAGTCTCGCCCACATCAAGCAACACCATCTCATCACCGCTAGAGGCAGCCTCAGCCAGAGTAAAGCACACCCCTACGCCACTTGCCGCCATCGCCGTAGCCACATCAAAAGTCTGCACTTCACAAAGCACATTAGGCTCATACCCAGCCCTAGCAAACGCCGCATCAAGTATCGCTCTATTTCGCTGCGACCGTGCAGGTAGGATAAATTTCTCATCCTTTAAATCAACCAAACTAACCCTACTAAAACTGCGATAACGCCGCCCCAAAGCGCTATTTGCCCCAGCACAGGCATAAAGCTTTGAGCGCTTTATGCTCTCATACTCAAGCTCGGCAGTATCAAGAGGCAGGATTAACATACCCAAATCTATTTCGCCATCAAGCAGCATTTGGCGGATTTGCAGGGTCGAGTGTGGCTGCGTGATTTTGATATTTGCCCTACTAAACCTACGACAAAACTTCGCAAGTGCGCCTGGAATCATCTTATAGCCATTTTGCGAAAATCCTATGCGCACACTATCGCTTTTAAGCGCCACTAGGCTTGAAAGCTCGCTATTTAAATCATAATAAGCCTCCATTATTAGCCTTGCTTTTTGCACGTATAGCTCGCCCTCAAGAGTTAGCTTTAGTGGACTTTGACGCTCAAAGAGCCTCACTTTTAGCTCGCTTTCTAAATTTAACACGCTTTGAGAGAGCGAAGGCTGAGATACGCCAAGCCTTTTAGCCGCCTTTGTAAAGCTTAGGCTATCAGCTACGGCTAGTACAAATTCCATCTGGCGCAAACTCATTTTTGCTCCTTTATTATAGTTTTTACCTATAAAATTATATAAAAAATAGTATTTGACTTATATTAAAATTTGATATATCATTACGATATTTAAATTTAAAAGTTAAATTTTAAATTTAAGATAAAAATCAAAAAGGAGTGCAAAATGTCAAATTTATCTAGGCGAAATCTGCTAAAAATAAGCGCCCTTGCCGCTGCGGCTACGGCTTTAGGAGCTAATCAGAGCGACTCAAATGCTCCAAGCTGGGACGGCGAATATGACGTCATCGTCATAGGCTCAGGCTTTGCCGCACACGCTGCTGCTGTAAAAAGCGCTATGCGTGGCTTAAGCGTGCTAATGGTAGAAAAAATGGGACGAGTGGGCGGTAACTCCGTCATAAACGGCGGCATTTTCTGCGTGCCACTAAGCCCAAAACAAAAAGCCCAAGGCATAAATGACAGCAGAGAGTTATTCTTTAAAGACACGCTAAAGGCTGGTAGAAATTTAAACAACCCAGCCCTGCTTGAGCTGATTTTCTCTCGTGCAAACGACGCTTTAAACCTAACGCTTGAGTGCGGTGCTGAGTATAGAGACTTCTTAGAACAATCTGGCGGCCATAGTGTGCCAAGAGGCTATAAAACATCAAACGGCACGGGTGCGGGCATAATCCAGCCTATGCAAGCACGCTTTAAATCCCTGCCAAACACCGAGGTAAAAACTAGAACGAAGTTTGATAAATTTATCACTGACGATAGCGGCAGAGTCGTGGGCGTGGAAGTAAGGGAGAATTACCGCTTTGATAATAAGCTTTTTGACGATGATAGAGAGAATAAAAGCGGCGATAAAAAGCTATATCGTGCCAAAAAGGGTGTCGTGCTAGCTAGCGGTGGCTTTTGTGCGGATAAGGTTTATCGCAAGCTGCAAGAACCACTAATCCCAGACAATGCTCAAACAACAAACCACTCAGGCGCCACGGCTGGGGCGATGCTAGAGGCCTTTAGGATAGGGGCATATCCGGTGCACGTAAGCCATCTTCAGTTTGGGCCGTGGGCTAGCCCAGATGAAAAAGGCTACGGCCTAGCGAGTAAATTTAACGTCACAGCTAGTTTTAGATACGGCATAAGCGTGGATAAAAAGACTTCAAAGCGTTATATGAACGAGATAGCCGACCGCAAAACAAGGGCTGATAAGATGTTTGAAATAATAGGCAAGGACGAGAACTACCCTATCCATTTTTGCGACTCACGCCCAGTTAAGCATATGCTAAAAGAGCAGTTTGACAAGCTACTTGCAAGCGGCGCATTAAAGCGTTTTGACACCCTTGACGCACTAGCAGCTGAGTATGGGCTAAATGCCAGCACGCTAAAGCAAACCGTTGCCCAGTATAATGAATACGTAAAGCAGGGCAAGGACCCAGACTTTGGCAAAATCCTGCCAAAAGACGGCACCGACATATCCGTGCCGCCATTTTACGCTATGCGTGGCGTGCCAAAGCTACACCACGCTATGGGCGGAGTAGCGATAAACAATAAAGCTCAGGTGCTAAGCTCAATCACAAACGAGCCAATTGCAGGACTATACGCCGCTGGCGAGGTAACAGGCGGCACGCACGGAGCTAGCAGGCTAGGAAGCAATGCCATACTAGACTGCCTTGTCTGCGGTATGGTCGCAGGCGAGAATGTCTAAGGCGCAAATGGGGGCGGCTTTGCCCCTTTTAAATTTAAAGGAAAAAAGATGATAAAAAGAGTGCTTTGTCTGCTTTTTTGCCTTGCCTGTGCTGGATTTGCTAGTGATGAGCTAAGCGTGAAGTATCCGCTAAAACCTCATCACGAGCATTTGGCTCTGGGCTGCGCGGACTGCCACGAAAATCAAGGCGATGAGCCGAGCAAATTTAAAGCCATAGGCGATAAGGGCTGCCTAAGTTGCCATAAAAGCAAAAAGCTGCTGGCAAAAAGGCTTGAGTTTATGGACGTGCTTAAGGCAAATCCGCACAACTCCGTCCACGACGGCCCTACGCTATACTGCGACGAGTGCCACAACGAGCATAAAGAGAGCACAAATATGTGCCTAGAGTGCCACGAGCACGAGGTAAAAGAGTGGATGGGGGTAACGCCGTGAAAAAGTTAGCTTTGATTATTTTAGTAGCGGGCTTTTGTGGCTTTTTGCTCGTTTTGCCGACGCATTATGCGCTAGAAAAAACCAGCGATGATAAGTTTTGTGCTGTTTGCCACGAGATGGCTGCTATGAGCGCAAGCTACGCCAAAGACACGCACAGCGGCGCCAATAAAAGCGGCGTGAGCGCAAAGTGCGTTGATTGCCACTTGCCACACACTAGCCTAGCTCGTTACGTGCTACAAAAGGCAAAAAACGGCATAGTTGAGGGATACATTCACTTTTTTGGCGACCCAGACAGCATAGACTGGGTGAAAAATTTAAAAAACAGAGAGCATTATGTCTTTGACAGCGGCTGTTTAAGCTGCCATACAAAGGTGCTAGAAAACGAGCTTTTGCCTACAAAAGCAAAGCAAATGCACGCACACTACAAAGAGCTTTTAGGCACGCAAAAAGAGATAAAATGCGCTAGCTGCCACGTTGGCGTGGGGCATAATTTTGAGCTAAGAAACGAGCTTGAATATCAAAAGCCAACGTATAAAATTTATGAAAAAAAGATGAAAGAATTAAGAGGAGAGTGAAGGCTAAGGTCTGCTTTAAATAAGCAGGCTAGCCTAAGCCGTACCCGATAAAAGCGGCACAAACAAGCACTCATCAAGCACCTCACTTACTATTTCAGTAGCCGAGAGCTTTTTAAATTTAACTATATTCTGAGCGCCGTTAGACTCGATAGGGGCTACCAGTATGCCTCCTTGCGCGAGCTGGTCAAAAAGCCTCTTTGGCACTTCAGGTGTGGCGCAGCTTAAAAGCACTCTATCAAAAGGAGCAAAACTACTCCAGCCAGAGCGCCCATCATCATGGCGGACATGAACCCCACGAAGCCCTAGGCTTTCAAAATTCACTCTAGAGCTAGCAGCAAGGCTCGCTATGCGCTCTACACTAAAAACCCTATGCGCCAAATGCGATAATATAGCTGCCTGATAGCCGCTACCACAGCCTATTTCAAGCACCTTATCCACACCCTCAACCTCAAGCGCCATAGTCATCTTAGCCACCGTAAGTGGAGAGCTAATCCACTGACTACCGTCTATAGGCTGAGCTAAAAGATCATACGCATAGCGCCCAACAGGCACAAAAATCTCGCGTGGAGTATTACAAAATGCCTCATAAACCCCTAGACTAAGCGCAACATTATCAGCTATCTCATCGGCCATTTTTTGGCATTTTATGCGTTCTAGATTATCCATTTTTATCCTTACAAATCGCTTTTGCTATATTCTTAGCAAGACTGCTATCATATAAAGCCCTATCTGCGCTAGTGCCATCTGGCAGATACACTCTAGCCACCTCGCAAGCTCCATCTCCAGCACTAACTGCTAGCACAAATGCGCCATTTATCACAGCAAGCCCAGCACAAAGTGCCTCAAACTGCGCTCTTTTTCCATCGCCCCACATAGCAGGCACTAGCACTATATCAGCCCCCACAAGCTGCTCCCAAAGCTGCAAAAACCTAAGCTCAAAGCATATGAGTGCGCCGATATTTATACCATTAAATTTAAAAGGCACGACGCCGCTTTCGCTGCCTTTGCTAAATATTTTATCCTCGCCATTTGGTAAAAATAGCTTTGATTTGGCTTGTGAGTGGATTATGCCGCTTTGATTTAGCAGGATAAGCTCATTTTTTGGTTTATCATTTTTACACTTTGTAAATCTAGTAAAAGCTATAATTTTATCTCCCACACAAGATTTAAAAAGCGTATCATAAAAGCCATCATCAGCGTAAAACTCACTATACCCACCAAGCACAAGTTCAGGCGCAAGCACTAATGAGCTATCAGGACAGCTAGCGACAAACTCAGCTATCTCTCTACATCTGCTAACAGCACTAATGCTCTTTGGGATAAAAGGTATAAGATGCTTCATAGATAAATTTACACTCTTTGATTACTGGCGGATAGGGTGGGATTTGAACCCACGAGGCTGTTACACCTACACGCGTTCCAGGCGTGCTCCTTCAACCGCTCGGACACCTACCCAAAATATAAAAACAAAAACAGCCCAAGCGCGATACGATAAATCGCAAAAGGCAGCATTGAAAGCCTCGTGATTATAGCCATAAAAAGCTTAACACACGCATAAGAAAAGACAAAACTAAGCAAAACCCCAAGCGCAACATCACTAAAACTAAAGCTAAGCTCAGATAAATTTTTGGCTATCTTTGCCCCTTCAAGCGCGCCAGCAAGCACTATAACAGGTATGGATAATAAAAACGAAAACTCAGCACTTGAAGTCCTAGAAAATCCTAAAAACAAAGCCGCAGTCATAGTGATACCAGAACGAGATACACCTGGGATTAGCGCTACGGCTTGAGCTAGCCCTATGATAAGCGCTAATGATATGGTGATATCGCTTAAATTCTTTGCGCCTGCCTTTTTATCAGCCACGACTAAAAGTATGCCAAAAAGCACGCTAGTAGCGGCTATGACGTGCCACGATCTAGCATACTGCTCAAGTATATCGCCAAAGCATAGCCCAAAAAGCCCAACAGGCACGGTACCCAGTCCCACAGCCCACACAAGGCGGCTATCTCCTACCATTTTGCGCTTTAAAATCGAAGCAAAAAAATCGCATAAAAGCCCACCGAGCCTAGAGCGAAAATAGAATAAAATCGCAGATAATGTCCCAACATGCAGTGCCACATCAAAGGCTAGACTACCGCTCTCATCCCACCCTAAAAGCTCGCGCACTAGCACTAAGTGAGCGGAGCTAGAAATAGGCAAAAACTCAGTAAAGCCCTGGATAAAAGATAGGACAATAATCTGCGAAAAGTCCATTATTTAAGCCCTTTTACAAACTCGCTTAATTTTTCAGGACTAAAGCCAAAATGCTCAAAAAGTGCCTCGGCTTTGCCGCTTGCACCAAAACTAGACATAGAATAAACCACATCAGCAAAGCGATACCACTCTAGAGCGCTTGCCGCCTCAACAGCCACGACTACGCTATCGCAGTCAAAAATTTGCGCCAAATAATCGCTACTTTGCTCACAAAGCAGGTCAAAGCAAGGTGCTGAAACGACGCTAACTGATAGCCCCTCTTTTTCAAGAATTTGAGCCGCTTTTAAGCAAAGCGAAACCTCACTACCGCTTGCAACGAGGGTAAAGTCTGGTTTTTGGGCTTTTTTAAGTAAATAAGCCCCACGTCTAGACTCACCCAGCACCGCTTCGCCCACGCTCTCAAGCCCCTGACGGCTAAGCACGAAGGCCGATGGTGCGTTTAGGCTTAGTGCCGCCCTCCAGCACTCGACGTTTTCAGCCCCATCAGCTGGGCGGAATGTGTAAAAATTTGGCATCGCACGAAACTGGCTAAGCTGCTCGATTGGCTGGTGCGTAGGGCCATCTTCGCCCACGCCAATGCTATCGTGCGTAAAGATAAAAAAGTGCTTTAGGCTCATTAGAGCTGCCATTCTAGCAGCTGGCTTTAGGTAGTCGCTAAAGATAAAAAATGTCGCTGAAAACGGCAAGAAAAGCCCATATCTAGCAAAGGCGTTGCCGATGGCTGCCATGGCATGTTCACGTATACCGTAGTGGATATTTCGCCCTAGCGGGAAATCCCCTGCGCCCTTTAGCTCCGTCTTATTTGAAGGTGCCAGATCAGCACTACCGCCTAAAAAGCCTGGCAGGGCGGCAGCTATGGAGTTAATTATCTCGCCGTTGCTATCCCTTGTGGCTACTTTTTTACCGGAAAAATTTGGAAATTTAATCTTACTAAAATCAGGATTTAGCAAGCCCTCTAAAAGCTCTGCCTTATCCGCGCTAAGCCCGTTTACCGCCGCTTGCCACTGCGCCTGAGCCAGGTCGCCCCTTTCAAGCGCAACCCTAAATCTAGCCAAAACGTCCTCATCGATTTGAAATTTTTCATTTGCATCAAAGCCTGCTGCAGCCTTAGCGCGCGCTATTAGCTCCTCGCCAAGTGGCGCACCATGGCTGTGGTGGCTGCCCTCAAGCTCCAAAGCGCCCTTTGCGATGCTAGTGTTTGCGATGATTAAATAAGGGCGCTCTTTATTTTTAGCTTCAGAAATGGCAAAATCAATCTGCTCATAATCATGCCCATCTATGCGTGCCACTTCCCAGCCAGCCGCCTCAAAGCGCGCCTTTACATCCTCATCCCAAGCTAGAGCAGTATCACCCTCAATCGTTATGGCATTGCTATCATATATCATTACTAAATTATCAAGCCCAAGCCTACCAGCAAGCGCAGTCGCCTCATAGCTTATACCCTCTTGCAAATCCCCATCGCCACAAAGGCAGTAAATTTTATGATTTATGATTTCGCGACCAAGCATAGCCTCGGCTCTTTTTGCAGCCATGGCTAATCCCACAGCGTTTGCCACGCCCTGCCCTAGTGGCCCAGTGGCTATCTCAACCCCAGCCGTTTCTATCTCAGGGTGTCCTGGAGTGTGTGAGCCTAGCTGACGGAAGCGCTTTAGCTCATCTAAGCTTAGATTATAACCACTAAGATGTAAAAAGCTATAAACAAGGCTGCTTGCGTGTCCACCTGAAAAGACGAGTCTATCACGGTTTAGCCACTTTGGATTAGCTGGATTATGGCGTAAATGCTCGCTTAAAATGACCACTATATCAGCTAGCCCCATAGGTGCTCCTGGGTGTCCGCTATTTGCAGCTTGTACCATATCCGCACATAAAAATCTTATCGTATCTGCCATTTTTTTACGCATTTTAGTCCTTTAAATATTTGCTTATTAAATTTTGTATCATATTCTCTATGCTATTAGGGAGGGTTTTTAACTCGGCTTGTATGAGGGCTAAATGCTCGGCTTTTGCGGCTTTTGCACCCTCTAAACCTAATAAATTTGTAAAAGAGTTTTTGCTCTTATCATGCCCTACTGGCTTACCAGCCTCCTCTGCGTTTGAGGTGGCATCAATTATATCATCAGCTATTTGAAAAACAAGCCCAAGCCTTATACCAACCTCATAAATTTTATCCTGCTCTTTTTGGCTAGCCTCGGTGATAATGGCGCCTATTTTCAGGCTTGCAGCGATTAAGCATGCGGTCTTATGAATATGCAAAAACTCAAGCTGGCTTAAATTTAGTGGCTTGTTTTCAAAATAGCAGTCAATCGCCTGCCCTAGCACCATGCCATTTACACCAGCGCCCTTTGCTAGTTCGCGTACGCACGCACAGCGCACAAAATCAGGTAAACCAGCCTCAGCAATGAGTAAAAACGAATGCGTATTTAACGCGTCCCCAGCCAAAATAGCCGTAACCTCATCGTAAGTTTTATGAAGAGTTGGAGTACCACGCCTAAAATCCGCATTATCCATAGCTGGCAAATCATCGTGTATAAGCGAATAAGTGTGCATCATTTCCACCCCAAGCGCGACTGGCATAGCAGCCTTAGTTAGCTCTGGGCGAAGCGCATTTACCACGCCAAGGACTAGCTGAGCACGAAAGTGCTTGCCCCCAGCTAAAAGCATAACGCCAAGAGCTTTTTCATAGTGAGGATGAAAGCTAGCAGCTCGTGGTAGATTAGCCTTTAAATACTCGTCAAATTTATCCGCTAAGTTCATCTTTGCACCTTTAAAAAATAATCAAACTCTCCACGCCTTAAAAGTAGTACGGGGGCTGGATTATCCCCCATCTCGCTCTCTAGCTCCACCCTGCTAGCCACGCCCACGCCATCTACTTCTAGCACCCTATCCCCAGCCTCCACACCAAAGATAGCAGCGCTTGAGTTTGGTGCTACTTTTACCACCACAAGTTTAGCGTCAAGCCCTAGCCCAAAATCATTTAAAAGCTTTGACTGTGCGCTTTGTTCTTTTATGCCGTCTTCGATTAAATTTGTCTTTGCCGAGTATGGGAGCTTGCGCTTTTGTTCTATAGTATCAAAGCTAAAATCCACCCCACCAGAGACTGGTACGTCGACATTTATTTTCTCATCGCCACGGCGTAGACTAAAACTTAAAACACTGCCCTTTGGCGCAAATAAAATCGCTTCATTTATCTCTCTTAGGCTATTTGGTTTTTTGCCATTTACCGCTAGCACCACGTCACCCTTTGCTAACGCCCTACCACGACCCAGTGGATCTACGCTTGAGACTACTATCCCATCACCATTATCGCTAAAGCTTACCGAAATATCGCCATAATAAACATCAGGATAAGCCGCTAAATGCCTTAAATACCTTGCTCCGATAAATTTATTCTCCCCCACAGCTATACCTATGGGCTTACAGCAAGCACTAGTTACCAGTCCAGTACGCGGCGAATCAAAGCTAAGAGTATCAAGCTCGCCAAGCCCCTTTGCAAAACGCTCGATGTGCCCCATAAGGCTCTCGTCATTTTGCGCTAACACACCCACCCAAGTACTGCGTTTTATGCTAGTCTCATCCGTTTCATCAACAAAATTCACAGGCTCTAGCTTTTGCTCGCTTTTTACCAGATACACCTGCAAATATGGATCAAATTTGACATAGCTATTTATCACTGTCTCATCATTTTTAGGAACGGCTATCAAATCAGGAGCTATCGCCACGCCAAAAGCACCATTTACAGAGACGATTGATGGCTTTAGCTTCTCATAGCATGCCGCAAAATCATCAGCTGTTGGGCGCGCATCGGCTAAGCTTTGGCTAAAAGTCCCAGCCATAACCCACAAAATAACGCCCCCAAAAAGCCCCCTAAGCTTCATTGGCTATTTCATCCCGCCAAATCCACTAAGCCCGCTAAGCATACTAGCGGCCATGGATTTTTTGTCATCATCAGCCATTTTAATGGCGTCGTTTACTGCGCTAATTAGCAGAATTTGCAAGCTCTCTTTATCATCTAAAAGGCTATCGTCTATGTTTATATCCACGACCTCGCCTTTGCCATTTGCACGCACGCAAACCATGCCACCACCAGCCTTTACGCTGTATTCTTTACTAGCAGAGTCAGCCTCTAGCTTTTTGGCTTGTTCTTGTGCAGCCTCAAGCATCTGCGTCATTTTAGAAAAGTCAAAATTATCAAACATTACTATCCTTAAAATTTAAACAAATTATAACAGCACTATGCTTTAAACGCCTTTATATGTCCTTTTTTATGCGATTTTTCTCATCGACGTGCACTACGGTTGGGTTGAATTTACGAGCCTTTTTTACACTCATGCTAGCGTAGGCTATGATGATTACCACATCGCCTTTTTGCACCTTTCTAGCAGCAGCTCCGTTTAGGCATATATCACCCTTTCCTCGCTTGCCCTTTATGGCATAAGTGCTAAAACGCTCGCCATTATTTACGTTTAAAATTTCAACCTTTTGATTTACAAGTATGCCAGAAGCCTCCAAAAGTTCCTCATCAATCGTAATGGAGCCAACGTAGTTTAAATTTGCATCTGTTACGGTAGCTCGGTGGATTTTAGCGTACATCATTTCTATTTTCATACATTTCCCTTATTAACTCACTAGCCACGCTGGTATCACTAAATTTATGCTTTACTCCAGCTATTTCTTGATACTCCTCATCGCCCTTGCCTAGCAGTACGAGCGCAGCACCATCGCCTAGCCTCTGCGTTAGCTCTAACCCCAGCCTGATAGCCTCACGTCTATCGCTTACTTTATAATACTCCTTCTCCTCGCTCATGCCTGAGGCGATTTCGTCTATAATGCTATTAGGATTTTCGCTTCTTGGATTATCGCTTGTTATTACGCAGATTTGGCTGTGGCGCTGGGCTGCTTTAGCCATTAGTGGGCGCTTGCTCCTATCCCTATCTCCACCAGCCCCAAATACCGAGACTAGCCTAAGGTGCCTAAGGGCATTTAGCGCCTTTTCTATTCCGTCTGGAGTATGGGCAAAATCGACTATCACAAGCGGACTTTGGCTTACCACCTGCATGCGCCCAGCTACCCCATTAAAGCTAGTAATCGCCGCCTCAAGCGCCTCTTGATTAGGGGCTAGGAGCATATCCGCACTCGCTGCGGCTGCTAGGAGATTGTAAAGATTAAACTCGCCTTGAAGTAGGCTGTCTATTATGATTTGTGCCTTTGGGGTCTTTATCACAGCATCAACCCCACCAGCCAAACCAAAGGCAAGCGGATAGTAAGACGCACCTGTTTTTATCGAGTATGTGGCAGCATTTTTGGGGTTAAATTTAATAAACTCATCATCACGGTTAATTAGCTTTGGCGCCTCATCAGCAAAAAAGCTAGACTTTACCGCAGCATAATTTGCCATATCACCATGATAGTCTAGGTGGTCTTGGCTTAAATTTGTAAAAACCTTTAAAGCAAAACTAAGCCCCTCTACGCGTCCCTGAGCTATTGCGTGGCTGCTAACCTCCATCACGTAATACTCGCACCCTGCATCAAGAGCTGTTTTTAAATTTAAAAGCGTTCGCAAAAGTGGCTCGGTTGTGAGGTTTTTCTCAGCGATTTGGGCGCCCTGTATAAACACCCCACGCGTACCAGCAAGCGCAGTTTTATGCCCTAATTCGTTTAAGATATGAGCTAGGGCTGCGGCGGTCGTGGTCTTGCCGTTTGTGCCAGTTATGCCTATTATTTTTATCTCGCGCACGCCTAAAATCTCCATAGCTCGCGCCGTATCCACGCACTCCGCGCCAGCTGCGCTGGCCGCACTAGCATACGCCGCACCAGCCCCACTGGCTAGAAAATAGCAGCCCTGCTCGCACTCTCTGCTATCGTCTGTGATAAATTTATCAGGATTAATAAATATTTTCATCGCTGGCTCGTTTAAAGATTTCCTTACTCAAAAGCTCTATGCGCTCATCACCGCCAAACATCGCCGCCGCACTCTCGATATAGCTCATGCTCATCTGCGTAAAGCCTGCGTTTACGAGATTTTGGATAAATTCCAAAAAGTCATCTTTGCTTGAGATAATGACTTTAGTTGAAAACATAATGCTCTCAAAAACTCGCCTAAAATCGCCATTTTGCGCCACGATGCGCTTAAAATCCTCATACCTAATGGCGTCTTGCTCGTCGATTTCATCGCTTTGAGGCATGCTTTTAGCCTCGAGATTTGCTAGCATCTGCGCCAAATCATCATCAACTCTGCCAAGCCCCCTAGCTGAGTAAAACTCAAAAATCATGCGTGCTTCAAATTCGTCATTTTCAGCCAAGGCGCAAATCGAAATGAGAAACAGTATATCCTCTGCGCCATTTTGCTCGTAAGCCAAAGAGAGCAAGCGCTTAGCCTCACCCCATTTTGAGGCTCTTATTGCCTTAAGTGCTAGTCTTTTATAATTTATCAATGTCAAACTCCTGATTTGGCGGGATATTCACCACCTCAAGCTCTGGATGAATTTCAAGCTTTAGCGCACGCTCTATGCCGTATTTTAGCGTAGTTCCGCTGGCCGCACAGCCGTGGCAAGCGCCTGTTAGGGTTAGATAAATTTTGCCATTTTTCACACCTCTAAAATCCATACCGCCGCCATCTCGCTCAAGCATAGGTAGCACACTTTTTAGGACATTTTGGACTGGTTTTACTAGCTCGTCATCTGTAAAGGGTATCATTTTTTAGCCTTTTTTTGTTTGGCATTATACTATATTTATAAGCAAATAAGCATAAATTTATTACAATTTAGCCAAAAACCACAAGGAAAAATCGTGAGAAAAACCCTACTTTTTGGCGCTTTATTCTTTGCATCTACACTCATAGCTCAAGATGAAGGTGCGGCATTAAACGAGGCAGGGCTTAAAAAGCTTTTCATCGCGCGTCACGGCGAGGAGATGGCAGGATATATAAAAGAAATCCGCCTAAGCGATGAGGGCGCATACAAGGGCGGCAAAAAGCTAAACGCAAGATACATAATGGATAAAAACCTAATCTACCCAGACATAACTTTTGTCAAAATAGGCGAAATATATGCGTATAACTGGGTAAACGAACAAGGCGTTGAGGCAAGACCAGCGACAAATAACTTCGCAGAGGCTGCGCGTGCGTATCTAGCTAGTATCGACGACAGGGTGTTTGCCTTTAATATAAACCGCGGACTAAAGGCGAAATATCTATTCATAGACCCATTTAGTCCGCTTTGTGCGTCGCAGCTAAAAGAGGCCATTGCTGTAAAAGGGGCGAAGTTTGGATTTGTCTTTATGCCGCTACTTGGAGAGGCTAGTCTGAAAAAGTCAGCCTGGCTAATTGAGCAGCTAAATGAGATAAAAAATGATAGCGATAGGATAGAGTTTTTGTTAAAAGCGCTAGAGGATAAGAGTAAAAAGGAGCCAAAAAGCGATAAATTTATAAAGGCATTGCAAACAGATTTAATCGAGTATAAGCTCCTAAAAATCGATACTTTACCAGCCTCTGTGATAATATAGCTTTACAAAACTTTACTAAAGGTTTGATTTAAATTTAAAAAGAGTAGTTACAATTACACTCCAACCTCCTTTTGTATAAGTGGCGGATAAAACCGCCACGTTTTATTTTATAAATTTAAATTTTCTAGCTATAATCACTCCAACAAAAGGATTTAAATGCTAACCCATATAGACAAAAACAATCAGCCAAAAATGGTAGATGTAAGCGATAAAAATATAACCCTAAGAATAGCGCGTGCAAGCGGAGAGATAGCAATGTCAAAAGAGGCCTTTGACATCGTAGAAAGCGGTGCTGGGAAGAAAGGTCCAGTCCTACAAACCGCCGTAATAGCCGCAATAATGGCAGCCAAAAAAACCCCTGAATTAATCCCTATGTGCCATCCATTGCTACTTAGCGGCGTAGACTGCGAGATAATGCCACTAGAAAATAAAATCGGCTACAAACTCAGCGTAAGCGTAAAAATCGAGGGCAAAACAGGCGTAGAAATGGAGGCTCTAACAGCCGTTTCTGTGGGACTTTTAGCCATATATGACATGGTAAAAGCTGTAGATAAAAGCATGCAAATATCAAACATAAAACTAGATCAAAAAATCGGAGGAAAAAGCGGTGAATATACAAGAGATAAATGAAAAAGCAAAGATAGAGTACCCAACAAAATGGAAATACAAGGTAATTTTTGACGCAGGCTTTAACGCAAAGGGCGCAATAGACGCGATAATGAATGAAAAACCCTACACTCTAGAAAGCTCAAAATCAAGTGGCGAGGGCAAATACGAAAGCTACAATCTAGAAACCACAGTTGAAAACGAACACGAGAGGCTAGCGCTTTTTGGAGCGCTTAAAAACATTGCAAAATACGTGCTTTAAGGAGAGTAAAGTGAACGAATTTAAAGACATCGCAGGATTAACTGGCACAAAAAGAGACACACAAATTAAAGCCATAGTAAATAGCCTAGCAAGCCAAATAAGCCAAACACTCGATAAAGAGAGGCTAAAAAGCACAATAGATGAAATAATCATAAAGCTAACTGAAGCTAAGCTAACAGACATGTCAGCTCTTAAGGCTGCGATGGAGGGCTTAAACGAGGCTCTTGTGGGAAAAAGCGAGCAAGAAATACTAGCCCTAATAGACGAAAAAGACCGCATAGAGCGCGAAATCGAAGCAAAAGCAGTCATGATAAAAGAGCGTATTGATGCTAGCTTTGAGTGTGCGATACAAAGCGTAAGCCAAAGCGAGCTAAGCATAAAAGATGAGGCACTAAATGCCCTAAAAAGCGAGGCAGCAAAAGAGACAAGAATCACAAAAATAGTAAAAGAAGCAGCCCAAACTGCGCTACTTGGCATAGTAGAAAAGGCCGAGGACGTCGCAGCCAACACGCAAGCGCTCATAGGCTCGATGAGCTATAAAATTCTAAGCGAGGGCGAGTTTAGCAAGGATAGAATACTGCACGTTTGCAGGGCGCTTATAGAGACTGCGCTTGATGTGGCTGAGGCTAGCGGAATTTATGCCGATAGGCTAGTATCTGGGGCGATTTTGGGTACTAGAGATGGGGTTTATAGGCTTATAAAAAAGCTAAAAAGCGAGAGTATTTTTGCGCCAGATGAGCTGCGTTTGGGCGAGCAGATAAATGAGCTTAAAAGCATAGACGAAAGCTTTGCTAGCATGCTAAAAGACATAGCCCAAAGCACCACCTCTGAGGCAAAAGCGCAGATTGAGCATATCGCACAAAATGACTTAGTAAACCACTTTGCCAAACTTCGCCACCTAAGTGAGACAGCAAGCGATCAGCTCCGCCGCAGAATAGAGGAGATACGCACAAATCCCCGTGTGAGTGAGCTAGTCAAGGCAAGCCATGAAACTATCGGAGAGCTAAGTCGCAAGGCAGAAAAGCTAAAGCAAGCCGCAATATCGCTAAAAGAGAGAATAATTAAAAGCGAGTAGACTTTAAATTTACACTTCTATATGCACCACAAATAACGCAAAGCCCCTCGCACGCAGGCTATATCAAAGGCAAACGCAAGATAAATTTATAGCCTGTGCGTGCAAATTTAATAAGCTAGCCAAAGTGTGGCAGCTTGAGATTTTAAAATTATAGCAGCTCATATGCGTGAAAGCAATGGGGTTTTAGGCTTTTGTGTGGCTTTAATTATAAATATACTTTATTCATGCCATGTCGCTTGTATTTAGCCGCCCTTAGGCTTTAAATTTATACTTTTTTGGTACAATAATCCGACTATTTTTAAAGGATAAGACCATGAAAAGAAAGCGAATTTATAACCCAAGCTCAAACGAAACCCTAACGGATCGCCGAGTATTTGACGGCAATCCGCATGGGATTTTAAATTTCACAAAGGCAAAATACCAGTGGGCGCTAAAGCTCTGGGATTTAATGGAAGCAAACACCTGGTTTCCAAAAGAAGTCGACACCACAGACGACGTCAAGGACTACCGCAACAACCTAACCGTCGCCGAAAAGCGCATGTATGATCTAGTTTGGAGCCAGCTAATCTCTATGGATAGCTTTCAGACAAATAACCTAGCCGACAACATAAACCCATACATCACTGCCCCTGAAATCAACGCTGTACTCGCCCGTCAAGCCTACGAGGAGGCAAACCACTCCAAAAGCTATGCCGTAATGGTCGAGGCGATCTGTGAGGATACAGACCTCATCTACGAAATGGAAAAACATGACGAGGTCTTACGCGAGAAAAACGACTACATCTCAAGCCTTTACGAAGAGCTTGCGGGTGAAGTAACGGACGAGAAGCTGCTGCTTGCCATGGTAGCAAATCAAATCTTAGAAGGGATTTATTTTTACAGCGGATTTACGGCGATTTATGCGCTAGCAAGGGCTGGAAAGATGCTCGGTAGTGCGCAGATGGTGCGCTTTATCCAGCGTGATGAGATCACTCACTTGCTGCTATTTCAAAACATGATAAACTCAGTCCGCCGTGAAAGACCTGATCTATTTACGCCGCAGATTGAGGAGACGATATATGATATGTTTAAAAAAGCAGGTGAGCTTGAGATAAAATGGGGTAAATACATCACTCAAAATCAGATAATGGGCTTTACAGATGACATCATCGAGGAGTATATCCACTATCTAGTAGACCAGCGTCTTGTCGCTATCGGACTAAAGGCGCTTTATGGCGCAAAACACCCTATTAAATGGGTTGATGATTTTTCTAAATTTAACGACCAGCGTGCGAATTTCTTTGAAGGCAAGGAGACAAACTACTCAAAAGGTAGCCTAAGTTTTGATGATTTTTAAATTACATAAGCGGTGTTAGTGCCGCTTGCAACTTCTCTTAACTCTCGCAAGTTTTCTTACATTCATAACAAATAAATTTAAATTATATTTATAGCAAAGCAAATGAAATAACCCCAAACTGCTTCCGCAGCTTGGGGATTTATCGGAATTAGTGTACTGGAGTTAGGTCTTTATCTATATCAATATATAGAGTTTTACCAGCTTCTGACACTGCGTATGTATCAGTAGGATTTTGTATGCTCATACTACTTTCTCCTGCTACTTGTTCTGTGCTTGAATTTATAATCTCTGAAAAATCTCCACTTGTAATAGATGCTTTTGAGTTAGAAACCTCTTTTGCTGCACCTATTTCTACTTTATTGCCCTCAAGACCTGATATATTTAAATGTTTTGTTGCAGAGGCATCACTTAATATATCTCCTATACTAGTAGTAGTTAGACCTTTGGCAGTTTGTCCTTTATCGCCTAGCTCGACTTTTTCTACATTATCCACCATTTTGCCAAGTTTAGCAAAATCTATATCTCCACTACCAGTTACTATTACTGTGTCGTTTCCATCTCCAGCATTTATTACATCTGATTTATTAGCGTCATCATTTATTTCGCTTACATCTAATTTATATATATCATTACCAGTTGACTTATCTATGACTTTGGTTATATCCATAGTTTCAGTTTCTCCGACAGATACATCTTTAGCCTCAAATGTAATTTTCTTATCACCATCGTTTGGATTTGTAGTATCCTTTTCTAAGCTTACGTCATATTCGCCATTTTTCTCAGTCGTATTTATTACAACATCGCCTTTTTTATTTACAAGGTAAGTTTCTCCGTCTACTGTGATCTTAGTATTTTCTGCAAGCGCCTCACCGTCCGCTGTTACTCTGATCACATCTCCTTCTTGATATGAGAATAAAGAGTCATACTGCCCTAAATCAGTAACACTTATCATAGCACCTTTATCAAATTCAACTCCAGCAAAAGAATCTTTGCTTAAGAATTTTATATCATCTCCTCTCTGACCATAAATAGAGTGGTTAAACTCAGCAGATAAAGGCTGAGAATCGCCATAGCTTCCATTGCCAACCTTTTTTTGATAGCTTATATTAAGCTCTGCAGAATATCTTGTATCGGCATATTTTATCTCAACTGGATAAATTGCATCTTTAGCTATTACTATCTCGCCGCTAGTGAAGTTTCCAGTAGAAGCTTGATGGACTATCGTCGTATCATAGCTACCAGTATCAACTATCTTTTGAAGTGACTTAGTAGTCACTCCATCATCTGATACTACTTTGTCTTGCAATGTATCTTTATTAACCGATGATTGATTTATCTTAAAGTCTAAGAAATCATCAGTCTTTCCAGAGAATTTATATGTACCAGCTCTCATAAACATATACCCACTTAGCTTAACAGTAAATGAGTTGTTGTTGCCCCAACCGTCATTATATAAGGCTTTGTTTGCATTTGGCTCATATACTTTTAAGGCACTATTTGCATTTTGCTGTACATCATTACTCAAGAAAGTATCGACTTTAGATTTTATATTCTCAGGTGTTACATTATTACCGTCTGAAAGACTCCAAACTGAACCAAATTTAACAGATCTAGCATCAAATGTAAATGCCTTATTTGAGTCTGTCATTTGAGATTGAATATATCTAAACTGCCTTTCAGAACTATTTAGTCCTCTATCATCATTCCTATCAACCATATAAATTTCGCCCGTTAGGTGATTATGACTTGCATAGCCTAGGTCTGTGTCGTAGCCTTTTTGATGCTGTATCGATACTTTATAGGTAGTGTCAATAGAATCCAAAATAGCTGAGTTTACCATTACAGGATTTGTCGATATGCCATTACTCATATTACCAGCGTTATCCTGAACAGCACCCTGTAGAGAAACAGCATAGTTGCCTGTGCTATCTATCGTCGCACCCTTAAATACTGATTTATCCACCTCAACTGAATATGTATATTTACCATTTTCCCCGTCTACAGGAGTTAATTTTCCAACATTTATAAGTCCATGGCCACTAACATTTAAATTAAAATTAGCCGTATCCATATTCACCCCAGAACCAGCTGTTGAGTTTGCATTAGTATCTGAGAATATTATCTCACCTTTAAATGTAACTGTAGACTTGCTGGTATCTAGCACTTCAGACACACTAGGGGCTTCTATACTGGCTCTAAATCTAGGCGCTACTGTATCGACATCGATATTTAGCACATCAACGGCTGCAGTCTGAGACTTATCGCCATTTACAGCCACCACGCTTATAGAGTGCTTGCCGTCACTTACATTAGGTGTATAGCTATATACATTTCCGCCTTCTGATACCAAGCTCGATTTAGCCACTTCAGTTTCTTTGCCATCTATGGTAATTTTAACCTTATCAAATTCGTTATCCACGCTAAATTTAATAGTCGGAGTATTGTCATTTGTAATAATAGGACTTGCACTAGAGCCTAGATTACTTCCGCCATTGCTTAGATCTGTCTCAGAAACATTCTTCCTGTTGCTGTCCGCATTATCAAGCACCGCCGTAATATCCGCTGTTGGAGTAGGCACGATATTTACAGTAGCAGCTTGCGCTTCGTTGCTATTATACACATCATCATACGCAGTGGCTGTTACGCTGCTACCATTTGATAGTGTGCCAGCAGCGAATTTAACAGTGCCGCTTGTAGTGTCTATGCTCACGCCTGCTGGGGTTTCGCCAGATATGCTCCACGTATCACCGCTTTTTTGCGCCGTTACGGTCTTGCCGTTTTCATAGCCTACCACGACTACAACCGCATCAGCAGGAGCTGACACGCTCACACTGCCATCATCGCTAGTAGCTATCGTAGGCTTACCTGCTGTCGTGTCTAGGTCTAGGTGTATGGTTGGCTCAATAGTGCTTGATTTTGCGCCATTTACTGCTACCACACTTATAGAGTGCGCGCCGTCTACGCCTAGCTTGCCCTGTGGTAGGGTGTAGCTGTATACGGCCTTGCCGTTTTCTACCGTGCTTGTTAGCGCAGTTCTAGGGACATTTGTGCTAACGCCGTCTACTTTTATGTTTACAGATTCAAAGTTGTTAGCTACTGTAAATTTGATAGTAGGTGTGGCGTCGTTTGTCTTTAGCGTGTCGCTTAGAGTTTTGCCTGATAGCAAGTCGCCAGCGCCTCTTTTCTCACTGCCGATGGTTACACTGGTATCGTCTAGCACAGATATTATGCTCACTTCAGGAGCTGGTACGGTCTGAACTGTACCGGTTGCGATACTAGTATTGCCATGGTCATCTTTTACGGTAGATATTATATCGCTACCTTCTTTTACAGAGCCAGCTTTTAGAGTTATAACGCCTGTTGTCTCATTTATGCTCACGCTATCTTTGTTTGCACCTTTTACATCGGATATTTTCCACTCACCTTTTTCATTTTTATTAGCTGCGACAACTAAACCATCCTTGCTACCGCCTGTATTTTCAGGAGTGCTAAACGCAACCCTAATATTGCTTACGTCACTCTCCTCTTTGCCATTTGCGCCGCCTTTTGTGCCGCCATATGGGTCTATGGTTACATCTCCATTTGCATGCTTGGTATCTATAGTAGGCTCTGGTAGATATGTGTCTACGTTATAGGACTTAGGTGCGCTTGTACCAGTGCTTGTATTGCCTGCTTCGTCTGAAGTTGTAACTTTTGCAGTTACGCTTTTTGTCGTGGCGTTGATTAGGTCATCGCCTTTGACTTCGACGGTAAAGCCTAGTTTTCCATCTTTTAGAGCGACTTTTCCGGTGCCTTTTGAAGCACCATCTATTTCTATGCTGACAGTATCGCCGACTTTTGCACCTGTTACGCTACCAGTAATTGTTACCATGTTATCTTTTGAAGCGCCTTGCGGAGTTATATTGTCTTTGTTAATATACCCATTATTTTTGCCAACAGTCTCTATTACTGGCTGCGGCTCGGCTGGCGGCGTGGTGTCAAGAGTGATACCCACGCTAACTGGCTCGGCTGGATTGCCAGCAATATCCGAAGCTGTAATAGTTATATTATACGCACCGTCTTCGCCTAAAGTAGGAGTGTATGTATACGTATCATTACCATTATCCACTATGCGGCCATTGCTTATATTTGCGTCGCCTATGGCTATGGTTGCCTTATTTACGTCAGGCGCAGAAATTCTAAATGTTATGGTTGGAGTAGAATCGTCTGTAATAATTCCTGTTAGCTTAGTGCCGCTATTGCTTAAATCACCGGTTATACCATTTACGTCATCATTTATAGAGACTACTTCGATTATTGGGGCGTGAGTATCGGCTGCTGTTGCTTTAGCCTCTGGGCTTGTATGGTTAGCATCATCAGTAGTTTTAGCTGTAACTTCTGAATTGTCTTTAACCTTATCAGCAGGTATAGTAATCTTACCAGTATCTTTATCAACTACTACGTTTGTATCTGTGCTAGACCACTTACCAGTATCTTTATCTTTAGTAGCTGTTGAAGTGTGCTCATTGCCATCTTCATCAGTGTATTTAAATTCAGTCTTAGTTGAATCATCTTTAGGAGTGATTTCTACACTACCATCAGCTTTAGCATCTACATCTGGAGCTGATGGGGCGTGAGTATCGGCTGCTGTTGCTTTAGCCTCTGGGCTTGTATGGTTAGCATCATCAGTAGTTTTAGCTGTAACTTCTGAATTGTCTTTAACCTTATCAGCAGGTATAGTAATCTTACCAGTATCTTTATCAACTACTACGTTTGTATCTGTGCTAGACCACTTACCAGTATCTTTATCTTTAGTAGCTGTTGAAGTGTGCTCATTGCCATCTTCATCAGTGTATTTAAATTCAGTCTTAGTTGAATCATCTTTAGGAGTGATTTCTACACTACCATCAGCTTTAGCATCTACATCTGGAGCTGATGGGGCGTGAGTATCGGCTGCTGTTGCTTTAGCCTCTGGGCTTGTATGGTTAGCATCATCAGTAGTTTTAGCTGTAACTTCTGAATTGTCTTTAACCTTATCAGCAGGTATAGTAATCTTACCAGTATCTTTATCAACTACTACGTTTGTATCTGTGCTAGACCACTTACCAGTATCTTTATCTTTAGTAGCTGTTGAAGTGTGCTCATTGCCATCTTCATCAGTGTATTTAAATTCAGTCTTAGTTGAATCATCTTTAGGAGTGATTTCTACACTACCATCAGCTTTAGCATCTACATCTGGAGCTGATGGGGCGTGAGTATCGGCTGCTGTTGCTTTAGCCTCTGGGCTTGTATGGTTAGCATCATCAGTAGTTTTAGCTGTAACTTCTGAATTGTCTTTAACCTTATCAGCAGGTATAGTAATCTTACCAGTATCTTTATCAACTACTACGTTTGTATCTGTGCTAGACCACTTACCAGTATCTTTATCTTTAGTAGCTGTTGAAGTGTGCTCATTGCCATCTTCATCAGTGTATTTAAATTCAGTCTTAGTTGAATCATCTTTAGGAGTGATTTCTACACTACCATCAGCTTTAGCATCTACATCTGGAGCTGATGGGGCGTGAGTATCGGCTGCTGTTGCTTTAGCCTCTGGGCTTGTATGGTTAGCATCATCAGTAGTTTTAGCTGTAACTTCTGAATTGTCTTTAACCTTATCAGCAGGTATAGTAATCTTACCAGTATCTTTATCAACTACTACGTTTGTATCTGTGCTAGACCACTTACCAGTATCTTTATCTTTAGTAGCTGTTGAAGTGTGCTCATTGCCATCTTCATCAGTGTATTTAAATTCAGTCTTAGTTGAATCATCTTTAGGAGTGATTTCTACACTACCATCAGCTTTAGCATCTACATCTGGAGCTGATGGGGCGTGAGTATCGGCTGCTGTTGCTTTAGCCTCTGGGCTTGTATGGTTAGCATCATCAGTAGTTTTAGCTGTAACTTCTGAATTGTCTTTAACCTTATCAGCAGGTATAGTAATCTTACCAGTATCTTTATCAACTACTACGTTTGTATCTGTGCTAGACCACTTACCAGTATCTTTATCTTTAGTAGCTGTTGAAGTGTGCTCATTGCCATCTTCATCAGTGTATTTAAATTCAGTCTTAGTTGAATCATCTTTAGGAGTGATTTCTACACTACCATCAGCTTTAGCATCTACATCTGGAGCTGATGGGGCGTGAGTATCGGCTGCTGTTGCTTTAGCCTCTGGGCTTGTATGGTTAGCATCATCAGTAGTTTTAGCTGTAACTTCTGAATTGTCTTTAACCTTATCAGCAGGTATAGTAATCTTACCAGTATCTTTATCAACTACTACGTTTGTATCTGTGCTAGACCACTTACCAGTATCTTTATCTTTAGTAGCTGTTGAAGTGTGCTCATTGCCATCTTCATCAGTGTATTTAATTCAGTCTTAGTTGAATCATCTTTAGGAGTGATTTCTACACTACCATCAGCTTTAGCATCTACATCTGGAGCTGATGGGGCGTGAGTATCGGCTGCTGTTGCTTTAGCCTCTGGGCTTGTATGGTTAGCATCATCAGTAGTTTTAGCTGTAACTTCTGAATTGTCTTTAACCTTATCAGCAGGTATAGTAATCTTACCAGTATCTTTATCAACTACTACGTTTGTATCTGTGCTAGACCACTTACCAGTATCTTTATCTTTAGTAGCTGTTGAAGTGTGCTCATTGCCATCTTCATCAGTGTATTTAAATTCAGTCTTAGTTGAATCATCTTTAGGAGTGATTTCTACACTACCATCAGCTTTAGCATCTACATCTGGAGCTGATGGGGCGTGAGTATCGGCTGCTGTTGCTTTAGCCTCTGGGCTTGTATGGTTAGCATCATCAGTAGTTTTAGCTGTAACTTCTGAATTGTCTTTAACCTTATCAGCAGGTATAGTAATCTTACCAGTATCTTTATCAACTACTACGTTTGTATCTGTGCTAGACCACTTACCAGTATCTTTATCTTTAGTAGCTGTTGAAGTGTGCTCATTGCCATCTTCATCAGTGTATTTAAATTCAGTCTTAGTTGAATCATCTTTAGGAGTGATTTCTACACTACCATCAGCTTTAGCATCTACATCTGGAGCTGATGGGGCGTGAGTATCGGCTGCTGTTGCTTTAGCCTCTGGGCTTGTATGGTTAGCATCATCAGTAGTTTTAGCTGTAACTTCTGAATTGTCTTTAACCTTATCAGCAGGTATAGTAATCTTACCAGTATCTTTATCAACTACTACGTTTGTATCTGTGCTAGACCACTTACCAGTATCTTTATCTTTAGTAGCTGTTGAAGTGTGCTCATTGCCATCTTCATCAGTGTATTTAAATTCAGTCTTAGTTGAATCATCTTTAGGAGTGATTTCTACACTACCATCAGCTTTAGCATCTACATCTGGAGCTGATGGGGCGTGAGTATCGGCTGCTGTTGCTTTAGCCTCTGGGCTTGTATGGTTAGCATCATCAGTAGTTTTAGCTGTAACTTCTGAATTGTCTTTAACCTTATCAGCAGGTATAGTAATCTTACCAGTATCTTTATCAACTACTACGTTTGTATCTGTGCTAGACCACTTACCAGTATCTTTATCTTTAGTAGCTGTTGAAGTGTGCTCATTGCCATCTTCATCAGTGTATTTAAATTCAGTCTTAGTTGAATCATCTTTAGGAGTGATTTCTACACTACCATCAGCTTTAGCATCTACATCTGGAGCTGATGGGGCGTGAGTATCGGCTGCTGTTGCTTTAGCCTCTGGGCTTGTATGGTTAGCATCATCAGTAGTTTTAGCTGTAACTTCTGAATTGTCTTTAACCTTATCAGCAGGTATAGTAATCTTACCAGTATCTTTATCAACTACTACGTTTGTATCTGTGCTAGACCACTTACCAGTATCTTTATCTTTAGTAGCTGTTGAAGTGTGCTCATTGCCATCTTCATCAGTGTATTTAAATTCAGTCTTAGTTGAATCATCTTTAGGAGTGATTTCTACACTACCATCAGCTTTAGCATCTACATCTGGAGCTGATGGGGCAGTATTATCTATAGGTGTACCACCCCCATTATTTCCGTTATTATTATTGTTGTCGCTATTGTTATTGTTGTTTTGGTCGGTTGGGTTAGTCGGATTGACTGGATTTACAGGGCTTACAGGGTCTGTTGGATTATCTATACCACCTGTCGTACCCCCCCCCCTGTGGGTTATATCCAGATATAGGGGTACTCGCAGTTACCGCATCGGTCCCTACGCCAGCGCCTAGCTGCCCCATAGACGCATTTACGTTTGCATAGTGTCCGCCAGCATCAAAGCCAGCAGCACCTAGGCTAACGCCACCGCCGCCTCCAGCTGCTGGAGCTCCACCTGCTGCAGTAGCGTCAAGCTCGTCTAGGTTTTCGCCTGCGAGTATGGCTTTTTGAATATCATTTAGCTCGTCCGCATTATCGCTAGCTGCCACACCATCAAGCGCCTCTTGAGTAAGAGTAAACGACTTAGTATCCTTTACCTCTAAAGTCTTATCATTAGGCAAATTAAGCACAAAGCTAGCCTCATCTGCTCCTTCTGGATATATATTATCTCCCAAATTTACCAAATCGCCTACTTCAAGCTCTTTTACATTACCTTTTGCGTCTTGTAAAAATGCTTTACCTTTTAACGATTTTACAATTGCTTCATTTGCCATAAGTTTTCCTTATTTAAATTTATGATTTAACTGGGATTATACTAAAATATGGTAAATAAATGATATTGTACTAAAGGGCAAATCATACTAGTTTTACCACAAATACTACTTAAAATTTTTCAAAGCTTAAATATAAATTTTATTATTTATTTAGTTTATATATTTTAAAATTACATATTATTTTTGTGTGTTATAAGAGCAATAGGCTTAAAATATTCTACAAATATAAGCAAATTTTTACGGAAAATAGGACTTCAGTAAGATTTTCTTATGTTTAAATATTGCTATATTTGTTTAAGCTTTAGGTGGCGATTCGCCCTGATTTACAAAAGGATAGTTAATATGAAAGAGCATAAATTTGTAATGTGTGATTATACGCGTTGCATAGCTTGCTGTACCTGTATGGCTGCGTGCTATGAGAGTGCGTATAATAGGGGCAAACTCGCAAAGTCCCGCCTACTCGTCCTGCGAAAAGCAACTGGCGTAATGCCCACTCAGTGCCGTCAATGCGACGACGGTCCATGTGCAAACGTCTGCCCAACTGGCGCACTCAGATTTGATGATAGTTGTATAGAGCTTCATGAGGAGATATGTATAGGCTGCAAGCTTTGCACGATAGCCTGTCCATACGGGGCGATTAGTTCAAGTGCAGAGCTTATGCCTTCAGTTAATTACGCAAGTGAGCCACTTTATAATCTCGGCATAGAAAGCCAAGCAGGAGCTAAGACAATAGCCGTAAAATGCGATATGTGCTATGGCAGTAAAAATGGTCCAGCCTGTGTCGATGTCTGCCCTACAAGTGCTCTTATAATGGTAAATCCGAGCGATCAAAATGGACATAAATTTGGCAAAAAACCAGACGCTAAGGCGGTGGATAAATTCTTTGATAAATTCCTCGATCTTTCCATGCTTCCGCCAAAGCCTGAGCCCGAGGCAATAAAAGAGCAAGCCCCAGCCCAAAAGCCAGCCGATGGCGAAGCTGCTTTGCAAAAGCAGCCTACTGTAGCCACTACTGCACAAAGTGCTCAGCCAGCGCCAAAAGCGGAGCAAAGCCCTGATACTAAAGTATCACCAAATAAAGCAGAGACAAAGCCAGCAAAAGTAGAGCAGCTAGAAGCTGAACCTGCTAAAGCTCAAGCACAAAGCGCACCAAATAAAGCAGAACCGAAGCAGACAAATTTAACCCCCAAAGATAGCAAAGAGGCTCCAGACACCACAGAGAAATCTCCAAAAGAGCAATCCCTAGCTAACGCAGAGAAAAAAGCGAGCAAAGCAAAAGGAGGCGCAAAATGATAAGTGTATATTTGCTATTTTTATTTAGCACCCTTGCTAGCATAGCGATGTACTCCTACCCACGCACAGCTATTAAGGTAGGCTTTGGACTTGGTGCGCTTAGCTCTTTTTATGCGTGTTGCCATTTTTTAGGAGCGATAGACGAGACTACGAGCTTTGCGCTTTTTGGGAATTTTTTATTTGCACCCCATTTTGAGCTTACACCGCTTGGACAGTTTTTTAGCTTTGTGGTGAGTTTTATCGCTCTTGCTAGTAGCATTTACGGCTTAAGCTATGCAGAGGAATATGTAAAAAAGGCAAACACCGCTGTTTTTGCAAGCCTTTTTAACGCATTTGTGCTGTTTATGCTTTTGGTTATAAGCGCAAATGACACCTTTAGTTTTATCGTGCTTTGGGAGCTTATGACGATTGTCTCAGCATTTTTAATACTCGTTAATGACGGAGGAGACAAGACTTTAAAAGCCGTCATGATATATCTAGGCATAGCCCAAATAGGCGCATTTTGTATCCTCTGCGGCATGCTTATTATAAACCACTACACAGGCTCTAGCGTATTTAATCAACTAAGCGGCACATATATGCCGTTATGGGCTAGTATATTATGCTTTGTGCTATTTCTTATCGGATTTGGCTCAAAGGCTGGCATGTGGCCGTTTCACGTATGGCTACCTCTAGCCCACCCAGCCGCTCCGTCAAACGTTTCATCGCTTATGAGTGGGGTTATGATAAAAGTGGCTATTTTTGGACTTATTAAATTTGCCCTAATGCTGCCACTTGCGCCTGGATTTGGCATAGTCTTGGTGCTATTTGGTGCAGCTAGTGCGCTTTTTGGCGTGCTTTACGCTCTTACTCAGCACGATTATAAAGCACTTTTGGCATACCACTCTGTGGAGAATATCGGCATCATACTCCTAGGCATAGGCTCTGGGCTGTATGGACTGGCTACATCAAATTCCCTTCTAGCAGGGCTTGGGCTAATGGCAGGACTATATCACGTGCTAAACCACGCTACCTTTAAAGGGCTGCTATTTTTAAGTGCTGGTTCAGTGCTAAGAGCTACGCACACAAAGGACATGCAAGCTCTTGGCGGACTAGCTAAAAAAATGCCCTACACTGCGGCGTTTTTCTTTATCGGAGCTATGGCTATTACGGCTTTACCGCCACTAAATGGCTTTGTCTCTGAGTGGTTTGTCTATCGCTCTATGCTACTTGGTGGTATGGGCGATGGGGTGCTAGCTAGGTTTATCTTTGGGCTTGGTATGGTAGCGCTTGCGCTTACTGGGGCTTTGGCCGTGATGTGCTTTGTTAAGGTTTATGGCGTGATATTTGGCGGTATGCCTAGAGATGAGCGCATAAATCAAAATGCAAAAGAAGCACCAAAGAGCATGCTAGCTGGTATGGCTCTACTGGCTCTGGGCTGTGTGGGCTTTGGCCTAGGGGCAAAAAGCGTAGTAGCTAGCATACTTACACCAGTTTCAAATTTATACGGAAGCACCCAAAACATACAAGCCATATCCACTCCGCTAATAGCCATAGTCTTACTCTCCACTCTTTTGATGCCATTTGTCATCTTAAGAGTTGTAAAGGCAAACAGGAAAAAGCCTAGAGAGGGCGATCCTTGGGCGTGTGGGTTTAAATACTCCACTCGCATGCAAATGACTGCTGCACCATTTACTGGGGATTTAAGAAAGATAACAAACTGGATACTAAGAGCTGATAAAAAAATAGAAACAAACGGCTACTTTGAACCTGTTAGATATAAAAACCACACCAAAGATATATGGTGGGCGTGGGTATATGAGCCTAGTATTAAATTTAACAAACTCATAGCAGATAAAATAGGCATTATGCAAAATGGCAAGACAAATTTATATGCGCTTTACGTGCTGCTTTATCTTTGTGCGATACTAGCCATTGGGCATTATATGCTTTAAGGAGGGGGAGATGACACTTATACTTATGATATTTCAAGTGGTTGTTATCATGCTTGTTGCTCCGCTATTTGATGGTATGGCTAGAAAGCTTAGAGCAAAGCTGCAATCAAAACAAGGCAGTGACTTTTTTCAGACTTACCGCGATATAGCAAAGCTTTTTAGAAGGGGTCGCACCGTACCAAAGTGCGGACACTGGGTCTTTAGAGCTGGTCCAGTCATGCTCTTTGCTAGCTCGGCTGCTTTGCTAGCTGCCATTCCTATTACATATAGTGGACGGGCAGATTTTGGGGCGTATTCAGATTTATTTGTAGTACTTTATCTAGCTGCTATGATGAGATTTGTCTTTGGTGCTTCTAGCTTAGATAGCGGCAATCCATTTGCGGCTACTGGCGGTGGGCGCGAGCAGATGCTGGCTATTTACGTGGAGCCTGTTATGATGATGTGCCTAGCTGTAGTTATGATGCTAGCTGGTACTTCAAATTTAGTCGAAATCTCAGGGCTTGTAAAAAGTGGAGAGATAGGCTATCATATGCCTGCATTTGCCGTGGCTAGCATAGCGTTTTTGTGGTGTGCTTATGCTGAGACTGGGCGTAAGCCATTTGACTTAGCCGAAGCAGAACAAGAACTACAAGAGGGCGTACTAGGCGAGTATAGCGGCTCTGACTTAGCCCTAACTCAGGCGTCTTTGATACTTAAGCAATTTGCGATGATAGGGCTGTTTTTGGCTATTTTTGAGCCGTGGAATTTTGAAAACCCACTGCTAAGCATGATTGTGTTTTTACTAAAAACAGGCGTATTTTACGTAGCTGCGGTGTTAATTGATAACTTTGGCCCTAGATTTAAAGTAACAAGCAGCATGCGCAAAAACGCAACATATGCACTTGCGATAGCCTTTGTCGCACTTAGCCTATACGCACTAGGAGCTTAAAGATGAATACGATTGATACTTACGCAGTAGCGATGATAGTTACTTCTCTTGCAGTTTTTGGACTCAGGAGTCTGCGCCTTAGCGTGCTAGCTTATGCCATACAGACTATACTTTTGGTACTTATATTTTTCAATCTCGCAAATGAATTTAGCGCACCCACACTTTATAGCTGGGGTGTTATAGCGATTTTTACCAAAGTAATCTTTGTACCGTGCGTTATGCTTTATCTTATATTAAAACTTAAAGTACGCTATGAGGACGAGCCTGTGGGAGGCTTTTTTGTAAGCCCAGTAATCGCCATGGGCTTTAGCCTAGCTATTGCTTCAAGCATAGCGCCTATTTTCCTTGAGTTTTCACTAATTCCAGCTAAAATTCCACTCCTTAGCGCGGTTTGCGTTTTTATGATGGGGATATTTGGCTTTATGCTTAGAAACTCCTTTTTAAAACAAATTCTATCTTACTGCTTGTTTGAAAATGGCATACACCTAAGCCTTGCGCTTATGGCGTATAATTCTCACGAGCTAGTCGAGGTCGGAATTTTAACAGATGCGATATTTGCGGTGATTATTATGGCAGTGCTTGCTATGAGATTTTATAAAGCTTTTGATAGCCTTGACACCTCAAAAGCTACAAATTTAAGGGGTTAAAAATGAGTATTTTAGTGATAATCCTAGCGCTTCCTTTGCTAAGCGCTGCTTTGCTAGCCGCGATGCCTAAAAAGCCCTGTTTACTCAAAAAAGCACATATCATACTAAGCGCTATAAGCTCTATTTTTATGCTCTATGCTGTTTTAAAAGTAATCTTTCGTGGCGAGTTTTTTGCTTATGATAAATTCTTTTTCCTAGATCCGCTTGGAGCTGTGTTTTTGCTATTAATCGCAGTAACTGGCTTTTTGGTCAATGCCTACTCACCCACTTATATGGGCTGGGAGCTTGAGAGTGGACATGTAAATGAGACTGAGCTAAAGCGCTATTACGTGCTTAGCCATATTTTTATATTTACGATGATTTTAAGCGTCATTTGTAACAACATCGCCTTTATGTGGGCAGCTATTGAAGCCACTACGCTTGCGTCTGTGTTTTTAGTCGCCATTACAAGGGATAAAAAATCAACCGAAAGCGGCTATAAATACATCGTACTTTGCTCAATCGGACTAGCATTTGCGCTTTATGCGACGATACTGCTTTATTCAGCCACTTATGCACATATAAAAAGCGGAGATGAGGCTATGCTATTTACAAATATCCTAGCCCACGCAAATTTACTAAACCCAGACGCCGCAAAGCTTATTTTTATCTTTGCGCTCATTGGCTTTGGCACAAAAGCGGGTCTTGCGCCTACTCACACCTGGCTGCCTGACGTGCATGCGCAAGGCCCAGCGCCTATTTCGGCTCTACTTTCAGGCGTACTGCTAAAGTGCGCTATGCTAGCTCTTTTTCGCTACTACGCTGTTGCAGCTGGTGCTGTGGGGGCTAGCTTTACTCAAGGCGTGATGATAGTCTCTGGTACGCTTACGCTTTTTATCTCGGCATATTTTCTTATGCGTCAGCACGATGTCAAGCGTATGTTTGCCTACCACTCCATAGCCCACATGGGCGTTATCGCTTTTGCACTTGGCGTAGGGGGCAAATGGGGGCTAATGGCAGCTATTTTTCACTGCCTAGCGCATAGCTTTACAAAAGCTCTTGCCTTTTTAACCACAGGCAACATAGCTAGAATTTACGGCCACAGGGATATGAGTAAAATGGGCGGCATGATAAAAATAGCCCCTGTTACAACTGTGCTTTTTGGTGCAGCCGTATGTTCGCTTGTAGGTGTACCTGCATTTGCTATTTTTGTGAGTGAGTTTATGGTGTTTAAACAAGCTATTTTAAGCGGACAGTGGGTAGCTGTGGTGCTTTTTGCCATTTCGCTTACTATTATTTTTATAGCCGATTTTAGCCACTTTTTTATGGCTAGCTTTGGCGCACCAAAAGGCGAGATAGTATATAATGGCGAAATGAGCCTGCGCCAAAATGCTCCACTTATCGCACTTTGTGTGCTGCTGCTTGTTTTTGGATTATGGCACGTGGATAGCTTTTGGACGCTTGTCGAAAATGGCGCAAAAATATTACTTAAAGGTTAAATATGCGTGGTGAAAATTTTGTTAAAATTTTAAAAACAAAGGTAAACGTTTTAGAGACTACCTATCAAGCCGATGATCAGCTTACTGTGCTAGTAGATAGGAACGACTTAGTGCGCGCTGTAGCTACGCTTTATTATGATATAGGCGGCTTTATGAGCACTATGATAGCAAATGATGAGCGTGCGATAAATGGTAACTATGCGCTTTATTACGTCCTTTCAATGGAAGGGGCTAAAATGAGCGAACAGGATGAATTTGCAGCTGATGAAAAGTGCTTTATTACAGTTAAAACCCTAGTGCCGCCAAGCGATATGAGCTACCCATCAGTTACACTAGCAGTACCGGCTTGCGTGTGGTATGAGCGTGAAGCTTATGATATGTTTGGACTTGTGGCTGAAGGCCTACCTGATAAGCGCCGACTGGTGCTAAGCGATGACTGGCCTGACGGACTTTATCCGCTACGCAAAGACGCTATGGACTACCGCTACCGCCCAGCCCCAGTCGATCATCGCGACGAGCCTGAGGCGCCGTTTATCTATCCGCAAGGCGACGCAGTAGTGGATATTCCCCTTGGGCCACTGCACGTAACTAGCGATGAGCCAGGGCATTTTAGGCTGTTTTGCGATGGCGATGAGATAATAGACGCTGATTACCGCCTATTTTATCAGCACAGGGGCATGGAGAAGCTAGCTGAAAATAGAATGAACTACGATCAGATGGGCTATTTGGCAGAGCGGATTTGTGGAATTTGTGGCTACGCTCACGCCATAGCCTGTATAGAAGCGGCCGAAAAGGCGATACGGCTTGAAATTCCAGAGCGGGCACAAGCCATACGAGTGATATGTCTTGAGATAGAACGCCTGCACTCTCATCTTTTAAACATCGGACTAGCTTGCGAAGTAACGGGCAACTACTCCGCCTTTATGCATATTTTTAGGGTGCGTGAGTACTCTATGGAGCTAGCTCAGCTCGTTACTGGCGGACGCAAGACATATGGCAACGTCATAATGGGCGGACTACGCCGTGATATGACCGATCACGAGATAAAAAGAGCGCTAAAAATCGTAAATGACTTAGACGTGCAAATAAGCGAAGTCTGGGACGCAGTAATAGACGATAAGCGTCAAATTTCACGCTGGCGTGGCGTGGGCGTGCTAGAAAAGCAAGTCGCTCGTGATTTTAGTCCAGTAGGGCCAAATATGCGTGCAAGCGGCTTTAAGCGTGATAGCCGTTACGACCACCCATATGACTTTTTCAACAAGCTCGAGTTTAAGGTGCATACAGAGCAAGACGGCGACGTGCTAGCTCGTGAGACGGTGCGATATTATGAGCTAAAAGAGAGCATAAATATCATACGCCAGTGCTTTGAGCTTATGCCGCAAACGCCTATTGCCATAGATCCAAAGACTATGATAAAGCCTGAGCATTTTGCGCTTGGCTACGTCGAAGCCCCACGTGGAGAAAACGTCCACTGGATCATGCAAGGTAGCGCACAAAAAGTCTATCGCTGGAGAGCACGTGCAGCCACATACAACAACTGGCCTAGCTTGCGTTATCAGTTCCGTGGCAACACCATAGCAGACGCTGCACTTATAGTCTGCTCGCTCGATCCGTGCTACTCCTGCACCGATAGGGTAACCATCGTAGATGTAAAGAGCAAAAAGAGCAAAATCCTAACCGAAAAGGATCTAAAACGCTACGCAAGGACGCTAAAAGATAGTCCGTTAAAGGATCTAAGATGATGAAGCTATTTGACATAACAGAAAAGTACGGCAAAGCCACCTACGCCTATCCTTTTGAGCCCTACATAGTGCCTGAAAACTTCCGTGGCCAGCCGCACTACACCTATGATCTTTGCATAGGCTGCGCGGCCTGCGCTATCGCCTGCCCGCCAAATGCTATCGAAGTAAAGCTAAACGGCAAAAGTGCGGATGAGGAGCGACTGGTGTGGGAGTTTGACTGCGGGCGTTGCATATTTTGCGGACGCTGTGATGAAGTCTGTCCGACTGGGGCTGTTGCGCTTAGCGATAGCTTTGAGCTGGCGGTAAAATTTGACAAAGGAGCGCTTATCCAGCGTGGCGAGCTTGAGGTAGAACGCTGTGCGTGCTGCGGCAAAACCTTCACTCCAAAGCGTCTAATAGCCTACGCACTAGAAAAACTGCAAGTATCAAATTTACTCCCAGGCAGGCTAGATGAAGCGAAGCGGTATTTACACATCTGCCCTAGCTGCAAGCAAAATGAGGCGGTAGAGAGTATGACAAAAGGCGAGGAGGGCAAGATAAGATGACAAATTTATACGAAGTGCCACACGATATAAGGCACGCAAACAATCTTGAAGCAAAGCTAGAGCATTTAAAAAACATAAAACGTAGCTTTAGCGTGTATCGCATAGACTGCGGTAGCTGCAATGGCTGTGAGATTGAAATTTTTGCCGCTATTACGCCTATGTGGGACCCTGAGCGCTTTGGCTTTAAGCTAGTGGCAAACCCTCGCCACGCCGATATACTGCTCTGCACTGGGCCAGTTACAAGGCAGATGTACTATCCGCTTTTAAGAGCCTACGAAGCAGCCCCAGATCCAAAGATAGTCGTCGCACTTGGGGCTTGTGGGGGCACTGGTGGGATATTTTACGATGCGTACTCAGTCTGGGGCGGAGTGGAGAAAGTGGTGCCAGTTGATGTTTTCATACCAGGCTGTCCGCCACATCCAGCTAGCATTATTTATGGGCTTGGTATGGCACTTGGTATAATCGAGCAAAAGCTAGAAAAAGCGGACTTTAAAAACGATAGCGGCACACCGCCAGAAGTGGCAAAGTCTCTTGTGGGAAATATCCTTTTTGAGCGTGATCTTTATGCCGAGTCTAAAAGGCTGATGAGCTATATATTTGGGCGAAAACTGGTGGATAAATTTAGCTCGGCTCTAGCTAGGAGCGAAGACCCTAAAAATGCTGAAATTTCAGCTCCTGTGATGATAGAGGCCATTAAGGCTGAGTCTGATCCTAGATATGCTGAGTGCATGGCGACGCTTTTTAACGACGTGTATTTAAAATACACCCATAAAAAGGGCGATAAAAGCCTGCATTTAGACGCGCAAAAGCTAGTCTGGGATAGGCGATGATAAAAGTCTATGCGCTAAAGCGACGCCACGTCGATGAGAATGAAAATATGCCCACACAGCTAAAGCAGGTGAAAATTTTCTCCACCTGCGTGGGGCATGGCGTGGGGACTATTGATTTTTCGCAAAAGGTGCTAGAAATTGATGAAGCGGAGTACGAGAGTATGCTAGAAAAGTGCGGCGAGTACGCACGCTTTAAACTGGGCAATCTAAGTCGCTATTTTGAAGTGGAAATTTTTAGCGAGCATGCTTTTAAGCTCCTGCCACAAATGCCAGAGTGTGCGCTAAAAGATATGATAGGCGCACTAAGTGAGGGCTATTTGGTGATAAAAAAGGACTTTTAGTGAGCGTGCATAAAAGCCAAGAAGCAAAGCCTGGGGTAAAAAACTGCGATGAAAAGAATGTATCGCAAGATAGGAGCGTGGCAAGCCCACAAAATGCTACGAGCAAAGCTAACGTAAAAGTCCAAAGCACCACACAAAATACAGGCGATGAAGCAAAACGCACACAAGAGATAAAAGCAAACAAAGAGCAAAACGCACCCACCAAAGCCAAGCCGCACCACACCCAACAAGCAAAAACAAAGCCGAAAAAGGCTCTGCTTTGCGTGGGAAACCCTATGCGCGGCGATGATGACGTGGCAAACGAGCTAGGAAGGCTAGTCGAGCGTGAGTGCGAGCGTGGCGGGCTTGTGGGCTGGAGAGTATTTTTTGGGCAGGACGTGCCAGAGAATGAATTTAGCGCTATTAGAGAGTATGCTCCAGATATAATAGTCGTAGCCGATGCGGTAAGTGGCTTTAAAGAAAGGATAGAGTTTTTAGATCTTAGCGATGAGCGAGACTACATCTACTCCACACACAACCTACCAGTACCAGTACTACTAAGCTACCTGCGCAAAATCTGCGAAAAGACGCTGTTTTTAGGTATCGGAGTGCTACTTGAAAATGTGCTTGATTTTAAAGAGGGGCTAAGCGAGAGCGCAAAAAACAGTGCGCTAAAAGCACTAGATAAAATTTATGAGCTAGAAAGTTACATAAAAGCCTAGCATTTATCCCCTTTACTAGGTGCTTTTAAAGCCTTTTTATATTAAAGTTATTCCTCATTTTGCCGATATAGCTAGCAAAGGAGTCAAAATGGATAAAATAGCGACACCCTCATATCGTCTTTTAAATATCAATCCAACTGAAATTTTAAAGCAGCCAAGCACCCAAAATATAGAGCAATCAAAGCCAAAAGAGATAAAAATAGTTAAAATAAACGGCATAAGTATGACGGAGCTTGGTCTAAAGCAAAAGCAAGAAAACCTAATAAAACTAGCTAAAGGTCTACTGCAAAATGCGCAAACCGCCACTATAGACCGCTCGCAAATACACTACATAACGCACCCTGAGATAGACACTAGCCCAATTGAACATAACAAAGACACTATATATATAGCATTTAGCGAGCACAGCTACACAAAGCATCTAGAAGCACAAGGCAAAGATATAAAGTTTGTTACCAGCTTAAGAGAAAATAGAGAATTACTACAAGATGAGTTTTTGGGTGTTAAAGGCTCGGTGTTTAGCCAGAGCTCTCCTACATACGTAATACCAAATGAGTTTAATCCGACATATTTTAGTCTAAAAAACTTTTACGATAAAGACAACCCTAGAGACATAGGTAAAACTAGAATAGAAGTCCCTCGCCAGCAAGTAGGCTACATCGATACAAAGGTGCTAAATTTAAACACCTATGCAAAAGACAGCTATCTACTCACCCCACAAGGCGAGGTAAAAGTATACCTTGACCTATATGATGATGAAGACATCATGAGCGAAGTGGGGCAAAATTTCAAACTCTTTAACCTAGACAGCAACCGCGACGGCTTGCTTGATACAAATGATGAGCTTTTTGACAAGCTAAAGGTACGCGGATACGACAAAAACGGCAACGAAAACACCCTAAAACTAAGCGATGTAATAGGTGCGATTGACTTGACTAAGTTTATAAATAAAGAGATAAAAAACCACTCAAAACAGATAATGTCAACCGCAGGAGAAGATAACTGGATGTATACAGAATACGTCAATATCGATGATGAGCGCATACTTAATCGAGCAAGCGACCCATATACTGAATTTGACGCAAAATACCGCTATAAAAAGCTAGATAATCAAGAGATAAAGAGCTTTTTTGAAAGTTATGCTAATGCTGATGGCTGGGTGGATTTAAGGACAAATAATGCTTTGATTTTTAACGAAAAAAATGGCATAAAAAACTTTGCTTACACAAAAATGGGTCTTGATAACAAACCTCGCCTTGAGGAGTTTAATCCGTTTTACCAAAGAAAATATGTAGAACAAAGGCAAACCGTAGGCTCGCAAATGAGCTATACGGAGTATCAAAAGCTAAATTTTAGGCAGTTTTACAACGATTACATGCAGGAAAAGGCACGATATCAAGGCGTGGTAGAGGAGCTATCAAAGCAGATGAGGGATTTTGAGGTGCCAGAGGCGCAAAAATACATAACACTCCTAGAAAAAACGACCTCAGTCCGTCTAAAAACGATGCAAAATGAATTTGAAAAAGCGGCTGGAGTAAACTTTAGCGAGACAAATCTAAAGCTAGTTGAGGATAGGTTTAGATTTATGCCTGATAAAATGGCGCAAATGATGAAAGACACCGATAGCGTCGTGGCTATGCGGCTAAATAAAAGTGGCTCTATTACGCTTAAATTTGATAGCGGCAGAGAGATTGAGGTACGTGAGCTTTACACCGACACTGGCAAGCTAAACAATCTCACAAAAGACGGACGGCGCGCTAGCCTTAACCTAAAAATAGGCGAGCTAAATAATGACGAGATAAAAGAGCTTGATTTTGACACGCTAGGAATAAAGCTTGATGGCGAGATAGTAAGCCTAAAAGAGCTTGGCACAAAGGCGGTGCAAAACTACTTCAAAAAGGGCTTTTTAATCAGCCTTTTTAACGGCGATAAAATCACTGCAAGGGAGATTTACACGCTAAATTATGTTGATGATTTTTTAAAGCGTGAGGATAAAAAGCAGACAAATAAAAGTGAGGAGATACGCTTTTACAGAAAGCTTGATATGGCTATTTAGACTTTGTGGTGGTAAATTTAACAGATAGGTGCAGTGGGCTATAAATTTTAAGCTTATGACGGTAAGCCTAGAGGCTTATAAAATAACTCTTGCTGCTAGCTAATATACCTAAGTCATGCATAGAAAACTCCGTAAAACTCTCAATATTAAGTGCGAGTAAAAAGCGGAATGTTAAACTTATCACTATTATCAGGCTGAGTAAAAACGCAAGCCTAGCCAGTTGTGGCTTAGCCATCGCTCATATCTCAGGGCGACTTGCTAACATCACAGTTTATTTAGTAAAACGAAAGCCTCTTTAAAACCTGTGGCTAAATATCGTTTAAAAAAGCTTTGCTCACTTAAGGCACAGTTCGCATGAAACCTCATATGAAGGATTAATACAGCAACTGCTTGCTGCACGTATTAATAAAAGGCTCAGCAAAGCTAAACTCTCCGATTTACGCTAAGCCCTGCTCTATGGAAGCGCTAAAAATCGCGCCAACAAACACTAGAGCAAAATTAATGACACTAAGCTTGTACTGGAGATTAAAATTTATAATAGTAGGATTATTCTTTAAAAGCCTAAATTTAAACTCCGCTATATTTTACGTGTATTAAAGCCTGTTAACACATTAAGTAAATTTTAACCCAGCACAAAACAGCACCCAGCCTTAAAAAATGCCTTTTCAAGGCTGGATTGGTTAATAAATTTAAACCAAAAATAGGCAAAATCAAAGCTCGTAAAAGCTAGACTAAAATCGCCAAATCCCTACGCAAACGTAGCAAGAAGCTCCTGTGCAGCAAGCTTACCAAGAGCGTTACTAGCTAGCGGACTATCGCCTGTTAAAAGCTTTCTGTCTTTATGTACCGCGCCCTTTATATCGCTATTTAGCACCTTTGCACCAAGCGCACGAAGTCGTTCTGGCACAAAATAAGGCAGCCCACCAGGAGTATAACCAATCTCAACCAAAGCAGCGTCAAACTCACCATCAGGAAATGCCACCATCTCATAACCTTTAAAGGCAAACTCACCATTAGCCGCAGTAGCCAAAAACGCGACTGGTCCGTGGCATATCGCGATGACGTGACGGTCATTTTTCATCGCCCAATTTAGCGCATTTGCAACGTCCGCACTCTCAGGCACACCAGCCATAGCGCCGTGTCCGCCAGGGACGAAAACCGCCGCATAATCTGATGCGTCAAGGTCAATCTCGCTAAGCTTTAGTGGGCTTTTTAGCTCTTTTTTATAGCGTTCAAAAAGCCCCTTAACAGCCTCATCATCGCTAGGCATAGCCCAAAACTCAAACTTCACAGGCGCACCGCTAATCGTGGCAAAATCCACCTCAAAGCCAGCCTCAACTAGATGTAAAAGCGGCACAAGTGTCTCGACAGGATGATTACCTGTGGAAAAAAACGTGCCATTTTTCATCAGCAAATATCGCTCCTCGGTCATTATCGCAAGCACCTTTTTGCCGCTTACTTTGCGCTCATATTTGCTACCGTCATAATCGGTCTTTGGCGCAGTAAACTGCGAAAGTGAAAACTCTGACGGGAAAAATGCGTTATCCTCCGCCACATCTACTACTGGTTTTTTGCTTAGTTCGCTCATAATTTCTCCTTAATTTTTAAATTTGTGTAATTACAATTATATAATAAAAAATTAAATAAATTTTTATCATTAATACTGTGCTAATTTCATACTCCGTAAACAAGAATGCAGGAGTAGCGTCTGTCTCGTGGAAAATGCAAATTTAAAGGCAAGCTACTGACAAATTCAGTCTCGCCGTAAAAAGGTTAAAACTTGCGGTAGCGAGAAATTAAATTTAAAAAAGCAAAATCAATGAGACAAAGTCCCTTGCCACAAAGAACGGCAAATTCAACAAGCCAGGAACACAAGAGTACGAAAATCGTGAGATGAATTCAGTAAGCCAATAGCCTAAGCAAAGCAAAAACGTGAGGCGACGCATGCTAGACGGCGCGCCAGAAAGGCGCAGTGTGCTTTAGATGAGTCAATGGAGTATAGCCCCTGCCTCAAAGTGAAACTTGACTTCGCTGCGAAGTAAGGAAATTTAAAAAATACGAGCATCGTAAGATGAAATTTTACAAACTGGAAGCTGGCGAGCATTAGAAAAGGCAGCGATGGACGAAACATACTAAAGTATGTAAGCGACGAAATTTGTGAAAAGACGCACGAGGCGAGCTCGTCTGCCAAATTTAAGTAAATTCAACAAGACAGGAGTGTAAAAATGCGAGAATTGTGAGATGATTTTTTGCAAACTGAGAGCTGGCGAGCAAAGCGAAGGCAGCGATGGGCGAAGCATACTAATAGTATGTGAGCCCCAAAGTTTGTAAAAAATGGCTCACGAGGCGAGCTGGCTAGAATAAGGCAAGCAAGCGAAGCGAGCTGCCGCCCCAAAGCCAAAAATTTTATCTTAAGCTTAGATACTCCTGCAGGCTTCCTACTGAATTTACTTCGCTTTTTTGCATTGCGCTGATTGAGCGGATTGCCACGCTTGCGGCTCGCAAGTTCGTAAAATACGGCACTTTTAGCCGCAGGACTAGCTGGCGAATTTTCGCTCCGTCGCTGGCGCTGCTTTTGGCGTCGCTGGTGTTTATAACTAGAGCGATTTGGCGATTTTTTAGAGCGTCCTCGACATTTGGGCGGGCTTCGCTGATTTTATACACTGCCTCGCACTCAATGCCAGCGGCTTTTAAGGCCTTGTGCGTGCCACCAGTGGCGACTAGGCTAAAGCCAAGGCTAGAAAGCTCACGAGCAAGCGCAATGCCTGCGATTTTATCAGCGTCAGCCAAGGTTAGCAGCACCTTGCCCTCCTTTGGCAGGGCGTTTTGGCTTGCGATTTGAGCCTTTGCAAAGCTAAGCTCAAAGCTCTTGCTAATGCCCATCACCTCGCCTGTGCTTTTCATCTCTGGGCTTAGGATAGGGTCAGCCCCACTTAGCTTATTAAACGGAAAGACACTCTCTTTTACGCAGATGTAGGGCTTTTGCGTGGTAGTTAAAATGCCGTCGTTTCGCTCGTAAAGCACGCCGTAGGTGTCGTAAAATTTAATCGCCTCTTTTAGCCCGCCCTGCCACATTACACGAGTGGCGATTTTAGCCATCGCTAGCCCTATTGCCTTGCTGACAAACGGCACGGTGCGGCTTGCACGTGGATTTACTTCGATGATATATAGCTCGTTTTCATAAATGGCATACTGGATATTCATAAGCCCCACGACGCCCAGATTTAGGGCGATTTCTTTGGTGCAGGTGTAAATTTGCTCGATTAAATCGTCGCTTAAATTTAAAGGCGGCAGGATTGAGGCTGAGTCGCCGCTGTGTATGCCTGCTTCTTCGATATGCTCCATTATCGCCCCCACAAAGACGTCCTTGCCGTCGCTGATGGCGTCAACGTCTAACTCCGTAGCGTCTTGGAGAAATTTATCAATCAGCACTGGGGAGTTGTGGCTCACGCTTACAGCTTCGCTCATATACTCACGCAGCTCACTCTCGCTATAAACTCGACGCATAGCCCGTCCGCCTAGCACGTAGCTAGGTCGCACTAGCACTGGATAGCCGATGGCGGCGGCTTTTATGACGGCTTCGGCTTCGCTTGTGGCAGTGGCGTTTTGTGGCTGCTTGACGTTTATGGCACAGATAAATTCGCTAAATTTCTTTCTATCCTCTGCCACGTCAATAACGCGCGCACTTGTGCCTATGATTTTTGCGCCCATTGCGGTGAGCTTCTTAGCGTATTTTAGCGGGGTCTGTCCGCCAAAATGGACTATGACGCCATCAGGCCTCTCTCGCTCAATCACCGCTCGCAAATGCTCAAAATCTATCGGCTCAAAATATAGCACGTCGCTGGTGTCATAATCGGTGCTGACGGTTTCTGGGTTGCAGTTATACATTATGCTTTTTACGCCCATATCACGCAGCGCAAAGCTCGCCTGCACGCAGCAGTAGTCAAACTCTATGCCCTGTCCTATGCGGTTTGGGCCGCCGCCGATTATTAGCACGCTTTTGCCCTGCTTGCTCGTGCTTGGCTGGGCTATAGGCGTGGGCGATGTGCTTGAGTAAAGATATGGCGTAAGGGCGGCAAACTCCCCAGCGCAGGTATCTACCTCCCTAAAATCCGCACTCACGCCAAGCTCTTTTCTGGCGTAATAGACGTCATTTTGCGTGCTGCCTAAGCCGTCGTTTAAATTTATCAGATAAGCTATCATCTCATCGCTAAAGCCCATAACCTTGGCTCGTCTCATTAGCTCGGCGTCGTTTAGGATGTCCATATTTATGCGTGCTTCAAATTCGACTATCTCTTTGATTTGGCTTAAAAACCACGGATCCACGCCGCTTAGCTCGTGGATCTGCTCCACGCTCATACCCTCCCTAAAGGCCTGGGCGATTATTAAAATCCGCTTTTCATTTGCGTTTCTAAGTCCGTGGATTATCTCATCTTGGCTTAGGCTTAGGTGGTTAAAGCCAAAATAATCACGCTCTAAGCTGCAAAGCGCCTTTTGCACGCTCTCTTTAAAGCTAGCGCCAATCGCCATTACTTCGCCTACGCTTTTCATCGCAGTCCCCAGCCGCTCATCGACGCCTTTAAATTTCTCAAAGGTAAAGCGTGGAATTTTTGTAACGATATAATCAATCACTGGCTCAAAGCTAGCTGGCGTGCCTGTGATGTCGTTTTTTATCTCATCCAGGCTAAAGCCCACAGCTAGCAGGGTGGCGACTTTGGCGATGGGGTAGCCTGTGGCCTTGCTGGCTAGGGCGGAGCTGCGGCTAACTCGTGGATTCATCTCAATAATTGTCATTCGTCCGTTTTTTGGATTTATGGCAAACTGCACGTTGCTGCCGCCTGTATCGACGCCTATTTCTCGCAGCACCGCAAAGGAGGCATCACGCATTGCTTGATACTCTTTATCAGTTAGCGTGAGCGCTGGTGCTATGGTGATACTATCGCCTGTATGCACGCCCATAGGGTCAAAGTTTTCAATCGAGCAGACGATTATGCAGTTATCATTATAGTCCCTAATAACCTCCATCTCATACTCTTTCCAGCCTAGCAAGCTTTCTTCGATTAGGATTTCGTCTATTGGGCTTGCCTCAATGCCAGCTGCGGCTATCTCGCGAAACTCATCGATATTATACGCCACGCCGCTACCGCCTCCGCCTAAGGTAAAGCTAGCACGAATTATAAGCGGAAAGCCTATCTCATCGGCTGCCTTTAAGGCCTCGTCCATAGTGTAGGCATAAGCCGAGCGTGGCAAGTCCATACCGATTTTTATCATCGCCTCTTTAAAAGCAACTCTATCCTCGCCCTTTTTTATCGCTTCTGGGTTAGCGCCTATAAATTTAACCGCCCCAAGCTCGCCACTTTCATAAAGCTGCATAGCCACGTTTAGTGCCACCTGTCCGCCCATAGTGGGCAGTATCGCATCGACGTGCTCTTTTTTGATGATGTTTAAAATGCTCTCTTTTGTGATTGGCTCGATGTAGGTAGCGTCCGCAAAGTCTGGGTCAGTCATAATGGTAGCTGGGTTTGAGTTTATAAGCACCACTCGGTAACCTAGCTCTTTTAGGGTCTTTGCCGCCTGCGTGCCAGAGTAGTCAAACTCACAAGCCTGCCCTATGACTATTGGCCCTGAGCCTATTAGTAAAATGGTGTTAATGTCGGTGCGTTTAGGCATTATCTTTCCTTTGTTATTACGTATAAATATGACGGTGCAAAAAGGTCATTATAGGGCTTTAATAAAGCTTCTTGATAGGAGTTTTCGTCTGTTACTTTTACTACTTGTCCCACTGGTACACCTGTGAAAAATATCCCGTCAAGCCCACTTGTATAAACCTCATCTCCTTGCTTTACATCAAGCCATTTTGGGATAAATTTAACCACAACCCCACTTCTATTTCCGCTTGCTACGCCTGGCACTCTGTTTTTTCCTATATAAACAGAAAAGGAGCTTTTTGGGTCATTTTGCAAAATAGCCAGCGGTCTGCCGTCTTTTTCTATGGCTATGCCGAGAGTTTTACCGTCACTTATAAGCCCATAAATTTTATCCGAGCTAAAACCTCTAAAAATCTCAAGCCATAGCTTTGTGTAATCGCTAATGCTAGCATATCCTAGCACCCTGCTTAACGTTACTTCTGGCTTAAATTCGCTTTGGGTATTTGCGGCGATTAGGTTATTTAGCTCTGTGGCAAATGTACCCAAAAGCTCACTATCTCGCTCTAACTCGGCATTCTTAGCCTCAAGCTGAGCTATATGCTCTGCTTGATAAAAGTGCTGTTTTAAAGTGTTGGCCACCTTATGACTGGCGCTATCCCAAAGCCCGAGCACATATCCACTAAATCCAGTGGCTACTGCTGTGGTGGTTGAGTTTAACCAAATCGAGCCAGCACAAAGTATGGCAAAAAGCAATAAAACATAAAATTTAGTCTTCATTACTTAGTTGCTGAAGCAGTCCTATCTCCTCTAATGCCTTGCCAGTGCCACGTGCAACAGCAAGCAGCGGCTCATCGGCTATAAAAACAGGCAGTTTAACTATGTCAGAAAGATACTTATCTAGCCCACGGATTAGCGCTCCGCCACCTGTTAGGACTATGCCGTTTTCTACTATGTCGCCAGCTAGATCAGGCGGCATCATCTCAAGCACGGTTTTTAGAGCGTCTGCTATCTCTTTTAGTGGCTCACGCATAGCTTCACGCACATCATCGCTGGTTAGCTCTATACGGCTTAAAAGCCCACTTACCTGATCTCGTCCCTTTACCACTATGCTTAGCTCCTCAGGCAGAGCGATAGCTGAGCCTACGCTGATTTTTATCTCCTCGCCAGTTCGTTCGCCGATTAGCAGATTATATTTTTCTTTTATGTAATTAACTATTGAGTTATCGATTTTATCGCCTGCGGTGCGTATGCTTTTGCTAATGACAAGTCCGCCAAGGCTAACAACACCTATCTCAGTCGTGCCACCGCCTATATCCACAACAAGGCTGCCCTGCGGTTCACGCACAGGTAAATTTGCTCCGATAGCCGCCGCCATTGGTTCTTCGATTAAAAACACCTCTCTTGCCCCAGCTGAGAGAGCGCTCTCTCTAACGGCCTTTCGCTCGACTTGCGTAAGCCCATATGGCACGCTAATAATTATGCGAGGACGGACAAAGCTTTTTCTTTTGTGAGTCTTTTCTATAAAATAGCGTATCATCTTTTCAGTCATATCAAAGTCCGCTATGACGCCATCTTTCATAGGGCGTATTGCCTCAATATCACCTGGGGTCTTGCCTACCATCTCCTTAGCTGCATGTCCGACGGCTAAAATTCTCTGCTTACCATATTTTTCACGCTGGACTGCGACCACGCTTGGTTCGTTTATAATTATACCCTTATCCTTTACTAGCACGAGGGTGTTTGCCGTGCCCAAATCAATACCCATATCACTAGAAAAAAATCCCACAAGCTGGTCTAATATCATATCTGTCCTTTTGCATTTTGTTTTAAAATTTTTACTGGCTCGCTCTCATCGCCTTTTACAAACTCAGGCGTAATAATAATCTCATAGCCACGCAGGTTCGGTAGCTCATACATAGTATCCATCATAACGCTTTCCATTATGCTACGAAGTCCACGTGCGCCAGTTTTGCGCTTTAGAGCAAGGCTTGCTATCTCACGCAGCGCCTCATCATCAAACTTAAGCACCACATCATCAATAGCAAAGAGCTTTTCATACTGTTTTACGAGTGAGTTTTTCGGCTCTTTTAAAATTCTTACCATATCATTTTCATTGATTTCATTTAGTGTAGCCACGACATGAAGGCGCCCTATTAGCTCTGGGATTAGCCCATAGTGGACTAAATCCTCTGTCTCAAGCAGGCTAAGCAGATCATCTCTTTCGTCTTTGCCGCGCTTTTCTTGATTAAAACCTAATACGTTTTTGCCTACACGGCGTTCTATTATATCAAGCAGCCCATCAAACGCTCCACCACAGACAAATAAAATATTGCTCGTATCTATCTGGATGAAATTCTCATTAGGATGCTTGCGACCACCCTTTGCGGAGATATTTACCACGCTGCCTTCTATGATTTTTAGCAAGGCCTGCTGCACGCCCTCACCGCTGACATCACGAGTTATAGAGCGGTTTTCGCTCATTCTTGCGATTTTATCTATCTCATCGACAAAGACTATCCCACGCTGGGCTTTTTCGACATCGCCGCCTGCTGCTTGATAAAGGCGAGTTAGGATATTTTCGACATCCTCACCCACGTAGCCAGCTTCTGTTAGGCTTGTAGCGTCGCAGATTGCAATAGGCACGTCGAGGAATTTAGCCAGCGTTTGCGCCATTAGGGTTTTACCGCTACCTGTTGGGCCAACGAGCAGGATATTTGACTTTGCTAGCTCTGTGTCATCATCTGCTAAATCATGGCGAAAAATTCTTTTATAATGGTTATAAACCCCCACGCTAAAGACCTTTTTGGCTCTGTCTTGACCTATAACATATCCGTCAAGCACCTCTTTTAGCTTTGCTGGCGTAAAGTGCGCATACTCTATCTCTTTAGCATTTTCATCAGCCCCAAAAGACTCGCTAGCTCCGCGGTATTCGCCATTAAAAATTTTATTCGCCTCACGCGCACATTCGTTGCAGATAAACTCAGCTCCATCTCTACCAGCTAAAAGCTTGCGCGTAGCACTCTCTTCGCGACCGCAAAAACTGCACCTATTAGCCATTATCCCTCCCCTTAAGCGGTATCCCCCGCGTCGTATTTAATATAAATTCACACATCTTTTTTACGTTTATGTCATCTGTTAGATTAAGTAGTTCACTGGCCTGTTCTTTTAAGATGCCCTGCTTAAACAAAAATCTATAAGCCCCAAGCAGGCTATCTATTTGCTCTCTATCAAAGCGGCGGCGAAGTCCGACTAAATTTAATCCCCGCACGTAAGCTCGGTTGCCTTCAGCTAGGCAAAATGGTGGCACGTCCTGACTTAACGCAGACGCTCCTGCTATCATACAACCCTCGCCCACTTTTACAAACTGATGTATAGGCGTCAGACCGCCTACGACACTAAAATCGCCAATCTCGACGTGTCCAGCTAGGGTAGCATTATTTGCCAAAATCACGCTATTTCCCAGCCTGCAATCATGCGCAACGTGACAGTAGGCCATAATAAAAGCGTCATCGCCTATGCGAGTGTGTCCGTCGCCTTTGTTTGAGCCTGAATTTATAGTCGCAAACTCCCTAATGCTCGCTCTTTTACCTATGCGAAGTGCGCTAAAATCCCCAGATTTAAAGCTCACGTCCTGCGGTATGTCACCAAGAATGGCGTAGCTATAAATTTTGCTATCCTCTCCTATGTGCGTATCGCCAAGCACCCTAGCACCCTGCTTTATCACGCATCTATCGCCTATTACAGCGTCCTTGCTAATAAAGGCAAAATCCTCTACAACCACGCCCTCTCCAAGCTGTGCTCCAGCTTCTATAATCGCCGTTTTTGCTATCATTTTACTTCTCGCTAAAATTTAGCCCTAGCCTAGAGTGCAGACGCATATCGCACGCACTAAAAGCCATAAGACTCGCAGGCTTGCTAGATAGGCTTAGCAAGCAAAAATTTAATGTTTTTTTCATAGTCCTAACACTCACTTATCCACTATCATCGCTTTTAGCTCGGCTTCGGCCACTAGTTTATCATCTACATAGGCTTTGCCGTCTAGCACCCATACATTGCCCTTGTGTTTTAGCACGCTTAGATGATACTCCAGTCTATCGCCTGGGCGGACTGGATGGCGAAACTTTGCCCTGTCGATACTCATAAAATAAACGACCTTGTTCTCTGCCGCGTCTGCCTTGCCCTCTTCACTCATTGAGTTAAATGCTAGCACGCCGCCAGCTTGCGCCATGCCCTCAATTATCATCACTCCAGGATATATCGGATGTCCTGGGAAATGCCCCTGAAATATCGGCTCGCCTATGGTTACATTTTTATAGGCTACGATGTGCTTGCTAGGCTCTAGCTCGACTACTCTATCGATGAGTAAAAACGGGTATCTGTGTGGGAGAATTTTTTGGATTTGCATTACGTCTATCATCTATCGCCTTTTTGGTAATTTTCGCAAGATTTTACTATAAATTTACTAAGATAAAGATTATGTTTGTTTTCTTAGAAAATTTTTAAAAAAATTTGTTAAATTTAATAAAACTTTAGATATTATTAGCCAAAAATTTACAAGGTATTATATAGTGTTATTTAGCAATCAGATAGAAAAAGTCGCTACAAAATACGCCGAGCACTCTATGCGCAACGCTCTGAAAAAAAATTTCAAGCTCGAAGTTTTAGCTAGTGAGTTTAAAAAAATCCCCCAAGCAGGGCGTGAGTATATGCTCTATATCCACGTGCCGTTTTGCCACACCTTTTGTCCTTACTGCTCATTTCACAAGTACCAGTATGACGAAGATAGAGCAAGGGCCTATTTTGCTAGCTTAAAGCAAGAGCTTTTGATGCTAAAAGAAGCTGGCTACGACTTTAAGACCCTTTACATCGGCGGCGGTACTACGCTAATAAATGAAGGCGAGCTAGAAAAGACCCTGCGATATATAAAAGATGAGTTTAGCGTTACTCAAGTATCAGCCGAGACCGACCCCAGCCACATAAAGCCAGAGCAGCTACAGCGCTTTAAGGGGCTAATAGATCGCCTAAGTGTGGGGGTGCAGAGCTTTAATGATGAGACGCTAAAGCGGGTAGCAAGATATGATAAATTTGGCTCAGCTAGCGTGATTAGACAGCGTATAGAGCAGGCTTTGGGGATATTTCCTGAGCTTAGCGTTGATCTGATTTTTAACCTACCAAAGCAGAGTGCAGACGAGCTAAGGCACGATATAGAAGTGGTAAAGCAAAGTGGCGCTCAGCAAGTAACCTTTTATCCGCTTATGCGCTCAAATATCACGACAAAGGCGATAGAGCGTAGTCTGGGTGCGAAGATGAAGGACAATGAGAGAGAGTATTATGACATCATCTGCGAGCAAATGTCTGGCTATGAGCGTACAAATGCGTGGGCGTTTGCCCTTCGCCCTTCAAAGCTAAAAGACGAGTACGTGGGCGCTGGAGTGGATTTTATAGGCGCTGGAAGTGGGGCATTTAGCTTTAGCGAAGGGGCACTTTTGGTAAATGCTTTTGATCTTGAAGAGTACACTCGCAGGGTGAGCGAGAGAAAAAGCACCGTGCTAGCGCGCTGTGAATTTGCGCCACGTGATAGGGTGCGGTATCGCTTTGTTACAGCGCTTTTTGATGGGGCGATAGATGTGGATAAATTTAATGCGCATAACGCCTGTAACCTGCTAAGCTATATGGCAAAAGAGCTTAGTATGCTGCGTCTTGCTGGGGCGGTTAGCATTAGGGCTGGGCGAGTGGAGCCGACACATTTTGGCAGGTATTTAAGCCTAGTGATGATGAGAGAGTTTTATAGCGGTATGGATAGGGTACGAGCCGCCTTTAGGGATAAAAAAGTGCCAGAAATAGGGCTACAAAAGATATTTTAGGTGGGTAAATTTATTCTAGCTTATTAATCCGCATATCTTGATTTTTCATTAAAATTCCTAAGACAAAGGGCTTTTAGCAACATGATTAAATTAAACCTAAATAATTTTTGTAGTTTTAAGTGTAGATAAGCACCATTTTTACAATTTTAAATATGCAAAACTAAAGCTCGGTTTTTGCTTAAACCCTACTTATAAATCCTATACTCAATAAAAAAGTTTTCACCACAAGGACACAAAAGCTGCAAAAAGCCAAAAAGCAGAATTTGTGCCTTTTTTGAGCATTAAATAAATTTTACTATATTATGCTATTTTAAGTACCAGCTAAGCATATATTTAAAATCCACAAACCGCAGAAAATCCGAGCTCGCACGCTTTTTCATAATACTCTCTAGCCTTTGTGATGTTCCCCATATTATGAAAAATCAAACCAATCGACGCACAACCAGCACCATAACCGTTATCACAAGCTTTAGCATAAAGCTTTTTCGCTTTTGCTACGTCCTTTTTTACGCCTTCGCCCTTTTCATAAAGCATGCCCAAAACAGCACAAGACTGAAAGTGTGGCTCTTTTTTATTCTCGCAAGCTAGCTTAAAATACCTAGCCGCTTCTTTTTTATTTTTCTTAAATGGATGACCTTCATAATAGCCCATGCCTGCGTTATGACAATTTACTGCATAGACATCATTTGGGGCTAAATCGCATGCTTTTTTACTAAATTTAAAAAACTTTTTCTCGTCGGCTATACTTTGGTCATTTTGATAAAGCTCTGCTGCAAGCGAGCACATATTAGCATCTCCATTATCACAGGCTTTGCTTAAATTAGCCATAAAATTTACACCATCATTGGCACCACTAGCTAGTGAGCATACCGCCAAAATAGCGAGCAAAAATAACTTTTTCATAATTTTTCCTTTTTTGGTAAAATTTATATTAGGTATTCTACCCCCCCCCCTATCTTAAAAAATACTTAATGAAATTTTTACAATTTTTAAAGAAACTAAAAGAAAAGTTAAGATAAAATAAACATATTTTAAATACAAAAGGAGGCAATATGGTCGTAGAGAGCCCAATCTTAACCCAAAATCTACAAAGCCGCAATTTGCGAATGTATTGCCTAAACTCTGCTAAAAATCTGCGGCAAAACAGCCGATAAATTTAAAATCCAAAGCAAGCAAAATAGAATGTATTAGGCTTTTAATAGAGCGTAGCAAAATAGTCCACCCAAAAAGTGCGAAAAATGTCTATAAAAGGAGATTTTATGATAGTAAATGCACTTATTTATGATGAATTTTTAGAGCTTGATCTATTTGGAGCCCTTGCTATTTTTAAAAACCTAGACGCAAAAATATCCTACCTAAGCCTAAATGGTGGCGAGATAAGCGGTGCAAGCAGTGCGACCCTGCTAAGTCAAAAAGCAGAGGCTAATAGCGGCGATGTGCTGCTAGTCCCTGGCGGGGCTGGAGCTAGAAAGGTGATAGATGATGAGCGTTTTATAGGGCTTTTAAAGGGGCTTTGCAAGACGCACACATACGTGCTAAGCGTCTGTACAGGTGGCGCACTTTTAGCTCGTGCTGGACTGCTAAGCGGCAAAAGTGCTAGCACAAACCACGCCGCCTTTGAGTGGGTTAAGTCGCAAGATAGGAGTATAAAACTAAGCAGGGCAAGATATAGCAAGGACGGGAAGTATTATACTAGTGCTGGGGTGAGTGCAGGGATAGATATGACGCTAAAATTTGTAAGAGACGCCTTAGGCGATGAGTGTGCTAGGGATATGGCACGCAAGATAGAGTGGCAAAATGAGAGCTTTTAGGCTTGGGTAATTTGCGATTTGCTCTAACACAAGCTAAAAAATACTAAGCATATTAAAAAGCTCTTTTAAAAATTGTGTTGCTTTGGCTTGCAAAATTAAAGCCATAATGCAAACTGCACCACATATATGAGCGGCTAAGCCATCGCTCGCATTGCTTTGTAATATGCTTGCTTGCTCGCTTACAGTGCAGGAGCCACGAAGTGGCTTAGCAGGGCAACTGCTTGCTATGCGCGCATAAAGTGAAAACAAGCGAAGCGCAGTTTCTGTGAAAACGAAGTTTCTTTAAAACAAGACGAAGTCGCAGTTTCTTTAAAACAAGCGAAGCGAAGTTTCTAGGCTAGCGAAGCTGAACTAGAGATGTTGGCGAGTATATCACAGGGCGATACGAGCCGCAAAAAAGCAGCCGTCGTCCTAAGTCCGTAGGACTTGCCGAAGCTCCCCAGATTTTTGCGCTGAGTTTTGCAAAAATGCTAAAAATCGTGCAGACATCTGTGGTGGTCATGCTTAATGGTGCTGCCACAGGAGCGTTGGCAGGCGTGAGCCTAGCAAGCCACTGCTAGTCTTGCGTGCCATAAGTGAGAACAAAGTTTCTAGGTGAAGCGAAGTGGAACTAGATGTTGGCGGGTATATCACAGGGCGATACGAGCCGCATTAGGTAGTAGCGTATGCTTTGCCTAGGATAGAAAACAACACAATTATTGAAAGAGTTAATTAAAAAAGGAGATTTTATGATGAGTGTTATGCGGCAAAAATGAGCTTAAAGCTGTAAATGCGGACTTTGGGGGGGGGCTTTAAAGCGCCCATAAACCACTAAAAAATAAATTTAAAAAGGATAAAAAAATGCAAAGAAGAGAAATTTTAAAACTAATATCAGCTACAACACTTCTAGCTGGTACAAATCTGGCTGCAAAAAGTGAGCCAAGTGCGCAGTATCCGCTACTGCTAAACTACAATGAAAACGCCATTGGCATGAGCGAAAGCTCAAAAAGAGCTATCAGCCAAAGTCTAAGTATCGGCTCTCGCTACCCAGACGCACAGCAAGAAAAACTAACAGAGCAAATCGCCACCGCCTTTAAGCTAGCGCCAGAGAATGTCGGCATAGGTAGTGGCTCGTCGCAAAATATCCAGTCCATAATCCTAGCCCTAGCCCAAAGAGCCAAAAGCCAGGGCTTACCAATCCAACTCATCGCGCCAAATCCGACCTTTAACTACGCCGAGCGCTACGCAAAAAGCGTGGGTGTCCCAGTCGTGCTAGTGGGGCTTAAAGATGATTTAAGTTTTGATATTGAAGCGATGAAAAAGGCCGCAGCTGGCTTTAATGGGCTTAGCGTGTATTATGTCTGCAATCCAAACAACCCAACCGCAATGCTAACACCATCAAGCGTACTAAATGAGTGGATAAAGAGAGAAAGTGATAAATTTTTCTTAGTCGATGAGGCGTATGCCGAGCTGGTAAATGATCCAAGCTTTATCTCTGCTATATCATTACTGCAGGAAAAGGTTAAGAATTTAGCTGTAGTTAGGACGTTTTCAAAGCTATATGCCCTAGCTGGACAGCGTGTGGGCTACTGCCTATCTAGCGCGGAAAATATAGAGGAGTTTAATAAATTTTTATCATTTGACAATGCAAATCTAGCTGGGCTTGTGGCCGCTAGCGCAGTCTTTGCGGACGAGGAATTTAAATCCTACAGCCTAAAAAGCATAAATCTCTCAAGGCAAATCGTAACCGAAGCGCTTGATAAACTGGGGCTTAGCTACGCAGACTCGCAGGCAAATTTCATCTTTCACAAAGTGGGCGCTGACACAAGAGAGTACGCCAAAAATATGAAAGCTCGTGGCATTTACGTGGGTAGGCCGTTTGCTCCGTTTTTTAACTACAACCGCCTAAGCCTAGGCACTCCAGAGCAGATGAAAGAGTTTGTAAAAGTGCTATTTGAGTTTAGAAAGCAAGGACTTGTGTAGCTTTTTAAATTGATGACTTTTGATTTTGGGGTTTACAAAGCCCCAAAAACTTTAACCTAGCTTTTAAATTTAAATCCACGCAATACTTTCATCAAAATAAAAATACCCAAGATCTAATCCTCTGCCATAGGCTTAGATTCTCTAGTGGATAATAAAGATAAGGTATAGCATTTAAATTTTAAAGCCTTATTTTAGCGCGCTTAAAAGGATTGAGTTTTAAGTGCAAACAAATCCTCCCATTTTAACACTCAAATTTAAAATTTATCATAATCCAAAAACCAAGCCAGCCCAAAAATGGGCTAGCAAAAATGGGGGGGGGTGGTTACAGCGGTAAGACTCTGATATTTGGGCTTAGATTTTCTTGTAGCACTGCCTCGATAGCATAAAGCGTGCCAGTGCTACCGCTCGCACAGCCGCTGCAAGCGCCCAGATAGCGTATGTAGATGTCGATTTTGCCGTCTTTTTCGTCCTTTTTGATGTCTAGGATCTCCATATTTCCGCCGTCCATTGCCAGCATAGGGCGAATTTCCGCATCAATCACCGCCTCAACAGCCTTTAGCTGCCCCACCACGCTCATCTCGTCAAAGCCCTGCTCGCCGCTTAGAGCCGCTACCCTAGCCGCAGCCTGCTCCTTGGCCGCATCAGCCTCCATCTCAGCCCTAGTATCACGAAGTATATCGACTAAATAATACTCCTTCTCCTCGTGTCCGCCAGGCTTGACGCAGCTTTTACAAAACGCCCCAGCCTTGGTGTAAGCGGTGATCTCCTCGACCGATTTTAGATCATTTAGCTTGATGACCTCTTTTATCGTGCCAAGACTTACACGTGCGCACTCGCAGACTATTATCTCATCTTCAAAATGCTCTGGATCCACGCCCTTATACTGCGCCGCAGCGGCCTTAATCACGTCATAAGCCATAACAGAACAGTGCATTTTTTGCGGTGGGACAGCTGGGGTGTCTGGATTATCCCGCATAGCCCTTTCGACATCTAAATTTGTTATTTTTACCGCCTCATCGACCTTTTTGCCAATACAAAGCTCAGCCATAGTATCAGAACTAGCTATCGCCGTGCCACAGCCAAAGCTTTTAAATTTAGCCTCGATTATAGTATCTGTAGCCTCATCAACTAGCCAGTAAAGCCGCACCGCATCGCCGCAGCTTTCCGCGCCAAAGTCAGCCACGATAAGCTTTGCGCCCTTAGCCTTAGCCTCCTCTTCGGTGATTTCGCCCATATAAAGGGGATTATTCATCCTATCTTGCACTTTTTGTGAATACTCATCCCAAATCGAGCCACTTATTAGATTGTTTTTTGCCATTTTTTCTCCTTACGATATTTTTATTAGCACTTTGCCATTTGTTGCGCCATTTGCGACCTTTTGCAGTGCCAAATTTGCCTCATTAAGGCTAAAGATTTCATCTATTTTTGGTTTAAATTTAAACTTTTCTAAAATCCTAGCCGCCTTTAAAAGCTCATCCCCATCAGCGCGCACAAAGACAAAGCCATATCTTACTCCACGCCTTTTTGCCGCCATATCAAGCCCACATCCAGTCAGAGCAAAAAGCGCTCTTTTGGCAAATCCAAAGCCCATTTTGCGCGCAAAGGCCAGATTTGGCATATCTTTTAAGCTCACAAGCGCACCGCCTGGCTTTAAAAGCGCAAGCTGTCTTTTTGCCTGCGCTATCGTATCTATGACGTAATCGACCTTCTCAATGCCCAAATAATCCTGCTTTTTATAGTCTATAAAGCAGTCAGCCCCAAGCGATAAAAGCGTCTGTTTTGCCCTTTCATTTCCGCTAGCGCACACCCATAAGCCCATAGCCTTTGCCAAAGCCACCGCCACAAGCCCAAAGCCACCACTCGCACCAGAGATAAAAAGCCTACCCCCAGCCACCACGCCAAGCTCGCTAAAAGCCTGCATAGCCGTAAGCGCAGCCAAAGGCAAGCAAGCAGCCTGCTCGTCGCTAAAGCCGTCTGGCACAAGTGCTAGCGTATCGGCCCTAAGAGCGGCAAATTCGCAAAATGTGCCTATTTGATCAAAATCAACTCTACCAAAGACCCTATCGCCAGCCTTTAGCCCGCTCACGCCCTCGCCCACTTGCCAGACTATGCCGACAAGCTCATTGCCAGCTATTAGCGGAGTGTGGTATGGCAGCACGAGTCTAAGCTTGCCCTGACTTATCATATTATCAAGCGGATTTACGCCAGCATAAAGCAGCCGCACCAGCACCTCGCCACTACCTACCTGTGGCTGTGCTAGCTCTAAAATTTCCAGCTTTTTGCCGTATTTTTGTAAAACTGCCGCTTTCAAATTTAAACCCTACAGGCCGCTTTTATGCCACTGCGGAGCGTAGGCAAAGGTACTTGAGATAGCTCTCAATCGCTCGGTCGCTTTTTTGATATGCTCGATGGCGTAGTCTATCTCCTCCTCGGTGTTAAAGCGGCTTAGGCTTAGGCGAAGTGCCGTGTGAGCCAGGTCGCTATCAGCGCCGATTGCCTCCATTATAGGGTTGCTCTCAAGAGCTTCACTAGCACAGGCTGAGCCAGTTGAGGCGGCTATGCCAGCTTTGTTTAAATCCCACAGCATCGCCTCGCCCTCGACGCCCTTAATCGAAGCTAAGATGGTGTTTGGCACTCTATTTTCGCGGCTTCCCACGACTGTTACATCTGGGATTTGCAGTAGCGCGTCCTCTAGCTTGTCCCTTAAGCGGCGCACGTGAGAGTTTTCATAATCCATAAATTTATTCGCTAGACTTAACGCCTCTGCCATGCCCACGATCCCTGCTACATCAAGCGTTCCGCTCCTACGTCCACCCATCTGCTCACCACCGTGAAGCAGGCTCGTAAGGCTTTGTCCATCTTTTATATATAGCCCGCCAACGCCTTTTGGTCCGTGGAATTTATGCGCTGAAAAACTTAAAAAATCAACGCCCAAATCCTGCACGTCGACTTTAATTTTACCCACTGCTTGCACCGCATCTGTGTGAAAGAGCGCGCCGTATTCGTGGGCTATGGCAGCTAATTCTTTGATAGGAAAAATCATTCCAGTTTCGTTATTTGCCATCATGATTGAAACAAGCGCCACATCATCGCTCATCGCTTCACGTAACTGCTGCGGAGTAACAACGCCCTCACTGTTTACATCAAGCACCGTTAGCTCCACGCCTAAATCTTTTAAAAACTCACAGGTCATAATTACAGCTGGATGTTCTACTGCGGTCGTGATGACGCGCTTTTTATCACCCTTTGCTATGCGGTCAAAATACACGCCCTTTACCACCCAGTTATTGCTCTCAGTGGCGCAGCTTGTTACGATTATGTCGTCGCTGTCTTTTGCATTTAGCCCAGAATAAAGCTCATCAAGCGCCTTTCTTAGGGCTGGGTGAGTTTCTGAACCAAAAGAGTGCAGGGAGTTTGGATTACCGTATTTTTCTGTTAAAAACGGCTGCATCGCCTTGTATGCTTCAGGGTCTAGCATGGTCGTTGCGTTATTGTCTAAATATACTTTCAATGTCTTGCCTTTAATTAGGATAAAGTTTATCCGCTTAAGTTTTCTTGCAATATTATAGCAAAAAGGATAAATTTCAGATTAAAATTTATGAATAATTTTTCAATTTATGGCTGTTTTTGATATTAAATTAAAATAATAACTTTTATCAAAATATCCAAAATTACGCACTTTAGTGGCTTTAGACCGATTTTATAATATCAAAAAGCCATAAAATTTAAGGCTTTAAAAATATTATCGTAAAGATAAATTTAAAGCCTTTTACTTAATTTTTGCTTTAGCCGATAGTGCATTTTGGCTTAAAAACAGCCTTTATAAATATGCCGACTATCGACAAAATCGCAAATATACAGCATAAAAACACAGCCAACATAGCAAAAATTTTTACCATTTCAAGCGGGAAAGAATAAAGCGAAAGTGGGTCTATATAATCCACCAAAAACCAGCACCCAATCCCCACTAGCAAAGACGCCATTAGAGAATAAAGATTAAAAAATTTACACATTTAAACTCCTTGTAACAAATTTACATAACTTAATGTTTTAATTAGTTAAAAAATGTAATTTTATCTTAAACTAAATAAAAAGAATATATAATAATCTTAAATACAATCTTATTTGAAAGGATTAATTATGAACGCCGTATGGCTTATGTTAATCGGCTTTGCAGCTTTTGCATTTGGCTGGTTTGTTTACTCGCGCTTTTATGCGTCAAAGGTACTAGAGCTTGATGATAAATTCGTCACTCCAGCGCACGAATTTAGAGACGAGGTCGACTTTGTACCAGCAAATAAATTTGTCCTTTGGGGACATCACTTCACTGCTGTAGCGGGTGCTGCACCTATCGTGGGTCCAGCTATTGCAGTGCAGTGGGGATGGCTTCCAGCGTTTTTATGGGTGGTTATAGGCACTATCGCTTTTGCAGGCATACACGATATGAGCGCACTTTGGGCATCTGTGCGGAATGAGGGTAAGAGTATCGGTACAATCTGTACTCGCTTTGTAGGTAGCAAGGTAGGACAGCTATTTATGGTCGTGATTTTCCTTGTGCTTTTAATGGTAAATGGCGCATTTGGCGTAATCATAGCAAAAGAGAGTGTCGAACAAGCCACGACTATAATACCAGCGTGGGGTGCGGTGGCGATTGCGCTTATTATGGGGCAGTGCATATACAAGCTCAAGCTTCCTTTAATCCCTGTAACAATAGTTGCGGTAATCGCTCTTTACGCACTTGTGCCACTTGGTGTAGCAGTGCCAGTAAGCCTACCTGATAGCCTTTTTGGGCTTAGTCAAAATGCACAGTGGGTTATTATTCTTTATATATACGCTGGTATTGCTTCAATTTTACCAGTTTGGGCACTACTTCAGCCACGTGATTATGTAAATGGCATTCAGCTTTTTGTCGGACTTATCCTGCTTTATGCTAGCATTTTAATAGTAAGCCCAAATATAGCAGCTCCGACATTTATCCCAGCTGTAACAGACACTCCAGGTGGCTGGCATATCATCGTGCCTGTGCTATTTATCACAGTTGCTTGTGGTGCGATTAGCGGCTTTCACGGTATCGTCAGCTCTGGTACGACTTCAAAGCAAGTTGATAAAATGAAAGACGTACGCTTTGTAGGCTATCTAGGCGCTATGGGTGAGGGCAGTCTATCGCTAGCTACTATCATAGCCTGCGTAGCGGGTCTTAGCCTGGTAAACGCAGATCTAAACGTAGCCAGCTGGGCTGAGTTATACAAAGGCGGTGTGGCAAGCTTCGTAAAAGGTGGCGGTGCTATCATCTACGAAGGGCTTGGAATTCCAAAAGAGGCAAGCGCTACCCTGCTATCACTTATGGTTATCCTTTTTGCAGCTACGACTATGGACGCTGGCATCCGATTGCAACGCTACATCATTCAAGAGTGGGGCGATATTTACAATATCAGCTTTTTGCGCGGTAAGGGTATAGCAACCATCGTAGCTGTGGCTACTTCATTTGCTATATCAATAAACGGCGTAAGCGACGGTAAAGTTGCCATTTGGCCACTATTTGGTGCGACAAACCAGCTCCTAGCTAGCCTTACACTAATGGTCGTTGGTGTCATACTACTAAGGTCTCGTAAATTTAGCGGTAGTCTCGTAGCACTTGTGCCGATGAGCTTTATTTTGATTATGAGCTTTTGGGGTGCGCTTATTAAGCTTGGGGACTATTTTAGAGCGGAGAATTACCTGCTAACCGTACTAAACGCTATCGTGATAGTTGTTACCCTGCTTGTGGTGCTTTCAGCACTTAAGGTCATAGGTGAGATTTTAGCAAAGAAAAAAGCTGAGGCTTAATCCTTAGCACTATTAGCCCCATATAATTTGGGGCTAAGATATAAATTTAAAGGAGCGTAGCGTGATAAAAAAGCTAGTACGCTTTAGCAAAGATTTAGAAAAATTCTATGTCGGCATGCATAAAAGCGCCATTTTTAAAGAAAATAGCGAGATTGATGATTTTTTTATGATTATTACTTTTAGCGAGCTTTACGGCATAGAGAATCCCTACTCCCTCTACACTCTTGAGATGCTCCCAGCCCTCATGCCACGCTTTCATAGATGGCACCAAAAAGTGGGACTTAAGCACTCATTTTTTGAAAATTTTCCATGCAGTTGTTGCTGTTAAGGAGCTGATAAATGATACCAAAGATAGTATTTGTAGGTGGCAAAGGTGGAGTGGGCAAAAGCACCACAAGTAGCGCACTTGCTGTAGCACTAGCAAAAGATAAAAAGGTGCTTTTAATCTCAACAGACCCAGCCCATAATTTAGGCGATATTTTTGAGACTAAATTTAAAAATACCCCAACACAGATTACGCCAAATTTAAGCGTCACAGAAATTGACGCCAAAGCCGAGGCAAAATCATACGTAGATAAAGTCGCAGCCAGCATGAGGGGCTTTGTGGGGGCAAATAGCTACGGACAGATTGATGATTATTTTGCCAAAGTCGCAGATAGCGCTAGCACCCTTGAGGCGGCGCTTTTTGAGCGACTTAGCACAATACTAACCAAAGAAGCCAGCGAATACGAACACGTCATCATAGACACTGCACCTACAGGACATACCTTGCGGCTATTTTTTATGCCAAAGGAGCTAAAAGAATGGAGTAAAACCCTCCTAAGCATGCAAGAACGCGGCGGTATGGCTGAGAGTGTGCTAGGGCATTTAGAAGGCGGCAAAGATAACCGCTTTAGCGATCCTGATGGCTTTATCAGGGGGAGGCTAGTGGAGGTGCTTGATGAGAGATATGCTAGGTATAGTGCGTTTTCAAATTTAGTAAAAGATCCCACTCGCTGCGCCATAGTGTTAGTGCTAAACGCCTCAAAACTAGCAGTCGCCGAGACTGAACGTGCCATAAAAAGCCTGCATGATAAGGGGCTTAGCCCATATGCTGTAGTGCTAAATAAAATCTTGCCAGCTAGCTCAAGTGATGAGTTTTTACGCGCTAGGATAGCTCAAGAAAGCGAGTATGTAGCTATGAGCGATGATAAATTTAGCCGCTACCATTATGCTAAAATGCCACTTTTTCAAAAGGATGTAACAGATATGGTACAGCTTGAGGCTTTTGGCAAAGAGCTGCTTGGCAAGCTGATTTAGCCGTTTTGCCAACCTTTATTTGACTTTGCGTTAAATCAAGCTCGCCTTTTTGCCTTACACTTAATTGGTTTTTAAATTTACTCAATAACATACCCATCAGTATGTCATATATTAAATTTAAAACTATCTTGTCTCATAGACGACCAGCTGGGCAAGGTTAATAAAAATACTTCACATTCTCTACTCTTATGCTGCAGAATAAATTTTGCGTACGGGATCAAATAAAATTAATAAATCTGACAAATTTAAAGCCTTATTGTAAAAAAGCATTTAATTAGGTATAATTATAGGTTAAATAAATTTATGGGTATTTAAAAGGCTTATTTAATGGCACAAAAAGGTAAGGTTACCTTTCTTAACGGAACCGCTATATCAAAAGATTCAAACGGCAGGGATAGGCTACTAAAAGTTGGAGACGTGGTCTTTTCTGGCGATACCATTACCATGGGTGGCATAGATGGCACAAAGGCTATCATACTCATGGAAAATGGCAGAGAATACGTCCTAATAGCAGGCGATGTGGTACGTTTGCGAGGCGAATCTCCAGTAAACGAGAACTTTGATGCGGCAGCTGTACTAAAAGCTTTACTAGAACAAGACGCCCACAGAACAGAAAAAATGAGCGATGAATACCATAATGACAAAACAAGATTCTCTCAATCAGGTAAAAAAACTGACATCTCAACAAATGTAACAGACATACACACAAATGCAGGCGGAGAATCTAGCGGCAGAATGTATAGCGATGACAGGGCTATCATAAAAACGGGACATTTCACACAACTTACACGCTCTGTAAACGACGTAAATAAAAATATCATTGAGGTTTTTAACTACCAAGCAGGCGAAAAAAACAATATAAAAACAAGCTCTATAGCAAGCACTAGCCCAGCAATCAAGCAATCAAGCCAAGCCCCGATCCAAGAGACAAAAGAGCCTACTCCACCGCCAACGCCGCAACCCATGCCAAATCCTGAACCAAAGCCAACACCTATGCCTGAACCAGAGCCCATACCTGAACCGACCCCTATCCCAGAGCCAGAGCCAACACCACCTACGCCAATCACTCCACCGCCAGCCATTGCCGAGTTTAAGGCGACGTCAATTAGCTTTAAGTCAACATATCCTAACCTTGAGCGTTTTGATCTAGGAGTAAGTAAAAATAAGGCTGTGCGTCTAGAAATAAGCACCTCAGGAGATAGCAATCAATCCATAGTCGTATACGTAAAAGATGCGCAAAATGTAGTAAAAAAAGTAGCCAACCTAACCCAAAACGGCTCAAATTCTCAAGAAATCGCCCTATCAAATACCGATCTAAGTCTAGGAGATAATAAAATCGTAGCATTTACAAGCTCAGGTAATGAGACTACAGATATGACAAATGCTGGGCTGATTTTTGCAAATAATAGCGCCGCTGCTACAAACGCAAAAGCCACAAGCGTGCGTGAATTAATGATAGTTGACACTCCACCGCAGGCTAGCTACGACACCACGCTATCAAAATCTGAACTATCTATAAATTTACCAAGTCTAAGCGCAAATAAAGCCCTAGACAAAATCACAATAAATTTAAAAGCCCCAAGCGATACAGCTAATACAAGCCATGAAATAATACTAACCCCAAATAGCGCACGCACCGCATGGAGCGTAGATAGCATAAGCATACTAGACACCGCTACAAGCGCAAAAACACCAGCAAGACTACCCTATGCGCTAAGCACAGATAGGCTCTCTTTACCATATGACGCACTAGCAAAAAGTAACATAAGCACGAGTGTTAGCGATCTATTTTTAACCTCATCAGCTAGCAGTAACTTTGACTTAGTAAGCCAAGCAATAGGCGCTACTATGCAGTTTTACTCCGATGAAAAAGTCGAGGATGGCATCGTAAAACAAAACATATCAAGCCAAAATAACTCAATCCAAGAGGTACTAATAAACGGCGACAAAACCACCGATAGCACCCTAAAACTAAAGCTAAATATAACTGGCAGCATAGGAGGAGATGAGATTATCGTGTATGAAAAATCAAACCCCACCGCCGCACCTACCATAGCTGGCAAAGCCAGCCTAGCCCAAGGCATCACAACCTACGACCTAAGCCTAAACCTACCCGCACAAAATGATACGTATAAATTTATCGCAATAGCCCACGATAGCGCAAAAGCTGCTCCTAGCGTAGATTTTATAAATAGCGCATTTAGCGGAACAAACGGCGCAATCACGGTTTCAAGCCAAGCTAAGGGCATCACTGTATTGCCAGTACCAAATGAGCCAGAGCTAATACTAGATAGCACAAATCAAAAAATCAGCATATCGCTAAGTGATGAGCCTTTTGTAAATGTGCTAAGCGTATCATACAAAGACACAAACGGCGCAAATCAAACAGCAAAAGCCGTAAAAGCAAACGGCGTGTGGAGCCTAGAAACGCCAGCAGATGGCTTTAGCATAAGTGGCTCTACACTGGAAATAAACACCATAAAAATAACTATAAAAGCCCCGGTACTAGCATACAACCTAAACGACCTAGGTGTAAAAAGTAACCCAAATATCGCCATAGTATCTGCAAATAACATCAATAAATTTATAGACACAGGTAACACTCAAAACCTAGATACTGAATTAAGCAATAATGGCAACTACATAAGCCAAGACACCACGCCAACACTAAGAGTACAATCAAGCTTCGGCAACATGGTAGCCATCTATAGCAAAGACGAAGTCTCAGGCGAGATAAAGCTAGTAAATGTAGATATAGTAACTGGCACTTTCTCTCCAATAAATTCAAACCTCAAAGACATACCTTTAAGCGGGCTTGAAAAAGGGCATAATTATAAATTTATCGTGCTTAACGTACCTGTAGACACGTCAAAGACTACGCCTGATAATTTTAAAAGCGATGCTAGCTTTGCGCCACTTAGAGATAAACTTTTGGCAAAAGCGAGCGAATATATACAAACTGGCAGCCCAGACGTACAAAGCCTGCACGTGCAGCTAAAACAGCTTGTCGCAGTAGACGAAAGAGTGAGCAAATTTAACTCCACTAGCGGAGAGGTGGAATTTAAATCCACGCTAGACGAAAATGATGTAAAAGTCTACGTAAAAGAAGCAGATGGTAGCCTAGAGCCAGTATCACAAGGACTGCTTTTTACAGGCGGAGTAGGTATATTTAACATAACAAATAACGACCCTATAAAACAATCAACCACAATAATAAACCAAGGCGACAAAATAGGCGCAAAAGACTATGGACTAAAGGGCTATGTCTACGGGCTAAGCGACGCAAACGGCTCGCTATTTACAAACATAAACGGCGGCAAAACCCAGATAGAAAGCTCGCTAGGCAGCGAAACGAATAAATTCTCAATCGCCGCAAACTCATCAAATTTATACCTAAAAACAGGCGAAGAACTAAGCCTTGATTATTTTAGCGATAATGGCGCTAGCAAGATAGCCTCCATGAACGACACGCCTAGCACCGCACAGCTAAAGGCGCAAGGAGGCATGTTTGAGTTTATTGGTGCAGATTTTAGCTCACTTAGCGACAAAACACCAGATGTCATAGCCATGCAGCAAAAAGGCTCGGTAAACACGCACCTAAGCAGCGGCGTAAGCGCGCCTGATTATGTATACTTGCACTACGCAAAAAGTGGCAAGAGCGTAAATATCCTAAAAATAAATGACGACACGCGACTGGAAGTGATTTCGATTGACGGTATGGCGGAGGCACGAGCGAGCGACAATGTAAATCAGAACATAAGCAGCATAACAATAAGCGATGATGGTAATGGAGTGGTTAAATTTCACGTAGCAAATCTGCTAAGTGATGATGCCACGACAAAATTTGAGCTAACGCGTGCGATAAGCAAAGATGCGCTTGCAGATATAAGCGATGAAGTGCTTGATCTAAGCGTGGGCTTTGGCGACGCAAACGGTGAAATAGTATCGCTTGGCGATAATGCTGGTGGCGTGGATATGAGAGCGATTTTTAGCACGGACTTTGAGACAAAAGGCGGCGTAAACTTCGAAGTAAGCGACCCTGCCAAATACGCAAGCGATAATAAACTAAACTCCATAGTCTACTATGACGGACCTGAAAATGACGGATTATTAAGCTCAGATAGTGGCAAAGTGGGCGGGCTTTATACAATAAATACGTCAAATTTTAACTTATCGCAAGCATCAGTAATCACAGGCAGAGAAAACCAGCAAGATAATATCACAGGCTCAGCTGGAAATGATTTTATCGACGGCATGGGCAGTATAGATAGTTCAAATTTTAACATGATAAATGCTATCGGAGGGGATGACATCATAGTGTATCATGATGGCGACGTGATACTAGGTGGGGATGGCACTGATACAGTAATCATATTTCCAGACAGCTACTCAAATGTGAGTGGCTTAAGCGGCATAGAAAAAATAAGCCTAGGGGATTACACAGAAGCTGGAATAAACAACGGCGGAAATTATAGCATAAGCCTTGGAGATATATTTAATATTCAAGATGCAAATAAAACAACACTAACAATAGACGGCGACGAAAAAGACACCCTAACAATTCAAAACGATAGCTTTGATATGAGAGTCGTGGACGCAAACGACACAAACGCATCAAATGCGCAGGGCTACACCCACTATAAGGTAAGTAGTGGAAGCTCACACATGTATCTTGACATAGACGAGAACATCATTCTGACTCAAGCAATATGACAAAGCCAAAACTCTACCTAGCACAGACCGACACCACAGCTGGGCTACTCTCACAGGATTTGGCTCGGCTAAATCTAGCAAAGGCTCGCCCAGCCAGCAAGCCTTGCTTGATAACTCTGCCAGATTTTGCTAGATTGCGCGAGATAGCAAAGGCTCCAGTTGCGCACAGACGCAGGATAAGGGCTAGCAAAAAAACTACCTACCTCTACCCAAACGGTACTGCCGCACGCGTGGTAAATAATGGCGCACACCAAAAGTTTTTATCACGCCTTGGCTGGGCGTTTTCTAGCTCAGCCAACCGCCACGGCGATAAATTTGACGAAAGCTTTGCTAAAAGCGTGGCCGACGAGGTGGTAAGCGAGCGGCTTTTTGAGGGAGAGGCATCTAGTATGTTTAGGCTTTCTCGTACGAGGCTTAGGAGGCTTAGATGAGGCTTTTAGCGGCATTTTGCCTAGGGTATTTGATGCTTTGTGTGGCGAGTTTTGTCTTTTTTGTCGGACTTTGGGACGGATATTTTATAAAGCATGGCGTTGATGAATATTTTAACCTCATCTACATAGCCTCTCAGCCGTGGCTTGCATGGGCGGCGCTGGCTTTGCCGCTTGGCTGGGGGCTACTTTACGCTAGATTTGCTAACTTTATTAGAGCGATTTTTGTGATTTTACTAATCTCTTGCGCTAGCACATGGTACACCCCTGTGGCGCTAAGGGCTGGATTTGCGCTATTTTCATCGCCAAAAAAGCTCACCCTTAAGGACAAAATAGAGCAAGCCACTCTGCTTTACAGCGTTAAAGGGCGCAGCTACTATCTGCTACAAAACGGCAAAACTGTGATGATAAAGCAGTGATTTAGCGCATTAATCCTAAATTCGCAGCATCTTTATTTGATTAAATTTATCACTCATATTTTATTTTAGCTTTTTTAAAATGCATCCCTTAAGGCATAAATTTATGTTTGATTTTGTTAAAAACTCTAGCTTTTACGTTTAAATTTAGCTCTTTTAAACAATATTATTACTCTACAAATTTTAAAAGCAAGCCAGTACCACGTATGTAAGTGGCTGATCTATCACTTGCGATATAAACTGCGTACAAGCGGTCATCGTCCTAGGCTTGTGTGCCGACACTACCAAAATTTTTGCGCTAAATCTCACAAAGTGCTAAAAATCGCACCAACATTATAAAATGCCAAAATCACTGATAAAAATTAGTGATGTTAAGTTTGTGATGTGGTTTAAAATTTGTAATTAAAAATAGCACAATCGATTAAAGAAATCTTAAATTTATACTCTCGCAGCGCAATAAAACCGAGTAAAATCATAAAAAGCTTGCTTTTAAGATGGGGCGAGTGACTTATTCTACAAAGCAAGAGGCGCTATTTCTCAGCTCGCTTTGCAAAGCGTTAGCTTCTTTAGCAAAACGAGAAGTTTCTTTAAAACAAGGCGTAGCCGCAGTTTCTAGGCGAATGCAGTGAGCGGAAATATGCTCGTTAACTCGCTTACGGCACGCCCTACAGCAGTCATCATTCTAAGTCCTGCGGACTTGCCACTGCTCACCAGATTTTTGCGCTAAGCCACCGTGAAATGCTAAAAATCGTGTCGACCTTGTGTACAAGGGCGTTAATACCAAAAGTCACTGACACGAATCAGGGGGGGGTGCTGTGCTTACTTTAGTGCCACTAAGGAGCAATACTTTATTAAAACAGAGCCAAATTTAAAGCAATCTAGCAGGAGAGGGCGACATAAAGCCATATAAAATCGCACGAGGTCAGTAAATTTATCATGCCAAAAATAAAAGCACCCCCTTACGAAAACGTAAAAGAGGCGCAATGAAAGATTATTTTAAATTCTTAAAGCTAAGCGGAAGCTCTAGATTTAGCGCCTTTACCTCGCGTATAACGGCTTGTAGCTCGTCTATACTTTTGCTTACCACGCGCACCTCCTCGCCCCTTATACTAGCCGTTACTTTTAGCTTTTTATCCTTTATCATCTTTGTGATTTTTTTAGAATTTTCGCCATCAAGCGTATCATTTAGGCTCATCACCGCTCGTACTGCTCCACCGCTTGCACTCTCGCGCTTGGCTTCTTTTATGGCTACTGGCGGTATGTCTCGCTTTATGAGCTTTGAGCTAACGATGTCAATTAATGCATCGATTTTATTATCGCTTGAGCTTGTTAGGGTGATATTTTTACCCTTTTCATCTAGCTCTATCTCAGCCTTTAGCCCTTTAAAATCAAAGCGGTTTACCACCTCTTTTTTAGCGGCTTCTAGCGCATTTTTAACCTCCATCATATCCACACTAGCAGATATGTCAAAGCTATGCTCACTCGCCATTACTACGCTCCTTGCAGGAATTGTTTAATATTATCAGCTATCTTTGCCACAAGCCGCACCCTAGCCTCCTTGCCAGCCCAAGCGATGTGAGGGGTAAGCAAAAGCCGCTCTTTATGCTTTAAGCTTAAAAGCGGATTATCCGCCTTTGGCGGCTCGCTCTCTAGCACATCAATAGCCGCTCTTAGCCCACGCTCATCAATCGCCTGCGCAAGTGCCACTTCGTCCACTATGCCGCCCCTGCCAAAATTTACAAGCACTGCGCCATTTTTCATTAAGCTTAGCTCTCGCTCGCCGATTAGCCCCTTTGTGCGCTCATTTAGCGGTGCGTGAATGCTTACTATATCACAGATTCTTAAAAGCTCATCTAACTCAAGGCGCTCATACTCGCTATTTGAATTTGCGCCGCTTGTGGAGTAATAGCAAACTTGCGCACCAAATGCACTAGCCACTTTTGCCACGCTCCTGCCTATCTCGCCTAGCCCTATAATGCCAAAACGCATCATCGCAAGCTCATCTATGCTCCTATCTAAGTGTGTAAATATCCCACTCCTCGCCCAGCTGCCGTCTTTGCAATAATCATCATAATAAGCCGTCTGGTTAATAAGAGCTAAAATCGAGGCAAAAGTCTGCTGTACGACACTAGGGGTGCTGTATCCTGCGACGTTTTTTACTGGTATGCCTTTAGTTTTTGCGTATTCGGTGTCGACGTTATTTGTGCCAGTTGCGGCAACGCAAATTAGTTTTAGGTTTGTTGCGTCTATTACTTCGCGTGTGATTAGGACTTTGTTTGTGATGACTATATCGGCGTCTTTTAGGCGCTCTATGGTCTGTTCTGGCTTTGTGCTTTGGTAGCTTTTAAATTCCCCAAACGAGCTAAAAACGCCCAAATCAACGTCATCGCCTAAGGTAATGGCGTCTAAACATACTATATTCATAACTCCTCCTTTATATAGTGTCCTACGAATTTACTCGTGTTATTTAGTATCTTGCCTCCGCGTCTGTAGCCAAGCCCACACGCCTCATAAGCAAAAAATACCCCAGCCTGATAGCTTCTGCCCTCACTATCAGCACAAAGCTCACAATACTCCTGATACACACTAGCACCATCGCCGTAGCTTCCGCTGGTTTGCTCTATCACGTTGCCATTTTCGCCTATGATACTCACATTCTCACCCTCTCTACCAAAAAGCGGCTTTTTTACCTGCTTTTTGCCCTCAAGCGGCGCGTCACTAGCCTCGAGTAAAAGTGGGTGATCTGGGTAAAGCTGCCATAGAATTTTAAGTATGCCCTTGCTTTGAAAAAGCAGAGTGTAGGCTGGATTTAGGATTATTGCTTTTTGATTTTTGACGATATTTGTTAGGATTAGTGCCAGCTCGCTCTCCTCTACCGCGATACTCTCCCACGGCACAAGCTTAAAGAAAAACTCATAATTTTCGCCATTATAAAACACCCCCTTCTCATCATCAAAGCTAATCTCATCAATATAGGCAAACTCTGTCTTAAAACCAGCCTTAGAGGCGAGAAATTTAAGCATCTGCACCGTTTGTTCATCTTCGATACTACCCCTAACACAGCTAAACAGTATCCCCCAGCCACTATACGAGCTCTCAAATTCGCTCACGTCTTCGCTTAAGGTTACAAGGCGTTTAAAATTATCCAGCAACGCGCCAAACATATCGTTAAATTGCAAGTCCTCATCAAGCCCATTTTGCTCTAAAAGCTTGCTTTGCAAAAATGCCGTCTCAAACAAACAAGTAGGCGTATCGGCGTTAAATTCAATCAGCTTTATAGGCGCACCGTCAAGCCCACCCGCTAGATCAAATCGCCCATAAAGGTGCCAGTGTACGTCATTTTCCCAGCTTGCTTTGATAAGCTCTACTAGATTAAATGGAATTCCAAGCTCGTGAAAAAGCTCATTGTCTATCACATACTGCGCTGCGGCTACATACATGTCATATAGCTCGTTTGCTGCGTTATAATAATTCTCCGCCTGCGCTTGCGAAATCTCTACAACCTCATCAGCTATATACTCGCTGCCGTCATTATCCGTGTGCCAGTAAAAGCCCACGCTTTCAAGGTAATCTTTGCTTATGGGAGTTAGCTTTTTTAGCTTCATTGCGCCCTCCTATGAGCCAAAGCTCGAGCTTGATTTAGCAGATGATGAGCCACTTGAGCTGGAGCCGAAAAACCCACTCTTGCCACTGCTTGTCTTTGCTGAGCCTGCGCCTGATTTTGCCGCACTAAAGCTATTTACACTGCGAGTGTAGGCTGATGGGCTTTTATATGCGCTTTGGCGAGTAGCATTGTAGGCTGGGGAGTTAAAGAGCTTTGAGCCTATCCAGCTACCCAGTATCGCTCCAGCCGCGCTTGCTAGGATAGTCTCCCCTAGGCTCATGCCCCCGCTACTCATCGCAGCATTTTGATTTGTAAGCCCTGAAGTGCCGTTTTGTATCTTTTCATTTTCAGCTTTTAATATCTCATCAATCTCAGCCTGACTTAACATTCTCTCGCTACCATCAAGCCCCTTTAGCACCACTCTAGTCTCGCTACTAGGATACTCCTCAAGCACTTTATATTTATTTGGTGCGATCTCTTCGAGTATGACAAAGGCACCTTGCTTTACATTTTCATTTAGACTGCTTTTATCATCGCTACTAAAGCACCCAGCCAAAGCCCCAGCACTAATAGCCCCAAACACACCAAGTCCGACATAAGTCGCTATTTTTTTAATCGCTTTCATATCTCTCCTATTAGTTTGCTTAAATTTTTATCTTTTCTTATTAGTATTAATCCATCTTTATAGACAACGTGCTTTGAGTAGCCCACCTGCTTTAGCAGCCTTTTTCTTGCCTTTTTAGCCTGCTTTTTATCTAGGCTTAGACCCTGTAAAAACTCATCTAGGCTTAGCCATTTATCACTATATTTTGCCTCGATAGGCTCTACATCAATGGTATCAGTTAGCAGGGGTTTTGCACTGAGTGCGCTTAGAAATTGAAGTAATCTCTCGTCGCTTTTTTTGTGTATGGCGCTTATTTCACTTTTGCTTTGATTTAGAATTTGTTCTTTTTCTTGATAGAGGCGCTCCTTGTCAGCTTCAAGGGAGGCTTTTTGGGCTTTTAGCTCGTCTATTTGTGCTTTTAAGTATTCGATAAATTCGCCATTTACCGCACCAAACTCGCTAGCTTCATCGCTATTTAATTCATCATTTAAATTTATTTCGTTACCTGATTTTAGAGCAAGCGCTAGCTCCTCATCGCCTAGTACGACCATTTTAAGCCCGCCTTTTTGCACGCTTTTTAGGCTACCTCGGCGGATACGATTATAAACCGCTTCCTTGCTTATGCCAAGTAGCTTTGCAGCTTGCGCTACGCTGACTTTTTTGTGTGCTGCCATACTCACTCCATAAACGAAATAAGCTAAATTATATCAAATAAGGATAAAATGGCAATTAAATTTAATAAATGGGATTTAAACGAAAATGAGTAAAGACCGACGTTTAAGTCGGTCATATGGCTTAGAGTCTTGACTCGTAGCGGCGTAGCATATAAAGACGCTTAAGCATCTTTTTGCGAGCTGAGATCTTTTGCTTTTTACGGATCTCAGTCTTTGGCTCGAAAAAGCGGCGAGCTCTAACCTCAGTTACGATTAGATTTCTATCAACCTGCTTTTTAAAACGGCGGTACGCTTCGTCAAAAGACTCGTTTGGATGTACCTTGATACCTGGCACTCTCCTCACCACCTTTCTTTGTTAAAATAGGCACGTATTTTAGCAAAAAAACATCAATTTTGCAAATTTAATTACTTGTGTTATAATCCCCAAAAAATGAAAAATTTATTACTATAATAGAAGGTATCCAAAAATGGTAGCCCAAATACTCGCCTACGCCAAAAAGCGCCATATCGCCTATCTTTTTCTGACTATAATCGTGTTTGCTCTGCCATTTATAAGCATAAACGGCACTCATTTATTTTTGCTGAGTTTTGAGCATAAGCACCTAGAGCTTGGGTTTGTTAAGTTTGACATGCAAGAGCTTTATCTGATGCCTTTTTTATTTATTTTGCTATTTTTATTTATATTTTTTATTACCACTTTGGCTGGGCGTGTGTGGTGTGGCTGGGCGTGTCCGCAGACTATTTTTAGATATATTTACAGAGATTTAATCCAGACAAAGATTTTTGGAATTTATAAAAGCAGCACAAACCGCCAAAAGCAGGCAAAAAAGTCGCTTTTTATAAAATTTATGGCAGTGGTTTTATTTGCGCCTGTGGCATTTTTAGCAGCCTGTAATTTTATGTGGTATTTTGTGCCACCATTTGAGTTTTTCGAGCATTTAAATCAGGGGCTTGAGTATCCTTTAACGCTTGGCATTACAGCTGGATTAACAGCATGGCTTATCTTTGATATTACGGTTTTACAGGAAAAATTCTGCATCTATTCCTGTCCATACGCTAGAGTGCAGTCAGTGATGTTTGATAATGACACCATGCAAGTAATTTATAACACAAACCGTGGCGGAGCAGTATACGAAGATGGAGTTAAGCTATTTAAAAAGCCACGAGAGGGCGAGTGCACTGGCTGTGAGGCGTGCGTAAGAATTTGTCCTACACACATAGATATAAGAAAGGGAATGCAGCTTGAGTGCATAAACTGCCTAGAGTGTGCTGACGCATGCAGTAAGACTATGGCGGCATTTAATCAGCCATCTCTCATATCATGGAGCAGCGCAAATAGCATAAAATCGCACCAAAGAGTCAAATTTATGCGCTTTCGCACGGTGGCATATCTAATCGTGCTGGTCATTGCATTTTGCGCTCTTTTAGCTATGAGCGAGAAAAAGGAAAATATGCTTTTAAACATAAACCGCACAAGCGAGCTTTATAACGTTACAGACGACGGCAAAGTACAAAACTCGTACCTATTTTTATTTCAAAACACAGACGATGTGGCGCATAGCTACTATTTTGAGATAGAAAATAAAAACCTAAGCATAATAAAGCCAAAAGAGCCATTTAAAATAAATGCAAACCAAAAGCTCCGAATAATCGTGACAATCCAAAGCGACAAAGCCGCTAGCAAAGAGGAGCAAGTGCTAGTAAACGCCTACGCCACAGATGACAAAGAGCGAATACACGTTAAACGAAAGAGCATATTTATCTACCCAAAGGAAAACAGATGAGCGCATACATAAAAGCCCCAAAACGCCGTGAAATAATAATGAAAACCGCACTTGAGCTATTTATGCAAAATGGCTATGAGCGCACAAATATGACTGATATTGTAGCTATTAGCGGCGGGTCTTTATCTAGTATTTATAAATTTTTTGATAGCAAAGAGGGGCTTTTTGCAGCGATTATTGAGGACAGGATCTCTAAATTTTATGATGAGATGGGCGAGCAACTAAACCTACCAGAATCAGTCGGTCTTGAGGAGTTTTTAACGCGCTTTGGCGATGCATACTTGGAACTTTTGGACGTGCGGAGACAACTGCGCTTTGCAGGCTTGTCATAAGCGAAGGCTACAAAAATAATAAATTTGGGCGCATATTTTCACAAAAACTAATGACAAAGGTCGAACAAAGGCTTGTGGATTTTCTAAGCAAAGGCAACATTAAAATTCTTTTTGGGGATAAGGACATAGAGATGCTTGCCTTTAATTTTTGCTTGCTTGTGCGCGAGCCTGTGCATATTCGCTGCCTTTTAATCCCAGATAGCGCTCCACAAACTAAAAAAGAATGCGAGGAGATAGTCCGCTCAGCCGTGGATATATTTTTACGTGGCGCTCTAAATAACGCCAAATAAAGGCTTAATCCAAAGCCTTTTTAACGTTTAGATTAAATTAAGCCATTATAAACTATAAATGCTCTTTTAAAGGCTTGTGTTGCTTTAATTACAAAACAAGCCTAATACCATAAATTCATACCAGTAGCTAAAGTAGCACTATTGTTAATGTTTTAAAGCAAAGCAAAAAATCTAAAAATGCCACAGACACACTACTATGACTTAAAATACTTACTGCTTATGTAAGCTGTATCGCAAAAGCAATAGATGAGGCACTCATGCTAGGTATAGCATTGCTTTTTAAATTTTAAAGCAATACCGTTGCTTAAAGTAGCTAGTAAAAATTAAGTCTTAACTTTTACGCTATAAACTGCTAATATGTTCATATTCACAAAACAAAGTCATAAATTTAATCAAAGCCAACAAATATCAGCTAGTCGGCAGGGCTTCACGCAAAAGCTCCTTTGCCTTTTTTAATGCCTCTTCCTCAGCGCCTATGCCCTCACGCAGGATAAATCCAGCCTCTATAATCGCATACAGCTCTGGCTTTGTGCTTTTCCATCGCTGCAATGTGCGAGATGTAATCCGTAAAATTCTAGCTTTGTCTTGTTGAGTGTATTTCATAGCAGTAGGGTATATTAAAAAATGTTAAAAGCAAATTCGGATATTATTTCGTAAATTTATGATAAATTCAGAAATTATATCGTATCATTTACTTGATACATAAATTTAATCCCTTAATGAGAGTTTGGGCTTAAAAAACAGCCTATTTTATAGCATTTTAAGGAGTTAAATTATGGCATTTTTGAAAGCCAAAACTAGACAAAATCTAAAAATTTTTATAATTTAGAAACTATTATCAAATTTGTGTTAAAATCAGAGCTTTAAAACTTTGTAATTACTACTACAAACTTAAGGAAATCTCTATGAAATGGTATCTTACTATGCCTGTTTTAGCGGCATTAGTTTTTAGTGGCTGCGATATTTTAAGCAGCAAAGAAGAATCTAAACAAGCCGCCACACCGCAAGCTTATCCAGCTATGCCAGTTGACGTCATCACTGTAAGCGCACAGGACTTGCCGCTTAGCTTTACATACCCTGCTCGACTAGAAAGCCCACAAAATGTAAACCTCCTACCAAAAGTAAGTGGCACTATAATCTCACAAAATTTCAAAGCAGGACAAAAAGTGAAAAAAGGCGAAGTGCTTTTTAAGCTAGACCCTGATATGTACGCCGCACAAGCACAAAGCGCAAGAGCAGCCGCAAAAAGTGCAGAAGCTGAATATAACCGTATAAGCGCACTTTTTAAAAAAGGTGCAAGTAGCCAAAAAGAGATGGATAATGCAAAGGCTAGCAAAGATAGCACAGAAGCAGCTTTAAAAATAGCTGAATTAAATTTAAACTACACCTCAATAATCGCTCCATTTAGCGGTACCATAAGCGATAAGCTAGCCGATGTAGGAAGCTTTGCTATAGCAAATCAAACACCACTAGCGCGCCTTACTAAAACGGACGAGATAGATGCGGTTTATTATATCTCTGACGTAGACGCACTGGCTGCGGGTCAAAAGCTACAAAGCAAAGAGTGGAGCAAAGAAAATCAAAAAGCAACCCTAAATATAGCCGGCAAAAGCTACGAGGGCGAGGTTAAATTTATAGATAGCGTAATAGACGCAAACACTGGCTCTATCTTAGCAAAAGCGAGCTTTAAAAACGTAGACTCAAGCTTATTTGTAGGCGCTGTAGGAGATGTAACAGTGTCTGGTTTTATACAAAAAAATGGCTTTAAAATCCCTCAAATAGCTGTCCTTCAAGATGCCACAAGCGCCTACGTGCTACTAGCAAAAGACGGCAAGGCATACAAACAAAACATAAACGTAGTTTACCAAACGCCTGAATACGTAGTGATAAACGATGGCTTAAAAGATGGCGACATGATAATAATAGACAACTTCCGTAAAATAAGACCTGGCGCACCAGTAGCTATAAGCTCACAAGCTAAATCAAACACCGCCCATCAAAGTAAAAGCGAATAAGGATAGCTGATGTTTTCTAAATTTTTCATCACCCGTCCGATATTTGCGACTGTTTTATCGCTTATAATCGTCATAGCTGGGCTTATGAGCATAAAGTCTTTGCCTGTTGAGGAGTATCCGCAGCTTACTCCGCCGCAAGTAACGGTAAATGCCACCTACACAGGCGCTGACGCAGCAGCAATAGCCCAGACTGTGGCTAGCGTATTAGAGGATCAGATAAACGGTGTGGAGAATATGATATATATGCAAAGCACCGCAAGCGCATCTGGAAGTATGAACTTAAGCGTCTATTTTAAGGTAGGATCAGACCCAAAACAAGCCACCATAGATGTAAACAACCGCGTACAAGCAGCCCTAGCAAGGCTTCCGCAGGAGGTTCAACAGTACGGCGTAACAGTACGCGAACGCTCTAGCTCTATACTTGGCGCTGTCTCATTTATGAGCGATGACACCAGTATGACAGACATTGAGCTAAATAACTATGTAATATTAAACGTCGCCGATGAGATAAAGCGCGTCGAGGGCGTAGGTGATGCAAGAGTAATAGGCGATAAAGACTACGCTATGAGAATCTGGCTAAAGCCTGATTTATTAGCTAAATACAACATCTCAATCCCAGAAGTACTAAACGCCATAAGCGTACAAAACAAGCAGTACGCAGCAGGTAAAATCGCTCAAGAGCCACTAGCCATAAAAGCCCCATACGTATACAGCATAAAACCAGAAGGCAGGCTATCTAGTGTACAGGAGTTTAAAAACATCATAATACGCGCAGATAAGCAAAGTGCGATTTTGCATTTAGGCGATGTGGCCGATGTCGAAGTAGGAGCACAAAGTTACGCCTTTAGTTCATATGTAAGTAATAAGCGTTCAGCTATCATGCTTGTGTTTTTACAAAGTGGAGCAAATGCACTTGCGACTATGGACGGCATAAAAAAGAGACTAAAAGAGCTAGCACCTAGCTATCCAAACGGCATGTACGCAAACGTAAACTACGACACCACGACATTTGTACAGGTAAGTATAGAGGAGGTCGTGCATACATTTATAGAGGCTATGGTGCTTGTTATGATTGTTATTTATATGTTCTTAAAATCTTTCCGCGCAACAATCATACCTATGCTTGCGGTGCCAGTTTCTATCATAGGCACATTTGCTGGGCTTTATGCCATGGGCTTTAGCATAAATTTAATCACGCTTTTTGCCCTGGTTCTTGCCATCGGCATTGTGGTTGATGACGCCATTATCGTGATTGAAAACGTCGAGCGTATAATGGAGGAGGAGCCAAATTTAAGCATAAAAGAGGCCACTATAAAAGCCATGAGCGAGGTTACCACGCCGGTAATTTCTATCGTACTAGTGCTTTCAGCGGTATTTATCCCAGTTTCTTTTATGGAGGGCTTTGTGGGAGTCATACAGCGCCAGTTTGCACTTACTCTTACTGTATCGGTTGCGCTTTCTGGGCTTGTGGCACTTACTCTTACACCTGCACTTTGTGCGGTATTTTTAAAACGAGGACACAATAAGCCGTTTTGGTTTGTACGTAAATTTAATGACTTTTTTGACTTTTCTACAAATTTATTTAGCGCTGGTGTAGCAAAAATTTTACGCCATGTAATCCCTAGCCTAATAATAGTAGCCATAATAATAGGCTCTATGATAGAGCTATTTAAGCACGTTCCTAGTGGGCTAGTACCTAGCGAGGATAAGGGCTATGCCATGACTATTACCTACTTGCCACCAGCTTCAAACGCATGGCGCACAAATGAGGAAATGAAAGACTTAACAAACAAATTCCTACAAAATCCAAACATAGACCTAGTCGTATCCCTAGCAGGCTATGATCTAATAAGCGGTACGCTAAGATCAGACGCTGGCGTTAGCTTTATAAGGCTTAAAGACTGGAGCGAAAGAAAGCTACCTAATCAGCACATAGACGCACTTTTAGGGCCACTAAACGGCGCAGTAGCTAGCTCAAAAGATAGCCTTAGCTTTGTATTAAATTTACCACCCATTATGGGACTTAGCTTAACTGGAGGCTTTGAGGCGTACTTACAAAACAGAAGCGGAAAAAGCTACAATGAAATAGAAGCTGACGTGCAAAAAATGCTAGCAGCTGCAAACGCACGCCCTGAGCTAGTACGCGTACGAACCACGCTAGAGACTGGCTATCCACGCTACGATATGAGCGTTGATTACGCTAAGGCACGATTACTTGGCGTTGATAAAGATGCGATTTTTAGCACCCTGGCGGCGACTTTTGGAAGCTATTATATAAATGATTTTAACATGCTTGGGAAAAGCTATAGAGTATACGCAAAGGCAAAGAGCGAATTTACAGACAGTCCAGCTGATTTAGCCACTATATTTGTAAAAAGCTCAAACGGTACTCAAGTGCCTTTAAGCTCACTTGTAAGCATAAAGCGAAGCGTGGGTCCTGATTTGGTTGAGAGGTTCAACCTCTTTCCAGCGGCAAAAATCATGGGAGATCCAGCCCCTGGATACAGCTCAGGAGACGCAATAAATGCTATAATAGAGGTGGTAAATCAAACCCTAGGCACAAACGAGTACTCACTAGGATGGGCAGGCTCTAGCTATCAAGAAGTAGAAAGTAGCGGTAAAGGAGCGATAGCATTTGTATTTGGTATAGTTTTTGTTTTCCTTATCCTAGCAGCTCAGTATGAAAGATGGCTTATACCGCTAGCTGTAATTACTGCGGTGCCTTTTGCGGTATTTGGCTCGCTTCTTGCTACTTGGGCTAGGGGGCTTAGTGATGATATTTATTTTCAAGTAGGACTATTACTACTTATCGGATTATCGGCTAAAAACGCTATTTTGATAGTTGAGTTTGCTATGAACGAGCGCGAAAACGGCAAGGGCATAGTAGAGGCAGCTATCTCAGCAGCAAAGCTTCGCTTCCGTCCTATCGTGATGACTTCAATCGCCTTTGGACTTGGCATCGTCCCATTAGTAATCAGTAGCGGAGCTGGAGCTGCAAGCCGCCACAGTCTAGGTACTGGCGTGCTTGGTGGTATGATAGCAGCGACTACGATTTCGATATTTTTCGTACCGCTATTTTACTATCTGCTTGAAAGTCTAAATGAAAAAGTATGGAACAAAAAAGGAGGAGAAAAATGATAAAATCGCACGTCATCGCACTATCACTATGCGCTGTTTTGGCTGGTTGCGCATTTCGTCCGGAGCTACCTAACGCAAAGCAGGAGTTTAGCGGAAGCGTAAACGATGTGAAAATAAGCAATGAGTGGTGGAAAGAATTTAATGACGAAAAGCTAAATGCTCTAATCGAAAAGGCTTTTAGCAACAATCTTGATTTAAAAATCACTTATATAAATTTAAAAAAAGCAGCCGCAAGCCTAGGGATACAAAAAGCCGACTGGCTACCTAGCCTAAATGCAAGCGCAGGAGCTAGCAGGGCAAACGTAGCCCACGAGGCAAATCCTAGCAGTGGCTTTAGTCTGCGTGCTGGATTAAGCTATGAGCTTGATATATGGGGCAAGGTAAGAGATAGCGTAGATATGGCTAAAGCAAATTTAAGAGCCACAAACTACGACTATGACGCCGCTCGCATAAGCCTAGCAGCAAGCGTAGCAAAGGGGTATTTTAATCTAGCCAGCCTACTAGCACAGCGTGCAGTATATGAAAAAAACCTAAAAAACTACGAAGCCACAAGAGACCTTTACGCTGACAAGCTAAAGCTTGGCGCAATAAGCAAAAGCGAATATCTCCAAAGCGAAGCAAGCGTGCAAAATGCCGAGATAAGCTTAGTCAATCTTGACATTAGCATTAGCGCCGCACAAGCAGCACTGCATATACTAACAGGCGCAAGCAACGACGAGATAATATACTCTGCTACAGACATTGGCAAAAACGATGAAGTAGCGATAAACACAGGCATAAGCGCACAGCTACTAGATCACCGCCCAGACGTAGCAGCCGCGTGGCAGCGTGTAGTAAGCGCAAACGCCGCACTTGGCGTGGCTAAAAAGGCATGGCTACCATCTATCTCACTCTCAGCAGGCTTTGGCTATACCAGCGATAGGCTTGATACGCTTATAAACCCTGCAAACTCGGCTTGGTCGCTTGGAGGAAGCCTAGCACAGATGATATTTGATGGCGGCAAAATAAATGCAAATATCGACATAGCAAAGCTTAGTGAGGACGCTGCTTTTATAAACTACGAAAGCACCGTACGCACAGCAATCAGCGAAGCAGTAACGGCAATAGACGCAGCTAGCAAAAGCTTAAGTGCAAAGCGCAAAAATGCCGAGCGCTTAAAAACGCAAGAGGAAATTTATGACATCACTCAAATCCAATATGACAGTGGCGCGGTCGAGTATATCAGCCTGCTTGACGCACAACGTAGCCTGCTAAACGCACAGCTTGAGCTAGCTAAATCTGAGTTTAACCAAAAAAGCGCAATAGTGGATCTTTTTAAGGCTATGGGCGGCGGCTGGAATAAAGAGCTATCACAAGAAAACTGATTTTACCCCAGCTTATTAAGCTTAGCCGATTTTTTGCTTTGAGCTACTTTATAAAAAGTGGCTCAAAATCCCCAAAAACTTCGCTTTGTAGATTAAATTTATTGTGCGCTATAAATTTATACATTATTTTACATAGAAATATTTTTAAAAGACTTTTAACGCACAGCGCCAACATTTTTATTGTGATTAATATTTAAATTTATCTAAGTTAATTTTAAACCGTGAAAGCTTTGACTTTGCGCTTCTAAGACTAAGGTTTTTCAATTTATGAAATCGCTTTCTTTTTTGTTCGTCTATCGCTTTATCGTGCAAGTATTAAAGCTAATAAAGAGAGTTTTAAAATAAATAAAATAATACCAAAATAAGAAATATCGCTCGTCTTGACAAAGTGCAAGAATAGACCGTAAAAAAGGTGGAGGGAAGCGGTAGCTCATCTATAACTACCGTAGCCACCATGGACTTTGGTGTAATATTTTAGCTTTATTTTACATAGACTGAGTGAAACTGCGCCACAAATGGCAAATAAACGAAATCACTTTAAAATACGGTTAAGCCCTGTTTTGTCAAAGAAGGCATTGCCTTGTAAAGCTAGATGAGCTAGATTATTTTACAAAAACAAATAATAAGAGGCATCAAAAGATAAATTTAAATGTTAAGGTATTGTTTTAAACGTAGCGTATATAGACAAGTATTAAAGCAAGCATGTGCGGTCGGCGTAAATGAAGTTATTAAAACAAACCAAACGTGGTTTCTGTAAAACAGAGTTTTCATTAAAGCTAGCTCATTTAAAAGCACCTACTAGACAAGCTAGCTTAAAATATCTCAGCAACACCCAAAAAGGGTAAGCCAAAAAGTCCAAAGAACGAGGCTAGCAAAAACCAAAGCCAAAAGTCCCCGCTTACGAGCTCTTGCCTATCTTGTCCTTATAGTTTTCTAGACTGCCTTGACGCTGCTTTAACATCTCGCTTATTCGGCGTTTATTCTCCTCAAAAAACGCACTAAACTCATCTTCATTGGCTATATTATCGCCAAATCTATCAAGGATTAAATTTGTACTGCCTACAATTACTAGATACTGTCTATCTTTAAACTCGAGCAAAACCACCCTATTTTGTGCGTCTAGTGCGCGTTCGTAGATAGTCTCTACCCCCTGCTTTAGCTCGAGCTTATCAAGAAACGCCGCGCGCTTAATAAATGTGCTACCACCTTTAGTGATGATAAATTTACGAAACACCAAAAGCAGCAAAAGCAGCAACACAAGCACAACAACCACTGCAACATACCTAAAGCTAATAAGCCCCTCATCATCGCCACCAAATGCCCCTGAGCTTTGCGTATTCGCATCTGTGCTAGCAAGGCTGGCTGGCTGGCTGGTGTCGTTTGCGCTTTTGGCTACGTCTTGATTTTGGTTTAGATACGGATTATTTGTGCTGGCATTTTGTGTGCTTTTAGCTGGCAATGTAACGCGTATCCTAAGCCCAAAGCCGTCCGTAGTCTTTGACGCACCCACTGTAATAGGCTGAGTAGAGTGTAAGTTTATGGCTAGGGAATTTTTAACTGGCGTTATGTCTAGCTCACTGATTATCGCGGAGTTTAGCTGTTTACTGATATTTTCATTAAAGCTTAGTGAGCCAAGGATTAACGAAGTGGTGCCATTTTCACGCTTTGAATATATCTGCCCCTCATATGGCGCATCAAAGCTTAGCATTACGTCTACGCGGTCGCTTCTTTCATAGACATTATACCCCAGCAAACTCACCGCAAAAGCGTGCTGGTTAAACGCAAAAAATGCAAGAAAAAAGGCAGCCAAAAGCCTCATAAAAGCTCCTTTTTAAAGTACTGGATTACAGATTTTGAGTCAAGTATCTCATTTATCCTTATGGCTAAATTTTTCTCATACACCATAACCTCGCCCTTGCCAAAAATTCTATTATTAATATATAGCTCCACGCTCTCTCCAGCAGGCTTTTCTAGGTCGATAACACTACCTGCTTCAAGCCGTAAAAGCTCAGCTATACTAATAGTCGTCGTCCCAAGCTCAGCGATAAAATCGACGCTAATATCCATCAGCTCATCGTAGCTTTTAAAAAGTCCAGTCCCCTCACCTAGGATTAGCTCGCCGCCTTCCACTATCTCTATTTCTTCGCTCATTTTATGATATATCCTATGAAAAATGTCCTATTATTTAGCTTGTATATAAATTTTTCATTAAATTTAATCGCAGTATTTTCCACGCTACCTAAAAACGTCGGAGTGCCTAGGCTATATTTGCTCTCATTTTTTTCATTTAATAAATTCTTAGCCTTGCCTATGATTTGATTAGCCGCTTCTTTACTTAAATCCTCCAAATCCCCCTCGCTAACCTCATCATCACCAAAAAGATGCTGAGCAAACGCCTCAAGACTAGGACGCTTTAAAAATAGATAAAACTCAATTACTCCAGTCTCAAAGCTAACTGGTATGCTGACCGTATAAAAGCCCTTACCAACGCTTTTACCTACGCTTATCTTTAGCCCCATTGTATTTTCAAAGAGGTTTTTTACACCAGCCTCTACGACTTGTTTTATCTCTTTCATCATTTTATCCTTGTGAGTTTTATCTATTATACTTAAATTTATCTAAACCCTACCAAAAAGCCCATTTATGTGCGCAATTAGCTCGCCCTCTTTCATGCTTTGGCTAGCTTGCACGATAGCTGTGCCTATTATAGCGCCGTTTGCATACGAATGCACCTCAGCCACGCCAGTACTATCCCTCACGCCAAAACCCACCGCCACAGGTAAATTTGATACCTCAGCAATACTCTCTCTCATGGCCTTAAGCCGCTCCTTGCTCGCTCTTTTGCTTCCGCTTACGCCTATTGCGCCCACAAGATAGACAAACCCTCGATCATAGCCTTTTAGCATTTGCACCCTATCCCCTGAGGTTACGCTAATAAGCGGCACCAGCGCCATGTCAGCGCCCTCGCAGGCTAGCTTTAGCTCGCTAGCCTCCTCAAAGGGCAGATCCGGCACTATAAGCCCACTTATGCCAGCCTTTGCGGCACGCGCTATAAATTTATCCATGCCATATGCGTAGATGATATTATAATAAACTAAAAACACAAGTGCGGCATTTGGCTTTTTACTTAAGCCATCTAGCATGTCAAAGACTTTATCAGCATTTATGCCAGCTCTTTGTGCGCTAAAGCTAGCCTTTGCGATGACTTCGCCATCTGCTAGAGGGTCAGAGTATGGCAAGCCAAGCTCAAGCACGTCAAGGCAGCTATCGTCTAGACTCTCAAGCAAATTAGCCGTGTATTCAAGGCTAGGATAGCCTGCGACAACGTAACCGATATTTGCCTTTTTAAGTTTAAATTTATCACAAAGCCTATCCATAAATTTTTCCTTTTTCGTAATTTGCTATGCTTGACATGTCCTTATCCCCCCTGCCACTTACGTTTACAACTATGACTTTAGGCTCTTTTAAACTAGGACAGAGATACTCCAAATATGCCAGCGCATGCGCACTCTCAATAGCTGGGATTATCCCCTCAAGGCGAGAAACTAAGCGCAGGGCGTTTATGCACTCATCATCAGTTATAGGGGCGTATGTGGCTCTTTTTATATCATTTAGGTGCGCATGCTCTGGTCCGATACCTGGATAATCAAGCCCAGCAGATATGCTATGCACCTCCTCTATCATGCCATATCTATCCTGCAAAACGATGGTTTTCATTCCGTGGATTATCCCCTCTGCTCCACGTGTGATAGTAGCTGCGTGATATGGCGTGCTAGCACCTAGCCCTGCAGCTTCTACGCCTATTAAACCCACGCTCTCATCGCCTACAAACTCATGAAATATCCCCATGGCATTGCTTCCGCCACCAACGCAGGCTATGACATAATCAGCGCTTAAGCCACGGCTTTTAAGCTGGGATTTTGTCTCTCGTCCTATCACGCTTTGAAAATCTCGCACCATTTTTGGGTATGGGTGTGGTCCCACAACTGAGCCTATGACGTAAAATATCTCCTCCACGCCATTTACCCAAGCCTGAATCGCGGCGGTTGTAGCCTCTTTTAAAGTGCCTAAGCCATCACTAATGCTTACCACACTAGCCCCTAAAAGCTCCATACGAAAGACGTTTAAGCTCTGTCTAGCCACGTCAACAGCACCCATATAAACCTCACACTCAAGCCCCAAAAGTGCCGCCGCAGTCGCAGTCGCCACTCCGTGCTGTCCAGCCCCAGTCTCGGCTATGACTCGTTTTTTGCCCATTTTTTTAGCTAGCAGACACTGCGCTAAGGCATTATTTATCTTATGAGCACCAGTATGGCAAAGATCCTCACGCTTTAGATAAATTTCATGTCCGTAATGCTCGCTTAGACGCCTTGCATGATATAGTGGCGTCGGACGCCCTACATACTCAGCCAAAAGCAAATCAAGCTCAGCTTTAAACTCATCGCTTTGTGCGATACTTAGATATGCCGCCTCAAGCTCGCTAAGAGCCGCCATAGCAGTCTCTGGCACAAACTGTCCGCCAAATTTACCAAAATACGCCTTTTTATTCACACTGCTTCCTTTAAATTTATCAAAGTTCGAGAGATTTTTTCGCTAGATTTTATGCCATTTTCATCCTCTAATTTACTATTTAAATCTATCAAGGCTGGTCTATAGCTTGCTGCTTTTGCGATATTATCCGCCCCTATGCCCCCAGCTAGTCCAAAGCTTTGCGCCTTTAAAGTGCGCAATAAATCCCAGCTAAAACTCACTCCATTTCCACCAGCAAATTTACCGCTAGCGTCATATAGCACCATATCTGCGTCTATGCTGGGCTCTGGCAGACTTTCCCTCACACTTAAGGCTTGCCAAAGCGATACACCTTTTTGATTTAGCTTAGCCCTAAGCCCAGCGTAAAGCTCAGAGCTTGCTTGCTTTATGTGAAGCTGCACTACATCAAAGCCCACGCTCTGGCAAGAAGCAAGTATCTCATTAGGCGCAGCATCTACAAAAACTCCAACTGCTTGCTTACCCATTTCATGAGCTAGGCTTGCTATTTGCGTGGCTAGCTCAGGGCTTACCCTGCGCTTAGAACTAGCCAAAATTAACCCCACATAATCTACCTCATTAAAGCCAAGTACGGTTTTTGCCTCTGCCACACTTTTAATGCCACAAATTTTAAGCCTCAACGCCAAGCCCCTTTAAATAGTGCATAAAATACTCCCACACAAGCCCACTATCAAGCGCACTCTCAACAATTTCGCGCGCGTCATTTGGGCTAGAGACTCTATCAGCCGTATACAGGGCAAACATCGCATTAAGCACGACTATATCGCGTTTTGCGCCATTTAGCTCGCCCTTTAGAGTAGCTTTTAAAATTTCAGCATTTTTTGCTGCGTCTGCACCAGCTATATCAGAGTGAAGCGCCCTAGTAAAACCAAACTGCTCTGGAGTAACGCTGTATTCGCTTATTGTGCCATCTTTAAGCTCCACTATACGCGTGGAGTCGCATATGCTAATCTCATCCATTCCATCCTCGCCTCGTACGACTAGTGCGTGTTTGCGCCCCAGCAGCCCAAGCGTCTGTGCGTAAAGCCTAAGCACTGGCTTGTGATAGCAGCCCACTAGCTGATAGCGCAGGGATAAATTTGGATTTAGCATAGGCCCTAGGATATTAAAGACTGTTCGTATGCCAAGGCGCGTTCTAACGTCTTTTAATGCGCCCACAAGCGGATGGAAAAATGGAGCGTGGAAAAATGCGAGATTAGCGCTATCTAGCAGCATACGCTGAGCGGCTATGCTGTCGCTAATTTTTAAATTTATCGCGCTTATTACATCGCTACTGCCACTTGCTGAGCTGACAGCTTTATTGCCGTGCTTTGCGACCTTTACACCAAGCGCAGCTAGGATAAAGCTAACAGCAGTTGAGACATTTATGCTCTTAAAGCCATCTCCTCCGGTACCACACAAATCTATCATCGCCGAACTATCGCGGAAGGTATGCGAGTAACGTAGGATATTTCGCACAAGAGAGACAAGACTATCGGCATTTAGGCTCTTTTCGCTTATAAGCACAAGTAGCGCAGCTAGCTGAAGCTCGTCTGCCTTGCTAGAGGCGATTAGATCAATAATGCCAGCAAAATCCCTATCATCAAGCCGCTCATTTTCCTGAAGCTTTAGTAAATATGGGCGCAAATCAGTAGGGTGAGGCTGCGATTTTTTCTCATCTTTCTTTGAGATATTTAAAAAATTTGCAATTATTTGTTTACCATACTCGCTAAAATAGCTCTCTGGGTGAAACTGAATGCCGTAAATATCTTTATCTTTTACCTTAAGTGCCATAAGCACGCCATCATCTGCGTAAGCTAGCGGAGTGAGGTTTTGTGGCAAATCATCCACATAAAGCGAGTGATATCGCATGACTTCAAATTTATCAGGAAGTCCCGCAAAAATCTCCCCACCGCCGTTAACAGTGCTTATTTTTGAGGTTTTGCCATGTAGTGGGACGTCTTGACGTTTTATACTTGCGCCGTAATTTAACCCTATCGCCTGATGCCCCAAACACACTCCAAGCACCGGTGCTTCAAGCCCAGCACCGAGTACGTCTAGGCAGACACCACTATCTTTTGGGTGCTTTGGACCTGGGCTTAGTATGATATGGCTAGGCGAGAGGTCTTTAATCTGTTCTAAACTGATTTGGTCGTTTCGCACACAAAGCACTTCATCGGTGCTTAACTGCTGTACGTACTGGTAGATATTAAAAACAAAACTATCGTAATTATCTATTATAAGGATCATATCTTGCCTTGAGTAAAATTTAATACCTAATTATACATTTTTTTAAATATTTTTTTAATTAAGCCTAAAATTTAACCAAATCAAGGCAAATTTAAACCGCCTATTTTTGACTTTTTTTACTCAAGATATTAATAATTTCAACGACCAAAGAAAATCCCATGGCAACGTAAATCATAGCCTTATCCACGTGTGCGCCAAAGCCCTCTGCTACAAGCACACCCCCCACAAGCACCAAAAATGCAAGCGCAAGTGCCTTTAGCTCCTTATGCTCCTCGATAAAATGCGCAATCGGCTTTGAAGCAAACATCATAACGCCAACTGCAATGATTACAGCTAGTATCATTATCTGGATATGATCTGCCATACCAACAGCAGTGATTACACTATCAAGTGAAAAGACTATATCAAGCACGGCAATTTGAGCGATGATAAAAGCAAAGCTAGCCCCAGCGCCGCCATCTTTTGCGCCATCCTCGTCCCCTTTTATATGACTTACTAGCTCTTTAAGAGACTTTAAAAGTAAAAACACCCCACCCAAAATAAGCACCAAATCGCGCCCCGTGATACTAATTGAAGCTACACTAAAAAGCGGCTTAGTCAGGTGCATAATCCAAAACAGGCTAAGCAGCAGCAGTATACGCGTAAGCATCGCAAAGCCAAGCCCTAGCACACGCCCACGGTCTTGCTGATGTTTTGGAAGCTTTGAGACGAGTATAGCAACAAAGATTATATTATCAATACCAAGAACTATCTCAAGCCCCGTTAGAGTAAGCAGCGAGACCCATGCCTGTGCTGATGTGATCCATTCCATAATTTTTCCTTAGTTTTATAAATTTGCCAAAACAAATCACTGATTTTATCGCTTTTTCTTAAAGTTAATTTTAAAGCGCCATTTTAAATTTAAATTTACACCAAATTTATGCGCTGCTTGCAAGACTATTTTAGAAACATTTTAGCTTTTAAATTTACTCTTTTGCGTTAATTAGAGTGACTTGTAATAAAGCTTTTTACTACTTTGCAATAAATTAGTTTTTATTTTATTCATAAAATTTAAGCCACATACGCTTATTTTGCAAAGTCTCCCACTTTTACTAACAAAGGCAATATTAAAAGTATCACGCGCCTGTAAGATGCATAGCATTAACCTTAGTAGCTTCTTTAAACTTCACTTTATCAAAAAACTCGCCATGTTTGTTTTCACTCAAGATAAAAAGCCAAACAATAACTTACCAACACCTTACAAATGCGCGCATAATAGGCGGTTTTCATTTAAGTGGCAAATCTTTAAATAACACGCAAAGATAAAAAAGTCAAAATGCAAAGGTATCACACCTAGCTGGCTACAAGCACGGCAAAAACTAAGCTAATTTAATTTACGTGGCCGACATTTTCATTGCCCATCTGCACGTGATGAAGCGTAGTTTTATTTTATAAAATTTTAAGCCATAAACATTTGGATTTAAATTTATTTTACACAAAGCTTTATACCGTAGCTCTTGTATTTTACGCAAATAACTGGGGTTGCTATACGAAGCTCTCTGCCATTTTTAATCACACCAAACACTCACATCGCAAGCCGATATCTTTCTCACAACGCTATAGCGCGCCAACTGGTAGCCGTCATCCCAATTCCGCAAACCTGCTCCGCCCATTCCTACGTAGCAAAAATTGCTGTCATTTAATTTTACTTCTGCTGATTTTAAAGCACCCTAGACTTTAGAGCATAGTTTAATTTATAAAAATTCCTAATTAAGCTTACTCACAAGAAGTGTTAAATTTATAGCCAGCAAACCTCACAAATTTAAAAGACGCAGTGGTTTTACTCTGCTAGAATTTTTTGCTTAGTAAATTTATTATGCTTTGAGGCAGGATTTCATGCTCTATTTCGTGGATTTTCTCCTCCCATGCCTCAAGGTTCATGCCCTGCTCTCGCTCAAATGCACGTTGGGCGATGATTTTGCCTCCATCAAGCTCCGCACTCACCCAGTGCACACTCACTCCGCCTACTTGCATATCGCTATTAAAGCTCTCTTTTATCGCATGTGCACCCTTAAAAAGCGGCAAAATCGAGGGGTGTAAATTTATGGCTTTTACAGCGTTTGTAAAGACTGGGCTTAGGATACGCATAAAGCCAGCAAGCACCGTTAAATCAGGGCTAAACTCGCCTAGCTTTTTAACTAAAGCCACATCAAATTCCTCCCTACTTGCAAAGTCTTTGTGATTTATCACCACTGCCTCAATACCAAAAGCACGAGCCTTTTGTATCCCAAGGGCATTTGGATTATTTGTGATGGCACAGACACACTCTATTTTTACGCCATTAAATTCTCTGCCATGGACTTTTTCCAATATCGCTTTTAAATTTGAGCCAGAGCCACTAAATAATATTGCTATTTTTTTACTAAACATTTTATACCTTTTATAATCTGTTTTGGCGTTAGTGAGTAGTTTGCTTTTTTATACTTTCTAGCTGATATGGCATGCGCTAAAGTGCCGTTTATAGCGGCTTTTAACGGAGTATAACCCTGGGCTAACAATCCAGCTATAAGCCCGGAAAGCACATCTCCACTGCCGCCTTTTGCTAACGCACTAACACCAAGTGGCATAATGTAAAGCTTACCGTTTTTTGCTATTATTGTGTTAGCGCCTTTTAACACAAGAGTGGCTTTAAATTTAAGACTAAACTCACGAGCTAGTTTAAAGCGATTTTCCTGCACTTCTTGCACATTATATTCTCCAAAGCCCGCTATTTTAAGCAGCGCACTAAACTCCTTTGGATGTGGCGTAAGCACACAATTTTTACGCTTTGCAAAGCCAAGCACAATCTCATCATAAAACATATCAGCATCAATCACTAACAACTTTGTATTGTCATTTACTAACACTTTTATAAGCTCATTCTCTCCAGCCATTTTTCCAAGCCCAGAACCTATTACACCAGCATTCATGCGAGGGCTTATATAGCTTGTTTGCATTATTTCTTTTGGCATGGTTAGTTTATTTTTACTAACAGCACTAACAAGCCCAGCACCAAAGCAAAATGCCGATTTTAGCGCCATTATGCAAGCTCCTGTATGCTCTCCTGCTAACGCAAAAACATGTCCAAAGCTACCTTTGTTAGTGTCATTTTTATCCCTAAATGGTAGGCTTAAATCGCTCTTTTGCAAAAGGTAAAAATCACTTTTACCGCAGAAATTCTCTGCACTAATGCCTAAATTTGCAATTACAATTTTACCTACAAAATCCTTTGCCATGTCACTAAAAAGCCCTAGTTTTAAAACTCCCATGCAAACACTAACATCCGCCCTAACGAAAGCACCCATAATATTACCTTGAGCGTTAAGTCCGCTAGGCAAATCACAAGAAATGATAAATTTATTAGCCTCGTTAATCTTTTTAATAGCCTTAACAAAAGGCTTTTGCAAAGTTCTATTAAGCCCAGAGCCAAATATACCGTCTATTACACACTCAGCTTTCTTTAGCCAAGTACGCTTAAGTTTTTTAAATTTAACCGTACCTTTTAAAAAATCTAACTCATGCTGCAAACTTTTTGGTGCCACCACGCTAACACCAGCTGCCACGGCACGTTCTAGCTGAGGTCTTATTTTCTCGCTATAAAATAGCAAATAAGCAGCGCATTTATACTCACCGCTTAGCATACGAAGCGAAGCAAGCACGTCAGCACCGTTGTTCCCTCCCCCACACACACCAAATATCCTAGCGTGCGGCTTAAATTTATCCCTTACTACCAAAGCCATTTTATAGGCTGCGTTTTCTTGCAATAAATCCTCGCTAAGAGCAAATTTATCGCAAGCCCTTTTATCCAGTGCCGAAGTGTTTAAATAAATTTTAAGCATTAATGCTCCTCGTGCGGTAGCTTAAAGCCTCGATTAAATGCTGCTTTTTGACGTTTTCCACCTCGTCAAGATCGGCTATCGTCCTAGCCACACGCAGGCATTTTTTAATCCCCCTTTGGCTTAGCGAATACCTAATAATAGCGCGTTCTAGCACCTCTTTTGCCTCGCTATCAAGCACGCAGACTCTACTAAGCCAAGCATCGCTTAGCTTAGCGTTTAACTCATCTTGCCCTCTGTTTTTTTGCATTATAAACGCCCTTAAAACCTGCTCGCTCATCTGCGCAGAGCTAAGGCTTGCTTTATCATTTGGGCTGATTTCATCCATTTGCACGAGCATATCTATACGATCAAGTATTGGCTCTGAGATTTTTGCACGGTATCTAGCTATCTCATTTTCACTGCAACGACAGCTTAAACTTTTGTTTAAAAGATTGCCACACGGACATGGATTCATCGCTGCTACGAAGCTAAATTTAGTCTCATAAGTGAGCTTTGAATTAACCCTAGAGATGTGAATTTTAAAATCCTCCAAAGGCTCACGCAAGCTCTCTATAATACCCCTAGCAAAGTGCGGAAACTCATCAAAAAATAGCACTCCGCCATTTGCTAAGGCTACCTCACCTATCCTAGCGCTACTTGAGCCGCCGCCAAAAATAGAGCTTTTTGTGCTGGTATGATGGGGGCTACGAAACGCCCTAATCGCGCTAAAATCGCTATCCTCTTGATTAAGCGAGCGATACGCCGCAGCGCTTAAAACCTCATGAACGCTTTGCGGCGGCATAATGTAGCAAAGCCGTTTAGCACACATGCTCTTGCCACTTCCTGCGCTTCCCTCAAAGAGCAGATTATGCATGCCAGCTGCAGCTATCACGCAGGCACGCTTTGCGCGCTCTTGCCCTAAAACATCGATAAAATCAAGCTCAAAATTTAAATTTGGCACGTACGTTTTGCCAGCTATATTAAGGCTATCTTTAAAAAGCGCATGAGTGCTATTAACTAAGCAGCTGTTTGCAAACTCCGCATCGCTAAAAAACTGCACGGCTTGGGTTAAATTTGACACAGCATAGACTGTTAAGTTTGGTATCATAGCCGCTTTTTGAGCGATTGAGGCTGGCAAAAGCACGCTGACTTGCTTTACTTTAGTGCTTAAAAATAGGAGTGTGGAGAATAAATTTAAAGTGCTTTTTATGCTCCCATCAAGCCCAAGCTCGCCAAAGACAAAGATATTTTGCAGGCTTTTGGCCTTTTGCAAGGCTATTAAAAGAGCTATGGCTAGGTCAAAGTGACTGCCATTTTTAGGAATGTCTGAAGGGGATAAATTTATAGTAATGCGAGAGGCTGGAAAGCTAAAACCTGTACTTAAAAGTGCCGATTTTACCCTGTCTCCACTCTCTTTTATACTCTTGCTAGGAAGTCCCACGATGCTCATAGCAGGAAGCCCTCTAGTAAATGTCGCCTCTATGTCTACTATATGAAGTCCGTCAACATAGCAAGCAGAGCGTAGAGTCTTCATTTAGGCTGTTTTTTCGCTACTTTCTTGATTGATTTTACGCCCTGTTGGCCTAGGCTGCTTTAGCCCCTTTTTATACTCTTTATCAAATTTTTTACGCTTATTAAAGCCGATTTTTTCTATAAATAGATGTCCGTCAAGATGGTCGTTTTCATGCTGAAGCGCGATGGCTAAAAGCCCATCCGCCTCTATCGTCTGCTCCTTGCCAAAGCGGTCAAAAAACCGTACTCTGACCCACTGAGCACGTTTTACATCCTCGTAAAATCCAGGCACACTAAGGCAGCCCTCCTGATATATCGCCTCGCCTTGTTTATCCTCAAAAACGGGATTTATCACCTCAAGCAAATTTGCCCTATCTTGCACGTCCTCTTCATTTGGTATATTTATGATTAGTACGCGCACAGGCTCGCCTATTTGAATGGCGGCTAACCCGATACCCTCACTATCTATCATAGTCTCATACATATCATCTAATAAAGTATGAAGTTTTTCATCAAATTTACTCACCTCATTCGAGCGGACAAAAAGCCGCTTGTCTGGGTAGGTTAGTATCTCTCTTATCATTTAAATTTGTTCCTCTATAATCACTGGGGCTTCAGATTTATCACTGGCTTGGAGACGGTCAAGGGCTATTGAGAGGGTCTGTTCTACTATATTTGCCCCACTTAAAGCGCAAGCAACCATCTGAAATTCCATATTTATAACCTCGCCCTCATTAAGATAATCCTGCTCATAAAGCAACCCCAAAATACGCTCGCAAGCCTTTCGCGCACCTACTATATCAGTATGGCGCATAACCATAGCAAAGCAGCCCTCTCCATAGTGCGCCACAACGTCGCTACGACGACTAGTTTTTAAAAGCATTTTAGCTATTAGACGCTGGATATTTTCTCGCTCTTTTATATTTTTTATACGCCCTTTTATGCGCTCGCTCATTTTAAGCAACAAAAACGACGACTTATAGCCGTATCGCTTAGCACTCTCGGCTTCGCTTGCCATAGTGCTTAGGAGGAATTTTTTATTATAAATATCATAATAAGAGTCGTATATAGACTGCTCCTCAACAGCCTTAAACATACGACTTATCTCCTCATAATTTAGCTTTATTATATCTATATGCTTATCCATTAAAGCCATAAGCTTTAAAAGGTCTGCATTAAAGTTTTGTACCACTTTTCTAGTGGCTAAAATATCGGAGCTATTTTCTAAGGTAGCAGCGTGCTTTTTAGCCAGTACTTTCATAGTGGCTAAATTTTTATAAATAAGCCCCACAGCTTGGAGCATTGACTTTATCTGTATATAGCTTTGGCGCACCTCTTTTTCTATATGTATACTACTTTCAGCAGATGGCGAGACGTCGATGGTTGAGATGACGTCTGCTATTTTGCGCTTAAACTCATCAGGTCCTTTATCGAGCATTTTATCAAAATATATCGAGTAGTTACTCGGAATTGACGGTATATTGTCCTTTGTAAGTTGTTGCAGGACGTCTTGAGAAAATTTATAAACGTCCATATGCTCGCTCTGCTTTATTACAACCCTATCTTGTGCGCTATCTATCTTTATCAAGGCAAATCCCTATTTAAAGCTTTTCTCCAAAATTTTATCAATAAGCCCATACTCTTTTGCTTCAGCCGAGCTCATAAAATAATCTCTATCGGTATCTTTGGCGATTTTTGAGATTTTCTGTCCCGTGTTTTTGGCTAGAATTTGATTTAGTATCTCTTTTAGCCGTAAAATTTCACGAGCCTGTATCTCAATATCCGCCGCCTGCCCCCTAGCGCCGCCAAGAGGCTGGTGTATCATTATGCGGGAGTTTGGCAGGGCGTATCGCTTGCCCTTAGCCCCGCAGCTAAGCAAAAACGCCCCCATACTAGCCGCCTGCCCTATGCAGATGGTGCAAATATCAGGCTTTATATAATTCATCGTGTCATAAATGCTAAAGCCAGACGTGATGACTCCGCCTGGGCTGTTTATATATAGGTAGATGTCCTTGTCTGGATCTTCGGCTTCTAAAAACAGCAGCTGGGCGACAATGGAGCTAGCCACGACGTCGTTTATCTCGCCGCTTAGCATTACTATGCGGTCTTTTAGCAGGCGTGAGTAGATGTCATAGCTTCGCTCGCCACGGCTAGTGCGCTCGACTACGACTGGGACGTAGTAGCTCATCACTCAGCCTTCTCTTTTTTGGCTTTGTCTGCTTTTTTATCTTTGTTGAAAATATCGCTAAATAATCGCTCTTCTACCATAGACATTTTTATAGCTGGCAAAAGCCCCCTTTGCTGGTACATTTTGATGTGTTCACGTGGATCTACACCCGCTCTGTAGGCTTCAAAATACACAGCCTGCATTACCTCCTGATCGCTCACGCTCACACCACGCACTCGCGCTAGCTCATCGACGATAAATGTCAGCTTCACGCTATTTTCAGCGTCTTTTCGATACTCCTCGCGCTTTGCCTCAACAGCTTTTGGATCGTTTCTAAACTTATCCATCTCCTCAGTTGAAAGGCTAGCCCACGCATTGCTAAACTGCACGTCAATCTCTTGCTCAACTATATTTTTTGGTAGATCAAATTTAATCTTTTCCACAAGCGCTTCGCTTAGCTTTGGCTTTAGCTCTTCGGCTATTAGTTTTGCCATTTTCTCAGCCTTAAGCTGCTCTTTTATACGCTCTTCAAGTAGCTCTTCGCTAGGCTTTTCTTCGCCTGGTATTAGACGCTTTAGTAGCTCTTCATCAAGCTTTTGCGGCACCTTTTTTTGCATTATTTCGTGTAGTTTTACCTTAAATACCGCCTCTTTACCAGCTAAATTTGCAGCACCGTAATCGGCTGGGAATGTAACCTTTACGTCTCTTTCTTCGCCCACTTTAAGCCCTAGCATACCATCTTCAAAGCCTGGGATAAACTGCCCTGAGCCGATTTCTAGGATATACTTCTCTGCCTTGCCACCATCAAACGCCACACCGTCGATAAAGCCCTCAAAGTCAAATTTAGCAAAATCGCCCTTTTCAAGGCTATCTTTTTCTACCTTTTCAGGCTGGGCTAGCATTTTTAAAAGCTCCTCTTTTTTCTCGTCTATATCCTTTTTAAGCACCCTTGGGGTTGAAAAATCAGGGATAAGCTCCTCATATCCACTAACATCCACACTTGGTTTAAAACTTATATTTATCTCTAAATCAAGCCCATTTTCACTTCTATCAAATTTAGAAAAGCTAGGCTCTCCTATTACGTCTGTTGCGCTTTTTTTAAGCTCTTTTACAGCCTCATTTATCACATCACGGAAAAAGTCCTGCTCTGCGTCTTTTTCTAGCTCTTTTTCATATCTTTTTAGAACAACAGCTACTGGTACTTTACCCTTTCTAAAGCCGTCTATTTTCATACTTTTAGCAGCTTTGCTGGCTAGTTTATTTACAGATGCCTTTATCTCATCAGCACCTATTTTAGCGGTCGCTACCGCATTTACACTGTCATTTAGCGTAGCTTTTACTTGCATAAATTTCCTTTTACAAAATATAAAATTTTTGTTAGATGATACCAAAACTTAGCTTAATTTATTAACCTAAAAGCAGACTTTATGTAAAATGCGATTTTAAATTTAAAAGGCGGACAATGCAAGAGAGTTTTGAAAATTCAGTCATAAATATGCTAAAAATCATGGGCGAGGATCCAAGTCGTGAAGGGCTAATAAAGACTCCAACTAGGGTGTTTAAGGCTTTTGAGTTTTTAACAAGTGGCTACAAACAAGATCCGAAAGAAGTGCTAAACGATGCGCTTTTTACATCAAGCAACAACGAAATGGTGCTGATAAAAGACATTGAGTTTTACAGCCTCTGTGAGCATCACCTCCTGCCTATAATAGGGCGTGCGCACGTGGCATATATACCAAATGGCAAGGTAGTAGGTCTTTCTAAAATCCCACGCTTAGTCAATATTTTTGCAAGGCGGCTGCAAATCCAAGAACAACTCACAGAACAGATCGCTCAAGCACTCGAGGAAGTCATCGCGCCAAAGGGCTGCGGAGTAGTCATCGAAGCGCGCCACATGTGTATGGAGATGCGTGGCGTACAGAAAATTAATTCAACGACGACCACGTCGGCTCTGCGTGGAGCGTTTATAAAAAATGCTGAAACGAGAAAGGAGTTTTTCTCGCTTATAAACTCACCTAAAGAAGTTAGATTTTGAGCCTAAGCCGCCTAAAATCCGCTCTAAAAGATGAGAGCCTAAAACTAAGCTCAAGCTTTGGTGTAATAACCAAAATCACTGCGACAAATCTCGAGCTTAGCGGACTAAACCCCAGTATCGGCGACATAGTAAATATCGTCGCAAAAGACCGCAGCAAAGAGGGGCTTGGCATGGTAACGCAAATAGGCAAAAACTCAGCCACTGTTAGTCCCTTTGGCTTTGTCGAGGGGTATAAGATAGGCGATTTTGTCTACGCAAGCGATCAGGGCATGAATATACCAGTTAGCAGCGGACTTTTAGGCAGGGTTGTAGATCCGTTTATGCGCCCTATTGACGGCAAGGGCGCGATAGAAAATGATAAATTTATGCCGATAATGAAAGCTCCAATAGACGCTATGAAACGAGGGCTTATAAATGAGCCTTTTAGCGTAGGAATAAAGAGCATTGATGGACTGCTAACGTGCGGCAAGGGGCAAAAGCTGGGCATTTTTGCAGGAAGTGGCGTGGGTAAATCAACGCTAATGGGAATGATAGTAAAAAACTGCCTAGCCCCCATAAAAGTGGTCGCTCTGATTGGCGAGCGTGGGCGTGAGGTGCCTGAATTTATAGAAAAAAACCTGGGCGGCGATCTAAGTGGAACTGTCATCATCGTAGCCACAAGCGACGATAGCCCTCTAATGCGAAAATACGGCGCCTTTTGTGCGATGAGCGTGGCGGAGTATTTTAAAGAGCAGGGGCAGGACGTGCTTTTTATAATGGATAGTGTTACGAGATTTGCCATGGCGCAGCGTGAGATAGGGCTGGCTCTGGGCGAGCCACCCACGTCAAAGGGCTATCCGCCAAGCTCCCTTACTCTCCTGCCCCAGCTAATGGAGCGAGCTGGCAAGGAAGAGGGCAAGGGCAGCATAACGGCGTTTTTTACGGTGCTGGTTGAGGGCGATGATATGAGCGATCCTATAGCAGATCAGAGCCGCTCAATACTAGACGGACACATCGTGCTAAGCCGCGAGCTAACGGACTTTGGTATCTATCCGCCTATAAATATCCAAAACTCCGCCAGCCGTGTGATGGGTGATGTGATAAGCCGCGAACACAGGGCGGACGCGATGAAATTTAAACGGCTTTACTCGCTTTTAAAAGAAAACGAAGTGCTTTTGCGTATTGGGGCGTATCAGCGTGGCAACGACGCCGAGCTAGATACTGCCATCGCTAAAAAAGGCTTTATGGAGGATTTTTTAAGGCAAGATAGCACAGAGAGCTTTAACCTAGAACAAACCGAGGAGCTACTAGCGCAGATAAACTCATAAATTAGCTCAAACCGCAATAAGTTTATTTTAGTAAAATATATGATAAATTTACCCACCCCCAAAAAAACTCTGTATTAATTAATTTATTAGATATTAAGGTGGCTTATTTGGCACTTATCTTTTAATAATTTTAGCTATTATAAATAGGGTAAATTTAAACACATGCAAATAAAACTCTCAAAAATCTTTAGCTTTTTAAAATATTATATCAGTATAAAGCCAGATAAATTAGCGTATTTTATAATTACCATACCAAAGCTTGTAAGGGAAGCACTTAAATAAACAAGCAAGTTTTATATTGGCATAATTGCACAGAATTTGCATATTTTATTGGCTTAAATTTAAAACGCATACTATAAAGGCGATGCGCTATCACAAGGTCTATTAATTTATATTTAAGCAAAAAGACTAAAAAAAGGGGGGGGGTAGAGCTAAAACCCCTATCCCCAAAGTGATAATTTTATCCATGTAGCAGATGGCGATAAGCTCTCTACTCGCCCCTTATTATCCGCACCGCTTGAGTCATATTTTTCAGGCTCGGACGCACTTCGTCCCACTTGCGTGTTTTTAGTCCGCAGTCTGGATTTATCCATAGCTGAGACTTTGGCAGGACTTCTAGCAGTGCTTTTATCTGCGCGACTAGCTCATCTACGCTAGGCACACGTGGGCTATGTATGTCATACACGCCAGGACCTACTTCTTGCTTGTAGCCAGCTTGTTTAAAGATTTTTAGCAGCTCATTGCCACTGCGTGCAGTCTCGATGGAGATGACATCAGCGTCCATAGCTTCGATAGTTTTAATTATGTCGTTAAATTCCGAATAGCACATATGCGTATGAATTTGCGTCTGTGGCTGAGCGGAGCTTACGCTAAGCTTAAAGCAATCGACGGCAAATTTCTCATACGCTGGGATATTCTCTCTACGTAGCGGATAGCCCTCTTTAAACGCAGCCTCATCGACCTGGACTATCTTTATGCCTGCTTTTTGCAGATCATCTATCTCGTCGTAAATGCAAAGTGCCAGCTGCTTGGCTATCTGGGCGCGCGGCAAGTCATCACGCACGAAAGACCAGTTTAGGATAGTAACTGGACCTGTTAGCATACCTTTTACTATCTTGTCCGTCTTGCTTTGGGCGTAGCTTATCCATTTTACCGTCATCGGCTCTGGGCGGCTCACGTCGCCGTATAGCAGTGGTGGCTTGACGCAGCGGCTGCCGTAGCTTTGCACCCAGCCATTTTCGCTAAAGGCATAGCCCTTTAGCTGCTCTCCAAAATACTCGACCATATCGTTTCGCTCAGGCTCGCCATGCACTAGCACGTCCAGTCCGCACTCCTCTTGAAAGACTATGCACTCATCAATGTATTTTTTAATGTCTGCTTCATATGCGGCGGTGTCGATTAGCCCCTTTTTGTAGGCGTTTCGCACGGCTCTTAGCTCGGCTGTTTGTGGGAATGAGCCTATCGTGGTAGTCGGTAGCTCTGGGTATTTAAGCGCCTCTTTTTGCAGCTTTATGCGCTCGGCATAAGGCGTACTGCGTTCAAATTTATCCAAGCTTGCCACACGGCTTTGGACTGCATTATCGTGGATTAGCGGAGAGTTTAGCCTAGCCGCGGCTGACGTTTTATTATCCTCATATGTAGCTTTTTGCGCACTTGTAAGCTCAGTTTTATTCGCTAAGGCCGTTACTATCGCAACCTCATCAAGCTTCTCCACACCAAAGCTTAGCCAGCTTTTTACCTCGCTTGAGAGCTTATTTTCATATTTTAGGGTATATGGCACGTGCAAAAGCGAGCAACTAGTACCTACAAATAGCCTATCTTTGCCGATTTTTGCGGCAATTTCATTTACTAAAGCTAGCTTTTTATCGATGTCGCTTTTCCAGATATTGCGTCCATCAATAACCCCAGCAAATAGCACCAAATTTGACCCGGCTAGCACTTCAAGCACATCCCTATTTTTCTCGCCATAGACAAAGTCTAGCGCGACACCATATACTCCGCTTTTTACAAGCTCTTTGCAAGCCTCGTTCGCATGCTCAAAATATGTCGCCACGATTAGCTTTAGCGAGCTACTTACGCGCGATAGTCTACTATAAACTGGCACGATATTCTTTAGTAGACTTTCTGCTCTATCTGTGACAAAAATCGGCTCATCAAACTGCACCAAAATCTCGTCATCAAGCCCGCTTATGCGCTCTAAAAGCTCGGCATATACCTCGCACACTCTGCTTAAATGCTCCAGCGCATCGCTACCATCTGTGGTTTTAGCAAGCGCTAAAAACGTAATCGGCCCTATTAAATTTATCTTTGTTTTTATGCCTGCTTCAGTCTTTGCCTCTGTGTATTCGGCTATGATTTTATCGGCATTTAGGCTAAATTTACTCTCACGGCTTAGCTCTGGGACGATGTAGTGGTAGTTTGTATTAAACCACTTTGTCATCTCCATGGCCACGGCATTTTTGCTCCCACGAGCTAGGGCAAAATACTGCTCCAGTCCACTAAGTCCCACAAATCGTGGCGGCACACAACCTAGCGTAAAAATGGTATCAAGTACTAGATCATAAAAGCTAAAATCATTACTTGAAATCACATCTATTCCAGCATCTTTTTGATATTTCCAGTGGCGCACTCTTAGCTCTTTTGCGCATTTTTGTAGGCTCGCTTCATCTGCTTTACCGCTCCAGTAAGCCTCAAGTGCTCTTTTTAACTCTCTTTGTTCACCTATCCTAGCAAACCCTGTAACATAACTTTTTATCATAGTTTTTACCTTTTAAATTTATATTTTATCTTTGGTTTTAGTGCGTATGCACGACTTTTGATTGATTATAAACGAATAAATTTAAAGGCACATCGGAGGATGACAGCCACTTTTGCGGAGTGAGAAGTGGAATTTATAATACTCATGTCCGTAGAGTATGGACGCAAGTTTAAGTAGGTTTACGCCATTAGCTTTTAATCCTAGCAAGCATGGGATATTTCATTTTAATCCTTGTTAAAAATATGGATGAGTATTGTAACAAATTTTTAACAATTTGTAAAGAGTTTTTATAAATTTAATAGGCTTCGCCTTATCCCATGGTCTATATTTAAGTACAGCACCCAAATATTTACGCTTAAACTGATAAAATGACACAAGACCTATTTCACCTGACTTTTTAACGGCAGACTTAACCCCAGCTCTTTAAATTTATCCACTCCTACTATTAGAACGTATCCGACAGCTTCATTTTTATCCCATACGCTGTAAAACTGCCCCTTGCTTGCTAAGTATTCGCCAAAGCTAGGATCAAGCACGCTTACAAAATCTCCGTCATGGTTAATCGCCACTACAAAATGCGGATAGCGTGGGTCGTTTTCTATTTTGACGATCACAGGCACTTTTAGGCTTTCAAACACGCCCCTGCTTACCTGATAGCCCTCGCTTTCATAGCCAAGCGAGCTAAAGGCGTTTTGTAGCTCTAAAAAGCTTACCATATCGGTGTTTATGCTCTTGCCGTCCTTTTTAAAATGCTCTAGGGCGTCCTTTTCGCTTAGCTTTTTAAAGCTGGTTAAATTTAAAAGCGTAGCCACGCTGGCTGCACCGCAGGACTGCTCGTAAGATTGTCTAGTTACGTTTTGATTGCGTAGTTCGTGGTAGGATTTTACGGCAAAACTGGAAGTTTCTTTAAATTCCGCTCTAGCTAGCCCAGCAGCTAAAAGCAGAATGACTAGAATTTTTGCCATAAGCTAAAGGAAAACACGCTATCAGGTGCTGCGCTGCCGCCACCTAGACTAGCATTAAAGCTAATAGAGGTGTCATCGCTTAGGCTATACGTAGAGCCGACGCTGTAGGTGGGAATAGAGCGGAGGCTGGACGTTTTGCGTCCGCCTGTTTTGCTAGCTGTTTGGAGTCGCTGCTCTATGCCTAAATCAAGCGTGATTTTGGGACTTAGAATGACTGATAAATCTCCACCAAAGAAAAAGGTATTGCCGTATTTTACGCTCGCAAAGCTAAATTTGCGTTTGGCATTGTAGCCAAAGCCAGCATAGAGTGAGTAAATGGCTGGGTCTGAGTAGCCCTTTAGACTGGCTTTAAGGGAGTAGGATTTTAGGTAGAAGTTTTTGCTTTCCCTTAAGGCTCGCTCCTTTTGATAAAGGGCGGCTTGAGCTGTTAGCATAGGCACTAGCTCGCCTATCCTATCGCCCCTGTAATTTACCCCTAGCCACGCCGTGTCAAACTGCGTCCTGCTCTCGCTCTTTGGCTCTAGGGTAGTGTAGCTTTGGTATTCGTTTTGCGTGTAGCTGCCGCCAAATGTGGCTATTAGGTCAAGCTTGCTATTTAAGGCATACATTAGGGTTTGATTTAGGCTTAGTTTTTTGGTGTTGTCCCACACGACTGGGTCGCCTTGGATTGTGAGAGTAGGAAAGCTAGTGTAAACATTTGCATTGCCACTACTTAGAAAGGATAGGCTAGTTACACTTCTAAGCCCTATTTGGTTTTTAAACAGGCTGTCGATTGTGATGGGGTCGGAAGCCATAGCGGCACTTGCTAAAGCCAAACTAAACGCAAAAGTTTTTTTCAAATTTAATCCTTTATTTTATTTTCACTATTTCTAAGATACCTAAGCTAGCTTATCTACCCTATTTTCTGCTACTTTTTTTAGGATTTCAAAGATGTTTTTACCGCCGTTAAACTCACGTTCTATAAATTCATAAAACTGCCGATAATCGCTGCTTGCTTCGTATTTGTATGTTACGCTTTTACTCACTGCTTGAATGGGTTTAAATTTAGCTTTTTCACTCTCTTTTTGGGGCATATTTTTGCTAGATAGCTCTTTTAAAATTTCTATAGCATTTTTAGCGTCATCGTCGTTTAACTCAACGCCAAAGCGCTTTTTTAGTGCATATTGCGCCCACTTTTGCTTAAATTCATCTACACCCATATCGCTATCAAGCAGTGCTGTATCATCTCTGCCGTGAAAAAATATCGTCCTTTTTAACTCCTCGACTTGCAACTCACTATCTTTTAAAGCCTCGATAGTCTCGTCTACGCTATACGCACTACCTATTTTTTTATCACCTAGATTCCACTTTAATCCGAGTGCCAAAGCTCCACTTTCATCGATAAATTTCTTTAAATCATCAACCTGCTCTTTGCCAAAGCTTTCATCAAGCCCCTTAAGCTTTCCCCAAATACTTATCCTGCTTTTATCGCCATCCGCATAGCCACTTAGCGGAGTATCTAAGTGTACTTCTCTTGCATACCAAGATGTATTTTTCAATTTATCTGCATAGCTTGAAGGCTTAAAAAGCCCTAGCTGATTTAACTGACTTATCCTACGTATTGAGTTTGAGAAATTTGATTGAATCAAACTTAAAGCCCTCCCAAACTAGATTCTAATCTTTTTTTAAAAGCATCTCTTAATTCTCTAACTATGCCATATGTATCAACAGAAAGACCACTGCTTATTCTGTGTATAGAGCCATCATCACGATTTACTGCTGCTGTGGCGTATTGAAAATAAGCATACCTAGTACCTCTATTTGTGATACCTATTTTTTTCTCAACAATATAGCCTAGAACATAACGTGACGGCACATATCCTCCTAGAGCCTGAATATACTCTGTTAACCTATTTCTACTTTGTTGCATATGCACTTCTTTATTCTTATCTAGGTAGCACTCTGATTGTCCTAATTTACAAATACCAGCATCATGAGCCACAGATGCATCGTAATCAAAAATGCCATTAGAATCAAATACTACACCTAATTCATTTTTAGAATCAGGGATAGCTAAAACCATTGCAAATGTTGTATTATTATCTGAAACCACTGCTGTATAGTAGCCACCCTTAACATCACTCATCTGGCTATTATTTAATTTTTTAATACCAAAGCTATTATCGCTTATTGCTCCACCTGTGGCTTTACTTAATAAATCACTTGCACTTAAAGAAGTGGTAGCCAAAGCACTAGCTAATGCCAAACTTGCAAATTTTTTCATTTTTAATCCTTATGGGTTTAGGCTTTGGTTTTATTTAGATAATATATAAAATCTAAAACTAAATCAATAATTATGCCTGTATTTTATTATATTTTTTTTTGTTTCTATTTTACTCATGCTAGCTTATCCACCCTACTATCTGCCACTTTTTTTAGAATTTCAAAGACGTTTTTACCGCTGTTAAACTCGCGCTGTATAAATTCATAAAACTTACGATACTCGCTACTTGCTTCATCTTTGTATGTTACGCTTTTACTCACTGCTTGGATAGGTTTAAATTTATCATCGCTTTTATTTTCTTGCTTTGCCAGTTTGGCTGGGTCTTGATTTTTAAGCTCCTTTAGGATATTTAGGGCATTTTTAGCGTCCTCGTCGTTTAACTCCACATTAAAACGTTCTTTTAGTGTATGCCTTGCAAAAGCCGCCTTAAAATCCTCCACGCTCATATCGCTATCGAGCATTTTAATGCTGGGCGTGTGCTTAAAAATAATGTTAGCGACCATAGGCGGATACTGGCTTTTTAGCTCATCCACTGTAAAAGTAGTCTTATTATCCAGCATAAGCCTACCGTCAAACATAGGCAACTTTGTCCTTAAATACGGCAAATGCTCTATCGCCAGACCACCGCTTTCATCGATAAATTTCTTTAAATCATCAATCTGGCTTTTATCAAAATCAGGGTCATAGCCCAGTAATTTACCCCAAATGCTAACCTTTGCCTCAGTATCATCTGTATAGCCAGAAAGAGGATAGCCATGCCTGTAATAAAGCTTTGCTTGCTCCTTTTGGCTAAGCTCTAAAAACTCAGTAGGGCTTAAATTTGTATTTGGGATTTTATCTATCATCTTAAGTTGACCTAAAGAATGATTAAAATCCAATTGAGATATAAGCATTGCTTTTACCCTAAATTAAAAATTATAATTATTAGGAAAGTTAAGCTCTGTCTCCAATTTATCTTTTGTAATATCTCTAAGTTCCCTCACTATTGTATTATTAAAATTTGTTGTTGTTATGGGATGTATGCTTTTTTTACCAATATTATATGCTGCTGTACCATAGGAAAAGTATACATTTCTATTACCATATCTATCGGTTATGATATTCTTTTTAACAGTAAAAGCTAAAAGATAACCTTCTACTAATTTATAGTCGCCAAGAGCTTGAACATATTCCATAAATCTATTTTTACTTCTTTGCGAGTGAGTATAGGTTTTATCATTAGAATAGCAACTTCTTACGCCAGCGTCACATATTCCAGTATCCAATTCAGAATAAAGACCAAGTAATTTACCACTATCGTGATCCCTTAATACCCCTAATTCAGAAAAATCATCAGGAGCGGCAACAGCTATAGCCATATCAGAACTAACAGCTGCACTTAAAATAACATATCCACCCTTAACATCACTCATCTGGCTATTATTCAATTTTTTAATACCAAAGCTATTATCGCTTATTGCTCCACCTGTGGCTTTACTTAATAAATCGCTTGCACTTAAAGAAGTGGTAGCCAAAGCACTAGCTAATGCCAAACTTGCAAATTTTTTCATTTTTAATCTTTCATGGGTTTAGGTTTTGGTTTTATTTAGATAATATATAAAATCTAAAACTAAATCAATAATTATGCCTATATTTTATTATATTTTTATTTTTTGTTTCTATTTTACTCACGCTAACTTATTCACTCTATGCCCTTACATCAAGCGAAATTTGTGCGCCGATGTCGTCTTTTATGCCATTTTCAAGCTCTTTTAGCTCTTTTAAAAACTTAGGGTCATAGTGGCGTATCAGCTCCTTTTCGTCCTGAGTGAGCGTAGCTTCGCCAGCTGAGAGCGCCTTTAGCTGGGCGGCTAAAAGCTGAGCCATTTTTATATCCTCCTCGCTCATTTGCGCCTTGCCCGTGCTTGGATTTATGGGCGGCAGGGCTGGGGTTTTGGCGTCTTTTATGTCAAAGTCCGCCAGCTGTTTTTTAGCGACGTTTAGGAAAAACTCCCTTTGCTGCGCCCTTGGGGCAAACTCAGAAAAGCTAAGCACACCGTCAGTGTTTACGTCCTTTGCAAGCATATCATTTAGCTCGCCCTCTATCGTGTCTTTGCCGTTTGCAAACACCTGAGCGTCCTGTGGCATTTTGCCTTCCACAAAGTCAGCATTTGCCACGTAAGCCACCGCACTCTCATCACCTAGAGCGTAAATCTCGACGTGGGCGTTTACATAGCCATTTGGCTCGCCGCTTGCATATCCCGCTCATCTGCGATATTAGCAAACCACCCAGCCACGTAAGCCTCCGCCATGCCGCTTAGCACGTAGCCGCTTTTGCCGCTATAAACCTCATCATCGCCAAAGAAATTTTTAAGCTTTTGGATATTCTCATCGCTAAGCGCAACCGAGATAATCTCCCCTGAGCTAGCTTCTTTAAAGTGCGTCATCACTCCGTCTGATTTTGGGATTTGCAGTGCGCTTAGCAGGCTCTCATCAAGCGCGCTAAGCTGCTGGGTGTCCCTACTTTGTGGCGTATTTAGCTTGATTTTATAAATTTCATTTTTAGCCACCGCACTGTCGTCATAGATAAAATTACTTGAGTTAACTATCATAGCAAAATATCCTGCTATCCGCCACTACCACACCTAAACCACTCTATCTAGCCTAGCGCCTGGCTCTTTTTTGCTAAAATCACTCAAAAACTCATCGCTAGATTTTAAAAGCCCGCTATCTTGCAATACCTGTCTCTCATTAGGGCTTAGAGCGTCTTGCCCCATAGCTTGGGCTTTTGCACTAGCTGCCATAGCCTTACTTTGGTCGCTATTTTGCCTTTGTAAGCCCATTATATTGTTAATATCCTGCTTAGCGTGGGCAACTAAGGGATTGTTACTATTGCTATGATTTATCAACTGAGTAGGATTAGGCTCCTGCATTTTCAAAACTGATTTTTTCATATATTCTATGCGCTCATTTTGGCTTAGAGCTTCATTATGACTTATCACTGCGTCTAGGTTTTTGTCTTTGGATATGGTTTTATTTAGCTCAGCTTCTATGCTGTGGCTTGTGCTAGATAGCCCTGCCCCAGCTGCTTTTTGATAGCTTATCACATCTGTTGTTTTTACAAAGCTGATGCTGCCATTTTTTATCTCATATATGCCGTTTTCTTTAAAGGCTGATTTTGTATTTGCCATTTGCGCTTTATCTAAAAAGCCGTCATTATCGCTATCAGCTTTTAAATACTCCCTATTATAGGCAATATCGCCAAACCACCCAGCCACGTAAGCCCCAGCCCCACCGTTTAATATAATGCTACCATCATCCCTAGTAAAAAAGTCACTTTTGTCAAATTTATCCCTAATGGCTTGTAGGTTTTCATCGCTTAGTCCTAGTTTTACGTATTCGCCACTTTGTGCGTCTTGGAAATAGACCATATTAGAAAACTCGCCAGTATCGCCGCTTGATACCTTTTTAGCGCTCACAAAAGCGTCTACGTTTTTGGATAAATTTGCCAGCTCATCATCGCTTTTATAGGTCTTAGCGACTGACATCGCCCTAAATATATCAGCATTTAAGCTAGTATCAAATTTTGTGTTTAAAAAATTTAACATCTTACGCCCTTATGTCTACCCTACTTTTTGCCACCTTTTTTAAAATCTCAAATATGTTTTTACCACCATTAAGCTCACGCTGCATAAATTCATAAAACTGTCGATACTCATTTGTAGTTTCGTCTTTATATGTCACGCTTTTACCCACTGCTTGGATGGGTTTAAATTTAGCTTTTTCACTCTCTTTTTGGAGTATATTTTTGCTAGATAGCTCTTTTAAAATTTCTATAGCATTTTTAGCGTCCTCGTCGTTTAACTCCACGCCAAAGCACTTTTTTAGCGCATATTGCGCCCATTTTTGTTTAAATTCATCCACGCTTATCGCTATCAAGCAGATTTACAAGCAGCTCTTTACTCACAAGGCTAGCAAGTCTACCAGGCTCATAAATCCTAGCAAACTCATCAACACTATAAGCCTCCTTTTGCCCCTGAAAAAGGCTCGTCTCAAAGCCAGCGCCCAGCATTTTGCTTTCACTAATAAATTCTTTTAGCTCCCTTATTTTGGGCACACTAAAGCTCTCATTATAGCCTAGAATTTTACCCCAAATGCTGACCTTTAACTCGCCTTTATCATTGGTGTAGCCACTTAGTGGGTAGTTAAAGCGATCAAAGACTTTTGTGCGCTCTTTTTTCTCCAAATGCCCAAATTCGGATAAAAGCTCAAACCGCCCTGCGCTTTTATCTACATACACTTTTTTCACGCTAGCCTCATCTGGGCTTTTAAAGCCCATTTTTAGGGCTATTTTGCGATTATTATTAAACTCTGCAATGGGTTTAAATTTATTCGTAGATATGGGATTTGCCCTCATAGCCTCACCTAAAAATTATTTAGATATTGTTTAATATCGTCAAATTTTTAATTTTCTTTAGGCTGCAAGGGCGGATAAAATCTATAAATTTATAAAAGCATCAAAGCAGTGTGACACCGCACCTTTAAAATATATGCGCCCGTTTTCTAGCCTTAGCCCCAGCTCCTCGCCACTTTTTGGATAGACTGCACAGCTATCGCTTAAAGTACCGTTTAAATTTGCCACGTAAAAGCAAGCCGCCATGCCAGTACCGCACGCCATAGTCTCATTTTCCACGCCACGCTCGTAGGTGCGTACGTAAAGCTTGCCGTCTTTAAGGCTAGCGTAGTTTACGTTTGCGTTAAATTTATGGCGCATTTTGCGTGCAAGCTCTACGCTAAACTCGCCCAAATCCTCGCAAAAGCTCACAAGATGAGGCACACCTGTATCAGCTAGCATCCAGATTCTATCCTCATCGGCAAACTCCGCTTTTATAAGGCTTGGCTTTGTTAACGCCACCTCTACCACCGTATCAGCCGACCCAGCTAGCCCAGTGCTTGCAAGCCTCTTAAGCACGTTAGCCTCTATCTCTCCGCTTATTGTTAAAAGGTTCACGCTCTTGCCACAAAGCCCATTATCATACGCATACGCTATCGCTGCACGCGAGCCGTTGCCGCACATTTCAGCGACACTACCGTCATTATTGTAAAACTCCCAGACTAGCCCATTTTCACGTGGCTTTAGCACGATAAGTCCATCAGCCCCCACGCCCTCGTGCCTATCGCAAAGCCTACGTGCAAGTGCGCCTCTATCCTCGCTATAAAATGTGTGAAATATCACAAAATCATTTCCACTTGCGTTATATTTTGATACTCTCATATCTCTCCTTTATTAGGGCTATTAGTCGTTCGCATTCGCCTTGTAGCTGCTTTAGGCTGCCTGAGTTTTGTATGATAATGCTTGCTTTTTCACGCTTTAGCTCTATATCAATTTGAGCCTCTATCCTAAAAAGCGCCTCATCATCGCTTAGATTATTTCTAGCTTTTACACGGCTTAATAGCACCTGCTTTGGAGCATAAACTAGCACCACTTCCTCAAAGCAGCCGCCATAAATTTGCTCCTTTTCAAAATAAAGCGGAATATCGACAAAATAGGGTAAATTAAGCGCACTAAGCCGCCCACACTCGCTAAAAATCTCATCCCGTATATCCATAGACACTATCGCTTCAAGGCGCGCTAGCTGCGCCCTATCGCCAAAGACTATCGCACCAAGCCGAGCCCTATCTACTCTGCCATTTTCTAGCACACTCTCTCCAAACTCACATGCTACCTTATCAGCGTTTTTATCAAGCACCTTATGAGCTATAATATCTGCGTCAATGACGCTAAAGCCGTATGTTTTAAGGAGCGCACAAAGCGTGCTTTTGCCGCTACCTATGCTACCAGTTATGCAAAATGAATGTTTAAAAATAGCCATTTTTATCACTTTTTAATGGCATTTTATCAAATTTTGGCTAAACTTTATCAAATTTTTCTAGGAGCTATGAATGATAAGTTACAAAGACGCAGGTGTAGATATAGACGCAGGCGCGGATCTAGTTGAGCGCATAAAACCTCACGTAAAACGCACACAAACCCCACTTTGCATAGGTGGCATAGGCTCATTTGCAGGGGCTATTAGGATTCCAGCTGGGTATAAAAACCCAGCCATACTAGGCGCTACTGATGGAGTTGGCACAAAGCTTAGACTAGCCATTGATACTGGGCTAATTGACGGTGTAGGGCAGGATTTAGTTGCTATGTGCGTAAATGATCTAATCTGTAACTTTGCCACCCCCATAGCTTTTTTAGACTACTACGCCACCGCAAAGCTTGATGTTGGTGTTGCTCAGCGTGTAATAGCAGGCATAGCTAGAGGCTGTGAGATAGCCGAATGTGCACTAATAGGCGGCGAAACTGCTGAGATGCCATCGATGTATCACGAGGGAGACTTTGACCTGGCTGGCTTTGCCATAGGAGTAGCCGAAGAGGACGAAATAGACAGAAGCGAACATGTAAAAAATGGCGACTTGCTAGTAGCGCTTCCTAGTTCTGGACTTCATTCAAACGGCTACTCACTAGCTAGAAAAGTAATATCTAAACGTGCGCTAGACATAACAAGCGAGAGCATAGACGGAGTAAGCCTAGCCAAAGCCCTGCTAGAGCCTACAAAAATTTATGTAAAAGAGTTTAAAAAACTAAAAACGCATATCCACGCCTTAGCGCACATCACAGGAGGCGGCATAGTCGAAAATCTACCTAGAATTTTGCCAGATAATCTAGGCGCAAAGGTTGATAAATCTGCCATAAAAGTGCCTAAAATTTACTCACTATTTGATGGCTTTGTCGCAGATGAGGAGCTTTATAGGACGTTTAATATGGGCGTAGGCATGGTGCTTGTAGTGCCTGCTAGCTCGCTTTCATACGTGCTAGAAAACTCAGACGGCTACGTAATCGGCGAAATAATCAAAGGCAGTGGAGTAAAATGGGCGTAAATGCAAGCCTTGTTTAAATTTGACAAGTTATAATTTGAGAAAAATTTTAAGGATAGCTTTGAATAAAATAGTAAAATTATTTTTAACTTTTGCGCTTTGTGCTACGGCTTTAAGCGCTAGCAAACAAGACGTTAACTGGTGGAAAGAAAAACTTAAAAATGACGATCTACGCTATGGATACTACGATATGCCCGAGCTTATCATAGCAGTCAGCAAACTAAAGCGAAAGCTCGATCTTTACGAATATGATCACGGCGAGCTAAAGGAGCAGTTTGACTCAAGCGTAATGGTCGGTAAAAACGGACAAAAGCTAATAGAAGGCGATCTAAAAACGCCTGTTGGGGTGTATGAGCTAACAGCACGCTTTAAGCCAAAAGATAGCTACCTAGGGCCGCTTGCATTTTCACTTTCATATCCAAATCTACTCGATAAAATCCAAGGGCGCAAGGGAAGTGGTATTTGGATACACGGCTATCCGCTAAATGGCGGACGCACAGATGATAACACACGTGGCTGTATCGTGCTAAAAAACGATCTTTTGCTCGATTTTGACACGCGCATAGATCATATTAGGGCTCTGGCTGTAGTCTCTGAGGATGGCTATACTCACGGTACATTAGAGGAGATTTCTAGCATTTTAGCAGCACTTTATCAGTGGCAAAATGCGTGGATACAAAGCGATATAAAATGGTATTTAAGCTTTTATGATGAAAGTTTTCGTCGCTATGATGGAATGAAATTTGATGAGTTTAGCGCATATAAGAATAGGATTTTTGCCAAAAAGGAAAAAAAGAGAATAAACTTCTCAAAACTAAGCCTAACCCCATATCCTGACATAGGACAGGGCAGAATTTATCGCCTAGCCTTTTATGAAAACTACAAGGCAAAAAGCCACAAATTTGAAGGCGACAAGGTGCTATTTATCCGTATAAACGACAAAGGCGAACCAAAGATAATATTAGAAAAATAGTCCACATAAAACGCAGCAAGCAAGCAGGGCAAGGCTAATAAATTTGTTTATGTGAGTTAGCTATGCTATTGCGCTTTAGCTCGTCTGCAATGCACGCTAGCGCTAATCTCTGCGCTAGCAAATCCCAAGCTACTAAAATGCGCACCAAAAAGGGCTTTGTTCACAAAATAAGTTGCTCAGAAGCTATAAATTTAAAGCGCACAATCAAAAGTCAAAATATAAATATAGTCCAAATAAAACTTAATCTTTTAAAACAATACTAGCACTTTACAAATTTCAATAAAAAGCCCTAGCCAGATATAAGTGACTTATTCATCACTCATATCACAAAGTAATATACTTACCAACCCCTAGTTACTTCGTTGCACCTAGACCAAACGGATTTTGCGCTAAGTGGGACATAAAACAAAGATTTTAACTTAAACCCCTATTAAACCCCAATACTTAAAATGTGTTTTTGTATTATTTCCTCTTAATCTTACTGTATCTAAGGCTAAAATTATAAATACAATCAACTTTTGATTTTAGTTTTTGTAGGTAACCAAGTTTTTTATTTGTGGCTATAAGCGACTTTTCTAATTCATTTAGCCTTTTGTTTATGCCTGATAACTTTATAAAAATCAGCCAATTAATGGTAAGCTCTTTTAAAGCAGTCATAATCTCATTCTCGCTTTTGCTAATCTTAGTAAGTAGTGTAAAAGCCCTATCTGAGATTTGCCAGTTATGGTAGTGTGGTAAAACTCACTTTCTACGTCACTGCCCTCAGTTTGTTTTCTTTCATAGATTGCATATTCGCCCTGCAAAAGCTTTGGCTTTTTGAGCACCGCAAGGCAAAGCCATACCAATGACATTATTATTGCCTAGTTTATTCCTTATTAGTGTTTTTGCCATTACTTATTTTCCTCCCATTAATGCGTCAAATTTTAAGCTTAAATATTCACATTTGGTATCTATATCATAGCCACAATCAAAATTACCGATAATAGCAGTCTCTAAATCGCTTATACCTTTTGCGGTATTAATATGTGGCAAATGAACCATAATCGATAATCGTCCTGTAACGTCTTTTTTGCCAACAATTAGCTTTTTTAAAATGAAGTTTTTTAAAACAACAACCTCTTTAAAAACCGCAACCATGCCTTGTTTTACAAAAGCTCTGTTTTTCTTACACTACAGAAGCGTATGAAAGCTGAAAATAACTTATTGCTATGCGTGTATTAAGTTGTGCTAAGTTTCCAAAGGAAGCAAAACTGAACGCTTTAGAGTGAAAATAAAAGCTGCATTAAAACCGTACCAACACTAAATAGCAACAATGATAATACCAAAACCACTTACGAAAATTAATGGTGCGAGCCTACACTGGGCTTAAAATTTATAATTAAATCTTTTAAAAAGCATTTAAATTTTAGCAAATATTACAAAGCGTACAAATAAGCTTTATTAAAATCACAAACAAGCGGTTAAGCACTAAATAAAAATAGATAAAAAGAGCTGGATAAATTTAAAAAGTCTTAAATTTATCCAAATCAGGCTAGCGGTATTTGGTAGATAGTTAAATTTATCCCAAAACGAAGTAAAAACTGGGCTTAAAACAGCTTTACGCATTTAGGCAGCAAAAGCAAATTTAGCCCATTTTTACTCAATAAATAAATTTTCGCAGATTAGTCCGCGCAAATGTCATACCAAACATCAAAGCACAAAGCCAAAATAGAGTCTAAACTCGCCTAGCCACACGCTCAAAAACCTTAACCAAACTTGCCCTTTTGTGGTTTATCTCCGCATACTCTTTAGCCGGAATACTATCATACACTACCCCTGCTCCAGCTCCGATAAATATGCGATTTTTACCACCATTTGGGATAAAAATAGCACTTCTTATAAGTATGGCAAGCTGCACGTCGCCATTAAAATGCAAAAATCCTATCCCACCGCCATATATGCCCCTGCCATCACGCTCAAGCTCGTCAATTATCTGCATGGCGCGGATCTTTGGCGTGCCGCTAAGCGTACCCGCTGGGAAAATGCTAGCCATGGCCAAAAAGCCGTCCTTATCCCTATCTAGCCGTCCATACACATCGCTTTCAATATGCATGACGCTTTCATAAAATTTAACATGCATGGCATTTTTTACCACCACGCTAGCTGGCACTGCCACACGCCCTATGTCATTTCTGGCTAGGTCTATTAGCATTCTATGCTCGGCTAGTTCTTTAGCGTCACTTAGTAGTGCCGTCTTAGCCGCCTCATCTACGCTAACATCCCCTGTCCTAGGGGCTGTACCAGCGATAGGAGCGACAAAGATAGTGCTATCTTTTAGGCTAAAAACTAGCTCAGGCGAGCTACCCACAACTGTTCCAAAAGGCGTTGGAAAATGATACATATATGGGCTTGGGTTTGCCTCTCTAAGCGCGCAGTAAAACTGCATAGTCTTTATATCGCTTTCTATCTCAAGCTGACTAGCAAGCACAATCTGAAATGCGTCTCCAGCAGCGATATACTCCTTTGCACGCTCTACCATAGCTAAAAAATGCGCCTTTTCAGCCTGAGTGTCACTAAGCACACTAAAAGTAGCATCCGTTTGAGCTGGCTGCGTATCCTTTAGCTCTAAAAGTGGCTCATAATACCTTTGCCTATCGCCGTAAAAAGTATAAAATTTACTGCTTTTATCATAGTGCAAATACGCCCTAGCATTTGCAAAAGCATAGGCTGGGAAATCATATGGCGCGTCCTTAGCAGGGGCGGTTGACTCAAAAAGGCTCACGCACTTATAGCCAAGCACACCAAAAAGCCCAGCAAACGGCGCATTTATAGCATCTGTTTTATTGGCCTCATAGCATGAGCGCAGCTCGCTAATCTCATCACCCCAGTAAAACTCGCAATCTATGCCGATGATGACTTGCTCTCTATCCTCGGCTATGTACGAGTTTTTATAAGTTTTTTGCAAGCATTCGTAGTATTTAAATGGGCTAAGCAGTAGCACTCTCTCCCTCCTTTATCTCCTCAAAATAATAAGCCGCCTCAAGCTTTTGCGATAAATTTAAAACAAGCTCATAAGCATCTATCTCCTGTCCCATTTTCGCGGCTATGGTTTTGGCATTTTTAGCGATTTGCTCTATCGTTTCGCCGTTAAACAGCAAGGCTACGCTTGATTCAAGCTGGCCTAGGCTAATCCTCTCATTTAGCTCATTTGCCATAGCAATGACAGGGTTTTGCGTCTTACTAAAATACTCCAAATATCCCTTAAACCTTGGCTTTAGGCGTGTCTTTTTAGCTTCATATTTTATATTTTTTAGCGGATAAACCGACATATTTGGCTGAGCATTTGCCACCACATCAAGCAGGGCTAAATATATGCTTTTAATCTCATCTTGTGAAATGTCTGCTTTAAATTTAGATAAAATTTGATTAAAGCTTAGGCTTGCTGGATAAGCCTCATTAAACATCTCATAAAGCCACGCATAAGCCTCATTTTGTCGCAATCCACAGCTATAATACCCATCATCTTTTTTGTCAAATTTAACCGCAAAATGAAGCGATAAAAGTGAGTCTGATTTTACGCTTATATCCCACTCTGGCGTGCCAGCGCTCGCGCCACCTAGCATCTGAGGGCGGACTATGATAGCCTTGCGAAAGGAGCGATTATACATAAAATCATTTAGCTGCTCGCGGCTTTCTTTGCTTTTATAATTTGCCCTTATATGACTGTCAAATCTAGGTATACCAACATTTGTAATAAACGCGTCCACAAGGCTAGCATCAAGTAAATAGCAAAGCCCAGCCTCACGCAAAAGCTTGCTAAAATGGCTAAAATATATTGGATCATTTGATGGCTCTAAAAACTCATGGCTTATATAAAAATCCTTGCCCGATTTTATGAGCTTTCTAGTAAATTCAGCCTGAGAGGCCAGTAGCTGCTGGGTCTGGCTTGCTATTTTTTTATCAGAGCCACTTAAGCTTTGTAGGCTAAATTTAAAATAATCAAGCAAAAACGAAAGTTCCTTATCGCACTTTTTTATCGCATCATCGCCCACGCTATCGCCGCTTGCAAAGAGCATAAACTCACGGATGATACTTAAGCTAGACCAGCCTGGAAGAACGTTAAAAGACACCTGTGCGACACCATGCGGACTAAGGAGAGTGCTTATTTTTTCAAGCATAGCTTTTCGTATACTCTCGCTCACCCAGCTAAATACGCCATGAGCGATGATAAAATCAAACTCGCCTAAGCTTTTCATGTCAGCTTCGCTGAGGCTTGCTATGTCGCGCTCGTAAAATTCGATATTTGTAAGATTAAACTGCTCCTTTAGCTCATTTGCCTTTGCTATTTGTGCGCCGCTTATATCTATGCCAACTACGTGCGCATGCTTAAAAGCAAGGGCAAACGAAAAGATATTACCGCCATAGCTACAGCCTATCTCAAGCACCCTTGCATTTTCTAAATCAAAATCTTTAAGCTTTAAAAACTCCATAACAGCCGCAAGCCGAACCGGGCTAAAATCCCTAAAAGCATCTGAAAAATATGGAATTTTATCATAGTACTGTTTCACATCACGCATCAAATTTCCTAATTTTATTTACCAAAATACGCCAAAAGCACACTCTAAAGCCCAAAGGCAAGAATAAATTTAAAGAGCGATAAATTTAAAGGTCATTTTATCCTAAAAAAGATAAATTTATTTAATTTTCATTAAAATAAAGCTACCAGCGCACGCCATTTTGCTTTAAAAAATCACGCAAATCATCATACTCATTTTTCTCAAAATAGCGCCATTTGCCCTCTTTTAGCATGCCAAGCTCAACTCGCCCAAAACTTACCCTCTTTAAATCCACGACATCTATATCAAAGCAGCCAAAAAAGCGGCGTAATTCACGGTTTTTACCCTCATTTATCATCACTCTAAGCTTCGTATATCCTCCGCTCTCACCAAAAATATCAAATGCAACAAATGGCTTAAATTCCATCGATTTTATCTTGCTTTTTGAGTGCGCTCCACGGCTTGCGTCAGTGGCATAAAAGCCCTCCCTCATCGCCGTTTTAACGCTTTCAGTAATGCTACCTTTTACCTTTAGATAGTATTCGCGCTCGACATCACTTTGCATAAGTGCGCTAGCCACGGCTGGAGCGTCTGTAAGCAGCAATAGACCCTCACTAGCAAAATCAAGCCTACCGACTGGCACAAAGCCCTTAAAGCCGCTTGGAAGGCTGTCATATATCGTCCGCCGCCCCCTGTCATCGCACTTGCTTACAAGCTCGCCCTTTGGCTTATTATAGACTATGACACTAAAGCTGCTTTTTGGCTTTATAAGCCGTCCGTTTACGCGGACTTTATCCTCATCGCTAACGTCCTTAAAATCCACTACCACACGCCCATTTACGCTGACTTTTCCTGCTTTTATTAGCTCATCAGCCTCGCGGCGAGAATATCCCATATTGTGAGAAATAAATTTATTAAGCCTCATTTTATAGTCCTAAATTTGTAAGATCATGTACGTGCAAAACGCCCACAGGCACAGTATTTGCGTCTGTTATTATTAGTAGTTGGATTTTATTTTCTTGTATCATTTTTAGCGCGTCATAGGCTAGCATTTGCGCATCTTTTATACTCTTTGGGGATTGATTTGCGAATTTAATCGCAGGACTTTGGAGGCTAAACTCAGGGCTTTCAAGCGCGCGCCTTAAATCTCCGTCGCTTAAAACCGCCTTTAAAGCGCCACTTTTATCGACTAAAAGCGCACTTCCTAGCTTACCCGCACTCATCGAATTTATCGCATCTTTTAGATTGACCTCATCGCTTATGATAGGTAGATTTTCTTTTCGCATGACATCGGCAGCTTTTAAAAACAGCCTCTTTCCAAGCATTCCGCCAGGATGAAAGCTAGCAAAATCCTCGCGCCTAAACCCACGTAGCTTCATCAGGCACACCGCCAGAGCATCACCCAAAGCCAGTGTAAGCGTGGTCGAAGATGTCGGCGCCACTCCCAGCGGGCAGGCCTCCTTTGAGATAGCTATGGGGATAAAGCCATCACTTAATCGCCCAAGCGAGCTAGACACATCCTTTGCCATTGCTATTATTTTCACGCCCAGACGCTTTAGGTGCGGAGCTATGCTTACAAGCTCCTCGCTCTCGCCACTAAAGCTAATAGCAAGGACTAAATCATCATCTCGTACCATACCCAAATCCCCATGTAACGCTTCTGTTGGATGCATAAAAAAGCTCGGCGTACCAGTGCTTGCTAGCGTAGCGGCTATCTTGCGTCCGATGTGCCCACTTTTACCCACGCCTGTTACGACGACTTTACCCTTTATGGCACAAATAAGCCTAACAGCTTGCTCAAAGCTCTCATCCACTAGCCCAGCCGCTCGCTCTAGCTCGCCAGCCTCGGTAAGTAGCACTTCTTTGGCGTTTTTTAAAATTTCACTCATGTCTTTTCCTTAAATTTAACGCAAGTGTAGCATAAGTTTGCTTTTAAGCTCTTTTTGTGAAATGGTATTGCCTTTATTTGTTTTTTTTATTTGCACTCATTTCATAAGGTTTTAGAATTTATTTTGATGGTAAAACAACTCAACATTGCAAAGCTAGCCTTCTTTTGTTATTTAACTTCTATATATGTGTCAAGAGATAGAGGTTAATCTATAAACCGTCTCTTTTATTTTTAACACCATAACTCGCATTACTTTTGACAAATTTACTAGCACCCAGTTTCCAAAAGCTTGCTCGTGTTTCTTAAAAGTGTAAGATATTAATGTTATTTAAATTTATTTTTATCAAATTAATTTCTACGTTTAAGAGGTCTATAGTGTTTAATTTTTCAGTGGATATTTAAATTTTAAAAGCCCCAAAATTTGGGGCTTTGGAGTAAAAATGAATAAATTTATAGCCCTTAGCCTAGCCAATCGCTATCGCTACTAGATAGGTTAATACCAGCAAAGCTAATAGCACCCATATCCGCACTTTTAGACAGGCTTATACCGTCGTCCGTTTTTAGATATGTCCCATACGAGCTTACATCTAGTGCAGTCTCGTTTGATATATCGCTTGAGAGCGAGGCTAGGACTTTAGTGTTTTTGCTAGTCATAGTAAAGCTGCCGTCCTCAAAAACTATCATAGTCTTTTCACCAGAAGCACTTACCGTAAAGTTACTATTTACGCCGCTTATTATTATAGTGTCATCGCCACCACTGTCTTTGATTAAATTTATACCCCCAGCGTTTATGATGTATACATCATTACCGTCTCCGCCATTTAGGTAGTTTTTACCACTTCCGCCTATTAACACGTCATCGCCATCACCACCATAAAGCACGTCGTCTCCAGCTCCGCCGCTTAGCACATCATTTCCGGCTCCGCCATAAAGCTTGTCATTGCCGTCACCGCCAATAAAGAAGTCATTTCCTGCGCCACCTTTCATCTGGTCATCACCCTTGCTTCCTACGACTATTTCGACATTTTTTAGCTCATCTGTGGCTATAAAGCTAGCCTGCTTTATGCTAAAGTCACGATACTCCACGGCTTCTGTTCTCTTACCGTAGCTTACATGCTTTGTTTTTATCTCTTCATGAGCCACGTCGGCGTCTTTTATTGCCTTTGATACAATGTAGCTTCCATCATCATTTGTATAAAGCCAAATTTTTGATATGTTCTCGCCTGAATAAATAGCTGCGTCGCTACCAGCCCCACCGTCAAAGTTATTAAAGCCAGAGTTTGCCATCAGCTTATCATCGCCATCGCCACCGTCTATATTTAGGCGCAGGTTTTTGAGATTCCCAGTAGCTTCATCTATGATAACGCTTGCGTATTTATCATCTAGCCTAAACGTCTCATCGCCATCGCCACCTTTTATAGTATAGCCCTCTCGTGGCGCTTTTAGCACGAGCTTTGTATAGTAGTCATTCTTGCCAGTTTGGCTTCTTTGATTTTGCTCCACACCTGGTGCAAAAAGCGGCGTAGTAAAGGTTACTAGGGCTTTTTCACCGCTATTGCTTGAAATTTGAAGGCTGCCTTTTTCGCCGTCGATGACTAGCTTCTTTTTTATTTCATCATTACTCTCTACCTCGTTGCCACTTTTTACCATGGAAGCTAAATTTGCTGCGGTTTGGAGTTTGTGCGTATTTTGCGTTATGGCAGCTAGTTCTATCATGGTATCGCTAGCTTTTACCCCTCCAGCAGCCACGACATAATCGGCGCCAAAACTCTTTTGAAGCTCTTTTAAAAGCTCAGTTTTAGAAGCTAAATCTAGCCTGAAATTTGCCTCAAGTCCTTTCTCAAATAGCTTTTGCGCTCCGCCTAAATCATCTATTTTAGCTCTATACTTTGCTGCTATACCCTCTAAAATAGGCTGCTTAGTCGCCTCTAAAATACCTAGTATCACACCACTTGCCACTCCAGTTACAGCAGCTATAGGTGCACCTACTACGCTAGCAGCCGCAGCAGCCGATACAGCAGCACTAGCCACACCTACACCCATGCTTATGCCAGTCATACTAGCATCAAAAGCAAGCTTATCTTTTAAAAGCTCTGCTAGCAAGCTATCGCCTTCATAGCCAGCTCTTTTCATAGTATCGCCAAGCTCAGATATTGCCTTTGTCCTGTCGCTTTGATTTAATATACCTAGTATGGCTATAGGGCTAATAGCAAGACTAAGGCTAGCTGCAGCCGCACCAAATCCTGGCAGAGAGCTTGCTATGTGATTTGCACTTAGAATCGCCCCTGATACAGCCGATGTCGCCATACTTAAAGACCCAGCTACTTTCATGCCTAGCTCAATCCCAGCTGCTATTTGCTCTTTGTAGCCTAAGTTTTTAAAATTTGCAGCAACCACACCTATGTGGATAAAGTTGCTGATCGCATTTAGCACACCACTAACAGAGCCCAGAGCTATAACGCCATTACCTGTTACACCGCTTACATTTAACGCAGCTGTAGTAGTGTCAGTAGCCGAGGCTATCGTGGCTATGCCAGCGCTTGCGGCATTTGCTTTGCCCTCATCGGTACTAACATCACTCATAGCAGCCGCCGCTATATGTCTGGCTATGCCGATTAAACTAGAGCCAAACTCTGCTATTTTGTACTTTGCTAGAACAGTTTTTAAACTTATGCCCTCATCATCACTTTGTAGATGAAATATATAACCTTCATCATCTAATAATTGAGAAAATTCCCTTGTATTAGAATCAGTAGAATTTGACAATGAAATACCATCGTCATCAAGCCCTGCTATAGCATCACTAAGAATAGAATTTATACTTATGTCATCTATATCAGAATTTAAGCTTACGCTATCGAGACTATTTGGGTTATCTATACCCAAAGTATCATCTACGCCAAAACTTAAAAGCTTGACACTATCTTTTGCCTTTATAACATAAACAAAATCCTTAGCGCCACTTGCTTTGTGGTTTTGTACAAATTGATTAAATTTTATAAAATTTGTCCCTATTTCTGTATCGCTTATTAGTACACTAGACCCGTTTGATTCGCTTAGCCAATAACCACCATCTGGATGATTTACTAAAGCCGATTTAATAGAGCTTATTAACGCCAGAGAATCAGTATTAAAAAAACTTGCATTATTATTCATGCTATTTGTTTCATTAATTGGCATAATTACTCCTTTTATTAATGCTATAAAAATTTATAATTTCGTATAGATTTTAATAGAATTTTATTAATAAAAGGTAATTTTATTATAAATTTTAAAATTTTTTATCCTATTCTTAAACTTTAAATTTAAATTTAAAAATCAGAAAAGCTCAAAACTAACACCCTCAAGCTGCCTAAATCCAGTCATTGCATTTAGCACTGCAAAACCTCTAGCTTCTAGAAGGCTTTTTACGTCTATGTTGGCTGGCTTTATTAGCCTCTGCCCCACAAGCCTATCTCTGCAAGTACCCCGTAAAAGTGGGGTTTTGGGCGTTAGCCACTTACCGCCTATTAGCACGGCTACGTTTGCGATACTCGTGTCACTTATTAGTCCATCTTTTACTACAAGCACCTCATCACATCGCCCTTTTAGCGCAAAAAGTGCGTCAATCTCGCTTCTATCTAGCCACTTTTTTGAGTAGTCTATGTCGCTGTTAATAAGCCTAATGCTCGCTATTTGCCTCGGCTTGTAGGGGCTTAGCTCGCAACTTACTAGCTCGCCGTTTACTGTGTAGATTAGCTTTGCTCTTTGTAGTGCAGCTTGGTGCGTGCTTTGGCTGATTGCGAGATTTAAAACTTTAAGCGGATTAAATTTAATCTCGCCCACACTTTTTCTCATTCTAATTAGATGAAAGGCAAGATTTTGCGGCTGCGCAGCACGAATGCAAATCGTCTCAAAAAGCAAGGTAGACCTTCTTGCAAAGCTCGTCATATTCGGCATTTAGCCCACTTTCAAACGTAAGTCCACCACCGCTGTGAAAATAAAGCCCCTGCGCATCCTTGCCGATAAATCGTATAAGCACCCAGCTACGCAAACACTCACCGTCATAAAGCACAAAAACACCGCTAAAATAACCCCTGCGCTCGCTCTCAAGCTCAGCTATAATCTCACGCACCCTAGGCTTTGGCGTGCCAGTAATCGAGCCAGCTGGTAGCAAAGCGGCAAATAAATCGCCATAATTTTGCGCATAGTGGGGCTTTAAGGTGCCAGAAATTTCTGAGCTAGTCTGTAGTAGCTCGCCGTGGTTTGTACGCACACTTTGGACAAAGCGAAAACGCTCGACATGGACGTCGTTTGCCACGATTGAGAGGTCATTTCGCATAAGATCAACCATCATAGCCTGCTCACTAAACTCCTTTTTATCCGCTAACAAGGTCTGTGCCGCATCAGGCAAGCTAGCGTCGATAGTGCCTTTCATAGGCGTGGTACTGATTTTATCTCCAGTAATACTAATAAAACTCTCTGGACTAAAGCAGACAAACTCATCTTTAAACTTTAGCACTAAAGGAGCATTTGAGCGCACGTAAATCTCGTCTAAACCAAGCTTTAAGCCAAGCCTTGTTTTAAAGCATAAATTTAAAAGATACGCATCGCCACTTTTAAAATACTCTCTAGCGCGCCAAAATGCCTGTTCGTATAGCCAAAACGGCGGATACAATGGGTCTAGCTGGACGGCGTCTGTACTCTGCACGGTACTTTTATCGCTACTAAGCTTAAAGCTAAGCCCGTTTGCTCTAGCTTCGCTTAAAGGGCAGGCTAAATGGCACTCATCATCATAGCCAATAAGCGCCACAAATGGGACTTTTGCGCGCGAATATGCGTTTAGCTGAGCGATTAGGCTATGCGTCATCTATCGTCTTTTATGGCTTGAAAATTAGTGTCGTAGATTAAATTTGAATTAATCAAAAATGGCTTTTTGTGTCCGTCTTTTGACTTAACGCTGACCCAGTAGCCCCTTGCGTCAGGGATTATTATTTGAATATTTTTTAAAAGTATAATTTTTTCACTCTCATCGATTTTGCAAGGCTTAGTGTCATTTTCATCGCTGCATTTTGGCAAATCTTTAAAAATTTCTTGCACTGTTTTTGTGTTTTGCAATCTCATATTTAAGTCAAAATCTCCAACCCCAGCAAAAATAACAGAAAAAGGAGAAAAAGCCGCAACCATTACTAAACCAAAAGCTATCATAGAGATTATTTTGGCGTTAATGCTATAAATATTAAATAAAAAAATACAAGGCATTAGGCTTAATAAAAACGCTATAAAGCTTAAATAGCCCCTATTTTCATAAGTATGCTTTAGTATATCAAAGCTAAAAATATAAATAACCCAAACAAAACAGGCACTCCCCAATACGAATAAACAACTAGCCACAAAATGAAAGCTTTTTATTTTAAATTTATTCCATAAATAAAAAACCAACAAAGCAAGTATGAAAGCAAGCGTAATTAACAAAGTAAAAGTAGATATTTTTATACTCAAAACTAAACTACCCAAAAAATATAAAAAACAAAAAATAAAATAGCCAAAAACTAAGATCGTATTATGCAAAGAAAACGACAAGGCTTTATACAAAAATCCGATAATGACAAATAACATGGCTAGAAAAACTGACGTATTTATAAAAACAAAAGCACTACCCAAAAGTGCTTTAATCAAATCAAAATTTAACTCAGGTACGATATAAAATTTAAAAGCAACATAGACAAAATATGGCAGATAAACAGCCGCAAGAAAGCAAAATATCGTCCTAATTTCAAGCACTTTGCTAACAAGAGAAAATAGAAATTCTTTCTCAGCTTCGTAGCCGAACTCCCCAAAAACATCACTATAAATTTTATCTTTTGCGCACAAATAGACTTTAGCAAGCTTATCGTCCCTTTTTGCAAGCTGTGCTATGCATCGCTCAAGTTGCCACTCGACTTTAGGCAAAAGCTGCTTTAAAGTGCTATTAATAGTCTCTAGCTCTGAGGTATTTTTAGCCTTAATGCTTGCGTAATTGCTTGCATTAGCGCTAGCTAGCTCAAGCCCTAAAGCCTGCTTAGCTTCTAGTGCGAGCAAGCACTCTTTTATCTCGCTTTTGCGTGATTTAGCTATACCGAGACACTTTTTTAAAAGATGAATTTGATTTTTTAAGGTTGCGTCCATTAAACTCTGCTCTATTTTAAACATTCTCCCTTTTGTTTTGCATAAAATCCCCCTTTTGTATCCATTAAATATACACTTTTAAAAGTTAAAATTAAATAAATTTTAACTTTTTTAATTAATTTTATATTTAAGATATGCAAATTTAAAGTGGTAAATTTATCCAAGAGTAAAGCCATGCTAGCTAGCAAGCCACAGCCCACTAAAGCCCCCGTAGGGGCTTAGGCTAAATCACATCAAATAAATTATCGGCACGATAGTTGGGTATTTTTTGAGCTTTCTAAAGATGTGCTTGCGGATTACCTGCCTGATTTGCCCTTCAAGTACTCGGCTGTCTTTTAGTAGCTCAGGCTTTGCATTAGCTAAAAACTGGCTTAAAATCTCACTCATCTCGCGGCTAAACTCAGCGTCATTTCGCTTTGCTACGACGCCGTAGCTTACCACCCGTGGCTTGTGTATGAGCCGTGCTGAGTGGCTGTCAATCTGCGCTATCATCATCACCACCCCAGCCTCAGCTAGGTTTTGGCGGTCGATGACGACGTCGTCTGCGATTTGCTTGTTGATTTGATTATCGATAAAGACCTTGCCTGTTTTTATCGTTTTTACGCGCTTCATATACTTCTGGCACACTTCAACCACGTCGCCGTCGCTCATTAGATAGATGTTTCTCTCATCCACGCCGCAGGCTATGGCGGTGTCTTTGTGCTTTGCGATGTGGTTATACTCGCCGTGCACTGGCAGGAAGTATTTTGGCTTGATTAGGCGGAGCATTAGCTTTTGCTCTTCTTGTGCGGCGTGTCCGCTGACGTGGATCTCAGAAAAGTCCTGATACGCCACGCTTGCGCCTGATTTGATTAGAAAATTTAGCACGGTGCTGACGCTGCTTTCATTACCTGGTATGGCTTTTGAGCTTATGATTATCTGATCAGTTGGCTTGATTTTTATGTATTTATGCTCATCTGTTGCCATTCGATAAAGCGCGCTCATCGTCTCGCCCTGACTGCCTGTTGTTACGATTAGCACTTCGCTATCTTTAAATTTACCCACTTCGTTTGCGTCAATGAATATCTTTTTATCAAGCTTTATGTATCCTAGCTCCATTGCGGTAAAGAGATTTCGCTCCATACTGCGGCCTATGACGCAGACTTTGCGGCCATATTTTAGCCCCCAGTCGATAGCCTGATAGACGCGGTGAATGTTTGAGCTAAAGGTGCTCATTATCACCCTGCCCTTGGCCTTTGAAAATATCGCATCAAAGGTCTTACCCACGCTGCTTTCGCTTTTGGTTATGCCCTCTTTGTAGCTGTTTGTGGAGTCGCTTAGCAAGCACAGCACCCCACGCTCGCCGTAATACGCAAGCCTGCCTAAATCAGTCGGATAGCCGTCAATTGGCGTGTGATCGATTTTAAAGTCTCCAGTGTGGATTATCGTGCCAGCTTTTGTGGTAATGGCAAGGGCTGAGCTATCGATGATAGAGTGGGTGATGTGTATCCACTCTATTTCAAAATCGCCGATTAGATATGGCTTTCGCTTTTCAACCGAGCGAAAAAGGCTTCGCTCTTGCTTTAGTCCGTGCTCTTCGAATTTATTATTTATCATACCCAGTGGCAGCGGCGTGGCGTAGATGGGGAATTTAAACTCCTTGAAAAAATACGGCACCGCACCGATATGATCCTCGTGTGCGTGGGTGATGATGATACCTGCGATTTTATCCTTTATGCGGCGGACGTAGTCAAAGTCAGGTATGAGTATATCCACGCCGTGCATACCTTCGCTAGGAAAGCTCATACCAATATCGACGATAATCGCACTCGTATCAGTCTCAAAAATCGTCATATTGCCGCCGATTTCGCCAAGCCCGCCAAGCGGTATGATACGCAGCTTATGCTCGCTTGAGTTTAGGTATTTTAGCGGCTCTAGGCGGAGTTCGTGCACCGCTTTATTTGCCTGCATAGCAGCGGCGATGTCCTGCTGCCACGGCTCGTTGCCGTTTAGCTTGGCTGGGAGATTTTTACGCACTCTTTTCTTTTTGGCTTTTTTATCAGCTTCAGCTGGTGTTACAGCAGCATTTTCGCTAGATTTTTGTGTTGGTTTTTGGCTATTTCTTGACTGAGTGCCTCTTTTTCTATGGGGTTTTTTAGCTCCTGTCTCGCTATGTTCTGCCTTTATATTCTCAGACTCTTGCTTTGGCTTAAAGCGTCTTTTTCTACTGCGCGATTGTCCTTCGCCGTTTTTTTCGTTATTTTCCATTATTCACCTTTTTAAAAATTTCTAAATATAAGGTGGTATTTAACTCGTGTGGACGGATATTTTCTGCCATTTTAAGCTCTTTAAACGCCTCTAAAACGGCGTCTTTTTTAAATTTGCTAGCGAGATTTTTGACAAGCACCTTTCTAGGCGCACTAAATGCTGCCTTTAAAAAATCGCAAAACATAACAAATTCTTTATCGCTAGAAAAAACGTCCCCAACTAAGCTTTTATGCTTTATTATCTCTATGACTGATGATGTTACCTTTGGTGGCGGATCAAAGCTTACAGCCTCGACGTCAAAAAGTAGCCTCGCCTTACTGGCTAAATCAGCAAGCACCGCAAGCGCGCTATACTCGCTGCTGCCACTTTTAGCACTAAATTTCACAGCTACTTCGCGCTGTACCATCACCAAAAGCCCCTTGCAAAGTGGATCTTTTATGGCGTTTAGTATCATCTTTGTAGCTACGTAATAAGGCAGGTTTGCCACCAGAAAATACGGCTCATCACTAAGCCCATCATCCCACGCCGAAAGTGCGTCAGAATGGACTAGACTAAACTCCCCACTTTGTATTTGCGATTTAAATTTATCGCGTAAAATGGGGACTAGATCATCATCTATCTCATAGCTTTTTACCCTAGCATTTAGCTCGAGTAATCTGGTCGTTAAATCACCTAAGCCAGCCCCAATTTCTACGATATTGTCTGCGTTATGGGGGATCGCTTGGATGATTTTGGCTTTTATACTCTCATCTTTTAGAAAGTTTTGGCCGAATTTCTTTTTTGCTTTTATCATCGTGGGATTTTAGCTAAAGTTGTCTTATATTAAGGTAAAGAGCCTAAAACTCTCTTTTTTACGTAATTTTTGGGTAAATTTGTAGTGCTAAAGAAAAAGATGAATAATGATATTATGTTATAATAAAATAAAAAGGCCAGACATGAACCACTTCGCAAAAAGGATAATTCCATGCCTAGACGTCAAAGACGGCAGAGTCGTAAAGGGAATAAATTTCATTGGATTAAAAGACGCTGGAGACCCAGTCGAGGTGGCTAGGAGATACAATGACGAGGGGGCTGATGAGCTTTGCTTTTTGGATATTACCGCCACACACGAACAAAGAGGCACTCTAGTAGAAACCGTAAAAAAGGTGGCAAAAGAGCTGTTTATACCTCTAACTGTGGGAGGCGGTATACGCACGATAGATGATATCTCAACCCTACTAAATGCAGGCTGCGACAAGGTAAGCCTAAACTCAGCAGCCATATCAAATCCCAATCTAATAAGCGAAGCAGCAAATAAATTTGGCGCACAGTGTGTCGTTGTCGCAGTTGATATAAAGCATAGTTTCACGGGAAACCAACCAGTAGCAAAGCTTATAAAGCAGCTAAATAATGCCATAATAAGTGCAAATTTTACCCATGCTCTAGCTAAAAGTTTAAATTTAAACGATAAAGAGCTATCAGAATGCACTCAAATCTGTGCTCATAAAATAGCTCCAAAATGCAAAATGCAAGAAGCGGCAAATGGGGTAAATTTTGCTAGTGCAGACGCAGATTTTGCCATGGTGATAAAAGAGCTTTCAAGCATGCTTTCAAAATCCAGCTCAAGCACAGCAAAAACCCTCTCAAAAGAGCTGCTAGATCAAAGTTTTAGAGTTTACATCGCAGGAGGCAGAAAGGATACTGGAATAGACGCCTTTAAGTGGATAAAAGAGTGCGAAGAAAGGGGTGCAGGAGAGATACTGCTAACGTCAATGGATGCCGATGGCACAAAGGATGGGTACGACCTGCTACCCACTGCAATGATAGCAAACTCAGTAAACATACCTCTTATAGCAAGCGGTGGAGCTGGGAGCATGGAGGATATTAAGGACGCCTTTAAAGCAGGCGCCGACGCTGCTTTGGCGGCTAGCATATTTCACTTTAAAGAGATAGAAATAGATAAGCTAAAAAGCTACCTAAGCCAAAATGATGTGGCGGTAAGATTATGATAGTCTGTGCTGGAGCTAGCGAGAGTTTTGAATTTGCCAAATCTATAGGAATAGGGCTTGTCGAGCCAGCAATAAATTTAACTAACACTGTTAGTAATACCATGCCAAAATGGATACTTTTTGTAGGGACAGCTGGCAGCTATGGGAGCATAAAAGTAGGCAGTATATGCCTATGTCAAAATGCTGTAAATATCGAAATATCAAGCCTTTTAGAGCTATCATACACCCCTATAAATACAAGCGTAATAACAAAACTACCAGAGCACACAAATACACTAACAGATACTAACAACATACTAACAGACGTGGTTTGCAATTCATCAAATTTCATCACAAAAGATAGTGCTATGGCGGATAAATTTATAAAAATGGGCATAGATATAGAAAATATGGAGCTTTATAGTGTGTTTAGTGTGGCTAGAAAATTTGATATACCTTGCGCTGGATTGCTTTATGTTACAAATTTATGTGATACAAATGCGCACAATGACTTTATAAAAAACCACGAAACCGCCAAAAAAGCTCTAATAAAGCTTATAAAAACTGCAAATTTTTAAGCCTTTGGTTTCATATGAAACATAGTTTTTACGCTGGAAAATACGTTATTTAAAGCTAAAATCTGCTATTATCTTTTAAAAAATTTAAGGATCAAAAGTGAAAAACATACTCGACCTAAGCCTAGATGAGCTAGCCCAGATAGTAAAGCCAAACTTTCGTGCTAGACAAATTTATCAGTGGATATATCAAAAATACGCAGATAGCTTCGAGCAGATGAGCAGCATACCAAAAGAGCTTCGAAGCGAGCTGGCAAAGGAGTATGACCTAAGCCCGCTTAAAATCGTGCGGACGCAAAAAAGCAAAGACGGCAGCATAAAATATCTCTTTGAGGCAAGGGATAAAAACCGCATAGAAAGCGTGCTGCTGCCTATGAAAGAAGAGGTCTCAGACGAAAACGGCAAAATAACACGCCACGCACGCTACACTATCTGCGTCAGCTCTCAGGTAGGCTGCAGGATGGGCTGTAGCTTTTGCCTAACGGCAAAGGGCGGGCTTACTCGCAACCTAAGCGCAGGCGAAATCGTAGGCCAAATCCTAGCCGTAAAAAAGGACAATGCTATTGCCTACGAACGCCGCGTAAATATCGTATATATGGGTATGGGTGAGCCGCTGGATAACCTAGAAAACGTCGCCAAAGCCGTCAAAATCCTAGCCGAAAACGACGGACTATCCATCGCCCCACGCCGCCAGACCATTAGCACGTCTGGGCTTGCCACGCAGATAAAAAAGCTCGGCGAAAAAGACCTAGGCGTCCTGCTAGCTATCAGCCTGCACGCCACCACAGACGAGCTGCGAACCAGGCTAATGCCCGTAAATAAGGCCTACAACATCGAAGCCGTAATGCAGGCGGTGCGTGAGTTTCCAGTCGATTTACGCAAGCGAGTGCTGTTTGAGTACCTAGTCATCAAAGGCGAAAACGACAGCCTAAGCGACGCCAAACGCCTAGTAAAGCTCCTGCACGGCATCAAGGCAAAGGTAAATTTAATCTACTTTAACCCCCACGAAGGCAGCACCTACGCCCGCCCAGAGCCAGCCGATATGCTCCGCCTGCAAGACTACCTTTCAGCCCACGGCGTCACCTGCACCGTGCGCGCTAGCAAGGGGCTAGACATCAGCGCAGCCTGCGGACAGCTAAAAGAACGAAGCAAGGAGATAATATAATGAAAACCCTACTGCACGAGCCGTTAAATTTAAACCACGCTAATAATGACTGCGGACATAGCCACTTTGCCAGCGATGACGTCGAGCACACTCACGATAACGGCGGAGAGTGCGACCACGCCCACAGCACCCACTCACAGGCTAGCCACAGTCACGCACCTAGCCAGCACGCCTGCGGCGACCAGGCCAGCGATGACGGATTGGGTGAATTTAATTACACTCACAGCCACGACGCTCACGCTATCTCGCGCACCAAAACCGAGCATAGCCAAACTAACGCTACCCACGCCAGCCACGAAGGCTCGCAGTTTGGCAAGTCAGACGACCACTCATACGCTAGCAGCTTGCAAGCAGATAACGCCGATAAACTCGCCCACTCCGCCGACACAAACGCACACACCAGCCAAACTAGCAGCAAGCACAAAAAAGCAAGCCATAAATTTAACCCGCACACTCGCGCCAGCCATTCTCACGCCCACGGCACGCACGCCCACGCAGACCCCAGAAGCACTGATAAAAAGCTCCTTATCGCCGCCATAGCCCTGACCGCCACAATGGCTATCATAGAGCTTATCTACTCGCTCATATCAGGCTCGCTTTCGCTTTTAAGCGACACCTTGCATATGTTTTCAGACACTCTCGCACTCGCCCTAAGCCTGCTCGCCCTGCACCTAGCCCAGCGGCTTAAGAGCAAAAATCTCAGCTTTGGCTATTACAGGCTTGAGGTGCTAGCTAGCTTCACAAACGCGCTTACGATACTCCTATCAGCCGCATTTATCGGCGTTAAAGCGATAGAGCGGCTGCTCGCACCGCAAAGCGTGGACGCAGGGGCTATGCTGCCAGTGGCGATAGCTGGGCTAGTGATAAATTTAATAGCCGCCGCCATAATGGCAAAGGGCTCAAACAGCCTAAATATGCGCTCTGCACTGCTTCACATCATCGCTGACTTGCTGGGTTCAGTAGCAGTCATCGCTGGGGCTTTGGCGATGATGATGTTTGGGATTTACTGGCTTGATGCCCTGCTAGCGATACTTATCTCGGCTTCGCTTTTGCGGCATAGCGTGCAGCTTTTAAAGCAGAGCGGATTTATCTTGCTTGAGGGCAGCACCTGCGATTTAGACGAGATAAAAAATACTCTGCTGCAAAATGAAAATATAGCCAGCATTGACGACTTGCACGTAACGCAAATCACCGAAAATATGCTAGTGGCGAGTATGCACGTGCGGCTTTTTAGCGGGGTTAAATTTGAAAAAGTGAGCGATTTTATAAGCCTGCTACTGCTAGAAAAATACGGCATCGCTCACACGACGATACAGCCTTGCTGGAAGGGAGAGTAAAATGAGTGTGCTTGATATTATTCAGATATGCTTTATAGCAGTAGTTGTGGTAGCTGGGCTTTGGCTTATGATGCACGTAGTAAAAAATGATGGCTAACATAGCGTTAGTTGGGTTTAAAATTTGTTAGTTTATAAAGCCCAAACACTCTGTAAAAACAGCGCTAAAATCAAATTTATTCTAGTTAGTATTTGTTTGCTTGATGGTAAAATATAATTAAAAACAGATTACGACAACATAAAATTAGACCAATATAAGGAGCGCAGCTAAGCGCCCCTAAAAATTTAAAGCTTAAACTAAAACTCATACACAAAGGTACTCATAAACGAGCGTCTATCCCCTGGACGAGATGACGAGCGCCAGTACTCTTTATCAAAGAGATTATTTACCGCCAGCGTCATTGAGGCGTGCTTACTAAATTTATACCCCGCACTCATATCCACGCGCACAAAGCCTGGTAGGTGCGCTCCTTTTGCGCTTTTTGCGGCATCATTATAGACATAATGGTAGCGCTTTGAGTATGCGGTTACGCCACCTTCAAGATACCATAGATCGTTGTAAGCGTACCGCAAGAATACATTCCCCTGCCAGTGTGTGGTGTTTTCTAGCTCTAGTCCGTTACGGTAGCCATACACCTCATCGCCTGAAGTCTTAGCAGACATGTAGCCTACAGAGCTTCGCATATATACACCCTTAGCTAATTCGCCTAATAAATTTAGCTCTATCCCACGGCTTTTTTCATCGCGCTGAGCCCATAGATATGGGTCGTTTGAGTCTGGATTGTAGCGGTTGTTTTTATGTCTTATCTCATACACCGCTACCGTACTCATAAAGCGTTTATTTGCCCACTCGCTCTTTAGCCCCACTTCATATTGTTCGTTGGTTTGCTTTTTGGCTAGGTTTTGTATGTCGTTTGTGGTAGTTGACACACCTACCCAACCGTTACCACCATATGGTGCAAAGCTCTTTGAGTAGCTCGCATACAACGTATGCTCTGGAGTAATATCATAAAGCACACCTATGCGAGGAGAAAATGCACCGTCTTTATAGCTTCTGCTATTTTGATTTATATCTGTGCTTTTAAACTCATACCAGTCATACCGTCCGCCAATAAGCAAATGATAGCGCTCATCAAATGTAATAAGATCATCTATAAAAACCCCATGCGTTATCGCCTTATGCTTATTATGAGTGCTTACCCTATCATACCTAGCGCTATTCCATGAGCTAGAGCTTGCAAACGGATCTATGCTAGCAGTAAAGCCTCTTTGATATTTTAGCCGCGGCTCACGCTTTTCGATTGAGTAATCATACCCAAAACTTACCTTATGCCCCACTCTCTCGCCTTCAAATTCACGGTTTAGCAAAACTGTGCTTGAAAGAGTTGTATTATCTGTCTGCTGGGCGGCATAGTTTTGCGTTAGCATTCTTGTATTTACATCATAAGTACCAGCAAAAAAGTTATCAAAATCCTGAGACGCTTTTCTATACCCAGCTATCCACTTTAAATTTATATCATGAACTAGTTCTGCATTTAGCTCTGTGCGTAGAAAGTGCAGAGTGTCTTTTACAAAATCTCCATTATGAGCAAAGCCTTTATTGTAGCTTATTCCCATGGCATCATAGACTGATTTTTCAGGGTTTCTATCAGGTACGCGCCATGCGTCATCGTACGTATACTGCGCTTCAAAGCTCACTGTGCCATCTTGGTTGGTTACGACAAAACTAGGGCTTATCATTTTATTGCGATATTTTACGCCATCTCGCCAGCTTTTGCCCTGCTCGTAATCGCCAGTAAGGCGCACTGCAAAGGTGTCGCTTATGACATGATTTACATCTACCATGCCACCGTATCTATCCCACGACCCAGCCCTAGCTGAAAGCTTATAAAGAGGCGAGAAATTTGCCTTTTTGCTGACTAAATTTATCACGCCACCACCTTGAGAGCGTCCGTAAAGTATAGAGGCTGGTCCTTTTAGTATCTCAACACGTTCGATATTTGCAGTACTTCGGCGTATCTGCCCACTATCACGCACTCCATCACGGTATATATCGCCCCCATCTACGCTAAAGCCGCGGATCTTTATCCCATCGCCTCTGGTATCATAGCTAGCATCTACGCCAGAGTTGCCCTCTAGTATGCTTGAGAGGTCGTTTGTGCCGTAGTTGCGATTTTTCTGCACATCCACAGCCTCGATACTTTGTGGGGTCTCTTTTATGCTTAAGCCGTTTTTATTCACTTCTACATTACTAGGTGCGACATATCCTTTGGTAAAATCCTGCTCGCTAATGCCCTCAACATCAACAGTAGGAAGTACCACAGAATAATCCTGTGCCGCGCCCAATCCCCCAGCAACGAGTACGCAAGCAACGAGCGAAAGTCCTGCTTTCATCATTCTCCTTTTAAAAATAATATTTTTGATAGTTTTTACGCGCGTATTGTATCAATAGCAATATAAATTTAAAATAATATCAATTATCAGCTTTGTATAATAGCAATTTTAATTAATTAAATTAATTAATTTTATTTTTTAAGTATATTTATTAAATATTAAATATAAAGCCGCTTTTTATAGATATTTTATAGTTTTATAAACTTAATGTAAATTATTTTTATCTTTAAATTTATATCAAAAAATATAAATTTAACTGAGTTAAATTTAAGCAATATTTTCATATACTTTGCACTCATATCCACACAAAAGGCAATAAAATGTCAACCAAAATAGACGCTTCAAAAACCATATATGAGTACATAGACAACACCGACTGGAGGGTAAAAGCAAACTCAAATACAAGCTACTCAAACGCAGGACTTATAAACAATACAGCCGGCAAAGTAATAGCAAATTTTTGGCTTGATGAGGTCTATGACAAAGACACCGCAAAAGCCCATAGGGATGCTGATTTACACATACATGATTTAGATTGTCTAAGTGGATACTGCGCTGGATGGAGCCTTAGAGCGCTATTAAACGAGGGCTTTAACGGCGTAGCAGGCAGAGTGGATAGTAAAGCACCCATGCACTTTCGCACTGCGCTTTCTCAGATGGCAAATTTCCTAGGCATACTTCAAAGCGAATGGGCTGGAGCGCAGGCATTTTCTAGCTTTGATACCTACCTAGCGCCATATCTTTTTAAAGACGGACTAACAGACAAGGAACTAACAAAAGCACTAACAAGCTTTGTGTACAACCTAAACGTACCAGCACGCTGGGGACAAAGCCCATTTACTAATATCACCCTAGATATAGACTGTCCAGATGATTTAAAAGAGCAAATTCCAACGAGCAAAAACCAGCATTTATTTACTAACATCACCAACAAAAAACTAACACTTAAAGCAAATGAGCGCGGACGAGCAAAGCTAACAGATATGACATATGGGGATTTTAAAGATGAAAGAGCAAGGATAGTAAAAGCACTTTATAACGTGCTAACAAAAGGCGATGCAAACTCAGCACCATTTACCTTTCCTATACCGACCATAAATTTAACCGAAAGCTTTGACTGGGATAGCGACGTAGCGCAGGCGATATTTGAAAATACCGCTAAAATAGGCTCAAGCTATTTTCAAAATTTCATCGGCTCGCAGTACCTAGTAAAAAACGGAGAAAAAGTCCCAGACCCAGACGCATACAAACCAGGCGCAGTGCGCTCTATGTGCTGTAGGCTTCAGCTTGATTTGCGCGAGCTTTTGCGCCGCGGTGGTGGGCTTTTTGGAAGCGCGGAACAAACTGGCAGCATAGGCGTAGTTACTATAAATTTAGCACGCCTTGGCTATCTGTACAAAGGTGACAAGGACGCTCTTTTTAAGAGGCTTGATGAGCTTTTAGATATTGCCAAAAACTCACTTGAGGCAAAAAGGGAGTTTATCACACAGATGTTTAAAAGAGGGCTTTATCCATACACAGCACGCTATTTAAGGGATTTTAACAACCACTTTAGCACCATAGGTGTAAATGGCGCAAACGAGATGATACGCAATTTTTCAGACGATAAAGAAAATATTGCAAGCGAGTTTGGGCGTGAGTTTGGTATTGAAATTTTAGAGCATATCAGGACGAAATTACGTGAGTTTCAAAGCCAAACAGGGCATCTTTATAACTTAGAAGCCACACCAGCTGAAGGCACCACATACCGCTTTGCAAAAGAGGATTTAAAGCGCTACAGTGGCATCATTCAAGCTGGGCTTGGCGATGGCGTTTATTACACAAACTCAACCCAACTTCCAGTCGATTTTACAGACGATCCATTCCTAGCGCTTAGCTTGCAAGACGAGCTTCAAACAGCCTACACTGGCGGCACGACAATGCACCTATATATGAGAGAGAGGCTTAGCTCGGCAGAGGCTGCAAAGTCGCTAGTGAGGGCTTGCGTTAGTAATTTTAGACTACCATACCTTACAATCACGCCTATTTTTAGCATATGCCCTGTGTGCGGATACATACACGGCGAGCAGCAAGAATGCCCAAAATGCGGTGAAGCAACACTAACATATACAAGGGTAATGGGCTATCATCGCCCTGTTAGTAGCTTTAATATCGGCAAAAAAGCTGAGCATGATCAAAGAGTGAGCTTTAACGAGCCAGCAAGATAATAAATTTAAAGCTTGTTAGTGAAGTGTTAGTAAATGCCAATAACAAAAATAACGCCTTTTACAACGATTGATTATGAGGGTTTTACCTCTGCTGTACTTTATTTTGCAGGATGTAACATGAGGTGTGTATACTGCTATAATAAAGAGATATTTTTAAGCAAAACATATCTCGATATGGCGCAAATTTCAAGCTTTTTACGCTCTAGAGCTGGCTTACTTGACGCAGTAGTTTTTAGCGGAGGAGAGTGTACTTTGGCTAGAGATTTTATCGGCATGCTTAGCCTTTGTAAGGATTTAGGATACCGCATTAAAGTAGACACAAACGGCACAAATACTAACGCATTAGCTAACGCTTTAAACCTCTCATTTATAGACTTTGTTTCGCTTGATTTTAAAGCTAGTAGAGATAAATTCTATCTCGTTACTAAAAACCATGGCTATGAAAATTTTACAAATACATTTAAACTTTTAAAAGATAGTGGCATTAAATTTGAAGTCCGCACGACAGTACATAGTGAACTTTTAAACGAACGAGATATTTCTGATATGTCTAGTGAGCTTTATGCGCTTGGATACAAAGGCACTTATCATATACAAAACTTCCAAAAAGTCTCAGATTTTGGCTTTTCTGATAATATAAGCAATAATCCAAAGGAGATAAACCCCCACCTTATAAAATCAAAAATAAAGATAAATTTTAGAAACTTTGTAGGTTAAAATTTTAAGCAGTAACCACACATACAAAACACTCAGCTTTGCCAAAGCTTAAAATTTAGCACTTTGGCTAAATCGACGCTAAAAGCTAATCCCCTAACGCCGCAACCCAGCAATCACGCCATCGCCACCATCAAGCCCAAGTAGGTATTTTAAGGTGTTAGTAGATATTTTCCAAATCATAATCTACCGCCACCCTGCTCCACTGCTCGTCCGCTTTGTAATTATGTCCGCTAAAATTTGAGTGATGGCACACGTCCTGTCCGTAGTCTGGATTATAAATGTAAGCAAACCGCACGCCCACGGCACGCACAGCCTACAGCAGCTCGTAGCGGATGTAGTCTGAGTAAAACACGCTATTGTCATAAAAGTTTCTAAACACCGCACACAGCCCCTCTCCTATCCTGCTAGCTAAGCCCCTTAACCACGCTATCATTTAGGCTAAATTTAGCCCACTGCTTGGGATGGCAAAAATCATACACAGGATGCGAGCCAAGCATATGTACCACGATAAACTTAAGCCCCATAGGCTCATCGAGTGCCGCTCTAAACAGCTATAGCAGATTCTCATCGTAGCTACCTTCGCCACGACTGCTGCCACGATTGCTTAACACGAGAGTATCCGCCCTGCTGGCAAAAATGCTAATAATCTCCCTATTAACTGTACTGTGATTGCTGATAAAATAGGCTAAGCCGAGCCTTTTACTCTCTCGTTTCGCCCACCGACATAAAGCCCAAATATCCACACCAGCCTAGCACTACCCCCCCCCCTTTTTTTTTCAGCAAAGACGCCGCACAAACGCCAAATATCACAACCAAAATATTTCCGCCTTAAAAACATAAGCTCGTTTGATTTAATAGGCTATTTTAAATTTAATCCCAGCACAAAAGCAAGCCAGCTCGCAAAATTTATCTGAGCAAGAGCATGCTAATCCCTAGCAATTCGTAGTGGATACGGCTCGTGCTTCAGGGGATTTTGCCGACTTTAGTTTAGCTATGGTAAGCAGGCTTAAAAATACGCTCCCATGCCACCAGCGCCCAGATATGGCGGTTTTATTAGGGCGTAATTATGAGTGCATGAGTCATGGCTGGCTAGTTAAACACGGGGGTGGCTTTGTGACGGCAGGCTTGAGCGTAAAAAAGGCTTTTGATAGTGGCTGTAGGCAAAGACTATTTTAAAAACTTAATAACAAAAAGTATGTCAGTATAAAAAAGAGCTAGCCACGGCTAGCAAGTAAAACGTGTGGGAAAAAGCTGGCCGAGTGTGCCGTGTGCGGATACCGATGATGACAAAATATCGCGGCGCGAGCGTCTTAGCAAGGCCTAGCGATAGCTGTTTCGCTCCTTTTTGCCATTATGATACCACAAATCAAAAAAATGCGACGCCAGTCTCAAAACTGCTAAAAAATACGTATGAGTAGAGAGCTGTAAGTGGCGGCAGCCGCATTTATTTTGATAGAGTGGGGGGGGGTAGCGTGGTGCATATGCTATTGAATCTATCTTGTCTAGGATTGGCTTTTTATCGTTAAGTTTTTGCCGTATTTTTTGCTCTCCGTCTTGCTTTGCTGCCAAAGCCTTTGCTAACTCGCATTTGTAAAATTTAAATTTAGCCTAACCCAAAGCCCCATTTTAACGAGCATTCAAGCGACACGACCACAACCCAAACGCAGCTCTGTAGTCATCGCTAATAAATTCATACTCACGCCCAGCGAAGCTAAATTTTATCCAGCTCGCATGCAGGCATAGCCTGTGCCAGCCAGTCGCTCTAGCCTGCTCATCGCCAGCTATCTCGCCGTCCAGTATCGCCCGAGCCGTCTCGTCACTCACGCCATAAAGCGGGTCGCCCAAGATATGATGTTTCATATGAAACATATGCACCCTGATCTGGTGCTGCCTGCCAGTGAGCGGCTCGCACTCGACCAGCGTGGCGTCCAGCTGCGGCAGATACTCCAGCACTCGCACGAGCGTGATGGCTGGCTTGCCGTCCGTTTTGACGCCCATTTTTACCTTTGCCACGCCCTCTTGACCCACAAGCTCAAGCGGTGCAGCGACGGCAAAATCAAACCCACACGCAGACCGCATTCCGCCCTTATCTAGCTCATCACGCCCAGCGACTGCGTAAATATACTGCTCGCCCTGTCCGCCTATCTCCCGCAAGAGACCACGCTCCGCAAGCCCAGACCCCCCAGCCACCGCACTCCCGTGAGCGGCTCCGTCATCGAGCGCCACATTTTGCTCGCTTTGCTTCGTATTTTGCTCGCTTAGCTGGACTTGTCGCGGTGCTTGTCGCTCCGTGCTTTGCTCGCTTGACTGAGCCGTTTTTACTTTATCGTGGCTGGTTGGATTTAGATCGCAGTTTTTGGGCGTATTTAAATTTGCCAGCCCTATTTCATCACGATTTAAATTTTCCGCCACGCTCCAGCTGACTGGCCCGTTTTTTACCGCACTAAAACTAGCCAGCTCTGCTCCACTTTGCCCTAAATCGCACGAGCTAGCCCCACTTCGCCCCAGCGAAAAGCTCCGTCCCACGTCGCACTCACTCGCCCCAGCCGAGCAAAAAGGCTCGCTTTTTAAGCTCAAGGCTTCGCTTTTGTCCAAAACACCGCAGAATCTCTCATCAAGCTCCACCATATCACGCACCAGCCCAGCACTTAAAAGCTCTGCCTTATCGACCCTGCCACGCAGTAGTGCGACGTAGCGCTTTTGCACCGCCCTAGCCTCAAACGCCCCCTTTAGCTGCTTTGCTGCAGCAGTGTTTTTTGCGACGATGATAAGCCCGCTCGTGTCCTTATCTAGCCTATGCGCCACGCAGGCACTCTCGCCCCAAAGTGCGTAAATTTCATCATACAAACTATACTCGCAGCCCCTGCCGTTTGGGTGGCTTAGCACTCCACTTGGCTTGTCAAAGACCCCAAACTCATCGCACTCAAAAATGGGCTTTAGCCCCTTTGGACGCGGCACATATCGCAGCAAAAATAGCTCGCCACTCACACGCTCGGTCTTGCTTTTTACCTGCTGCGGGGGATTTTGGCGTGGCTGGCTTTGGTGGCAATCGGACGCCAAAATGTCGCCAGAAAATGGCTCGCCACCTTTGCCGATAGCAAAAGTCGCTGGCTTTAAATTTAAACGCATTTTCAAAACCCCAGACGGCAGTTTTTGCCACTTTAGCCCAGCCGCACCGCTAGCTATCCACGCCGCTTTAGTCGCGCTAAAATCGCAAAAAAGCCTGCCCTTATCGATGAGCCTTTGGGCTAGCTTTGGACTATATCCTAGCCTGGTTAAAGCCGCCGCCGCACTCTCGCCGCCACTAAAGCCAATACTCACTCTCTCATACGCCAACTCTTATCCTTTACCTATCTTTTATGAGCCTTTTTGTATAATCATATCAAATTTATATTTAAGGAAAGCGTGATGAATGAGTGCGTGCAGGTGGCAGTTGCGACTTTGCAAACCCAAAAGCAAGCCCTAAGCCCAAATAAAATATATCACGTCGCACGAGATCTAGGACTAAGCAAAAAGCTAAATTTAAAAGGCAAAACGCCACACAGAAGCTTTTCTGCCACTATCTACACTGACTTAAAAAACAACCCAAACACTCCCTTTGAAAAGGTGCAAGATAAGCCTATTTTAATAAAGCTAAAAGGGCAGAGTCTGGCTGTCAAAGAGCCAAAACCAGCCCCAAAGCAAGGGCTAGACGCTAATGAGAGAAGCTTTCATCAGGCTTTGGTTGATTACCTTTACGCTGACGCTGATTTTAATCTGCACTGCAAGACAATCTATCACGAAAGGAGCAAAAAGGGCAAGTCAGGTAGCGATAGGTGGCTACACCCTGATATAGTAGGAGTGCGGTTTGAGTACGCTAGTCTTGATGAAAGGCTGCAAAATTTCACGAAAAAATTTTATAAAATCCCAGTGGTGCTTTACTCATTTGAGCTTAAAAAGAGTGTGAGTCTTGGCGAGCTTAGGGAGTATTATTTTCAGGCTGTTAGCAACTCCAGCTGGGCGAATGAAGGCTATCTCGTCGCTTGTGAATTTGATGAGAGCGACACGGAGCTAATGGAGCTAGCCAGCAAGCTAAATGCGAGCTTTGGCATAGGCATAATAAGCCTAGACATAGACGAGCCAGCCCAGAGCAGGGTGCTTTTTAGGGCGAAATTTAAAGATAGTATTGATCTAGTAGTGGCAAACGAGCTAAGCCGTAAAAATCCCGATTTTAAGGCATTTTTGGGGACGGTTATAGAGTTTGATCCGAGTAAAGAGCATAGATTTATGAATGAATTTGACAAAATAAGCAAATGAAGGAGAAAAAATGGTAGCAAGATATTCAAGAGACGTAATGGCGGATAAATGGAGCACTCAGGCAAAGTATGACGCGTGGCTGCGTGTGGAGCTAGCAGCGGTTAGAGCGTGGAACAAGCTAGGGCTCATCCCAGACGCAGACTGCGAGAAAATCACCAAAAACGCTAAATTTAATATCGCTCGCATTGACGAGATAGAAAAGACGACAAAGCACGATGTCATCGCGTTTTTAACAAGCGTCGCCGAAAGCCTGGGCGATGAGAGCCGCTGGGTGCATTACGGCATGACTAGCTCAGACTGCATAGACACCGCCGTGGCACTGCAGATCCGTGATAGCCTAGAGCTAATAGACGCCGACATCGACGCCCTACTAGCCGCCATAAAACGCCGTGCAAACGAGCACAAATACACCCTGATGGTCGGCCGCAGCCACGGCATACACGGCGAGCCTATCACCTTTGGGCTGGTGCTGGCTATCTGGCACGATGAGATAAAGCGTGCAAAAGCCCTGCTAAATCACGCCAAAGATGTCATCAGCGTGGGTGCGATAAGCGGCGCTATGGGTAACTTCGCCCACGCCCCGCTCGAGCTTGAGGAGCTGGTGTGTGCGGAGCTAGGCTTAAAGCCAGCCCCAGCGAGCAATCAAGTCGTGCAGCGAGACCGCTACGCACAGGTGATGAGTGCGCTTGCGGTGCTAGCGGCAAGCTGCGAGAAAATCGCCGTCGCCATACGCCACTACCAGCGGACTGAAGTGTATGAGGTGGAGGAGTATTTTAGCGCAGGGCAAAAGGGCAGCTCGGCTATGCCGCACAAGCGAAACCCAGTGCTAAGCGAAAACATCACGGGGCTTTGCCGAATGATACGCAGCTACGCCACGCCAGCTCTCGAAAACGTCGCCCTGTGGCACGAGCGAGACATCAGCCATAGCTCGGTGGAGCGGTTTATCCTGCCTGATGGCTTTGTTACGGCGGATTTTATGCTAGCGCGCCTGACTGGACTAATAGAAAATTTCATCGTCTATCCTGAAAATATGCTTAAAAATTTAAACCTAACAGGCGGGCTTGTCTTTAGCCAAAGAGTGCTTTTAGAGCTGCCGCTACGTGGTGTGAGCAGGGAGGATGCATACCGCATAGTCCAGCGTAATGCGATGAAGGTCTGGGGCGATCTAGGACAGGGTAAAGCGGCTCTAAATGAGCGTGGAGAGAGCCTGTTTTTAGAGCATTTGCTCGCCGATGATGAGCTACGCAAAAGCGTGAGCGCAGATGAAATCAAGCAGTGCTTTGAGTATGCATACTACACCAAAAACGTGGATAAAATTTATAAAAGGGTGTTTGGGGAGTAGTGGTTTTTATAACCTACCATCATTAAAAAAAGCATTTTACCATAGGGCAACAATGATTACAAAAGAGAATTTTAGGGCACTGCTTGAGCACTTAGGTTTTGTAAAAATGGGTAAAATTTATACAAAAACCATTGATAGCTACGAGTTAAAAGTTGATTTTACTAATGAAAAATTGATTTATCCAGATGGGTTAATTGCTGAACGAGATACCACAAAAAACTTTAACCAACCTGAAAATTTTGTTGTATTTGAATGTGTGCACAACTTATTACAATCAGGCTACAAGCCAGAGCATATTATTTTAGAGCAAGGAATGCCTGGTGGACATGGAATGACGGGCGGCTTTTGCGATATTATTGTGCAAGATAATGATAAGCAGCCCTATCTGCTCATTGAGTGCAAAACAGCGGATAGCAATAAAAGTAAAGAATTTTCACGTGCTTGGGCAAAAATGCAAAAAGATGGTGGGCAACTTTTTAATTATTACAATAGCTACCGCCAAGCCAAATGGCTATGCCTATACACCAGTGATTTTGCCAATGAGAAAGTAGAAATTTTATATCATTTAATTTCAATGACGGATAACTTTGAATATTTAGGCAACAACAAAAAATTATTAAGTTTTGAAAAGGTAAAAGCCGAAAATGGCTCAAAAGCAGATTATTTTAAAGTATGGAGCGAAACGTATCAGCAAGATTTTATTTCGCACAACCTATTTGAAAGCGAAGTCTTTAAAATCGGAAACCGTCCTTATAACGTGGGTGATTTAAAAATTGTCGACAATACCACGATACAGAAAAAATATCATCAATTTGCCACTATTATGCGTCAGCACAATGTCTCTGCACGTGAAAACGCCTTTGATAAATTAGTGAATTTATTCTTGTGCAAAGTGGTTGATGAAAAAGTTAATCCTGAAAACTTAAAAGTTTATTGGAAAGGGGCAGCAAGCGATAACCATTACGACTTGCAAGACCGCCTGCAACAGCTTTATCAGATTGGAATGAAAGAGTTTTTAGATGAAGAAGTTACTTACATAAGCGAAGAAACCATAAATAAAGCCTTTTATCTATTTAAAAATCAAAAAGATGAAACCAAACGCACAGTAATGGAATATTTCACGCAATTGAAATTTTACTCCAATAATCCATTTGCTTTTTTAGATGTTCATAATGAAAAACTCTTCTTTCAAAATGCTGTCATCTTGAAAGAAATCGTGCAAATGCTACAAGATATTAAACTTAAAAATGATACCGAGCAACACCAATTTTTAGGCGACTTATTTGAAGGCTTTTTAGATCAAGGAGTAAAGCAATCAGAAGGGCAATTTTTTACCCCAATGCCGATTGTGAAATTCTTAATTTCCAGTTTACCATTAAATGGGTTTTTAAAAGATGAAAAAGTTCCTAAAGTGATTGATTATGCTTGTGGTGCTGGACATTTCTTAACTGAGTATGCCACCCAAATAAAGCCCATAGTCTTAGAAAGCGGTAGAAATTTGCAGGAATTTTATCACAATATTTATGGAATTGAGAAAGAATATCGTCTTTCTAAAGTCGCCAAAGTTTCTGCTTTTATGTATGGGCAAGACGAAATGGATATTATTTATGCCGATGCTTTAGCACAAAATGAAAAAATCAAAGATGGTGCATTTTCACTATTAGTTGCCAATCCGCCTTATAGCGTAAAAGGATTTCTTGCTACTTTAAGCGATGAAGATAAAGAAAAATTTACGCTTTATCCATATGTTTCTAATGAAGAAAGTTTTAATGCAATTGAAGCTTTCTTTGTTGAGAGAGCCAAACAGCTGTTGCATTCAAACGGAATTGCTGTAATAGTGCTGCCTTCTTCTATATTAAGCAATGGTAATATATACATTAAATGTCGAGAAATTATTTTACAATATTTTGATTTAATCGCTATTGTCGAATTTGGCTCAGGCACATTTGGCAAAACAGGCACCAATACCGCAACATTATTTTTGCGCCGCAAAAGCAATACGCCAGATTTAAATGAACATTATAAAAATCGCGTAACACAATGGCAATCGGGCAATTTTGGCTTTGATGGCTTATTTGAAGATGCACATTTATTGGATGAATATTGCAAGCACTGCGGATTTGATTTAGTCCATTACCAAGAATTTTTAAAAGCAAGCTATGAAATGCCGCCTGAAATAGTGGAGTATGAGATTTTTCAAGAGTATAAAAAAGTTTTTGATAGTAGCTCAATTACTAAAGAGATATTAAAACGCAACAAACGTGATGAAGAAAAACTATTAAGAGAAGTAAACGAAGCTAAAAAACAAAAATTACAGTCCGATATTAATGAACGCATGGTTAAATTAAATAAGGCTTGCGTTACTTATATTAAAGAAATTGAATCTGATAAACTACATCATTTTATGCTGGCGAAAAATAACCCACAAGAAGTATTAATTATCAAAATGCCGTCAGGCAAGACAGAGGAAAAAGCCTTTTTAGGCTATGAATGGAGTGATGCAAAAGGCAATGAAGGGATTAAATATCTCAATACTCAATCTAATGATGACAGTGAATTAAAAAATTTACAAGGGATTAATCAGATCCAAACACCTTTATTTAATCCACGAAATTTAAATGACGAAAATAAACTCAATCATTTAATTCGCCAAAATTTTTTAGGTAATCTTAGCAGCATTCCTGAACCTTTAACTGCTTTTGCTAGTTTATTGCCTTTAACGCAAATGCTGGATTTTGAAAGAGCAGAGTTTAATAAAGCATTGCGCACCAGTGCACAGAAAAAATTGGAGATAGTGAGTAAATATCCGCTTGTGAAATTGGGGGATGTTTGTGTTTTTGTTAAAAACGGCAAGAATGTTTCTCAGATAGATGGCGATGGGAAGTATAAGGTTTCAAGAATCGAGACGATCGCTAGCGGAAAATTTGATTTAAATGCTGTTAAATATACTAAAGACGATGTTGAAAATGATAGTTTTTGGGATAAAGGGGATATAGCTTTAAGTCATATAAACAGCCCTAAACATTTAGGCAAGACAGCGTTATTTGATATTGATGAAAAGATAGTTCACGGAGTCAATGTATTAAGACTTAAAATAAATGAAAATTTAGCTAAGCCTTATTATGTTTTTACCATCTCAAAATTAGATATTTTTCATGATTCAGTCCTTAGGCTATGTAAAAAAGCTGTTCACCAAGCCAGCATTAGTATAACAGATTTAAAAACAATAAAAATCCCCATACCCCCATTAGAAATTCAACAAAAAATTATTGAAGAATGCCAAAAAATTGACGAAGAATACGAAAATAGTCGTATGAAAATTGAAGAATATAGAGCAAAAATAGCCCAAATTTTCAACGATTTAGAAATTATTGGGGGGGGGGGTAAACTCCTAAAAATTAATGAGCTATGCGTTATTAATCCATCTAAATCTGAAATTAAATCACTGGGAAATAATCTAATGGTTTCATTTGTCGAAATGGCCTCTGTAAGCAATAATGGATTTATTGAATATAAAATCGATAAGCCACTTGGCGAATTACGCAAAGGCTCATATACTTATTTTCGCGAAAACGATGTCATCATTGCCAAGATAACCCCTTGTATGGAGAATGGTAAATGTGCTTTGGTAACAGAATTAACCAATCAAATTGGTATGGGAAGTTCTGAATTTCACGTTTTTAGAGCAAATCAAGAAAAGATTTCGCCAGCATTTTTATTTTACTCTTTAAATCGTGAAGCAATTCGCCAAGAAGCTGAAAAGAATATGACAGGTTCAAGCGGACATCGTCGTGTTCCAATTTCATTTTATGAGAATCTAAAAATCCCCGTCCCCGACCTTGCTATACAAGAAAAAATCGTTAGCCAAGTGAGTGACATTGAAGCCAAAATCGCCCAGCTACAAGCGCAAATGTCGAGCATAAAAGAAAAGAAAAAAGCAGTGCTTGATAAATTTCTTTTATAAAACAATAAATAGGATAGAATTTATTTAAATTTTTAAGGAGAAATTATGCACCCACTTTCACGCTTAGACCTAGCCACATTCTTTCACCCTTGTTCGCAGATGAGCGAATACACCAAGCGTCCACCCATCATCGTAGATCACGCACAGGGCGCATACTACTACGACACAAACGGGCGTGCGATACTTGACGGCATTAGTAGCTGGTGGGTCAATAATCTCGGACACTGCTACCCCCCAATCGCCAACGCCATCAGCGACCAGAGCAAACGCCTAGCCCAGGGTATGCTAGCAGGCTTTAGCAACGAGCCAATCATCCGCCTAAGCCAAAATCTCGTGCGCATCACGCCGCCAAATTTAAAAAAGTGCTTCTACGGAGACAGCGGCTCATCAGCAGTCGAAATAGCGCTTAAACTAGCCTTTCACGCCACCGCAATAGACGACGGCTGGGCGAGTGGCACGGCTAGCGAAGCTAGCTACACGGCCAGCTTTGCCGCTGCTAAGCTAAGCCAGAAAGACGCCCACGCAGGCAAAGGGCTAGACAACGCAAACGAATGGGCAAGCCAAACAGAAGCTCAAACTAGTCATTTAAATTTAAACAATCCCAGCCAAAGCCCACAATCTAGCCACGCAAACGCCCATTCGCAAGCCCAGCCACACCCACACACCCCGCCACAAAACCAGCCCAAGCCGCTAAAAGATCTCTATCTGTGCCTTTCAAACAGCTACCACGGCGAGACGCTGGGCGCACTTAGCCTGAGCGATGTCGGCATTTACAAGTCAGTCTATACGCCCCTGCTCTTTCGTCCGCTCGTTACCCCCGCGCCAAACCGCAGCCTAGGCGTGAGCGAGGAGCAGGCAAAAGCCGAGCTGATCCGCACGCTGGGCGTCCACTCTGGACGCATAGCCGCCTTTATCGCCGAGCCGCTGCTACAGTGTGCTGGCGGGATGAATATGTACCCAGCTAGCTTTTTGGAATTTGCCGTGCGTGAGTGCCGTGCGCGCGGTATTTACGTCATCTTTGATGAGATCGCCACTGGCTTTGGACGCACGGGCAAGATGTTTGCGCTTGAGCATTTAGCTCCAGACGCCACGCCTGATATGATCTGCCTTTCAAAGGGGCTTACTGGTGGGTTTTTGCCACTTTCGGTGGTGGTGATGAGTGATGAGATTTATTATAAATTCTACGCTCCATACGGCACTGGGCGGGACTTTTTGCACTCGCACAGCTACGCTGGCAATGCCCTAGCCTGCGTCGCGGCAAACGCTGTGATTGAGAGCTTTGAGCGTGAGAGCGTGCTTGAGCGAGTGAGAGAGCTTGGCGGAGTTTTAAAGCGTGAGTGGGCTAGGCTAGAGCGGATAAAGGGCGTGCAAAACGTGCGTGTGCTGGGTATGGTGGCGGCTTTTGAGTTGGATTTAGAGCAGCTTAAATTCTGGCAAAACGGCGTTAGTTCAAATTTGAGCCAAAGCCCTGATAGCTGGGCGCCTAGTCAAACTAACACTAGCACTAACACGCCAACAAACGACGAGCCAAAGCCACGCTTTAGCATTGATTTTTTCTGGCGGTGCATAGAGCGTGGGCTGTTTTTGCGTCCGCTTGGCAATACCATCTATTTTATGCCGCCATACTGCATTAATGCAGACGAGATCACAAGCGTCGTGGGCATCATAGCCGAGATTATTGCCTTTTACGAGCGTGGTTAGGGTGGATTTTAAATTTACACTTTTAAACTAAAATATCAAAAATCAACGCAAGGATTAAATTTGAAATCGCTTATAATAAATGCTCACCCAGATTTTGCTAGCGACACTCACGCTAGCGTTGCCCTAGCCCACTATGCCAAAAGCCTGCTGCCAGATGCAGACGTACTAAATTTATACGGCGAGTATATCCCACGCATAGACGCTGACATGCTAAAAGCGTGGCAAAGCGGCGAGCAAACAGCGGCAATAAAGCGGCAAAATGAGCTTTTAGAGCAGTTTTTGGCTAGCGATGTGGTGCTAGTTTTTATGCCGCTACATAACTTTGGCGTAACGTCGGCTTTAAAGGATTATTATACATAAGCGGCGTGCCGTGGGGCTGCTGGATAATAGCAAAAAAGTAGCCTTCATCCAAGCTAGTGGCAGCGACTATACACGTGATATAAAATACGTAAATCTCGACTTTGCGCCGCATTATGTGCGCTCAATCTTTGTATTAATGGGCATAAGCGAGACTTGGGTGATTAGAGCGCAGGGGCTAAGCTTGAGAGCGACCGATAAAGCTGCTGTAATCGCAAGCGCAAAGGCTGAGATAAAGCAGGCTCTGAGCGAGTTTGGGGCGTTAGAGTAGGCGGTAAATTTAAGCAGTAAATTTAAAAAGGAGAAAAAATGAAAGAGATTGATTTTGAGCAGTTTGAGCAGGAGTTTAAAAGTGGCGTAAAGGTATTTTACTTTGGTGCGCCGTGGTGCAGGGATTGTAAATTCGCCAAGCCGATTTTAGAAGAGCTTGCTGGCAAATTCGCTGATAGAGCGAGCTTTTTTGCTATTGATGTGGATAAGGAGGAGGGCGTGCGGGACGCAATGGGCATACGCCATATTCCGACGATTTTATTCGTGCGTGATGGAGCCGAGCAGGGGCAAAGGCTAGTCGAGCCAAAAAGCCGCGAAGCGATCGAAGCTAGGCTGGCGGAGCTTTTAAAATAGACGCAGATTTGCCTCAGCCAGCAAAAATTGCTGGCTAAAATATAAAGTTTTCTAATTTTAATCCGATTTTAAGAAAATTATAAATCGGTGGTTTTATCATGCGTCTTTATTTATCAGAAAACTGGTACACAGATATTTTTAATACTCTTAACAACAAACAAAAGATCAGAAAAGACATACAAATCGATAATAATAACTCTATCCCTAAAGACGCTCTTAGCCCAAATACGACCAGCAAAAGCACCATAAGTATAAATCAACTTCCACCACAAACTCAGAAGCAACAACCAGACAAAGAAAGCCAAAAACTTTTTGAAGCTGTAGCAAAAGAAATTGTTAATATAAATCAAATTATGGTCAATAATGTCAGTTCAGAATACTCAAAAGGTCAGATACAAGCCGTTTTTATTGAAAGACCAACACTACAAAGGCATTATACTCTTTATGATGGTGATGTTTTAGATAGCGCCCATTTTGAATCAACTCACGATTCAGAATATTCTTACAGCATTAAAGAATCAACAGACTATTTTTTTAAAACTACAGATAAGTTTAAAAGCTTTTTCCATACAAGTTACCTTAATTACACCATAAACGACTACGCTCGCTCAGAATATCTACAAACAGACTTTGGAGAAGTCAAGGTCTTTTTAGATATTTTTGATAATAATGATGCCTTTAAAATGGGAGATATTACGCAAAATGTCTTACTCCTTGGCTTTGATAGCAATGGCGATGGGTTATTAAACTCTGATGATAAGCTCTTTAGCAAGCTAAAGGTAAGGGGCTATGATAAAGATGGCAATGAGAAAATTGCAAAGCTATCTGATGTGGTAAGTCAGGTAGATCTAGAGAAATTTATAAAAACAGACTATAAAGACGTATTAAAAAACTTTAAAGATAGCTATGCCAACAAATATGTCAATAGCAGAGAAATAGACGAAACTTCAGATCCATACAAGCTGTTTTTTAAAGCCGAGTATAGATATAAGCGCGTAGACGATGATGAAACAAAGAAATTCTTTGAAGCCTATGCTGATGAAGATGGATGGGTGGATCTAAAAAAGAATAGCCAAATCTTTGATAAGATTAATAACTTTGCATATGTAAAAAGCGGACTTGATGGCGAGCTTAGACTTAGTGAGTTTAACTCATTCGCCAGTCGCCACGAGCCACTTAAAGGCGAAGTAGCCTACGCACAAAATCAAACTAAAAACTTCTTAACTTTCTATAACGACTATCAAAAGGCAAAACAGGAACATCAGGAGCTGCTTAATAAAATAATGGCATCTGGAGCAAATTTACCAGAGCAAGAAGCCCAAGCCGCTCAAGCGCTGCTAAAATTTTCAGACGAGCTAGGTGGCTCTGCTAAGATGATCGCTATGCAAAATGATTTTAGAAAAAATACAGGGATTGAGTTTAGCGAGCAAAACCTAGAAAAGCTAAAGGCGATGTTTTTAAGCGATCCTAAAAAGGCAGCACAGGTTATGAATGACCTTGATAGCGTAGTGGCTATGAAGCTAAACCAAAATGGCACTATTACGCTTAAATTTGATAGTGGTAGAGAGATAATGGTAAATGAGCTATTTACTGATACTGGCAAGCTAAATACAATTGGTGGTAAGAGGGTGGGCATAAATTTAAAAGCTAAGCAGATGAGCGATGAGGAGATTAATAAGCTCGATTTTGAAAAGGTAGGCATAATCACAAATGAAAATGGCAAGGAGGAGATAACATCTCTTAAAGACCTGGGCGTAAAGGCTATTAGAAACTTTGGTGTAAAAGGCTTTATTTTGGTTCTAAATAGCGGCAAGCAGATATACGGCAAGGATCTTTTTAACATAATGTTCCTTGATGACAAGACAAACAAAAAAGAGATAAAAGAGGAGGATAGGTTTTATAAAAAAGTGGATATGTGGGCGTGAAGGGGTGCCCACATATTATAGCAATACTTTAATTATCGCTAGTAATCGGCTTTGTGGTGTGCAAAACCCCATAACCTATAAGCATAAATCCAACGAAAGCTACTGCAAGAAAAATATACTCCAACATATCAGCTCCTTTATTTTTCCATTTTCCCAATTTCTTTAATGATGATATTAATCCTTTTAATAACCAACACGAATACTATCAGCAAAACAACAAGCACAACTAAAGCAAGACCAATTAAAATATTATCATCAATTCAAACTTATTAATAGTCCAGCCAATAACAGCAGTAAAAACACCAACAACGACGCCGAGCCACACTTTAAGCATAGCCAATTTTTCTTTTGCTTCATCTAATTTTGGCATTTACGCCACTTATCTTTCTTTAAATTATACCAAATTCCCCCACCATTTACAAGGTTATTTTTCCTGCTATTATGTATTTATAAGCCTATAAGCCTTACCAGTTCCTTAGTCAAAACATTTAAAAAAACCATACCAAAACTTACAATCCAGGGCAATAAATAAATTTAAACCCAAAGCAGTAGTCTAAATAGCACAGACGCCAAAGTTTTGGGCTTTGAAAACAGCATAATCATGTAAAAACAAGACGTTGCGCACATAGCTAGCTCAAATTAAAACTTTAATTAGCCAAGACTTAGGGTCGCTCCACCAAAAAGCTACGACCCTAAGCACCCAGCCGCTGCAGCAGTCAACCACGCCAAATCCTTATGGGAATTTAACCTAGTCCTGACCAGCCTATACAGCCACAAAACCCAAACTCGCCAGCCAAAAGCAGCCTGCTCCAAAGCTACCCCTGCACGATCTCGCCAAATCGCCCAGCGCGGTAGTCCTCAATCGCCTGAGCGATCTCCTCCTCGCTATTCATCACAAATGGCCCATAGCCCACCACAGGCTCATTTAGCGGCTTGCCTGCTAGGATTAGCAGCTTTGCCTCGCTACCAAGCGCCTCTAGTCGCACTTCTCCCTCGCCGCTTTCAAAGCTTACTAATTCGGCATTAGACGCCTTAGTCTCGCCGTCATTTACGCTTACGGTACCGCTTAGTACGACGACGCTTAAAGAGTAGTCTGACTTGCTTTTAAAGCTCATTTTTCCGCCCTCATTTAAAGCCACGTCAATGACGTCCATAGGGCTAAATGTCATCGCTGCGCCCTTTGCGCCCATAAAATCCCCAGCTATGATACGAGCGCTGCCTGCGCCATTAGCTAGGCTTAAGACAGGTATACTATCTTTTGCTAGATGCTGATAGCGTGGGGGAGTGTTTTTAAATTTAGCAGGCAGATTGACCCACAGCTGCACCATCTCAAAAAGCCCGCCACGCGCACTAAATTCCTTACTATGAAACTCCTGATGCACCACTCCTGCACCAGCTGTCATCCACTGCACATCACCAGGCTTTATTACGCCACCACCACCGCTACTATCCCTGTGAGCAACCTCACCATGATAAGCTATCGTAACAGTCTCAAAACCCTTGTGCGGATGCTCGCCAACCCCTCGCAAAGCCTCTTCACGTGGCTTATAGTACTGTGGCGCTGCATAATCAAGCATTAAAAATGGATCAGTCTTAAACCTATCACTTAAGTGATGAAAGACCGAGTTTACATAAAATCCATCTCCAACCCAGTGCGGAGTGCGTGCTTTAAATACTTCTCTTACTTTTCTCATTTTTTCTCCTTTATTTTTTGTGAAATTATATTGCCAAATAGTTTCAAATTTATAAACAGCAAACAAGTGCGTCAAAACCACTAAAAATAGGGCTAAATTTTAAATTTATAAATAGCTTTATTTATAAATTGTTAAATAAAATCACAGCTTTTTGCTCCAAAAAGTAACATTTCTAAACGAGAAATTAAATTTAATCTGTCCTGATAAAATAAAAACCTTAATAAATTTAAAACAAACAGGAGTGATAATGCTGAAAAAATTACTATACCAGCGGCAAATGAGCGGTAGGGATATCGCAGAAATAGGCAGGGTTGCTACGCCGCTTGAGCTGCTTTTTGATTTAGTTTACGTAGTTGCCATAGCTTCGGCTGCGAGTGGGCTTCATCACGCCCTAGCACACCACCATATAGGCTCTGGATTGCTTAGCTATGCACTGGCGTTTTTTTGCATTTTTTGGGCGTGGATGAACTTTACCTGGTTTGCCTCGGCCTTTGATACAGATGATGTGAGCTTTAGGCTAGCAGCCATGGTGCAGATGTTTGGCTCGATTGTCTTTGCAGCTGGAGTTGAGGCGTTTTTTAAGAGTGAGCCTGATTTATCCATGGGATTTATAGGCTTTGTGATTATGCGCCTAGCACTGGCATATCAGTGGCTACGAGCCGCCACACAAGCCCCAGCGCATAGAAAAACAGCCATAGCGTATGCGGTTGGTATAATTATTATGCAAGCTTTTTGGGGAGTATTTTTACTACTTCCTCAGGAGTATTTTGCTGTGGTTATTTTACTCTGCCTTGGAGAGCTTAGCGTACCAGCAATCGCTGAAAAGTGCTTTGGCGCAACGCCGTGGCATGCACACCATATCACTGAGCGTTACGGGCTTTTGGTGATTATCGTCCTTGGCGAAGGGGTGCTTGGCTCGCTTAACTCTATCTCGGCACTTGCTAAAAGCGACATAATTGGCGCTGGGGTGGTTGGTTTTGGTGCACTTTTGATAGTATTTATGCTATGGTGGTTTTACTTTAGTGGCGCTAGCAAGGGACATTTGTATCACAAAAAGCGAAGTCTGGGACAGATATTTTTTGTCGCTTATGAGCATTATTTTATCTTTGCTGCCATGGCTAGCGTTGGGGCGGCACTTGAGATTGTAGCTGATGCGCTAAAGCCAGACTCGCACACGAGCGCACTTTATGCTATTTGCGCTCTAAGCGTTAGCGTTTGCGCCTCTTTATTCTTTAGCACAATCATGGCAATCAGCGCAAAAGCCTACAGCAATCTTAAGCTAATCGCCCTAATCTCTCCGCTTTTTGCAATGACTGGCGTGGCGATAGTGGCGGCTTTAGGCAATTTAGCAGCTGGGATATACACGGTGGCTTTGGCGCCTATTATTTCGATTGCAATTTTAAGCATAGCAGGCAATAAAGACGCAAGCCACCATTAGGCTTAATCTTTTGAAATTTAAAAAGGCTTTGGCGGCAGGCCTTGCTAGCCAAAGCTTAGAATTTATCCGCCTTTAAATTTAAGCCCTAGCTATATTAATCACATAGGTGGCTAGATAAAATAGCTAGAGCCTAAAAGCACAGGACGGCTTTTGCGAGGCTATGGCTATCCTTGCCTGCTCGCCTGTTATAACATAGCTGGCTACTAGGTAAAATGCCAACTAAGAGCAAACAGCCCCTCCCATAAAAATGCAAGAAACAGGGGGAGGAGGTAAAAAAAAAGGGGGGGGGATTATTTTTTCTTTATTGCTTCAATTCTTTCAGATAGCATTTTATCAAATAGGCTAAATAGCTTCATACTCTCACCCTCAGCCACTTCAAATTTTTTGATAGCACCATTTACATACTCTTGGCTAAAACTTTCACTAGCGCCAGTTAGTACGCCGTTTATGATAGTGTGTACGGCTGAATGTGGAGCGTCAATTTGCTTAAAGGTATGAGTAGCACCAAAAGCCTCCTTGCCAGTGCTTGCTAGCCATTTGCCTAAGCGACAATTAAAGTGATCGCTTAGTGGAGTGAAATCCTGATTTAATAGCTTTGAGTAGCCAGTTTGCTTAAAGACTATATGATCTATCATAGCAAGCGTGCAAAAGACTTCAAATTTCATCGCATCAGACTGCGCGCCTATATTTGTGCTTCTATTTTGGATTGATTTAAATTTATTCACAAACTCCAAAATATGCTCGCTTGACTCATTTGAGAGGTTATTTACAGTCTCACTTCCTTCTAGCATATCATTTGCGTTTTGGCGTAGGACATTTATGTTTACCTCCACCTCGCTAGTTGCTTTTTGAGTGCGCTCTGCTAGCTTTCGTACCTCATCGGCAACCACGGCAAATCCTCTGCCATGCTCGCCTGCTCTAGCGGCTTCGATGGCTGCATTTAGGGCTAGGAGATTTGTTTGGTCTGAGATGTCTTTTATTAAATTTATTATGTTTGTAATCTCATCAACGCTCTTATAAAGGTGCTGCGCCACATCAGCAGAGCGAGATGCGCTTTGCTGGATTTGAGATAGACTATTACTCACCTCTGCTGTGGTGCCGCTTAGACTGCCGACTTCTGCTATGTTTTGCTCGCTTAGTTCATGAATGGCCTTTGCGCCCTCTAAATTATGCTCTATCTTTTCTTGCACACTACGTATGCTTAAAGTAGTATTTTTTAACATTACCACTCCAAGCTCTGATGTGTCTATGTGCGAATTATCGAATTTTTTATCATCAAGCACATACCTTAATTGCTCATTTTCTGCCCTAAGCTGGCTAATCTGCTCCAAAAGCTCGCTGTTTTCGGCTTTTAAAGCAGCGATTTCATTTTTTAAATTTGAGCCAAACATAGCTATCTCCTGTATATTTTAGTGTGAATTTAGGCATTATACCACCTAAGTTTTAAAAGTATATAAAAAAATAACAAAAACATAATATTACTTTTATAGCCATTTATAAGCCGTTAGTGTGCTTATAAATATAATTTATTTTTTAAATTTAATAATACTTTAAAATATCATTCAAGGCTAAAGCTAACACACAAATCAATAACCCCAGCACAAAATGCACGCGAGCTACACACGAGGTCTTTATCGCGGCTATGTTTATAGCTTTAACTAGAAGCTTAGGGGAGGTTGGCGTCTCATTAATGCTAGGCGGAGACATACTGGGGCGAACAGACACCCTAAGCCTAGCCGTTTATAACGCCGTATTAGACGGCGAAAACGACAAAGCATGGGTGCTTTGCACTCTGCTAACTGGCATAAGCTTGCTACTTTTTAGCCTAGGCGCAATTATAGCCAAAAGGGGCTAGCCACCCCATTTTCACGAGATTATCTTTTCATCTGTATGGTGGTTTGGAGTATCTCATCGCTTGTTGTAATGCTTTTTGAGCTTGCGGTGTAGGCTTTTTGGGTGGCTATTACCTCTGTTAGTGCGGTGGCTAGGCTTACATTACTCATCTCAAGCTTGTTTGAAGCAATTGTCGCGCCATAAATTATCTCTCCGCTACTATCGCGCCAAAACTCAGCCTGCCCTGAATTTGGCGTTTGCGTGTAGATATTTGCGCCCATTTTCATAAGCCCTTGCTCGTTTTGAAAGTGATAAAGCGCAAGCCTAGCCATAGGTATCATCGTGCCATTATCAAACATCGCATATATTGTACCTGTGTCGTTTGCGTAGTAGCGTTCTAGCGTGCCGTCTCTAAAGCCGTCTGCTTTTGAGCTTAGGGTCTTTTCACCATTTGCAGCGCTTGTTATACCATTATAGCTGCCATCATTGCTCGTGCTATTTAAATTTACACTCACTCCGCCCACGCTAAAGCTTCCACCCTCTGCTATGATGCCATGTCCATCAAAGACTACATCTGATTCATTGCTGGCTAGCTCTACGCCGTTTTTGTCCGTTATGGTAGCGTTTAAATGCCATGTGGTGCTGTCCTTTTCCTGCGGAAGGGCTTTGGTAAATTTCATAGTAAGAGTGTTAATACTGCCGTCTGTGCCCACTACCGTAGCGCTTACTTTTTGCACGTTTGCGATCTCCTGTTCGCCAAATAGCGACGCCTCTACGCTTAAGCTTTCAGGATCAAGCCAATCAAGCGCATAGCCATTTATCTCAAAGCTGCCGTCTGCACCCAGTACAGCTGTGGTCTGGCTCTCTTTGCCTGAGCCGTCTTTTAGCACGACTGAGACGTTATCGCCCTTTTTTGGATTTGGCGTGGTAGGGGACGGCACGACTGTGCCCTTTATGCTTATTGTGCTTTTATCATCGCTTAGCTCATAAGTGTAGGCCGCTGGGTCTATCACTGAGCTTACTGGCTCGATTTGGCGGCTTGCGTCAAGGTTTCCGATGACTTTTACCTGTGTGGTTGGCTTTGCATTTTGATAAAGATACTGAGGCAATTTAATATCGCTTATAGTCCCTTCTAGGCTAAGCGGCTCATCAGTCTCAGCTACGCTATAAGCCTCGCTCACACCCTGCCCTAGTCTAGCCTTTGCCTCCTCGCTTAAAGACGCCTGAGTTAGAGTATTCATCACGCCTTGGACATACCTGCCATGAGTGTCTACTAGCATATCATTTACATCTTTGCTAAATGCCCCAGCCCTAGTATAAAACACCCCAGCGTCACCATCTCTGACGCCAAAAAATCCCTTGCCCTCAATCGCAAAATCAAGATTATTATCGGTATTTTGAAATGAACCCATGCTCATATCTAGCGCTGTTGTCTGCTTTGTCGCACCTAGCCCCACCTCCTCTGGCACTGGACTCATCGACCCAAGGGCTAAAGACTGGTAAAATATGCTTTTATACTCAGGCGTTGAGGATTTAAAGCCGACGTTGTTTATGTTTGAGATATTATTCGCCCATACGTCCATGCCAAAGCTTTGCGTCTTTATTCCGCTTACACCGTTATAAAAAGATCTTACCATTTTTTATCCTTTAGCCTTGAAAAAACTCTGCTATACTATCTATATCTACGTATTCTCCAGCCACTTTAACCTTTGCTTTGCCATCTACAAATTTAACACTCTCAACTGGATAGTTGCCGTATTCTGTGGTAAGCTGCGAGTTTAGCTGACTTAGATAAGTCGCTTTGACCTTATAATTGCCTGGCTCGATTGCGTTATTTTTATCGTCAAGTCCGTTAAAGTCTATCTTTTCAACGCCAACCATTCCCTCTTTTAGCTCTATTGTGCGTAGCACTTTGCCTGAGCCGTCGCTTATTTCGACCTTGCCCTGCTTTACTGGCTCATAGAAAAATAGTGGAATTTGATAATTCTCCCCAGCAGTGTCTATTTTTATCTCGTTTGTGCCACGGCTTGCCATTTTGCCTAGGGCTGCGACGGCAAACATATTTGCGCTAGATTTTAGCTGGCTGGCTAGCTCTTTCATCGTGGAGTTTGTATTTTCTTGCATCTCAAGCGCAGCAAGCTGGCTAGTCTGCGTTAGCATTTTTTCTGTATCCATGGGGGCTGTTGGGTCTTGATACTGAAGCTCAGTTAAAAGTAGCTTCATAAAAGCGTCCTTATCGAGCTGTCCGTTAGGATTTGCTCCCGTACCAGCTGCTTGAGCTAACTTTTTGGCCTCTTTGGTCGCCTTTTGCTTTTCTTCGGTAAATTGCGTGTAATTTAGTGCGCTTGTTGAGTTTATCGCATCTGTAGTTGCCATTTTATTCCTTTAAATTATATATATTTTGGCAGGATTAGTTCTAGGCTTATTTGCTCATCTTGCTCTAGCTCATCACTCTCGCCAAAAAAGCTCCTGCCCTTTGGGGCTTGACCGCCTTGCTGATTTTGTCTTTGATTTTGGTCGCTAAAATTCATTGAAAGCTCGGTAAAACCCATATTCACAAGGCTGTTTTTAAACTCCGCTTGATTTGCTATGAATAAATTCATCGCCTGAGTATTTGAGGTGAAATTTATATGTAAGTTATTCCCCCTTGTAGTCATCACGACTTCAACTTCGCCTAAATTTAGTGGATTTAAGGTCATACTTACTTTTGTTACAGGGGCTTTATAATTTGCCACCTGCTCGGCTAGACTTGAGCTAAAATTCCCTAGCGTCTCTTTAACTGCCACACGATTATGTAGCTGCATTTTAGCCTCTGCGACTATATTTTTAGCCATTGTATTTGGGGTTATATCACCCTTTGGCTCATCGCTAGCGCCTAAAAGCTCAAAGCTATCGTTTAGCGCGCCACTTTGTACTGTGGCTCCTGTGGCTTTGCTAGCTTGAGCAGCGGACTTTTCAGGAAAGATTAGATCCCTTAGCGTAGGTGCTTTCTCGGCATTTTGGCTATTTTGACTAGATGTGCTAAGCTCACTTTTAGGCTCATCTTTTAATATTTTCTGGCTTTCTGGCTTTAAATTTACGCTTTTTTGCTCCTTTGGCAGGGCTTCACTAAGCAGGCTAGCTAGGCTTGCACTTTTATCATCTTTGCCCTGTTTTAGGCTCTCATCGACCTTTGTTTTTGCCAAAAACTCCCCTGAGCTTATCACAGCTTGCTCAGAAGTTTTAAAAAAATCCTTAGCCGCTAGATTTGGGAATTTTTCATTTAAAGCCTGCTCTATTTCGCTTGTGATTTTTATATCTTTTAACTCTAAATCAAACTTTTGCGCCAGCTTTATCACATCAGACACGCTCTTTGCTTCGCTTAATTCTGCGGCATTTTCAGGCACAGATAAAAGCGCAGCTAGCTTTTCACCAAGCTTTGGAAAAAGTCCGCCCTGAAGCTCTTTTGGCGCATTTATCGCATCAAGCACAGCTAAAAGCTGCATTAAATTCGCATCATCAAGCATCGTAGCAGCCCCTTCTTTTGTGATACTCTCCTCAAGGCGAGTTATGGCTTTATCACTTGCTAACTTTGCTTCATTAGCCTTTTGCGAAGGTTCAAATTTAGTGCTATTTTCTTGCGTTTTTTCGGTAGGCTCGCTCTGCTTTGTTTGATTGGAGCTTTGCGATTTATCGGATCTATTTTCACTTGCAGATTTGTTTGTATTAGCGGTATTTGGGCTATTATTTTCGTTTTTTGTGGACGAATTTTGACTTTGTTTTTCGCTTGATTTTGGCTGTGAGCTAGCCCTGTTTGCCGCCTCTTTTGGCGTGGCTTCTTTAATGTATGATAAAAACTCACTACTATCGCCAGTGCTTGCCTTGCTTACCTTTGTCCTACCCTTATTTTGGGGGCTTGCTATCTCTAAAAGAGCATTTGCATTAGCCTGCATACCTTATCCTTTTATCTACTTTTAGCCCTGTAAAAGCAAAAGCCGTTCCAAATTTAACAAATCAAAACTAAAATATCTAATTACCATAAATTTAAACATTTTTCGCTATAATCGGCGGTTATTTAAATTTATGGAGCAGACTTTGGAGAAAATCAGAAATATCGCCGTCATCGCCCACGTCGATCACGGCAAAACCACCCTTGTAGATGAGCTTTTAAAACAATCAGGCACCTTTAGCGAGCACCAGCAAGTAGCCGAGCGAGTAATGGACAGCAACGACATCGAAAAAGAGCGAGGCATTACTATCCTTTCAAAAAACACAGCCATTCGCTATGGCGATACAAAAATCAACATCATAGACACCCCAGGACACGCCGATTTTGGCGGTGAAGTCGAGCGCGTGCTAAAGATGGTCGATGGCGTGCTACTGCTAGTCGACGCTCAAGAAGGCGTAATGCCACAGACTAAATTCGTCGTCAAAAAAGCCCTAAGCCTGGGGCTAAAACCTATCGTCGTCGTAAATAAAATCGACAAGCCAGCCGCCGAGCCTGATAGGGTGATAAATGAGATCTTTGACCTTTTTGTCGCACTTGACGCAAACGACGAGCAGCTCGAGTTTCCAGTCGTGTACGCAGCGGCTAAAAACGGCTATGCTAAGCACAATCTAAGTGACGCCAATGAGAATATGAAGCCGCTTTTTGAGACGATTTTAGCCCACGTCCCAGCTCCAAGCGGCAGTGATGAAAACCCACTACAGCTGCAGGTTTTTACGCTTGATTACGATAACTACGTCGGTAAAATCGGTATCGCACGAATTTTTAACGGCAAAATTTCAAAAAACCAAAGCGTAACTCTAGCCAAAGCAGACGGGACAAAAACCAACGGACGCATTAGCAAGCTAATCGGCTTTATGGGGCTTGAGCGGCAGGACATAAACGAAGCTGGCACAGGCGATATTGTGGCGATCGCTGGCTTTGAGGCGCTTGACGTGGGTGATAGCGTCGTAGACCCTGCTAATCCTATGCCGCTTGATCCGCTCCACATAGAAGAGCCGACCCTAAGCGTCGTCTTTAGTGTCAATGACGGCCCGCTTGCTGGCACTGAGGGCAAGCACGTAACGAGCAACAAAATAGACGAGCGTCTGCAAAATGAGATGAAAACCAACATCGCAATGAAGTACGAAAACATCGGCGAGGGCAAATTTAAAGTAAGCGGACGTGGGGAGCTGCAGATCACCATACTAGCGGAGAATATGCGTCGCGAGGGCTATGAGTTCTTGCTCGGTCGCCCTGAAGTCATCATCAAAGAGATCGACGGCGTAAAATGCGAGCCTTTTGAGCTGCTCGTCATCGACGCACCAGATGATAGCACAGGCACCGTGATAGAAAAGCTAGGTAAGCGAAAGGCGGAGATGATGTCGATGAACCCAACGGGTGATGGACAGACGAGAATGGAGTTTGAAATCCCTGCACGTGGGCTTATTGGCTTTCGCAGCCAGTTTCTAACCGACACCAAAGGCGAGGGCGTGATGAATCACAGCTTTTTGGAGTTTCGCCCGCTTAGCGGACACGTCGAGCACCGCACAAACGGCTCGCTAGTAAGCATGGAAAACGGCGTGGCGCTTGCTTATTCGCTCTTTAACCTGCAAGATCGTGGCGTGCTATTTATCGACCCGCAGACCAAAGTCTATGTAGGTATGATAATAGGCGAGCACAGCCGTCCAAACGACCTAGACGTAAATCCTATCAAAGGCAAAAACCTAACCAACGTCCGTGCTAGCGGCAGTGACGACGCTATTAAGCTAGTCCCGCCACGCAAGCTAAGCCTAGAGCGAGCGCTAGAGTGGATAGAAGATGACGAGCTAGTCGAAGTAACGCCAGCAAATATCCGAGTGCGAAAACGCTACCTAGACCCAACAATGCGAAAACGAATGGCTAAAAAGGACGCCTAAAACGACCTTTGGGGGGGGCTAAATTTAACCAAAGATAGCCCCCCAAACCCCCACTAAATACTACCCCCCCCCAAGAGCCTACAGGCAACCAAGCATAAGCAAATGGGTGCATATAAACAGGTATCTTAACACCAAACCTTAGCACCAAGTGGCGCAAAAGCGTGGGCTTTGTTAAGTATCGCCCCCCACCAAAAAAAGGTGCATTACATAAATAGAGCAAACGCCATATTTTCAGGGCTGCTAAATTTGCTTGATTACCCTGCTAAAAGCTAAAGATGAATATAATGGCTAGTATGCGAAAGTATGGCGTGAGTGATATTGGCCCACTCCAAAGGCTTGCCACGCTCAAAGACTTTTACTCTCTTGGCTAGCTTAAGCGGTGCTAGCTGGCAGTGGTCTAATTTTATCTTGGCTATGCTGGCTTTAAATATCTTTTGGATTTTAATAGCCCTGATTTTAGCGGTTTGTAGCTGGCTCTATCGCTAGCCAAAATGGGGGTGCGACTAGGGGCGTGGGCTAAATTTAAGGCGTAATATAAGCGTGGCTTGGATAAATTTGCTTTATGGCGACTTGGATTTGGCTTCATATGGCCAGCAAAACAGCGCTGGGGCTAAAACTCAACCCTACAAATCAATCCCCCTTGGCTAAAATAATATAAAAGCCCTTTTAAACAATACTATTGCTTTGCGAAATTCTAAACACGATAAGTGCGTTTGCAAAGCCTTAGCTTCTTTAGCAAAACAAGGCGTAGCCGCAGTTTCTTTAAAACAAGCGAAGCGAAGTTTCTGTGAAAACAAGGCGTAGCCGCAGTTTCTTTAAAACAAGGTGTAACCGCAGTTTCTGCGAAAACAAGACGTAGTCGCAGTTTCTAGGCAAACGCAATGAGCTAAATAGCAGGAGCGTATGCAAGCCACAAAGTGGCTTAGCAGGGTAGCTACTTGCCCTGCCTGCATAGAGCAAGTAGGCAAACATACCGAGCCACATAAGGCAGTGGCACTTGGCTTTTTGGCTTAAAATTTGCAAACAATACCACTGCTTAAAGAGCCTATAAATTTAAAAACTCACAAGCCACCAAAGATAAATGCTGCGGCGGCTAAGGCAGACTACCCCCACTTTTTTTTACAAAAATAAGCAAAAATTGCGCAAAATGATAAAAAATTATCCATATAAGTAAAAAATTATTAAGTAAAGTGCGGCTATAATAAACAAAATCACAACAAAAGGAGCAAATATGGGCGAAATTTCACAAGCCATAAGGCTATTAAAAAGCAAAAAATTCATCGACCTAACCCACGGCGTAACCCCAGACATTCCACGCTTTGGCGCATTCCCCAGCCTAAAAAGCGAGACACTTTACTCCGTTAAAAACGACGGCTTTTTTGTCAATCTCGCCACATTCGTAACCCAATACGGCACGCACATCGACGCGCCCTGCCACTTTAGCGAGGGCAAGCGCAGCCTAGAGCAGATTGAAGTTAGGGATTTTATCCTGCCACTTTACGTCATCGACCGCAGCGCAGACGTGGCGCAAAATCCTGATTTTATCCTAAAAAAGGAGCATATTTTGGAATTTGAAGCCGAGCACGGACGCATTGAGCCAGATAGCTTTGTGGCCTTTGCTAGCGGCTGGAGCGAGCGCTGGGGCAGTCAGGAGGCGATGAGTAACAAGGACGAAAACGGAGTGAGCCACACGCCTGGCTGGAGCGTGGAGGCGATTGAGTTTTTGCTGCGCGAGCGTGGTATTACGGCGATCGGACACGAAACGCTAGACACCGACGCTGGCATAGATGTAGCAAAAAACAAGCACCTTTTAAGCGAGCTATTTTTGCTCGAAAATGACCACTTTCAAGTCGAGCTTTTAAAGGGGCTTGTGGGGCTGCCTGCCGTGGGTGGGGCAATAATGATAGGCGTGCCAAAATTTGTCGGCTACCCTGGCTTTCCTGTTAGAGCTGTGGCGATATATTAAAAACTGTAAGGGGTTGAGTTACCCCTTAGAAAAATTTAAATTTATAATTTATCACCCAGACCACTGATACTTTGGATTTATTTTTATAAGAGAAGCCTGGAAGTTTAATATTAAATTTTAGCTCTTTTAATAATAGTTTAACACCAGTGGTTTTAGGCATCGCAAAGTTTAGCAAGCCCAATTCTTAGCTTATCTTTGAAATTTGTAAAGAAATATAGTATTGTTTAAAAGAACCAAAATTTATTTTGTCTTAGCAGGAGATATTAAAAATTTAAATTTTATTATAAACAAAGGCTCTGCGGCGATAAATACCTTCATGGAACGCACCAAATCTACTATGAGTGAGTATACAACCCTGCTATGTAATAAATGAAGCACTAATAAAAAAGCAGAAAGACATTTGATAAATTTAAAGCTAAACTTAAGCCGAAAACCCCACTACGATGGCAAAAAGCTCGCTTTTAACCAAGACTAGCTCGGCTATGTCTTTACCGTTTCTAAGAGCTGGCATTATCTTTGCTAGCCTGTGCGAAGTGGAGCTTTTCATCATATTTTTTCTCGCCATCGCTGCCGACCTTATGCGCCTCTAGCGCAAGTGCGCTACTTGCAAGGCTAGCGTGCTTTTTAATGATATTTAAAGCCACTCTAATCTCAGACAACTTGACACTAAAATTCTCACCAAGTCCACTAGCTAGATGATAACTCGCTCCCTTGCGTGCGTAAGCAGGATGTAGATTTTCTGCCAAAATAACTCCTTTTCATGCTTTAAGGTCGTGTGCATAAACGCCACGAAGCTGTGGATTATTATGGTATCAGCCTCAAGCCCCTTAATAGACTGCATAGTAAGCGCTTTCGCCCCATTTAGCGGAATTTGCCGTTATATCTATTTGACTGATTTTTTTGCTATTACTTAGCACCTTTGCCTAGCCTTTTGCAAGCTTCATAACGCACGCTAGGTCTTGAAATTTATCAAAATCGCTAATGATTATCTCGCCCTTTTCTAGCACTGTTTGCGCGTCTGATAAAAAGCCATTTTCTAAGTAGTAACTTTTTTATAATACTCATTTAACTTGCGGTCGTTTTCTAATATCTTATTAGAGCATACGGTAGACTTTTTGCTACCTTGCATGGCAATTTCGTCAAATCTCGGATAGTAAAAAATATCAGCTGCTAAGTGTATAGCACATAAGTAAAGCTTCTGCACATAATCAATGAAAAAGACAAATTAGTTTACACTGTCATACATCACACACATAAAATCAGGCGAAATATCTTAGGTATTATAAACTAAGACATAATCGATTGGGTGTATATACTAATGTGCTTTAATAGTGTAAAATCGGATAAATTACAATATTTCGTGTTTGACATTTATCGCCAAAGCACTCTTGAATGCTACTGGCTAGCTCTTTGTTAAAGCATGGGATTAAGAACTTTTTACTATCATATTTTTCTAGTCTGTTTTCAATAGAATCAGCCACAGTCTAGCCTGTGCTAGCTACGCCCATGATTATGCAAAGCCAATAGTGTAGCTGCTTATTTGGCAGCGTTTTCACACTTGATTTTGCAAAACTCATCTGCGTCCTTACGCGCTATATTTGGGAAAAATGGCTCTAAATTCGATATTTATGGGTATTTTATTAAGCTTGTTTTGTAGCATCGTCATTAAATTTGGCGGTAGCTTTTTGCCTGAGCAAATACACCACAAAAATCTAGATAAAGCAGGATGATGTCTGTTTCAAGGCTACTTACGGCTAGATTATCAAGACCTAGCTTGTAGTAGTTTTGCTAGCTGTCTTGATTTGGTATTTTTTAATGCTCTTAGTCACGCTTACTTTGCCCATATCACTCTTAAAAGCTTAGAAATAGCCCCACATTATGGCTCATATCGCATTTGAATGAGCGCAAAACAAAACTTCTCCTACCCCTTTCTTAAAAGCCAAATACAAGCCAAAATAAGCCCAAAGCCAGCATAATCCCACACCACAAATCTATCCCCCAGCCATACCGCACTAAACACCGCTGCCGCAACTGGCTCGACCGCTGCTAGCAGGCTTGCCTTTGCTGCTCCTATGGTGCTTACACCATACATAAAAAGTCCAAATGCAAAGACTGTGCCGACTACTACTACGCTAGCCATCGCCCACGCCCCACTCGCATCACTCACTCCGTCTAGCTCCCACGCACGCACGCAGACAGCCAGCACCGCACCGCCTAGTATCATGGCTAGGGCTAGGTTGGCTGATAGTGGATGTCGACGGTTTAAATTTGTAGGTGCGAGCGTATAGACTATGACGCCAAATATACAAAGCAGACACATTGCCAAAGCTTTTGGGCTTATGGCTAGGCTAGCAAGGCTAGCATGAGTAGAAAGTAAAAATACTCCACCCATAGCCGCTACTAGCGCCACTATCTCTATCAGGCTAGGTAGCCGCCTAAAGCGTAAGCACTCTATAGCTAGCAAAAATGCAGGTACGCTATACTGGATAGTCGTAGCTACTGCGGCGTTGCTAAGCTCGATGGAGTAAAAATATGCCCATTGTGCTAAAATCAACCCAAATATCCCATATATACACAGCGTGCCAAAGTCCTGCCAACTCCTAAGTGCGCCAAAACTAGCCCAGCCATAGCGAAGCAGCGAGTAAGCTAGCATTATAAGCCCGCTAGTGATAAGACGCACCGAGACGACGTAGTCTGCGCTTAGCCCCTTTTGGGTGAACAAATACTGTCCACTAGCTCCACTAAAACCCCAGCACACTCCCCCAACTAGCGTGGCGATGACGCCTATTTTATAGCTTTTTTCACTCTGCATTTTATTCCTTTTAAAAGCTAAGATAATAGCAGAAAAAATTAAATTTTTGCCTGTTTAAAATATCGTGCTGCATGGTTAATTGATAATGGATATCTTAACTAAAGCACTGATTAAGGCTATGGGTTATATAATTGATGGCGAATGCAAGCGCAAGCGAGTTAGTAAAATCTATATGACACAAGGAAAAAAATGGATAAATTTGAGATTTTGGGCAAGGCGTTGTGGCTGTGGAGTTGCTCGCCCTTGCATAGCAAATGGCCGCTACAATCGGCGGTTAGCTATGTCATACCGGCGATTGAGTTTAATCAATATAGCCTTTTAATGGGCGATGATGGTATGCCTAGAGGCTGGGCTAGCTGGGCATGGCTGGATAAATCCGCCCAGCAACGCTACATACTAAACCCAAACTCCCTACGCTACGAAGATTGGAAAAGCGGCGATAGACTGTGGTTTATCGATTTTATCTCACCTTTTAGCTTTAAAGACACAATAAAGCTACGCCGCCAAATGGGCAAAATCCACGGCGATAGCTACCTAGCCCGCTCCATACGCCTGCGCAGTGGCGGCAAAGCCGTGATCGTCGAACACAGCGGTGGCAGCGTAGATGTGGCTAGAAGCAAGGCTATGGCCGATGAGTTTTACGCAGAAGCGAGTGAGATTTTTAGGAAAGAATAATTTTTGCCTTTTAAGACAGCTTTGACCTAACTTTCCTTTATTATACCTCCCATGTCAACTTTAATAAGTTTGTACTTTTCAAGTGAAGTTTCTTGAAAAGTACAGTACGATATTGAATTAATTACATAATGCTTATCATATAATCAATCAGTATAGAACAATTTATAAACGTTACAGTTTAAAATTTGATGCAAGTAAATTTTAAAAAACAATTCAATACCTTACATTTACGTAGGAGGGGACTCATAATCTAACCTATTTATTCTTGATATAAAATAGAAGCAATTATATACTTAGAAATTTCTTAGACAAACCAGAATAATGACGAATAGTAAAATGCGCTAACTTGAGTAAAATAATTTATTAAATTAAGTATATTGTAAGTACAGTGAAGCAACTTAAGTGATAAGTTTTGTTTAAATTTAGTCTGTATTCTGCAGAGATAGGGTGGTAAAAGTATATAAACCCATATTTTATTGCTGTAAAAAATATAATAGAAATTTGTATGCAATATTATGATTGTTTTAAATACACAAAATTTTTAAAGAAAAAATCTATATAATCTCAAAATTGCTCCAAAGATATATTAAATCAATAAGCCAACCCATCTCACAGCCCAAGACCCCTCCTCCTATGCATCCCTGTTTGAAGCTCTTTAGATTGGTTATTTTTAAAATGCCTAAGCAAAATGTAAAAATAATCCACCTCAGCAAAATACTCACTCACATCGCTTCCTGCATATCTCTTTAGCATCTTGCCACTGGGTGAAATTTACACTAACACGAGCTGACTAAACCGCCACCAAGCCCTATTTACACCGCTCTCATCGCCCCTTTGACGAGCGATTAATAAATCCAAGCACGCCCCAATCGCCTAGATTATTATCCTTCCAGCTTGGGCTAGCTGGGGCTATGACTAGGCTTAGCCACTCATTAAACCCAGCCCAAGCCCCAAAATAGACACTGCGCAAATGGCGTAAGGAGCGAAGAAATTTATCTCAGACCTGGACTGATCGCCATCTATGTGGCGTAAAATAAGCCACTCTTTTAATATCCTACTAGGAGTATCTTTATAGCCCATATCGCCGCTAACGCCTTAACAAAGCGAAAGACCAAAGGCTGCGATAAAGTCTGTTTTAAGCTTGCTTGAGACGTGCGAAAAGCCATTATTATCGTAGTTAGGCGGTTGGGCTAGAGGTAAAAGACAGCAGCGACGCACACTTGCGTAGCATTGTGGCTTTGTTTTGGGCTGGAATTTTGGCTAGGTCGATGCCTAAAAAGTTAGCCTTTAAGCAAGAAATAAAAAGAACAAAAATGACAAAAAGCCTTGGCATAATCTCCATTTGATTTGGAATTTAAGTTTGATTTTTTAATTTTTCTGGGCAAAGCATAGCATTTATTTGCTTGACAAGCTCTTGGGAGGGCTTTGGATTTTAGGCTTTTTTAAATTTAAAAGCCGCTTTGATTGAGTAGCTGAACAAAAAGACGTAAATTTAAAACTGTGCAAAAAGGGGCTTAAATAGGCGCAAGCTATCTTAAAACTAAGTCCCAGCCAAAAACAGGCTAGAGCCAAACCAAAGCCTAGCCCAAAAGGCTAAATCAGCCAAAAAGACAAAAAACTAATCCAGTCAAAAGCTAAGCCAAAAATCCCCAGCTCGACAAAGTCAGCTTCAAGCCAGCAGTCATCACAGTTAGCCAAATTCAAAAGCCAGCAAGCTAATAGCCCATAAGTATGGGATCACTTAGTCTTTGCGTTGGCAGTTAGCATTTTACACAAGTAAATAGGCAAATGGGCGAGCCGCTCAACATTAACGCAAGCAAATAGACTAAGCATGAGCGGCTTAAAGCACGAGCTATTGGACTAGCAAATTTAAACTAGCCAAGTTTGCCTCTACTTCACGCCGTTTATTTGCTCCCACTCTTCCCAGCTTTCGGCGACTTTGTGCCTGGCTTTTATTAGCATTTTGCCTAGCTCCTTATGCCCCACGTGTTTGTGACAGTCGGTGCATTTAAAGCTATCCGCACCGCCTTTTAGCTCGAGATATTTTAGGTGCATTTTAGCCGCTGCCCTGTCTTTCTCGCTGCCTAAGGCTACCTGCTTTACGCCGCTTTTACTTTCAGCCAAAGCCACGTCTTTTACCCCAGCTTCGCCAGCCAGACGCTCCAGCCTTGCCCTATCCGCCACTCCAGCGTGGCAGTTTAGGCAGGCACTATCATAAGTGTGCTTTGCCCTTGCCTTGTCTCTACCCGCTATCCAGTCCTTTTTGCTGGCATCCCCAGTAAGCGTCGTATAGCCTTCGCTTAAGCCGTTTTTAAATTTCACAAACAAATACTCAGCCAAGCTCTCGTGCGGCAGGTGACAATCGGTGCAGCGAGCCGCCACGCCCTTTGCGTTTGCTCTGCCGTGAGTGTCGTCGGCTAGGGCGGTCTGGGCTATCGCTCCGTCCCACTCGTGGCACGACCCACAAAATGGATAGTCAGCCGTCTTTTGCACTACCACACTTACACCCCATACAGCCAAAACGCCCAAAAACGCTCCTAAAATCAAGATCTTTTTCATCACGCTCTCCTTATTTTACGATTAGGCTTTTTAAGCTGTCTTGCGTGTGGCAACGCACGCACATATTCTCGCTTTTGCGGTGGGAGCGGTGGCAGTTATCGCAGGCTAGGGCTGCGTAGTGCGGGCTTGCGTGGATATTGTCATTATGTCCCAAAGCCCCCGTTGCACTAGCTAGGGCTGCGTAGCTGTTGTGGCAGTTTAGGCAGGAGCTTAGCATAGCCGAGCTATACTGAGCTGGCTCACTTTCTTTATGGCAGTCATTGCAGGTTAAATTTAATTTTTTATGCACCCCAGAAAGTGGGAACTTATCCGCGCTAAAGTCATTTATCACCACACCATTACTAGCGTGCAGGCGTTTATCTACCTTTAGCCCCTCACCAGCGTTTAGTGCCGATACAAAGCCCAAAACAAGCAGAATAATAAATTTAATTCCCCTCATCACGCACCCCTTTTTGCATTATACACGCTAGCTAGCTTTGCGCCAGCTCGCTTGCCATAGACCAGGCAGTCAAGCACGGCGTTGCTGCCTAGGCGGTTATAACCGTGGCGTCCGCCTGTTAGCTCGCCAGCGGCGTATAGATTTGGCACGAGCGAGCCGTCGTTTTTATAGACTTCGCAGTCTAAGTTGGTTTTTACTCCACCCATACAATGATGCACCTTTGGCCCAGGGCGCGCGGCAAAAAATGGAGGCTTTTCTACCTTTATATACCTGCCCTTATAGGGCGAGTAGTTTCGCCCAAACTCAGGGTCTCGGTAGCTTTTATCCGCTTCTGAGCGAGCGACAAATTCATTATATCGCTTTAGCTGGGCTAGGAAAGGCTCGCGGTTAATGTGATAGTAGCTAATCAGCTCATCAAGAGTGTCAAATTTCTTTATCGCCCCTACGCTTAGCCCACGCTGAAAGTCCTTTACATCGACGGTTTTAGTCCCCTCCATATCCATTATGAGTATTGGCGGGTTTTTGCCGCCTTCATTCATCGCCCAAATAGCGTCGCTGCCTACCTTGCGGTCGGCTATTTCATTAACAAAGCGAAGCCCAGTCTTGGCATTTACCATTATGCCATACGCATATGCGCGCGTTATCCAGCGATACGCAAAGCCAAAGAATGGCTCATCAGCGCTTGTAACGTGCATTCGCTGAATATAGGACATATCAATAAATTTAATATCATCGGCTAAGAGCTTTTTAGCCGTATATCCTGTTGCGCCTGCGTGGTTTGTCGTTAGCACGCTCTCTTTTAGTGCTGGGTCAAACTCCTGCCTAAATCCCACATCAGCACCCCAGCCCCCAGTGGCTAGCACCACGCCGCCGTAGGCTCTATAAAAGCGTCTTGCTCCGCTTTTATTCTCGCTCTCATCGCCCCTGTTTTCAAAGTCAAACTGATACTTCTCACGCACGGCAATGCCCACCACTTCGCCCTTTGCGTTAAAGACCAACTCATCCATTATCACCCTTTGGCGTATCTCGCCGCCCATAGCCAGGATTTTATCCTGCAGCGGGCGAGTGATGTAGCTGCCAGCCCCAGCTGAGTGGCTGCGAGGGACGCTGTGTCCGCCGCTGCGGCTGACCCATTTAAATTTGACGCCATTTTCCACCAGCCACTCAAAGGTCTGTGGCCCAGCGTAAATCATCGTCTCCACAAGTGCTTTGTCGTTTAGATTGTGTCCGCTTTTTAGTGTGTCGGCTATCTGCAAAGCTGGGTCGTCCTTTATGCCGTCGCGCGCTTGAATACTCGTGCCAGCCACCGCCATAGACCCGCCGCTGTAGGCGGAGTTGCCCCCTAGGTAGGGCATTTTCTCTATCATCACGCACTTGCTTAGTCCGTTATCCATTAGGCTTAGCATAGCTGCACTGCCTGCAAAGCCGCTTCCTACGACGATAGCGTCAAAGCTCTCATCCCACGCTGGCACGTCCGCTTCGCTAAGCCTTGCAAATAGCCCGCTTGGCATAGCCAGACAGGCACCAAGGCCGGCAAGCCGCTTTAGGCTCTTTCTGCGTTTTAAATCTAGCATACTCTCTCCTTTTTAAATTCAGCCTTGATTTAGCCGTGTTTTTTGGCTTTGGTGCAATTTAAGCTTGCCAGCAAGCCTGACACCAATATCAGGTTTTGAATCTAAACCAAAACCACGCCACAAAGCCTTTTAAATTTTACTCAGCATTTTGCCACGTGCTTAATCAAAACTTTAAGAAAAATACTAGCATATTTTTTTATGTATACTGCGTTGATAAAAATAATAAAAATAGCCATAGCACTTTTTATTAATTTGTAAAAGTGCTATTTTATGGGACAAATTTAACTATTGGCCAAAAATGCTAATTCATAAGAATAAACGCAAAAAATCAAATTTTAAGATACAAAAAGTCAATCTCTCCGCTTATTTTTGCTTGAAAATAAGCACTAAAAGGCTCAAGATGAATGCTTGGATTATAAAATTTCGCCAAAGCTAGGTTTAGGCACTCCAGTCCAGTTAGCCCACTAGAGCCCACATCTATCCTAAGCCACTCCCCGCCAGATAGCCACACACAGGCAAAGCCGCAATCTTGCTTGGCTGGGGCGGCATAAATTTGATTTTGTGTGCTGGCATTTGGGGTGAAAATCATCACTTCACTCACGCCTAAGGCAGTGATATTTTCTCTTTTGTGGCTTAGGGCTATGCGTTGTTCGCTCATTCTCATCCGCTCAAATTTTAGCTCGCCGCCCTTTATTTGGCTTGCTTGGCGGTATTTACTAGGCGTTAAATCAAAGGCTTTAATAAAGGAGCGGATAAAGGTCTCCGTGTGAGAAAAGCCGCATTTTAGGGCGATTTCGCTGATTTTATCATCGCTAAATTTAAGCAAAAAGCAAGCCCTGCTAAGCCTAGCAAGCCTTAAAAAGCTAGCCAAACTCTCACCCACATACTCCTTAAAAAGCCGCTGAATATAGTGCTTGCTATAGCCTGTCGCACGTGCTAACTTTTGCACGCACAGGCTCTCATCGGACAAATTTAAAACGATGAAAATCAAAAGCTCCTCAAGCTGTGGGTTGTGCTGAGCGGACTTTTCCTGACGCTGCAAAATGGGGCTAACGTCGCAAAAGTTAAGAGAAAGTGAGTATGGAGCCTGCTCGCCAAAGCTAGCAATAGTAAGTAGATAGCTCTGCACGGCTTGGGAATTTTGCATATTAGTAGTCAAATCTTGAAAGCCATTTTGCATATCTTGACTGCTAATAATGGGAGAGTTTTCCTTGTCTTTTGAGCTAGTGCTAGCAGAAATTTCACCTCCTTTTAAATCACTGCCAAAACGCTTTGCCCTAACACATAAATCCTTACTCCATAAAAAGCTTGCCACATCACACAAGTATCCCATAAAAAAGCTTTTATTTTTTGCCATATGCTGCTTAGTAGAACTTTTAATCTCGCTCAAATTATCGCCAAGACAATCTTGCTTTGATTGTGCGGGCTTATCGCTAAACCCATCCGACAAGGTCTTACTTGTGCTAGATTCATAAATCGGAACTTGCGTAAAGCTAAGATTAAAATACCGCACCTGCGTATCCCGTGTCGCAACCAAAAGCTCCCTAACCAAATCTTGCCTATCTTGCGGGCTTAAAAATACGCACTCCTGTATAGCTTGTTTTAAATTTGACCTATCCGTAAGTCCAAAAAAGCTGTCTTTAACTTGGGATTTTGATATTATATTTAGACTCTCATCGCAGTTTATGATTATACCATTTGTCTGAGTAGCAAGTAGCTCTTTTATATATGTTTCACTTGCATTTAGGCGGCTTGCATCTTTTTTATTCTTAGCAAGCCAAAAGAAATTACTAAACACATAAATGCCAATGCAAAGGGCATAAAAGAGCAAATTCCAAAGCAAGTAAGCCCCTAGCTGACTGGTATAAATCTTCCTATCCTTTTCAAAAAGAAGTCGCCAGTTTGTCCTACTGATACCAAAACTAGCAAATTTATCCATATCCACGCTTTCAAACCTTAGCGTGGGACTTGGACTAGTAAAACTTGCTAGTATCTCGCCGTTTTTGCTGATTAGATATAGATTTTTATCATAAATGCTTTGATATTCCTTAAAATACTTGCGTATGACCTCAAATGGCTGCCCACCGCACAGCACTCCTGGCTGAGAAAGCACCTGCACAGGCGTGCAGATACTCACGCTCCGCCGCCCCTGCCGCATAGAGATATAAGGCTCGCTGGCTATAGTGCGGTTCGCACGCAAGGTGTCGTTATACCACGCGCGGCTTTTTAGGTCATAATTATGCGGCACGACGTAGCTAGCGTCTGAGATGTAAAAGCTGCCATCATCAAGCCCCAGTATAATGTAAGGAAAACTCGTGCCTTGGCGCAGACGTTCTAGCGTGCTGCCTAACTCCGTGGGGCTAGACAGCGGCTCGCTTTGCAAAAGTCCAGCTATCCTATCCACATCTTTAAAATTTGACGCATTCCAGCTTTCTATTTTGCTATGCACCATACTAAAAAGCTCGCGCTCAAAGCGTTTGATGTTGCTGCTTAGGGCGGTGTAGTTAAAGTATAAATTTAAACCCAAAAAGAGCAAAAATGCTACGTTAAATGGAAGCAAGGTGCGGATATATTTTTTAGAAAAAATCACACTTAAAACCCTTGTATAGCCTGATACACAAGAGTGCAAAGCATAAGCAAAACAACGGCATAAAGCACCTTTTGCACCAAAGCTCCGTCTGTTTTTATCGCATGTAGGCTGGCTATGTGATTTGCCACGACGCTAGAGATTATCATAGGAATCCCAAGTAAAAATGCCATCTCTCCAGCCATGGCAAAAGCGATAAATGCGCCGATATTTGAGGATAAGTTCAGTATCTTTGACGTCCCACTGGATTCAAGCAGACTAAGCCCATTTAAAAAACTAAGCGCAATTATAAACAAGCTCCCAGTACCTGGACCAAAAAATCCGTCATAAAATCCCACCACAAAACAAGTAATAAAGCTAGCTATCAAGCCTGTGTTTTGCCTGCTTTGTCTAGGCTTTAAAAGCTTTTTAAAAATGGCTATAAAAAGCCCGAAAGGCAAAAGTGCCATGATGATAAACGATACCATTTGAGCAGATAAAAGCAGTATGATTTTTGCCCCCAAATAAGAGCCAAAAAGTGCGGCAAGTATCCCAGTAGGCAGTACTTTAAGCACGATATGTCCGCCCTTTGCGAAGTTTTTAATAGCGGCAAATGTACCAATGGTGCTAACTAGCTTTTCCTGCCCTAGCGCAAACTGCGGAGTAAATCCAGCGAGCATAAAAGCAGGTATTAGCACAAGCCCAGCCCCACCCGCTATAGCGTCGATATATCCTGCTATAAAGGACGCTATACTAAGTACTACAATACCCCAAAATGCGCTTGTTTGCATTAAGCTGTCATCTATAAACAAACTATCCCCCCTATGTTTAATCTTTATTTTAAAATAATACCATTTTAAATTTAAATTAAACCATATAAAAAAAGGGGGGAGGGCAAATTTAAAGCCAAATATCAGTAGCAGCTTAGCTTTGTAACATACGTGGTATTTTTAAAATACGCAGGATATGGCATAAAAACGCTAAAATCAAGACTCTTTTTTGGCGGTAAATCCCTAGCTATGACGGCGCTGTGCTCAATCACATTTGGTCTAGACTCCTTGCTGGTACTTGAGCTAAACCAGCCAAAAAAATCTAAGCCGCTTGGCTTAAACACGCTTGAGCCGTTAAGCCCCTCTGAGCTTAGGGGGTTATTTATGAGTTTTACGGTAAATTTACAGCTTGATAGGGTGAAGTTTCCTAAATTTCTAACCGTAGCCTTAAAAACTATACTTTCATTTCGCAAAATCCTAGATGAGCTGACATTTTCTAATTTTGATATTTTTGTATATTTATCCACAACAAACATCATAAGCAGCGATATGGTCGCTAAAATCAAAAAATTTGCAAGCAGTATAAGCCCAAAATATCGCCTCTGCACCCTCCATGCAAGCACCGCCAAAAGCAGATAGACAGTCCAAATCGTAGCCAAAACCAAAATATGCACGACGGTAAAATAGCTAGCACTCATCAGTAACACTCCACTCGTTTTTTAAACCCATACTCTGCGGCACTAAAGCCTTTAATAGTGCGGGTTATATGCTCGCTCTGGCTTGGCGACAAGGTGCTTGAAATAGCTATAATATGGGTACGAAAAGGGCGTAGTGAGTTTAAAAAATCTTTTATAGATTGCTTACTTGGGTGGTAAAAACTAAGATAAATTTGACATCCCAAAAGCGGCTTTTGCCCCTCGTTTTTAAGGTTAAACTCAACCAAAAGCGTATCTGAATACTGAAGTTGACGAGCATTAATATCAGAAATACTAACGCTATGCAGCCTAGCACCTAAAAATTCATGCATAGTATAAATTCCATAAAAAAATCCGCCAAAGCCAGCCACAATCAGCAAAAACCCCACCTGCCACCACGAGCGCGCAGCGATAAAAATAGCCACAAAAATTACAAGCAAAAACGCCATAAGAACAAAGCCATACGCCAGCCACTCGATCACTCCAGCGTGGGCGATAGCAAATAATATGGACGCTTTTATGCTACTTAGCACGGCTATTTTTCTCCTCTATGCCACTTATGCCAAAGCGACGAGAAAGCTCATCAAGCACCGCTTGAGGGTGCGTATCAAGCGCACAAAGTGCAACAATAGTGTGAAAAATCATATCAGCCGCCTCATAAATCACCGCCTCCTTTGCGCTTTTGGCGATATTTGGCTTTATAGCTTTATCCTGAGATTGTGGCACTGTGGCCGCATTTGGCTCATTTATATCCTGTCCCAGCCGCCTAGCAAACTCCGCCTCCTTGCACGCCATGATAAACTCGCCTGCCTCTTCGGCGACTTTTTTTAGCATAGCCTCATGCCCCTTAGCAAAAAGACTGGCTACATAGGAGCTTTTTGCATCGCCGCTTAATCGCCGCTCAAGCACAGCGTGATAAAGCTCATCAAGCACGTCATAGTGCGGCTTTACTAGCATTGATGGCTTGCTATCTGGCTTTGGCGTGAGTGATTGCTCGCAGGGGCTAGAGGCAATAAAAAAGCTCTCATCATCAGCGCATTTTACGCCTTTTATAAGCTCGGCTGCGCTTAGCTTGCCATTTTTAAATTTATCCACAAGCTCGTGCGCACTGGCGCTAAAAGCGTCCACGCCCCTATAAAAGCAGCCCTTTCTGCCAGTGTGGCAGGCCACGCCCTCTTGGGCGACTTGCAAAAGCAAAGTATCCGCATCGCAATCTAGCCAAATAGCCTGTATACGCTGGATATGTCCGCTACTCTCGCCCTTTTGCCAGAGCTTTGCACGGCTTCTGGAGTAGTAGTGTGCAAGCCCTGTAGACAGGCTAAGCGCAAGCGCCTCCTCATTCATATACGCATGCATTATGACCTTGCCGGTCTCGTTTATTACAATAGCTGGCAGCAAGCCTCCTAGCTTATCCCACGCTATATTCATAGCGCCTCCTTATCGTGTGATAGCACTTTGCCTAGCTTTATCCTTCGTATCGACCCAGATATTTGGCACCGCTCCGCCTGGGGTTAGGAAGATCTGAGCGTCCTTATTCTCACGCAAGGCTTCGTTAAATTTAGCCTGCGTCTCGATCTGCTTTAAATTTAAAAGATTACTATCAAGGCTCTTTGCCACCTCTCGGTTTGCGTAAGCCTGTGCGTCGGCTTCGATTTTTACAGCATCCGCTTTGGCTTTGGCCTTGATTATCTCAGCCTTTGCCGCACCCTCTGCAAGGGCTGCTTGCTTTAGGGCTTCTTGGTTGGCTCGCTCGACTTCGTATTTTGTCCGCTCGGCCTCTTGCTTGGCGATTTGGACTCGCTCGATTTGCTCTTTTACCTTAGCTGGCAGGATTATCTCACGCAGCTGGACGGTGAGTAGCTCGACTGGCTTGTTTGGCTGGGCGTCGATATTTTTGCGTATGCCGTTTTCGATTTGAAGGGCGATTTCGTTGCGGCGAGTTGGTAGCTCCTCGGCGGTGTATTTGCCTGTTACGCTACGCACCACGTCTCGCACGACTGGGTCGACGATTTTATTCTCCCAGCTTAGCCCCCAGCTGGCGATGGTTTGCGGGGCGTTTTGTGGATTTAGGCGATACTGCACGGTAATGTCAATGCTTACTGGCAGGTTTCTCGCATCAAGGACGGAGATCGAGTTTTTGCGGATTATGCCTGCACTGCCACTTTGGCTATATCGCAGGCTCTCGCCGCTGTCTTCGCCGCTGGTGTAGTTAATAAGTCGCACACGAGTATCGACCACGATGACCCTTTGAATAAGCGGGATAAAGAAGTGAAAGCCAGGCTGGAGCGGGTTTGTCTCGTATTTGCCCGCTGTGGATTTTATGCCCACTTCGCCTGAGTTTATCACCACAAAGGGCTGAGTGATGGCAAGCACCGCGATGATAGCGATGATGACATACACGCCCACGCCGAATTTGCCAAAGTTAAAATTTGGCGCCTTAAAATTTGGCTTTGCCCCACCTGAGCCGCCACCGCCAAAGCCGCCGCTTGAGCCGCTTTTTTTATTAAAATAATCATTCAAATCTGCTGGCATTAAAATCCTTTTAAATTTATTCTATATAAGCCATTTTTATAGCAAGCCCACACACAAGCATTACCGCAAGCATTGCAAACCCCAGCTATAAATAACCCAACATCATAGGCTCTTATAATGTCTCTCCAGTCCAAAAAACACAAAAATAATCCCAACGCAAAGCAGGCATAGCCCAAGATTTGCCGCAATAAGCTTAATGCTGCTAGCGGTGTCAAAATTTGAAGCTATCCAGCCGCACACCGCAAACAAAGCACCAACTAATAAACCATAAAGCACTCTTAGCGTCCCCACTCTCTCTCTTTCGTCTCATATAGCTTTGCCAAGCCGCCCAGCCTACACAAAGGTCAGCATATGCTCGTATTTTGGATTGCGTCCATACACGACGTCAAAGTAGGCTTTTTGAATTTTTTCTGTGATCTCGCCCCTTTTGCCGCTGCCAATCACGCGCGCATCGACTTCACGGATAGGCGTTACTTCAGCCGCCGTGCCTGTAAAAAACGCCTCATCAGCGGTATAGACTTCATCCCTTGTGATACGCTCTCTACGCACTTCTATGCCTAGATCTGCGGCTAGTTTTATGACGGTGTCTTGGGTGATTGAGACTAGGCTGTTATCATTTGATGGAGTGATGATGACGCCGTCTCGCACCATAAAAAAGCACTCCCCAGGCCCTTCGGCGATAAAGCCGTCCTCATCAAGCAACAATGCCTCGTCATAGCCCGCTTCGTGGGCTTCAAAGTGCGCCATTTGTGAATTTAGATAGTTTGAGCTTGCTTTTGCCTTGCCCATTTGGCTTTTGACGCTGTTTCGTGCAAAGCTTGAGATTTTCACTCTTATGCCACGCTCAAGCCCCTCTTCGCCCAGATATGCGCCCCACTCCCACGCCGCTATCATCGCATTTACAGGCGCTTTTGTGTGGGCTAGCCCCATCACGCCGTAACCTAGGTAGATAAGCGGGCGGATATAGACATTGCTTTTAAACTCATTTGCCCTTAAAAGCTCGATGTGAGCGGCGTTTAGCTCCTCAAGGCTTAGGTTGTGATTTAGCACGGTCATTTTGGCTGATTTTAACAGGCGTTTGTTGTGGTCATTTAGGCGAAATATCGCTAGCCCACGATCGGTTTTATACGCACGAGTGCCCTCAAATACGGCGTTTGCGTAGTGCAGGCTGTGGGTTAGGACGTGGATTTTAGCCTCGCTCCACGGCACAAGCTTGCCGTCCATCCAGATAAATTTAGCTTCGTTCATCGTTTTGCCTTTGCGTTAGAATTTATTTAAAATAGCAGGAGTATAGCAGAAAATTAATTAAATTATGATTTTTTAAGCTCTAAATCTCACTTTTGCGTTTGATAGCTCGGAAATGCCGCTTACCACGACGCCTATTGCTAGATTTAGCACGACAAAACTCACTATCAAAATAAAGCCTACAAACACTACCCAAGCCCACGAATACACATGCATAATTGGGCGTGGAGATAGGGGGAAATCCTAGGCTAAAATCCATAAATAAAAATCGAACGAGCGGCAATTTTTGGCTTGATTTTGATATAAATTTGCAAATTTAAAAGCACTTTTACAAGGCAAATCTAAAAATAGCGGTTAAAAAATTTAAAAATATAATATTTTTACAGTTTAAATTGCCAGCCGTGCAATGCTTAAAAAGCAGGGATTAAATTTGAAATAAAAAATACAAAAACTTAGATATTTATTATTATGTAATAAAATAGTTATTTTAAATTTATAAAGTATTCACCCATAAGATATAACATTTCTGATAAAGTTTTATTATCTTAATAGAAAGGATTTATTATGTTGGTGCAAAACTTTTTCACTAATTGCAAAAAAGCTTTATTTGTATCGCTTCTTGCTCTACCGCTTTTGGCTAATCAGGCAAAACCGCCACAGATCGAGCAAAACAGCACCCCAAATATAGGGTCAAATCAGGTTGAGAATGCCTTTAAGGCTGGCAGAACTTACCAGCCCGACAAAGACGCTGCAAAAGGGCACAAGAGATAGCAGACGCCTTAAATGCAAGCCACAATAAGGCTCAAAAGCCCGATTATATCTTAGATCAAAGCGAGCCAAAAGACAGAATGCAAAGAGACATTTTGGTAGCATCTTTACGCTCGGCAAAGCCAGCTGATAATCCAAAAGACACACAAATAAAAGTCGTAACAGATAGTTCAGAGCATCTGTGTTACACGCCCACTTTTACAAAAGGAGAGGGTTATATCTATCTTGATTATTGCAACAGTCCTAGCCCAAGCCGCGCTAGATATGATCTATTTGGCAGGATAATCTACCAGTTAAACGGCAACGAGCTCTGCCTAACAGCTCCAAGTAGCGTAACAGGAATAGGTACTTCTGCATATAATAGCTGGGACTATATCACATTGCGCCCATGCGTGATAAACGATCTAAATCAACAGTGGATAATAAAAGATAGCTCCATCTACACTAAAGACGCACGCTTTAGAATAAAGTCATATAAATACTACGCCTACATCAGCAAAAACGACGCAGACGGAGCCAATCATAAGCTAGAAAGCAGCATGAATGAGTGGGCAAACACTGTAGCAAGCCCTGGTAGCATTACTGTAAAAACACCTGTATTTTGGCATTATTTTAGCTACCCAAGTGGCTGGAGACCATATTTTTTAATGGATAATAAATCAACAACTGAGCAATTAATCGAGCTATATTACAACACCCAAAACGGACACATAGCCCAGTATCACCCAGAAGACGGCAGCCTAAGATGCTTAGTATCCAATCACAAAAAGGGACAATCATGGAACTGGGCTGGGTGGGTGGAGTGCAAAGACACCACAAGCAAAGAAGATTATAACGCCCTATACTGGTCAGTCGATATAGGCAACGAAAATGATTATATGCTAAGGGATTACTGGGGCGACATACTAAGAGTAACTAAATATGGCTCAAACTGAGGAGTGCCATATACTGTAAGCCCACTTTATATAGCACAAGACACGACAAATTCACCTACTTCTACCTTTACCATGGCAAAGGAGGTGAGGTGGTTTAGGCAGCTAAACTACGCAAATATGCTAGATGAGCTTAAATATTGCCCAACTAAGGCAAGCAAAAGCAGGGTAAAAAGAGGGCTGCCTGAAGATTTTCAGCTAAATGAGGGCTGGCTAGGCAGGCTCTGGCAGATAAACATCTCCAGAAGCTCTGATGCGCCACACGCTTTTGTAGGGCTATGTGGCATATGTATGCTACATAGCGCGCAAATGGTCTCTGAGCTTTTAAGCTACCAAGAGCCAAGAAGTGGCGGTGGATATTTGTTTGACACTGCAGGAGAGGTCGATCCTTTCATATCCTTTCAAAGTAGATACCCATATATGGCACCTGCTTTAAGGAACATTTTTGACGAAATCTCATGGCTAAACTATGGCGAAGGTGATGAATTTATAGCTCGCATAGTGCCGCCGTTGCTTTCTACGGCTGGTATGTTGCTGCCAAATTACACTCTGCACCCATCTCCTATGGTTAGGGGCGATATGGCGCTAGATCTGGTTGGGCAGCTTTTTGGAGCACGAGCTGGTACTTTGTGGTTAGCTTTTATGTACCGCACCGCCCCTGATGGTAGCATGCCAGCTGGACACAGTGAGCCACTACTACTAACAGCAGAAGGGCTAGTTACTATGCCTACTAATAGAGTAATGTCTTTGGAGGAGTTTAGAGATGCGACTAGACCTATGCGCACAGCTAGGGATCTTATTGATTATTACACAGGCAACGGCATATTGCGTCTTGGAATGCTAATGTTTGTTAGAGTTGCAGAGATAGATAATAATCTGCTAGATTTGCGTATATCGCCTAGAAACTGCACTGGAGAGGGTGAGCAAAGACGTGGCAACGCCATGCCTATAAATCCAGGCTCGCTAAATCAATGCTCTGGAGCATATGGTGGCAGATGTATGTAAACAAATGCTAAAAACAGCATTCTGGGCGCAATCGCGCGCCCGCTCATCTATCTAGTATGCCCTTATAAATTTAAAAGCCTAAAAGCTCTTTTTCTTTACCTCATTTACTATCTTTTCAGCCATTTTATCGACTTCGTGCGTAATGTCGCTTGTGTTTTTTGCGATGTTTAAATTTTGCTTTGTTATTGCATCTATATTTGCGACCGATTCATTTATCTGCGATATAGCCTCGGTCTGTTCTGCTATATTGTCGCTCATTTCATTTATTGATTGCACTAAGATATTTGTGTTTGCTTCTATCTCTCCTAGGCTTTTTTGGGTGCGCTCTGCTAGCTTTCTGACTTCATCAGCCACTACGGCAAACCCTCTGCCATGCTCGCCTGCTCTAGCGGCTTCTATGGCTGCATTTAGGGCAAGTAAATTTGTCTGGTCTGCTATGTCTCTAATAATCGTAATGACGTTTTTTATATCATCGCTTTGGCGTATGACTTCACCCATGCGAGAGCTAACGCTGTGCATAGATGAGCTCATCTGCTCTACCGCAGCAGCTGATTCATTAAGAGCATTTGATTGCTTACTAGCAGCCTCGGTCATAGTCTCGACTGAGTTTTTCAAATCTTGAGCTTTTTGCTTCATTATGCCAGCTTGCTCTAAATTTTCACTTAGCATTGTGGCTATTTCACTGCCTAGAGCATTTACCCCAGTGGCTATTTTGCCGTTATCGTCTAAATGCACTGTGAAGTTTTGATTTTTAAATTCCTCCAAAACCGCAAGCAGGCTATTTACATCACGGCAGATATTTTCCTCAAGAGAGCCAACAAGCCTCATTAGGGTATCTTTTAGGCTATTTAGGGCTGGATTTTGGCTGTGTGAGCTTAAAGTGGCATCAAACTGTCCTGATTTTATCTTGTTGGCAAAAATTTCAGCCTCTTTAATAAACGCTTCCTCATCTTTTATAGCATGCTCTATTTTTACGATATTTGAATTTATCAGCTTTGACATCTCTTCAAATTCATCCTTGCTATTTACCTCTGTAATTTTGGCGTTTGCTGTTTCATGATTTAGGAATTTAAAAAAGTCATTAAGAGCTTTTGTGATTTTACCAAGTGGTCTTAGATTGTATTTTACCGCAGCTATAAGCACAACTGTAATAACTGTAATAAAAATAATAGAGTAAATTATCTGCACTTTTACCATTTTTGTTGCGTCTTTTTTATAAACGCCCGTATCACTTGAATAACAGACAGTCCAACCTATGTGAGCGACACTGCAAATGCCTATATGCTCCTTGCCGTCTAGGCTAAAAAACATAGGCTCAAGGCTGTGGGATTTGGTATGAGAGATGATATTTTCTATCATCTGTTTAAACGGCTCGTCGTTTCTTAAAACGAGACTTTTATCCTCATGAGAGATTAAATTCTTATAATTATCGATGATAAAAAGACTACTGTCTTTATGCTCTGCTTTTTGCAGGTCTCTTTCGATAGTCTCAAGGAATAAATTCGCCCCAGCCACTGCGACTATTTCGCCATTTTCAAATATAGGTGCATAGGCGGTTACTGTGTCTTTGCCTGTTGTTATGTCTTTATAAGGGCGGCTAAATCCAGGCTTTCCTGTCTTAACAGCGGCTTCAAACCACGCACGCTTGCGGGAGTCAAAGCCGTTGTCTTTTGGATTTAAAAATATGATATTTTTAGGGTCGGTTTTGTCTACTTTTATAAGCCTGCCATCATCTCTAAACCCGATAAAAAGCGCGTCAAACCAGCTCACCTTAAACACCACACTCATCATATCCTCAATCTCTTTTATCTGGGTTGGGCTAGACTCGCTTTTGGCTAAGCTTTGCATCTCATCACCTAATGTTTTTACAGTGTATATGGTGTTATCCAAATAGCTATCTACAAAAACAGTAGAAGCCTTTGTAGAGCCTACTTTTGAATTTACAACAAGCCCTTCTATGCTGTTTTTTGTCAGGGTGTAGTTTTGGTATATAAAGATACCAAAGCCAATTATCATCAAAAAACTAACGGCGATTGAGATCTTAGGTACTAGATTAAGCCTTGGCACGGCACGCTCCTTATAGTGTTATTTTTATGTTACTTTACTAACAAGCTGAAATTATATCGCAAGGAGCTTACATACATATAAATTTATTAATGCGTAATAAATAATATTAAATATAAAAATAATAAAGATTGAATTTTATTTCATTTTCTCATATAAAACCCCTGCGCTCACCCTATTTCTCTTAATAAAATTAGAATTTATAGGGCTTTTACTCGCGTCATACTCAAGCGGCTTTACATCTAAAATATCGGCTATTAAATGGGGTAAATCATCGCTCATAAATGGCTTATCCTTGCCGCTTTGTATGCGCTTCCAAAGCTTATAGTGGGAGTCTTTAAATTTATCCGTAGCGATAAAAAGAAGCGGAATTTCAGCCGTGTAGCGACTAGCAAATCCATGCCCCATAACACTGCTACTTTCGTCATATACGCTCTCTCCGTGATCGCTTAAATATATAATAATAGCGTCATCATTTTTAAATTTTTGATAAATTTTAAATATATTCTCATCAGCGTATAAAAGGCTGTTTAAATACTGCGCTATGGTATTTAGCTTTTTATCATCTAGTGTGCTATTTGTCTTAGTTTTTACATCTTGGGCGGTAAATTTTTCAAATTTATCTGGATAGCGCTTTTTGTAAGTAGCATGATTTCCAAGCATGTGAAATACAAAAAAGTTATGGCTGCTTTTTGAGTTTATTTTATCAAAAAGAGTAAATAAAGCCTCGTCAAAATGCACTCTTTTATGAGGTAAATCAAAGGCGGTATTTAGGCTAATATCGGCTCTTTGAGAGGCTATTTTGGTTACAAAAACATCGTGCTGGTTGCTTATCCAGTAGCTTTTATATCCGCATAAGCGTGCCAAATCAACAACGTGCAAACTTTCCTGCCACGCAGCGCCTGAGCTAGCAAATGTCAAAACATAGCTTAGCGATGGATTAGTCGCTGCAAAGGGCGCTATCGTGTCCGTGTAAAACACCAAATCCCCGTTTTTAAAAAGCCTGTTTAAATTTGGTGTGGTATCTAGCGCGTACCCGTATAGGCTCATCTTGTTGCGAGCCATACTTTCGCCTATTATAAGCACTACATTTTTAATATCTCACGCTTTTACGCTCTCATTTTGGTTTAAGTATCTATCAAGGCTGTGATGAATTTTTGTCGGAGATAATGCTAAAAAATGCTTATTTAAGTTTAATACCAAATTACTAACCATATGATCATCTAATCTATGAGTACCATATTTTACGTATCTAAAAGCAGAGTAGCTAACAAAGGCAAAAATGATAAGAAAATAAAAGCAAAAAATGGCTAAGCCATTTTTATAATAGGCTCGCTGCCCCCCCCTTATGGCAGTTTTTTGAAATAATTTATAAAAAATCATAAGACCAAATATAAGTAAAATCACCCCCGCCACTGCACCAAAGCCCACATAATCAGCAACAAACTCAGCCGCTTCTTCATAGCTTGTATTTATAAACGCATCCAAGGCTTCAACGCCAAAAACAAGCCTAAATTTATACATTAAAAACCAGTTAACGCAAACAATAAACGCACAAAAAGCAGTAAATATAGCTCGCTATAAAAATAAAGCGGCGAAAAACAGCGTACAAAAATCCAAAAATTGCTAAATTTATAAAAAATATAGTCTTAAAAGCGTGAAAGGTACGAAGCGGGGAGTTTAAAATATCATCCACTACAAGATAATAAACCTTAAGCAGTGTATAACCAAATAAAAATCAAGCTAAAGAAAAAGCAAAAAATAACCCTTCTTTAAAATATTTTAGTGCAAATTTCTCTCATATTTGTACTCTATTTTAAATTTAATGAAAGAATAAATTATAACTTAATAAACTTTAAATTTATAAAAATAAATAAAAATGAGTGAGGGCGGAATAATATGCCCTCACTAGATACGCCTGCTATAAGATCAAGACTTACTCAAATCCGCTAGCACCTTTGCGGCATGCTCCTTTGCCTTGACGCTTTTATACACCTTAGCTATCTTGCCCGCTTCATCAATGACAAAGGTCGTCCGCACTATGCCCAGATACTCGCGCCCATAGTTTTTACGTACCTGCCACACGCCGTACTCCTTTGCCACCACTCGCTCTGGATCTGAGAGCAGGATGTGACGCAGATCGTGCTTAGCGATAAAGCCCTCGTGAGACTTCACGCTATCGGGGCTAATGCCAATAATTACGGCATTTTGGGCAATAAATTTATCCCAGCTCTCGCTAAACTCGCAAGCCTCGGTCGTGCAGCCTGGGGTGTTGTCCTTTGGGTAAAAATAAAGCACCACCTTTTTGCCGATAAAGTCTTTTAGGCTCACCTTCACACCATCTTGATTTTCTAGCTCAAAAGCTGGTGCAACGTCGCCAGCAGCAAGCGTTACCTTTCGCTCCCTATCAGCTTGGCTAAATTCACTCATTTTGTTGCCTTTTTAGCGATATTTGCCACACTTTCTCCGCCTACACCTATGTCAGTAGCTGGCAAGGTCTCAAGCATAACCATCACTCGCTCAGGCTTTTTACCTAAAACTCGAACCATTACATCTGTAATTTCAGCTATAATCTGCTCTTTTTGCTCCACGCTTGGCTCTGGAGCAGCAATTTTTACATTAATATATGGCACTTCCTCTCCTTCTAGCTTAAAATTAAATTTTAATTTTAACAAATTTGGTATTAAATTTAGTAAAATTTGGTTAAAATGATAGCATTTTTCAAACAGGCGGAGAAAATGAACTATAACGAGCAAAATAGAGGCTTTGTCTGCTTTGTGTATTGCCTCATTCAAACTCGCGCACTTTGGGTGCTAATAATGCTAATAATGCTAAATTTTGCGCTAGCAACGCTTGGAGTTTTTGGTGTGAGTGCGCATGAGGTGGCGGAGTCTTTAGGATTTATGAATCCTTATCTGCCTTATCTCCCTGGCGCATTGCCTATCGATACAGATGATGGACTTGGCTTTAGCTTGCAGGCTGCAAAAGCTGGTGTCATAGTAGCGGCTTTTTTAGTGGCAGCTTTTGGAGCTTTAGTAATTACACTATCTCCTAAAATTTTTATTATAAAACTAGCCGGATTTTTTACTATACTTGGAGCACTTTTTGTAGCAACAGAACGGCTTGGAGCGCAAAAATGCGCCCTAGCATACGCAAGCGCAAGCGCTATGTTTATGGTCTTTGTACTTCTTATATCGTGGTTTGTCTATAACGCAAGAAGTAGCGAAATCAATGAATTATAAGCTTTTACTTAAAAAATAGGCAAAAACAAAAAGTCCCACAGATAATATAAGCCCTAATAAAAAGGGCTTAAAGCCAGCTTGCTTAAATAAATTTAAACTAAGGCTAAAGCCAAGCGCAAACATCGCCACGCAGAGCAAAAACGTATCAAAAATCTTAATATAAGGCAAAATCTGCTTTGGGAAAAATGGCATAGACCCCAAAATTACCATAGCCAAGAATCCAATAGCAAAATATGGCACAGCACCTAGTATACCGCGCTTTGAACCGCCCATAAACACAAAAGACACCATAAACAAAAACGGTACTAGCATAAGCACTCGTAACATTTTCATCACAACTGCACTATGCCCCACGCTTTCACCCAAAGCAGAACTAACAGCAACGACGTGGGCTACCTCATGCAAGCTAGCACCCAAAAAATAGCCCAAATGCACCTTGCTAAGCCCTAAATCCCAAAACGAAAATAAAGCCACATCAATAAACATAAAAAGCGTACCATAAACTACCACTGTAGCAAGTGCAACGCCGACTTTTTGAAAGTCCGATTTTATCACGCTAGCAAGCGCTAGTACAGCCGCAGCCCCACATATGGCACTTCCACAAGCTATGAGTGCGCTTAAGGATTTGCTAAGCCCCATTTTCTGCCCTAGATAAAGCCCAGCAAAAAATACACCAAAGACTATACAAAAGGCAAATCCGACCCCACTAAATCCAACCTCAGCTATATCCGAAAGGCTTAGACTAAAACCATAAAGCACCACACCAAAGCGTAAAATTTGCCTACTAGCTATCGCATTTACCCCACTAAAGCTAGCAAAATCCCTAATGCGTGGGGATAAATTTGATAAAAGCATGCCAAAAACAATGGCTATGATTAATGGGCTTAAAAACGGCACAAACCGCCCTACCCCCATAGCCACAAAAGCCCCAAAAAATAAAAGCAAAAAAGCGATAAATTTATCCGAAGTTTTAGCAGCGGTATCCCCCATCGCTTTTTCCTAAAAGGGTGTTCTTTTTTTCGTGATAAATATCCTAAAACCCTCATCAGCAAGCGGCTCTGGCTCGCTCACACTATGCCCCTCGCCACGCACAGAACGAGGAACATTTTTAATAGGTGCACCATCATCTAGCCATACCTCAAGCACCTCGCCACCACGCAGGGAGGCTAGCTCGACTTTGGTACGGACAAAATTCATCGGACAGCTCACACCACGCAGATCTTTTAGCTTTACCACTTTCATACGTTCGCCTCGCAAGCTTGCGCTTCATAGTCTTTTAGCTCTATCTCGGTTTTTGAGCATACTCTGCATTTTGGGTTGCGCTTTATGTTTATATTCCTAAAGCTCATGCTCTTTGCGTCAAAGCTAAGCAGCCTATCATATAGCGGCTCGCCAAAGCCAGCGATAACTTTTAAAGCCTCAGTCGCCTGAATAGTGCCTAGCATACCAGCCACGCTGCCTAGTATGCCAGCGCTTGCGCAAGTAGGCACGCTCTCAGCTGGCGGAGGAGCGTCAAAAAGACAGGCATAGCACGCACTTTTACGTGGAGCGATAGTCATGCTCTGTCCACCAAAGCGTAATATCCCACCATGACTAAAGCTAATGCCAAGCTTCACGCAGGCGTCGTTTATGAGGAATTTTGCCGCAAAATTATCAGTACCGTCTATGACAAAATCATACCCCCTAATAAGCTCCTCGATATTATTAGCATTTATAGCTGTGGTGTGGGCAATAACTTTTATATTTGGATTGATTGCTAGCATTTTTTTGCGTGCTGAGAGGGCTTTTTCACGCCCTAAATCCTCGCTATGATGTATGACTTGACGCTGCAAATTTGAAACATCGACCACGTCCATATCAGCTATTGCTATCTCGCCAACGCCAGCTGCAGCTAGATAAAGCGCCACAGGCGAGCCAAGCCCACCAGCACCTACAATAAAGACTTTTGAGTGCATGATGCGCTCTTGTCCCTCTACGCCGATTTCGCTTAAAATTATCTGGCGTGAATATCTGTGTAATTCCTCTTCGTTAAAGTTCATTTTTGCGCCTTTTTTGCAGCAGCTAATGCACCCTCTATAACCGCACTTCTAAAGCCCCTAGCCTCAAGCTCCCTAATAGCAGCTATCGTAGTGCCTGCTGGAGAGCATACGGCATCTTTTAGCTGGGCTGGATGGGTGCCGCTACTAAGCTCACTTGCTATCATCGCAGCGCTTCCACAAACTGCATTTGAGGCTATTTTTAGCGCAGCCTCTCTACTCATTCCACTAGCTACTGCAGCATCACTTAGAGCTTCAATAAAAAGACAAACATAAGCTGGCAAGCTACCTGCTATAGCGATAAATGCAGGCATTTGGGCTTGGCTTATAACCTGCACTAGCCCAAATGTCTTAAAAAATTTAATCGCCCTACTCTGCGCTAACTCATCTAAAGTCTCAGAAAATACCAGCGCACTCACGCCCTGCTTTATCTTAGCTGGGGTGTTTGGCATGGCTAGAGCTATCCTCTCATACCCACTAAGCGCACTTTTTACCTCATCTAGCCCAACCCCAGCAGCTAGGCTTATCACAAGGGCGTTTGATAGATCAAGGCTAGTGCAAACAGAGGCTAAAAGAGCACTCACGCCATTTGGCTTAACTGCCACTATAAAAATATCGCATGCGCTTGCCACTTCTAGCGCATTTGAGGCGACTTGCGCTCCTAGCTCTCTAGCCTCAGCTCTTTTTGGTTCATTTCGGTCATAAACGATAAATTCATACTCGCCATGCCCTATCGCGCCACGAAGCAAGGCGATACCCATGCTACCAAGCCCAACTATACCAACCCTCATTGCTACCCCCTGACCTGTCCGCAGCCACGGACGATATATTTTTCGCTAGTAAGCGCCAGTACACCCATAGGACCTCTGGCGTGTAGCTTTTGCGTGGCTATACCTATCTCGCCGCCAAATCCAAACTCCCCACCGTCGCTAAATCTAGTGCTTGCATTTGCATAAACTGCGGCACTATCGACGCTATTTAAAAATCTCTCCACTACACCATAATCACTTGCAAGAATCGCATCTGAATGCCCAGAACCATGAGAGTTTATAAACTCTATGGCTTCGTCTGCGCCACCAACAACCCTAACTGCAAGCTTAAGCGATAAAAACTCCACACCGTAGTCGTTTTGGCTAGCTAGGCTAACGTTTGGCAGGCTTTTAAATTTATCAAAAAGCCCCTCAGGCAGGTAAAACTCCACCTCGCCCATAGCCGCTAACGCACTAGATAAAAACTCCTCAGCCACAGCACCATCAAGCACTAAACACTCAAGCGCATTGCAGGCACTTGGGCGGTGAGTTTTAGCGTTTTTTACCACATTTAGCGCAGTCTTTAAATCAGCGCTTTTATGCACGTAGGTATGGCACACCCCAGCCCCAGTGTAAATGACTGGTACGCGCGAATGGGATTTTATAAATTCCTTTAATCCCACCCCACCCCTAGGGATAATCACATCAATAAATTTATCAGCCCCAGCAAGCTCTATAATGCTCGCCCTATCCTCATCAGCCAAAAGCGACACCGCCCCATTAGGCAGCCCCAGCATACTTGCGCTTTTTACAAAAATTTCACACAGCGCAGTATTTGAGTGCTTTGCCATCGCGCTACCACGTAAGATTATGGCATTTTGGCTTTTTAGGGCTAGGCTAGCAGCCTCGATTGTAACGTTTGGACGGCTTTCATAAATCATGGCTATAACCCCAAGCGGAGTGCGGACTTTTTGCACGCTCATGCCATTTGCTAGACGCCAGCCAGCCGTAATCTCGCCTATAGGGTCAAAAAACCCAGCCAGCCGCTCAAGCTCATCACCCATAGCACACACCCTAGCCTCATTTAGCGTAAGCCTATCTATTAAAGCCTCACTCTGCCCTGCCTCACGAGCGGCTTTTATGTCTTTAGCATTTTGCTCTAAAATCAGCCCAACGTTTGTATTAAGCCCCTCTTTTATGGCTAAAAGCATCTCGTTTTTTTGTTGCGAGCTTAGGCTTAGCATCTCGCGACTTGCGGACTTTGCCAGCCTAGCCAGCCTTAAAACCTCACTCATGCCTCCTCCTTTTTGCTTAGGCTTAGGTTGTTTGCGTGGATTATAAAATCATCAAATTTATACCCCAGCAATCCCTCTATCTCGCTTCCTTTTGCCCCTGCTATAATGGCGCACTCATCGCTATCATACGCCACCAGTCCAGAACCTAAAACCTCGCCTGATTTAGTAATTTTTACCAAATCTCCACGCTTAAACTCCCCACTCACACCACGCACTCCAACCGCAAGTAGCGAGCCTCCACGCACTAAGGCCTGCTGCGCCCCAGCGTCTATCTCTAGGCTTCCCTTTGGAGCGCCAGCGTATGAGAGCCAATATTTTTTTAAATTTATCCGCTTTTTATTCGCCCTAAATCTGCTACCTACCCGCTCGCCGTTTGCCGCTTTTATTAGGATATTTTCGCTTGCGCCGTTTACGATGATTAAATCTACGCCATACGAAGTCGCCATAGCTGCGGCATTTATCTTTGTCGCCATGCCACCAGTGCCTAGCTCTGAGCCAGCCCCACCAGCCATAGCTCGCACCTGCTCTGTGATAGCGTCTATTTCAGGGATTAGCTTGGCATCTTTAAATTTAATCGGATTTTTATCATAAAGTCCGTCAATATCACTTAAAATAATAAGCGCACTAGCATCTACCAACCCCGCTACAAGCGCGCTTAAGGTATCATTGTCACCCACTTTTAGCTCATCATGCACGACTGGGTCATTTTCATTTACTATAGGTATTACTCCGGCTTCAAGCAGCCTAGTGCAGACTTCGCGTGCTGATAAAAACCTAGCCCTATTTGCAAAGTCATCTTTGGTTAAAAGAAGCTGAGCTATCTTAATATCATACGCCCAAAAAAGCCGCTCATAAAGCCCCATTAAAGCCACCTGCCCCACGGCTGCAAGAGCTTGCTTGCTTGCTAGATCTGCGGGCTTTTTATCTAGCCCCATAGCGCCCATTCCAGCGCCCACTGCACCGCTACTGACTAAAAGCACTCTAAAACCACTGCGAGTAAGCTGGGCTATTTGTGAGACTATAGATTTTATTCGTGCGTGGTTTAATTCGCCGTTTGCTTTTGTAAGCGTAGAGGTGCCGACTTTTATTATTATATTTTGAGCTTTCATAGAGGTCATTATAGCGAAATTTTGGGTTTAATATGATACTATTTTGATTAAATTTAATAAAAGGATGATAATGAACGGTATTAAAGAATTTCTCCACCATGAGTCAAGCGGAGGCATATTTTTAATGATAGCCACGCTTATTGCCCTAATAGCACAAAATAGCTTTTTAAGCGAGTTTTACACGAGCTTTTTGCATACTCCATTTACTATAAGTTTTGGCGAGTTTGGGCTTAGCAAGGCACTTATTTTATGGGTCAATGACGGACTTATGGCAGTGTTTTTCTTTCTTATCGGGCTTGAACTAAAGCGCGAGGTAAGCGAGGGCGAGCTGGCAAATCCAGCCCAAATCCTCCTGCCTGGCGTAGCTGCGCTTGGTGGCATTATCGTGCCGGCTCTCATTTTTAGCGCATTTACTACTGGTGATGAGTTTGGCGCAAAGGGCTGGGCAATACCCACAGCCACTGACATAGCATTTGCGCTTGGAATTCTTAGTCTACTTGGCAAGCGCGTACCAACGAGCCTAAAAATTTTCTTAATGACGCTTGCGATAATTGACGATCTTTGCGCCATACTCATCATAGCCTTTTTCTACACCAGCGAGCTAAGTGCTCTGTCTTTGGGCGTGGCGAGCGTTTGCATAGCTGGGCTTGCTATATTAAATTTATTAAACGCAAGAAGCAAGGCGGCTTATTTGATAATAGGCGTTATATTATGGATAGCGGTGCTAAAATCAGGCGTTCATGCCACACTTGCTGGGGTCGTGGCTGCGTTTTTTATACCCATAAAGCCAAAAAACGGCAGCAGCCTGCTAAGAGAGCTAGAGCATGACTTGCACCCTTGGGTGGCGTTTATGATACTGCCGCTTTTTGCCTTTGTAAACGCCGGAATAGCCCTAAAGGGCGTAGGCGTGCAGGATATTTTTAGTGGGGTGCCTATGGGGATAATTGTGGGGCTATTTTTGGGCAAGCAGCTGGGCGTTTTTGGATTTAGCTATCTAGCTATTAAGCTAGGCTTTGCTAGGCTGCCTGATGAAGCGAATTTTAAGCAGCTCTACGGCATTGCCCTGCTTTGTGGGGTGGGCTTTACGATGAGCCTTTTTGTGGATAGCTTAGCCTATGCAGATAGCGACGCATTTTCCTATGCAGACAAGCTAGCCATACTACTAGGCTCGCTATTTTCTGGCGTGACTGGGTATATGTGGCTACGCAAAAGCTCAAATTTAGCAAAAAATTCCAACAGCCAAATTGAATAGGAGGTGCGAATTTAGTGAGCTTTGATTAGGGTTATTTTGCAAGTTTATGACTTTGGTTTTTATCGCTTTTTGGTAAAGTTTAAAAGCTCCGACCACTTTTTTACTAAAGCCTAATGCGCAAAACTAGATGCTGTAAAATGCCTTGAATGAAATTAAATTTATCATTCATTTTATCAGCATCAATATAGATTTTGCTTTTAAACTAGCTCATTGCATAGCTATTAAACCCTTGGTCACAGCTCATCTTTAACCCGCTTTAACTTGCTTTTGCGTTGGTGCGATTTACCCCCCCCCATTTAAATTTGGCTCTACTTTAGAAATTTAAAACACTAGCTAGACGTTAAAGCAAAAGTAAGTTTGGGCGCATATTTTAAAGTGGCTTGCAAGCGACTATCCTACAATATTTAAGCAAGCAGAAAATAGCTTAAAGACAAAATATAAAGTATTAGATTAATTAAAAAATTTTTAATATTTTAGAAGCCGATCCATTCATTTTATGACATCAACTTTAATATCTACCATCCACACTTATAATTTCATTAAATTTAAAAACTATTTTAGCCAATAGTGTTGCTTGACAAATTTTAAATATAATCCATGTGCCACATATAGTGGCTTAGTAGAGTACTGCTCGTCGTGCGCCCATTAAGCGAAAAAGACGAAATTCCTGTAAAAGCAAGGCAAAGCCTAGCAAAACTGGACGTAAGCAGAGTGTATCTACCTACGATGTAAATAACATAACAATAGCGAACTTACTATGCATTGTCCTATGAGGGTTTTTAAATTTTACAGGGCTTTGCGAATAAATATCGTGCCGATATTGCATAGCAATGGCGGCAATGATAAAATCCTTATTTGAAATAATTAAAGCTTATTTTAAGTTACCATATTCATACAGTTGTTTTAATATAAATTTAGCTTTAACAGCTTTTTTTAAGTATATTTTTGATATTATCGAAAAGCTCCTTTTTAGACCTGTGCAATACTGCTTTTGAGCAGAGCTTCAGGGTGGGAACACAGCAGAGCACTTGATTGTAGTGTGTGCCGCAGCCATCTGAAAAGGGGTTTTGTCCCCTCCTGCTCTTTTTTACTTTATTACTGCTTTAGCAAGATGTCAAATTTCATATAGTAATACTTTTATGATCAGATTAAAATAAGATCATAGGTAAAAGTTTTTAATCTTATTTACATTCTTTAAAAATATATAAATTTATTAAAAATAATATTTTTTAATTTACTAATAAGATATTGAATAATTTAGCTTAAAAAATAAAATAATCATACAATATAATTAATATATTTTAATTTTTAATTAAATAATAAGAAAATATTTTATAACTAAATTTCAATTATTATTATCATTTTAAGCAATTTATAATAATTATTAATGTAGTATTTCTAAGTTGTTTATTTAAAATTAAATAAAGGATTAAACTATGTTAAGCAATCTTAAAACTAAAATGTATAGCGTTATGCTAAAATTTATCAAAGATAAAAGAGGTGTTACGGCAATAGAATATGCATTAATAGCAGTAGCTATCTCATCTGTTTTATTCATAGTCATGGGTACTGGTGGAGAAGACGGATTAACGGCGAAGATAAAAGAGGCGTTTTCAGGAATTCAAGAAGGGCTTAACGTCCAAACATCCAACGCAAGTACTGGCGGAACAAATTAATAATATAGTTTTAATTCTTTGCGCTATAAATTTTATCCGTATAATATATACCGATATAAAATATAGACAAATAAGTAATATCTCAAATCTTACTGCCTTGGGATTAATTATACTATGCAGTTATATTTTCGACTTCAGCTTGAATATAACTGCGGCTATTATTATATTATTTGCTGGAATAATACTATTTTATTTAGGATTTATAGGTGGCGCAGACGTAAAATTAGCTGTTGCTTTGAGTCTAGCTATAACACAAAGCGAGCTATTTTTATGGCTTTTTTACACTAGTATAGTGGGGGCTTTACAAGCGCTATATACTGTTTTTTTAGCAAAAATAACAAAAAACCAAAGCCAGATACAAAAGGGGGTAGCCTATGGAGTTGCTATCATTTTTGGCTTTTTAATGATAATAATTACTAGAATAATTTAAAAGGAAAAACGTGCAACGAATTTTACTATTTTTATCCATACTGCTTATTCTCTGTGCTGTTGGTGGAATTTTCTTATTTATGCCAAAGGCAAAACCACAAACCACGCCATTAAATAACCAAACCCAAACAAAACAAATAGACAAAAAAGAGTTTATCTACGTAGTGGCAAAAGACGACATATACGCAGCTGCAATTATCTCAAAAGATAACACAAAATTTGAAAGCTTGCAATATGAAAACGAACTTCCCACCGATTTTAAAGATGCGCTAAGCAAAGACGAGTTTTTAAGCGCTACGACATACGCTGCAAACAGACATATTATAGCAAATGAAAAAATCACAAAATCTATGCTACTTGATACATCGTCAACAGAGTATGCAAAACTAAAGCTAGCACCTTCAAATGGGCTACTTTCTTTTATGTTTGAGCTCGATGAGAGGAATTGGAACGCCCTAGAGACGGTAAAGCCTGGGGGTTTTGTGGATATTTTCTTTAGATACGAGACTAAAAATCCAAAAAAAGATGAAGGCATTGCACCCAAAAAGAGAAAAGATACAGAGTATAGAAATTACGATACAGCAAACATAACAACCTTAATGCCAGTTTTTACAAAAAAGAGAGTTTTGTTTAAACAGCACATAAAATCTGATGAATTAAAGGATAGCAAAGATAAAGGAGAGAGTGGGTTTGGACAAATTTTTATCGAGATAAGTCAAGATAACGCCAAAAAAATATACGCTATAGAAAATTTAGGCAACTTTTTCATCTTTCCAGCGCAAAACGAAAAGCTAAAAGTCATCTCAACAGAAAAAGTATTGCAAAAAGAATTTATAAAAGAACTAAGGGGAGGCGCAAATGCGCAGTAATAAATTTATAATAATTTTATTTTCAATCTTTGCTTGTATAGGTTTAAATGCAGCAGATATAATCCTAAAAAAGGGTGAAAGCAAGCTCTTTACCACAACTGAAAATATTAGCACGGTCTTTACAAGCAACGAAAAAGTATTAGATTATAATATAATTGATACTAATAAATTAGTGATTTTTGCTGTAGAGGACGGATATGCTGATGTGGCTGTATTTGGTGGAGATGACTCAAGGACGCTTTTAAATCTAAAGGTTACTATTGACCCTTTAGCAGGAGAGCTAGAGCGCATTGCGAGACTGATTGAGGAGAAAAATCCAGGCACTACAATAGAAATAACCCGCCTAGCAGAACCAGGCAAGCGTGGCTACATAATCACAGGTGAAGCCCCAGATGAAGCATCAAAAGATAACGCCTATAAAATGGCTGTCATCGCACTTGGGCTAACTCCACAAAATCAGCAAAAAGGCTTTAGCGGAGCTGGTGGGGCTAATAGTGGAAACAACGCTATGGGTGCAAATTCATCAGATCAGATCGATTTCTTAGAAAAAGTAAAATCTGAAAATTTAATCAACAAAATCGTCCTAAAACAGCCGAAACTAAATCAAATAAATGTAAAGCTTTTAATTGCCGATGTAGACAAAGAGCTAGTTGATCAACTTGGGATTGATTATAACAAAGGTGTATTTACCCTACCAAACATAAGTGGAGCAAGCTGGAATGAGTACGTAAGAGGTATAGGTATTGAGCCTGTTATTAGAGCCATTAGGAATGACAAGGCAGCTAAAATCCTAGCCCAACCAAATCTAAGTGTGCTAAGCGGCGAAGAAGCTAGCTTTGAAATTAAAAACGAATACACCACTTTTGAAGAAAAGCCAAATAATAGCGGAGGTAGCACAATTATATCAGACGTAACAGCTGGTATACTAGGAGGTAGAAGTAGACCAACCATAGGAAAAGGCGAAACAAAAGAGCCTGGGCTAACCCTGAAAATTGCTCCAAAAATAGAGCGTAAAAATAAAATCAAACTAAAAATTTCTCAAAATCTTAGCAATATCTACCGCTTTGACCAAAGGGGCGAAACGACAGTAGCAGACCTACGTACTAGAAGTAGTGAAACGACCATAGAGCTAGGTGATGGCGATAGCTTCATCCTTGGTGGGCTAGTCGATGAAAAAGAGATAGAGACTGTTACATCAGTACCATTTTTAGGAGATATTCCATTTATTGGGGCATTATTTCGCTCTACACAAATTAGAAAAAACAAAAGCGAACTAATAATAATAGCCACAGTAAGCATAACAAAACCTATAAAAAATGGTGAAACATATCAAATTCCAACACTAAGCACAAGAAGCCTAGGTGAGTCTTTAATAAATGCTCAAATAATAGACACAGGTACTCAAAAAAGCGAACTAAACGATTTTATTAAATTTACTGGCTTTATAAAATAAGGAGATGAGATGAAAATTTTTAGCAAAATAGATAATAAAGTAAAAACAGTACTCATCATCTCTGAAAATACGCAGCGAATAGAGGAGATAAAACAGAGACTAGCTCTGCAAGGCATAAATGATTTTTCTATTATCAATAAAAATCTTTCTAACTTAAATTCAAACGAGCTAGAGTTTGATTATTGGGGAGTAGTCTGCGATATATCAAAAAGCACAGATGCAAAAACACATATTGATATCATAATAAGACTATTTGCAAATGAACTAGCAAAAGTAGTCATAGGTGATAGCGACTCTATAACCCTAAAACAGAACTTTGAAAAAAGAGGTATTAGCTACTTACATTTTGGATCAGAAGCAAATCAAATTTATGATAAGCTTGTTAAATTTAACACAAATGAAACCAAAAACTACGCCATAAAAATAGCGGTAATTGGTTGCAAGGGTGGTATAGGTACGAGCTTTTGCGCATATCATATTGCCAGACTTATTTATGATAGATTTAGCACGCCTACCCTGCTAGTGCAAGGTGCAAATAGCTCTTTAAATATCGATATTTTATCTGGCATAAATTTTGAAAAAGAGCATTTTAGAGCAAATGGCCTAAGTCTTTATAAACAAAATCAAGATGAGAACTTTGAGTTTAGCTCAAATAAATTTAAACAGTTTAACTTTATTATATTTGATTATAGCGTACAAGCCCTGCAAAAAGAGCTATGCGAAGATATACTAAACCACTGTGATACCGCTATACTTTTAAGTGACACAAGTGTAGCAAGCGTAAGAAAAGCAAAAGAGATAATTAAAGTAAATAGATTTTTAAAAAGCGTAAATAAAGGCGCATCAAAGCTTGTATTTTATATAAATACCCCATATAAAATAAATCATCTAAGCACAGATCAAATAGAAAAAATAGCCGAGACAAAGATAGATTTAATCCTACCAAATGCGGGAAATAGCGAACTAGGCGCAAAACTAAATCGCAAAGCACAAATAGCATTTCAAACAGCCATAGACAATCTCACAGGCAGCAAAAAAGCTAGCAAATTTTGGCTTTTCAAGGCTAGATAATGAGAAGCGAAAACGTAAAATTTATCCGTGATAAGGTGCTGGCTGAGATAGACATTGAGCGTATTGAGAGCATTATGGGCGATAGGGCGCTATTTTTAAAAGAGATAGGCAAAGTCATACAAAAAGTAAGCGCAGCAAACCAGACCTATCTAAGCGTGTATGAACTAAGCGACATAGCCGAAATCATCGCCGATGAGATAATGGGGCTAGGACCCATGCGAGTGCTAATGGAGGATGATGATGTAAGCGACATACTCGTAAATGGGCCTGATAATATCTTTGTCGAAAAGTTTGGCAAGCTAGAAAAAACGAGCCAAAAATTTATCGATAACGACCAGCTAACAGACATCGCAAAGCGACTTGTTATCAAAATGGGACGCCGCCTTGATGACGCCCAGCCCCTAGTGGATGCTCGCTTGCCTGATGGCAGCCGACTAAACGTCGTTATAAACCCAATCGCAATCGACGGCACGTCCATATCCATTCGTAAATTTAACAAAAGCTCACGCAGTCTAGAAGAGCTAGCAAATATGGGCTCAATGAGCGCGGAAGTCGCAGGCCTGCTTGCCATAGCTAGCCGCTGCCGCTGCAATATCCTAGTCTCAGGCGGCACGGGAAGCGGTAAAACAACACTTCTAAACGCCCTAAGCCGCCACATCGGACACGATGAGCGAGTCGTAACGCTAGAAGACGCAGCCGAGCTAAAGCTACAACAACCCCACGTCGTCAGGCTAGAAACGAGAATGGCAGGCGTAGAAAACAGCGGACAGGTAACTATGCGAGACCTAGTCATAAACGCCCTAAGAATGCGCCCAGATCGCATAATCGTAGGCGAGTGCAGGGGCGGAGAGGCCTTTGAGATGCTTCAGGCCATGAACACAGGACACGATGGCTCTATGACCACACTTCACGCAAATAACCCAAAAGACGCGCTTTTGCGTCTTGAAAATCTCGTGATGATGGCGGGCTTTGACCTGCCAGTTGATGCCATACGCCACTCCATAGGCTCAGCTGTGGATGTGATAGTCCAAATCGCCCGCCTAAATGACGGCAGCCGAAAGGTAACAAAAGTAAGCGAAATTCTAGGCTATGAAAAGGGCGAGATAAAGACGCACGATGTGTTTGAATTCAGGCTAGCCCCAGAGCGTGATGAGCGTGGCAAGATCCAAGGTAGCTACGTCTGCTACGGACTAGCCGATGAGTCGGCCATTAGCAAAAATGCGCTGATGTTTGACATAGCCAGCGAGCTTGAAAGGGTGATTAGATGAGCTTTTATCTACTGCTGCTTTGCTTTGGAATTTTCACTTTCATTTACGCTTTAAGGCTAAGCAGTCATAACAAAAAGGTGCTTGCATTTATGGAGCTAGTCGACGCTCACATACCTGACTCAAAGCCAAAGCAAATAGGCGCCACGCTAAAGCTAAAGCTTGCGCTAGCTAGATATTTTACGCCCATTTACTCCGACGCAAAGCTACGCATAAGGCCATTTTTGTTTTTGATCTTTACCATTATAGCCCTAAGCGTGCTAAATGATATGTTTTTGCGTCTGCCTAGTGCGGTGGTGCTTGTGGTTGGGGTGCTTTTGGGTATGTCGATGATCAATAAATTTAATCAAGTACGCATAAAAAACGACTTTGAGAAAAATTTCCCAGAAGCCATAGTCGTGCTAAATGGCGCCATTAGCTCGGGGAGCAATATCACGCAGGCGCTGGAATATTACAGCCAGCACGCCAGCGGAGCGATAGCTGATGAGTTTAAGCTAATAGTAAGGAGCCTAAACATAGGCGAAGACCCAGCCAAAGTCTTTGCTAGCTCGTATAAACGCCTGCCGTTTCGCAACTACTACTTTTTCTTAATCACCATTTTAGTCAGCCTAAAAAGCGGCGCAAAGCTAAAGGAGATACTAGCGCGCCTAGGGGAGAGTACGAGCAGGGCAAAGGCTATGGAGCGTAAAAAGCTAGCGATGACAAGCGAAGCTAGGATGAGCGCAAAAATCACCGCCGCCATACCATTTGTGTTTTTATTTTTGATGAAATTTATAAGCCCAGAAAATTTTGACTACATACTAAACGACCCAAGCGGACGCTACATACTTTACTATTTTTTGGGGAGTGAGTTTGTGGGGATGGCGATGATTATGTTTTTTATGAGGAAGCTGTGATGGTGCTGTTTTATGTTTTGGTGCTTTTTGTGGGCATTGGCCTGCTTTATTACGCCCTGCGTCAGGATAGAAGGCTAAAAGCGGCAAAGGAGTTTTGTACCGCAAGTGCTAGCGGAGAGCTGTTTATTAAATTTAACAACACAGCCCAAACCGAAGAGCTACTACGCCGCAGCGATAAGAGCTTAAGCGCGATAACCAAGCTAGAAAATAACGTGCTGCTTAAACTGCTTATCGCTTTAGCTATCATTTTGCCCCTGCTCGCGCTTAAAAAGGCTGGGCTGGTGGGGCTAAGCGATAGTAGCTTTTTGCTCATTGCGATTTTTAGCTTTGTGGGGGCTATTGTGCTGCCGTCGATGATAAAACGGCTCATAATTGAGCGTCGAATAGCCGAGATAAGTAAAAATATACCGATGTTTGTGGATCTCTTAGCCGTGTGCGTGCAGACTGGTATGAATATAGAAAGTGCGATTAAATTTCTAGAAAGTAGCATAAGCAATATCAACAAAGCCTTTGCGCCGTTTTTGAGCAAGATGATACTAAAAAGCCAGATAAGCGGACTAGAAGCCGCGCTTGATGAGCTGCAAAGAGAGCTGCCTAGCACGCAGATAAGTATGATGTGCGTAACCCTAAAGCAGAGCCTAAAATACGGCTCGGCGGTGTATGACTCGCTCACTGGACTTAGCGAAGAGATACGCCAAATGGAGCTGCTACAAACCGAAGAGGCCATAGGCAAGCTGGGCGCAAAGATGAGTGTGCCGCTGATTTTGTTTTTTATGTTTCCAGTCATTATCATCATCGCAGCACCAGGCATTATGAAAGTATTAGGAGGAATTTGATGAGTTTAAATTTAAAGATTGCAAGTTTTGCCTTAGCGGCACTATTTTTATCAGGATGTGCGGTACAAACCAGCTCAAGCATGTTTAGCGACCCAATCCAAAAGGAAAACATTTTAAAACTAGCTGGCAATTATGAACAGTTAATAACTGATTATAAAAAACGTTTAGCAAACGATGATAATCCAAAAGATAGGTTAAAATTAGCGCAATTATACTACGAAATAAAAGACTATAATTCAGCTAAATATTTTTTAGAACCGCTTGTAAAAAAGATAGCAAACCAAGATAATCTACTGCTTTACTCTAAAATTTTAGAAGAATTAGGAGAATATCAAGAGGCACTTGATAGTATAAACGAAGCCCTTTCGCTAAACCCACAAAATCCAGAAGCGTGGAATTTAAAGGGTATAATATTTGCCAGTAATGGCTACATAAAAGAGGCACAAAAGTCATTTTTAATAGCAAAAGATCTCTTTTATGATGACTGCGTTATAAACACAAATCTAGGTGCACTCGAGATACTGCAAAATAATTACAGGGGTGCCATTAGCTACTTTGAGCCGATTTACGCTAGAGGGTGTGAAAATACGTTTTTACTACATAATTATACATTTGCGCTTATTAAGCTAAATGAGTACACTGCGGCAGAAAATTTAATAGAAAAATATAACCTAGCTAAGTATCCAAAAAAGCTAATAGCAGATTTAATCAAAGCAAAGCCAAACGACTTTAAAGATGAATAAGCTAATAAATTTTATAAAAGATACCACGGCAATAGCGAGTATTGAGACTGCGATATTGCTGCTACCTTTTATTATCTTTATGGCTGTAATAATGGAAAGCTGCGTGCTAGTATATCAAATAATGCTAATAGATAATAGCATAGACCATGCAGCCAAATATGCTTCTACCTTTAAGGGTGAAGTAAAAAAGCACTTTGATGAATATATCATAAGCAAAGAAAAAGATCTTTTAGGCTTTGCAAAAAATTTTAAAACAGATGTTGAGTTTTGCGATGATGTAAAAGGACTGGCAAGCGCAAAATGCCCTAGCACAGAAAGCAAAAAATCAAAAATAGCTATATTTAAATTTGAATATGAAATAAAGCCCATATTTTTAATCACTCGCACCAAAATAGACAAAGAATTAATAGCTTCTAAGGCAGTAGGGTACATAGAATAAATGAAAAAATTCATACTAAATAAAACCGCCTCAGTAAGCGTCGAAGCTAGCATAGTATTTTTGGGGCTTGTAGTGATATTGGCTGGTATAGCTGACGCAGGATATGTTATGGTAAATAAATCTAGGCTAGAGCGGCTTAGCTACTCATTTTTGGGTATTTTAAGGCAAAACGACCTAGAAATAACAAAAAACAACAAAATAGACAAGGACTTAGCAGACGGACTTTATCAAAGTGCGTTAAATTTAAGCAAAGGCTACATAAAAGATACACAAAGTCTAGGAATGGTAATAGAACACTTTGAATTTGATAAAAGTGCAAAGCCAAAACTAAAACAGAGCCTTAACTACGGTAAAAGCTGCCAAAATAGCGATAGCATAGACGCCATAGCAACCCCAAAAAGCAAAGAATCCTACCTAGATGTCTACCGAGTAAGCTTTTGCTTTGATAGCTTTTTGCCAAGCAGTAAAAAGCTACTAGGTTTAAAAGCATCAGCAGCTGGGGTTGTAAAATGATGAAATTTATAAAAAATCATTCTGCATTTGTAGCTATAAGTACAGCTATTTTAATGCCGGCAGTACTTGGGCTAATATGGCTTGCTTATGACGGTGGGATTATGATTATGAAGCATTCAAAACTAGATGATGCCACTAGAGAAGCAAACCTAGCAGCGACGCTAAGCGATAATAAAGTATCAAGCCCTAAAAGTGTGGGCGAAAAATTCCTGCGCTATTTTTTAGGCACTACCGCAGATGTAAAAATCGAAGCCATTGAAGAATTTAAAGAAAAAGATGAAAAAGGCAAAGAGCAAAAAGGCCTACTTTTACAAGCTAGGCTAAACGATAAGACTATTCTTACGCCGTTTAAAGACTCAAAACAAGACTACACGCTAAGGACTGGGTCTAGGGTGATTAAAGGCGGTGGAAATGGCGGCGAGAGCGATTATGTATTTGCGTTAGATTATACTTACTCTATGGTTTCTGATATTAGCGCATTTTTTGATTATAATGTATTACTAGCTCAGTGCCAAGGCGCAGATGATGAGTCTGATGAGTTTGACACACAGCTTTGCGATGAGCTAAAAGCAGCAAATACAAACATGAAAATATCTCAAGCCATAACAAAAAAAGTCCTAAAAATGCTCGCTAAAAATAATAGCGATAGCGTAACATACTCTATTATACCTCTAGCTGCGTTAATTCAGGTAAATAGGGAATATGACTACACACTAGGGGATAAAACAGGCGATAAGCAAGTAGTTACACCATATGTATTAAAAAGCGCAAGTGATACAAGCGGAGGTAATGATTACAGACTAGATAATATGTATGAATATGACGAAATATCTACTAAATTTGAAAGTGCTTTACAAAGTGGGATATCTTATACTCTAAATTTAAACCAAGCTTCACAAAATCAAAAGCTAACTAATAAAAAAGCAGCAAAGATACAAAATCTTTTAAATCAAATGCAAGCTTCAGCGTTTGAGCTAGCATTCACAGAAGCTGTTACAAATGAAAATGAAAGGGGCGTAAATAGCATAGTTGACGTGCAAGAAAGCATAAAAAATATGTTTGATTTAAATGCTGGGTTTGGCTTTAGATTAAATGGGAAGGACAATACTAAGCCTATAGTTTACTATCTTGATAAAAATGATCCAAATAATCCTATAACAACATTTTCTTACGCTCCTGCTTTAATGGGTAAAAATCCAAGCCGAGCGACTGCTTATGTTGAAGCTACAGAAACCCCGCTTAAAGAGCTAAAAAGCATACAAAGCTACACAGAAAATCCTATCTTAGATGTAAATGATGAGATCACTTTAAATAGCGAAGTGGCAATGACCTCTATGAGTGTGGTACCTGGGATTATGAGGGGAGCAGCGCACCTAGCACGCGGTAAACAACCAAGAAAAGTAATCATAATGATAACTGACGGAAACACAAGTAATCAAACTGGCGATGTAACCGAAATAGAGAGAGAATTTATAATAAAAAATAGGCTTTGTGATCATATTAGAGACGGATTAAAAGAAAAAGGCGCACAGGAAGTAAAAATAGTAAGCATAATAATAGGAGATAAAAGATACAACAAAAACTTTTATAACATGATGAAAGCATGCACTCCTGATGAGAATATATTTTTTATAAAAGATATAAAGACATTTTTAGAGACATTTGTAGGAGCGGTAAATGGAAACGGCGACAAGACTAAATTTGATTACAAAAATACAAAAGGAGAATAATATGAAAATAAAACTGTCATTGGTGCTATCAAGCATAATATTAAATAACACACTCTACGCTATAGATGATGGTGAGATAACTAAGAGTAAATTTTTCCTAATTGGTGCAAAGGCAAGCAGTAGAAGTAGCATAGCATCAAATATTGTAGATAAAAGCGCACATCAATCTGAATTTGCTACGCTAAATAGCAAAATAATAGATCCAGAGTATCAAAAAGAGCTAATCCAGTCCGTGCAAACTAAAGAAGGGTTAGAGAAATTTATAGCAAATTTGCCAGATAAAAAAACTAATGTCTATAAAAGAGCCATAGAGCAAAAGCAGAGCGATTATCTAAAAAAGACTATCCAAGATATACAGCAAGGCTACTATAGCACGCTAAATACTGCACAAATTCAAGAGTACAAAGAGAAGCTTAACGAGGAGCAGAAAAAGGAATTTGAAAAGCTAACACAAGACGCTATTGTTGAGAAATTAAAAGATGAAATACCGGCAGTATATAAAGAAGCATTATCTTCACCAGAGTATAAAATATTTGATAGTAACTCATGGGATAAAAATGATGTCTCGGTTATGATGTTGGGAAAAAATGGAAGCGATAGTATAAATTCTGTAATAGTTAACTATGAATTTGATAAAGCAAACCTATACACAAGACCCGAAAGGAGTGAAGGCGACAATGATATAAATTTTGTATATTTAACAAATGGAGATAATAAAACAAATATAACTTATAATATTTCAAGTCCTAATATTAGTTTTGATATAGGTATAAGTGCTCAAACCCCAATAATAGGGAAAAACTCAAATCTAACAATAAATATGCCAAATAATACAAAAAAGGTAAATTTAAAAGATATAAGTGTGGGATTTTCTGATGAGAGAATTGATGATATAAGTCTAATAAACGGTATAGACTCAAAAAGCTTATTCAAGTTAACAACAAAAGGCGACATAATAGTAAGAGAAAATAACGACAATCAAATAAAGCTAAATAATGGCGCAACATATGAGTTAATAAGTGAAGGAGATATTGAATTTGACAGCGCTTTAACAACCAAAGTAAAAACATATGATAAAAAATACTATGAAAGCGAAGAAAAAGAAAAACCAAATGAAAGATGGGAGTATCAAGTGCTAGATATAGCAGATGGGGCAAATTTTCGCTTAAAGGCAAATAATATCCAAAATAAAGGCTTTATAATAGCTAGCGGCAACGGTGGCAGTGCTAACATAGAAGCTAATAAATTTACAAACGGAAATGAAGCCCAATCCAATATGATAAATGCTGGGGATTTAGTACAAATTGAAATAATAAACGATGACAAACCTCACGAAGCTTATGAATTTAATACTAAAGCCAAAGTAAAGAATAAAAACTTCCTTCTAGCAAAAGACTCTGGCGAAGTAAAAATAAAAAGCAAAACAGTAAAAAATAGTGGCATAATGGCAAATATGGGTGGTAAATTTAAAATAGAAGGAAACCTTGACACAACAAACGGTACTATAATAGCAGGGCAAAGCGCAGCTAATAGCGAGCTAGGTGGATTTTATGTAACTGGCGCAACCGTCCTAGGCGAAAATACAAAAATAGGGCTAGCCTTGCATAAAGATAGCACACCACTAAAGGGGGATACAGCATATAATATACTAATAAGTAATGGTGGGATACTAGGAGATGAAGCCCTAAAAGAAGAAAATATATACTTTTTAAAAGTAAGTGGAAATGCTAAGAGCCTAAAAATAGATGAGGTAAAAAATACAACCGAGGCAAAAGCCGATAGCAAATACCTAAAAGTAAATGTAGATTCATCAAACAATAACCTATACTACACTCTAGCACTCACTGAAGAAGCACTAAAAAAGCCTATCAGTGAGCTAATAGTAGTAAATCAACCGGAACCATCAAGCTCAAATCAAACTCCAGAAGCTAATAATACAGCTGAACCAGAAAAAACTCAGACGAATGAAACAAAAGCCACAGAGAGTGAAAGCTCAGAAAAAACTCAAGAAAATAAGCCAAACTCAAGCGATGAAAAAGCCGAAGAAACAGATAAAACAGCGCAAGACAAACCAAGTAAAACACCTACAACAACAGATGACGAAGATGAAATAATAGCTTCAAAAGAAGATGAAGAAGAAAAACCTCAAAGCAAACAACCTCAAAAAAGACCTGAATTAAGCAAAGAGCAAATACAAGCCTTAACGCCTAAGATAGATAGTCTAAAAAATATAACAAAAACATATGGGGTTAGTATGTTTAGCGAGTATGAAAAAGCTATAAAAGACAACGACCAAAACTCGGCATATATGTTATACGATAGCTTTAATAATATAGAAAAATCTACACAAGAATTTACTAAAACCATAGCAAAAAAACAAAATATCCAAAATATAATAAATCTAAGTAGTGCCATGAACACCCAAACTCGATTAGCAAAACTAAGCGACCCTATGGCAAATTATTTTGCTACAAGAGAACTGATAGAAGAATTAAATGGCGAACAGTATGCACGCTCGCTAATCATACTAAGCGATGTTGAGGATGAGCTAGTAACTCGCCTAAGAGAGAAAAAAGCTGTAGTAAATAATACAAATACACCAAATAGCTTCTGGTTTAACACAGTAGGCTCAAAAGGCAAACTAGGAGATGATGCAACTCTAAAAATGGCTGGCTTTAGCATAGGTATCGATAAGCAAAATGATGATAACATAATAGGCGTTTACTCAATGCTAGCTAAATCAAAAGCCACTTCAGGTGATGCAAAATCAGACACAAATCACGTACAATTTGGCAGCTATGCTAGATTTTTTAATGGAAATTATGAGATTGATTTAAATGGCTTTTACACACTAGGTATAAATAAAAATCAAAGAAATATGCAGTTTTTTGGAGATAATCTAAACTACAATAGCAAAGGAAATAGCCATACATTTGGACTTGGTAGTAGCTTTGGATATGCATTTAGTGTGTTTGATAGCGGTATAATAAAGCCTAGCATAGGTACAAATTTTTATATCACACATCTGCCTGAATTAAAAGAAGACGGCGAACTAGGACTAAAAAGAGATAGCTCAACCAGTACTTTAGCAAGTATAACTGCAAACGTGGAATTAAGATATTATATGCTAGGTGGTGGATATTTTTACTTAGTACCTGGGCTTGAGAGTGAGATATATAAAAAAGATGATAGTAAAATTAGCTTTAACGGATACGACACAATCGCCCAAAGCGTATCTGGAACTAGTAAGAAAACCTACGCTACTATTTTAGGCGGTACTGAGCTTAAAATGACTCCAAATTCATCATTTAACTTAGGGCTTGGTACGAAAATAAGCGGGGACGAGAAATACTACAACGTCAATGCTGGCTTTAAAGTTAAATTTTAATATAAAGGCTAGGTATTCCTAGCCTTTTAATAAGTTATTATAAATTTATATCAATAATTTTCTAACTATTTTTATTTACATTAATCTTAAAATAATCGTCAAAGTCATTAACTATTTTGAAAAAATCCACCCCTTCTATTCTTGGGTTTTTTTGGAAAAATTCATACATATTTTTAAAGCCGCTCTCTAGCTCGTTTGACTTTACGCCATAGCTGATACTAAGCCCAGCTTCGATATAAGCGGCAAATTTATCGCAGTATTTTAGCGCTTTACCGTCGATTGCGTTAAATTTATCCTCATTAACGTTATCCATTGTCCCATCATGGCGCATTGAAGTACGCTGGTAGGTACGATTTTCAAACTCATCCTTTACAAGCCGTCCACCACTCTCACTAATACCCAAAATATAGCTAAACTCCGCCCTAAAACTCTCAGGCACAAATGGCAAGATTCGCTCATCAATAAGCCGCATCTCATACTCATTGATTATCTCATTTAGCCCATCCACGCCGTATTTTACAGGGCTTATTATATCGCGCGTTAAGCTTTCGGGCAAATCGTGAAAGAGCGCACAAAAAAAGTTATTCTCAAGCCTTTTTTTACACGCACCCACAGCTAGGCTGTAAAAATAGCTTAAAATCGCCACTACTAGCATATGCCCCAAAACCGCAGTCTCAGGAATGCGTGGCGTCTGCGCCCAACGCTTTTGAAATCGCAGCCGTCCGCTTAGATCAACAAGTCGCGCTAGCTTTTGATTCATAGCGATTTTACGTACGCCTATTAGCTCGTAATAATCCTCCAGCTCCTCATCGACCTTTGCCTTTAGCTCGTCAATACCGCTTAAAAACTGGCTTGTCTGATATACTATGCCAAACTCCCAGCGTGTGGCAAGATAGCTAGCCGCCTTTAGGATAAGCCGCTCCTTTTTATGAGTGCTATCATCATCTAGCAAATATCTCCTAAGCCCAGCAAAAAACTCACTATCATTCATATTGCTAAAAATAGGCTCAAGCTTAGTTAGTATCCAGCCATTTACCTGCTGCTTTTTGGTACGCTGAATATGGCGAAAGACGTCAGGGCGTATGTCAGTAACCACCACACGACTTAAAAACTCAAAAATCCCAGCCTCTATAATATAGTTCATATCGACGTCATTTTCGAGCTTAGCGATAAAATACGCGATGATAAATTTATGCGCTTGTTTATCAAGCTCGACTAGGCTTACCATCTTTGGATAGTCGTTCCAGCGAGAGATAGAGGCGGCTTTTAGGATATGCTCGATGATTTTAGCGCTTAGCATTTTTTAAATTTATCCACGCTGTCTGAGCTTATTTCGATTAGCGTATGCACGTTACCGCGTGGGTTAAAATCGCCTGTTATTCGCATAAACTTTGGCTTTAGCTTTCGCTCAAGCACTGAGTAAATCTCATTTATGCTATCCTCATGGCTGATATTTCGGTGCATAAAACTATTGATGTAAAGCTTTATCGCCTTTAGCTCGACGACAAATTTATCAGGCACGTACTCCAGGTAAATCGTCGCAAAATCAGGGTAGCCGCTACGTGGGCAAAGGCAGGCAAACTCGGGCAGTGTGATTTTTATCGTATAATCCCTTTCGTGCTTATTCTCCCAGATTTCTAAGTCTTTTTCGACGTCAAATTCGTTTATTATTTTCTCTCCGTATTTCATAAATTTTACCTTTTTTAAAATTAAACCAGCTCGTCTCGTGAGCGACTTTTGCTTCACCACTTCGTGGCTCGCACCCGTTGGGTAAATGAACTAGCGATTTTACTCGATCACATACTATTTGTATGCTCCTTCGTAAAATCACGTCGCAACATTTAAATTCATCTCACGATACTTCGAACTCTCCGTTCCTATTTCGCAGCTTCTAGCACATCTTAAATTTAAAAAGCCAACACACTCAGGTAATAAGACATTCACGGCGTGGTGCTGGGCTTGCTAAAAACAAACCCAAACTTAAAAACTTTTAAAGAACTAAAATTAAAGCTGTCTTAGCTCCCATTTCATAAACATAAAATCCCTACACATCAAGATGCTTGACATCTTTTGCATGCTCTTGAATGTAGTTTCTGCGAGGTTCTACTTCATCACCCATAAAAAGATTAAAGGTCTCGCTAGCGCTTGCAGCGTCTGCTATATCGATCTTTAGCAGACGGCGGTTTTCTGGATTCATCGTTGTCTCCCAAAGCTGCTCTGGATTCATCTCGCCAAGACCCTTATATCGCTGGATATACGCCCCTTTTTTAGCGTTTTTCTCTATCTCGTCTAGGATTTCGATTATGTCCTTGCCAAAGTCAAGCTCGCGCTCTTTTATCTTACCCTGGATATAAACAGCCTCCTCATAAAGCGGATTTGCAAAGAGAGTGTCATTTACTATTAGCTCTTCAAGTCCGCTATCTGTTTGGACGTAAATTCGTATCTCATCGTCGCTTACGTATGAGTTTAGGATATTAAAGCCTTGAGAGCTTAAATACTCCTTTAAAGAAGCAAAAATCCCAGCATAATCTTGCGAGATGACGTCTGGATTTTCTATCATATATCTAATGGCGGAGATGATATTAAAGCGTTTTTCTAGCTCACGAAGCACGCTGCGGTAGGCTGCTACTATCTTTAAAAAGTCGATTAGATCGTTATTTCCCAGGCCTTCAAATTCAACACCTTCAATTCCAGTCTCGATTAAAAACTCATTTAAAGCGCGGTCATCTTTTAGATAAATTTCTTTTTTGCCCTTTTTGTAGCGGTAAAGCGGCGGCTGGGCTAGGTAGATGCAGCCACTATCCACAACTGGACGCAAAAAGCGGAAAAAGAACGTTAGAAGCAGTGTCTGAATATGGCTACCATCGACGTCAGCATCGGTCATTATGATGATTTTATGATACCTTAGCTTTTCAAAGTCAAACTCTTCAGCGATGCCACAACCAAGAGCCGTTATCATATTTTTTATCTCGTCTGATTTTAAAATTTTATCAAGGCGTGCTTTTTCGACGTTTAGGATTTTACCCTTTAGCGGTAAAATCGCCTGAAAGACCCTATCTCGCCCCTGCTTTGCTGACCCACCAGCACTATCGCCCTCGACAAGATACAGCTCGCTAATGCTAGCGTCCTTGCTCTGGCAATCGGCTAGCTTACCAGGTAGGGTGCCCACGCTAAGACCCTCTTTTTTGCGGGTTAGATCGCGCGCTTTTTTAGCCGCTTCACGCCCACGAGCTGCCATTAGGGCTTTATTCATTATCGCCCTGGCTTCGATAGGATTTTCTTCAAAATACTTACTAAGCACTTCAAAAGTCATCTTTTGAACGATAGGCTTTACGTAACTGCTGCCTAGCTTGCCCTTTGTCTGCCCCTCAAACTGCGGTTCTGGCACTTTGACGCTTACCACAGCGATTAGCCCTTCTCTGATGTCATCGCCTGTGATTTTGGTGTCCTTTTCACGCACGCTAGCGTTTGCTGCGATGTAGTTTGTAATGACCCTTGTAAGCCCAGCTCTAAAGCCAGCTTCGTGCGTGCCGCCGTCTGGGGTTTTTATGTTATTTACAAAGCTGACTAAATTCTCGCTGTAAGTCTCATTATACATTAGCGCAAAATCGACCACCACGTCGTCTTCGCCGCCGCTAAAGGCGACCGTTTTTGAGACTGGGGCTGATTTGTTCATATCATTTACAAAGCTCTCAAGCCCCCCTTCAAAGTGGTAGCTTTCGCTAAATCCATCACGCTGATCTTTAAAATTTATGGTGATTTTTGGGTTTAGGTAGGCGAGTTCCTTAAAGCGTTTTGAAAGGATATTTTTATCAAATTCCGTTACTTCAAATATCTCATCATCGACCCAAAACTCCACGCTCGTGCCTGTGCGATTAGTCGTTTTTATCACTTCTAGCTCGCTTGTTGGCTTGCCTTTGGCAAATTCTTGCCTATGAACCTGACCTTCACGTTTTATCTCAACTACGAGTTTTTTTGATAGGGCATTTACGACTGAAACCCCCACGCCGTGCAAGCCCCCGCTGACTTTATAGGTGTCTTTATCAAACTTACCCCCAGCGTGAAGCACGGTAAGGACGACCGTTGCTGTTGGCATATTTTCGGTTGGGTGCATTCCCACTGGTATGCCGCGGCCATTATCTTTTACGATACAGCTGCCCTCCCTAGTGATTTCAATATCTATGGTGTCGCAGTATCCTGCCATAGCTTCGTCTATGGAGTTATCGACCACTTCGTAAATCATATGATGAAGTCCGCCGATGTTGGTATCTCCGATATACATACCAGGGCGTTTTCGCACGGCTTCAAGCCCTTTTAGGACCTTAATACTGCCTTCGTCGTAGTTTTTCTTTTCTTCCATTTTTTACCTTTTTTCTCGCTTTTTAAATTTACACATTTATTGGCATTATTACTGTTTTTAGCTCTTTTGAGCTTACGACAAATGCTAACCCAGCGTCGTTAAATCCAAGTTCAAATTCACTATCCTCAATCCCAGCTAAAAAGTCTAATAAATATCGATTTTTCACGCCTATACTAAAGCTTTCACTTACATTTGTATTAAATTCTATAGTTGTTTTTGCCTCGCTGTTATCATCTACTACACTTTCAAAAAGTATGCTATTTGGCTCAAAGGTGATTTTCATTAGCTCACTTATTATAGATATTGTTTTCATACCCTCTATCATTTTATCTCTGTTTAGCTTAATTACCTGTTTTAAATCCTTTGGTATGACTCTTTCATAGTCTGGATATTTACCATTTATTAGCTTAGTAAAGAACTCAAAATTTTCACTCTGTGCTATTAGTATATTCTCATCATAATAAATTTCTATCTTATCATAAAATAGCTTTTGAATTTCATTTATTGCTTTTTTTGGGATTATTAGAGAAAACTCGCTATCCCCGTTTGCTTCTAAACGGTAAACGGATAATCTTTTAGTGTCAGTACCAACTATATTAATGTGGTCTTTTTTAATGTCTAATAACGCTCCGTTTAGCTCATATTTTGGGTTATTTGTATCTATGCTAGTGAGGATTTTTTTAAGGCTTCTACCTAGCATTATGCTATCTACATTAAATTTATTCTTACCATCTACATTTGGAAAGCTTGGAAAATCCTCAAATTTATACATCGGTAGTTTGTACTTTGAGTTTTTTTGCTTTATGTATAGATAGTTATTAATCGCTTCAAGCATTACTTCATCATCTTTTAAGCTTTTTATTATATCAAGCAGTTTTTTACCGTTTGCCGTAGCACTTCCTTCATCTACTATTTTAGCGTTATTAAGTCTATAAGCTAGTCCTATTTCATGGTCAGTTGCTCTTATATTTAAAGTCCCATCTTTTGCACTTATATATATATGAGATGTGATTGCGCTTGCATCTTTTTTTTCTAAGTATGGGTTTGTGTTTGTTACTATTGATTCAAGTGTGCTTTTGCCTATTAGGACTTTCATTTTTGCTTCCTTTTATTTTTAGTATTTTTTAATATTAGTATTAAGGGTTGTGAATAAGTGAAAAAATTATCTAAACTATGATATTTTGGGCATTTTATTAATTCAAGTTTAGCGTTAAATTTTTCACATTTTTTCACTTCTTTTCCTTATTTGCTTACTATTTTTGCATGAATTTCATCGACTAAAAGTCTAAATTCGTCATCATTTTGCATGTTTTCAGTTGTTTTTTTGATGTTTTTGCTTACGGCGCTGTGATCCTTCATACTAAAATAACTCGCAATTTGCGGCATTGAATTTGGTGTTAAAGTTTTGGCTAGATATATAACTATAGAGCGAGCTTTTGCTATGTTTTGTGCACGTGATTTTGATTTTATCTCGCTTGGCTTTATATTTAGTTCGCGGCTTACTACAGCTATTATGTCATCTAAACTTACATTTTCAAGGCGCTCTTTTATACGATTTTTTATGATATTTTTTGCAAAATCAAGTGTAATGCTTTGTCCTATCATTCTTGAAAATGCCGCTATTTCGGTTATTGCTCCCTCTATCTCTCGTATATTGTCTCCCATATTTACGGCGATATATTCGATTACGTCTTTACTTAGTGTTATGTTATTAAATTCGCATTTTTTCTGGATTATGACGATTTTTGTTTCTAAATCTGGCGGAGTGATATCAGGCGTCATACCCCATTCAAATCGCGAGACAAGGCGCTCTTCAAAGCCTTTTAGTGTCTTTGGAGGACGGTCTGAGGTCATTAGAATTTGAGCTTGCTTTGTATGAAGGGCGTTAAAAGTGTGGAAAAACTCCTCTTGAATGCGCTCTGTTTTTCCCAAAAACTGCACGTCGTCTATTAGCAAAGCGTCGCAATTTCGGTATTTTTCTTGAAATTTATTCATAGAGTTATTTTTTAAATGGCTTACATAGTCGTTTATAAACTGCTCGCTTGTTACGTAAATCACCGTTTTTTGCTGCTTTAAGCACTCATTACCAAAGGCTTGTAGCAGGTGCGTTTTACCAAGTCCAGTTGGTCCGTAGATAAATATGGGGTTGTAGACTTTGCCAGGATTTTTGCTTGCTTGTTCGCAGATTCCATAGGCGAATTGATTAGAATCTCCTATGACAAAGCTATCAAATGTATAGGCTGGATTTAGCGGGCTTGATGGGACGCTGGAAGTGGGCTTTACTGGGGAGTTTTGCTTTGGAGTTTTGCCGGCTACTTGTATGCTAATAGCAGCCCTTACGCCAGTTTTTATTTCGGCTATTGCAGATATTTTATCGGCATAGCGAGTTTGCACAAATCTAGCTATTATCTCATTTGGTGCGTTAAATGTGATATGCTCTTTGCTGCTTTGTTTTTTGTCTATGCTAAGTTGCGCTATGTATGAGTCGTACTCATTTTGTGGGATTTTTGCGCGCAGATCGCTAGCAAGGGCGTCATAATCTATCAAAAACTCTCCTAAAAAGTATAAATAGCTTTTATTTTATCAAAACTTTGATAAAATGGCGGTTAAATTCACAATGTGAAAAAATGTGAAAAACTTATAGTGA